>JAIELX010000069.1 GCA_019752635.1 Candidatus Obscuribacterales bacterium | reverse complement strand
TTTCATCGAATAAATGCCTCTGTCGCGTCGCGGTTTATGATGCTGTTCGCTTAGTCGGACGAGTTCCACTGGCTACGCCCCTCACTGAGTAATTAGGAATATTCAATCCATCTGTGCGCCGTTGTAGTAGCCGGTCTTGCCACTGGGGCTTGTCCACTCACCTCTGAACAAATTGGATGGTTTATAGTCGAGCCCGTTACTTCGGTTTATAGGCCCAACCGGGTCGCGCTGCGTCCGCCAAAGCTTGTTTCCATGAGGCCAACTGTAGCGGCGTCGCTTTGTAGGAGCCGTCGACTTCGGCGGCAGCTTTGGTAGAGCAACGGCTTACGACCACAATAACCGGTTTGCCGTTGGCGTCGGTCGAAACAACCATTAGCGTCCGATTCAGACCGCCTCCGACACGCCAGGACATGCCGAATCCTCGTACGCTATCGGTCTCAGCCTTACCCGTTGAGCCGGTGCGCTCCACTTCAACACTCAAGTCAAGATGAGGACGGCGAACACTGCCGTCTCCGTACAACCCCGAAGCCATTTGTTTCAGTACCTGAGGATCTAGATCCGCCAAATGTTTCACAAACATGGGATCCGACTTGATTGGTGAGCCCTCCAGATCAATGACCCGAAAGATAACAGCCTCGCCGGAAGGTCCCTTCTGAACAATCATGTAATTTGTGCGCCCGGATGCATCCGTGCACTTTACCAGGTGATTGCCGTTGTTCGAGGTGCCGGCGAGCTCAAAGTCGGTGTATTTGCCCTTATAGGACTCATGCTCCGACAAAATTCGCGTCATATTCTCGCCGCCGGGTAAGAACTGAACTTTCGGCACCGGTGCTTCGTAACGCATTACTCTCTCAAGCATCGGCTGATCAACACCTAACGATTCGCGGTTCTTAAACACCCACGATTTTTCTTGAGCTGATATTTCACGCCCGTTCTTCATCTGGCTTTCGAACCTGTTGCGTACAGCTTGGTTGAACTCCGCGATCATACCGTGCTTTTCATACACCGTCCGCAAGAGCTGAAAACTACCGTCACCGCCAGCGGTGAACATATAATGGTTCGCAGGATCGGCGAGGACTCGCTCCAATCCTGCCCGCATCGATCGGTCGACGAAAGCCTTGTATGCGGGATCCTGGAGATGGACACCCTTTTGTTCGAGCAACAAAGGCAATTGCGTCAGTCCGTTCAAATCACGGCAAGACTCTGCCACCATCCGCAGTGAGGTTAGCTTATCTACCGCGTCCTCCGCACTGGTGAATTTCTTGACCATCTCAGGCAGATTCTCAACCAAGTGGCGAGCCGCCTCAGGGTGAGCAGCGCGAAGCGCCTGCACTACCTCAGGATAGGCAAAGACCATATCTCCTTTGTTCATGCTCTCCATAGCAGTTTTGAATTCTTGCAATTTCGCAATTGAGATGTTCGAATCCAATACGAAATCCATTCGGAACTCCGCAGTTTCTTTGAACAAGCCTTCGAGTTGCTTCGCAATTTCCAATCGCTGCGGTAACTCGGGCGAGTGCGCCAGCTTGTTCAAGTTGTCCCTGAACTGCTGCATCGCATGCGAATCGCCAGCATTGAAGGCGTTCTTCGCCGCATCTGTTTTCATAAACTCGGACAAGGACTGCAAGTTGCGCAGCGGCATCTTCGGATCGAGCAACGTTTCGATAGCCGGTCCCATTCGAGCGGCACGAGGATCCTTCAACACTTCAGTTAACTGAGCCAGTCGTTGAGGCAAATCCGGAGCGCTCGCCAGTTGCCCCAACTTGTCACCGATTGCCTTTAGCGTCTGCGGATCAGCAGTCTTTAACGACTCACCCAACGCAGACATAAAGGCTTCACGCTGAGCAGGTTCGATTCTCTTACCGGCCACGTGTCCATCAAGAGAATCCTTAACTTCGCCGATTTGCTTATTGATACTGGAGTAATCAGTCGGCATGTCGCCTGAGAATGTTCGTCCTTGAACCCTTCTCGGATTGTCCGGTCCAAATGGCTGGTAGTCTCTGTTCTGCGGTAGCCCGGCCCGCTCGTTGTGAAACAGCTGGTTGTTATTTCGTGGATCGTAAATGGTTCGTTTTCCACCGGGTCCCGTCAGCGTCACCCACGCGTGAGGCTGTCCGTTCCATGTTCCCGTGGTTACCTCAGCCTTGACTCCCATTTTTTGAGCAAGATACTTGACCATCATGGCCTGATCCAGGCAAACGGCCGACCGTCGAGCAATCAGTTCGCCCATCATAATCGGAGCGCCATTGTTGCCGTCGACGCGTCCGGCCACGTTGTTCATGCCGCGGCCCTGGCGAACACCGGGTTGACCGCCGTAACCTTCGTCCACCACTCGCGGTGTCATTCGTTCATGCACATAATCAGTGATGGCCTGCATTAGTGCAGCGTCGTTTCCTTTCAGATGTGCAAACTTTGCCATGGCATCGGCTTCAAATTGCTGAAGCACGGGATCTCGCGCCGCATCTATAACGCGAGGACGAACTCGCTGGGTTCCCGGCAAATCCTCACAATAGGCAAATCCTGGAGGAATTTCCGAAACGGCGGGAGTCTTAACCATGTCCACAGGCTTAGCGCCACGGTTCTCCGTTCCCATGTCTCGCAGCGGCAAAACTGAATAGCGGTGACTTTCACCGGGTTTCAGTATCACTTCTTTACCGCCGATCACGAGCTTGTCGGTCGAACGCAAAGCAACAGTTTCATTTGCTGCAACTGTCGTGCGTCTACCATCGGCATGAACAACTTCGACCGGAGCACCACCAGTGGAGCGAACATAGAAGCCCTTGCCGTCGGTCGTCATGATCACGCCGCCGGTAAGACCGGGTATGCGGATGTCCGCCCTGCTTCCCGATCCTATGACTACCGCTCGACGACCGGCGCCTGCAATCTCCATGGACTGCCCGTCCACCGTCACCTTTAATGCCGGTTCCGTTCTAATGGCAGGCTTAAGTTGCCCCATTTCGCCGGCGGCTAGTGTTGTAAGCCTGAAATTCTCCACACGGATTGCCACTGGTCCTTCAGGAGTGTTGGTCACTTTTAGAACCGTACGAGCCTTGCTGTCATAGAAATACGCTACGCCATCGCTCTGCGCGATGGGCACGTGTTGGTCGCCCTGCTGAAATTTTTGCCTGGTAGCAAAAAGGCTGTCTTGCGGTGTCTCTGTAAATCGGATTACAGTTGCCCCTCCGTTAGGCTCTGCCACCGCATAACCGCGAGTGTAAGTCGTAGGATTGCCCGGTGTACCGGGCTCTGCCAATATAACCGGAGCAGCTCGATCATAAGAGAGCACACTCTTACCGCCACTGTCCCCGGTGCCTTTCGGGTGCATTGGAACCGGAACTTCAGCAGCAGACATATGGACGGCCGGGTCAAGTTCCGGCATTGGTCGGTTCGGTACTTTCACAGCGACGGGAGCGGTATCACCTGCGTTCAGGCGACCTCCAGGCTCTGCCACCTCTCCGGGGCGCAATGGTTCAGGACGCACACCGTTTTTATCTAACTCTGCCGCTACTTTCAGGGGATCGACGAATCGAAGTTCGATTACCCGACCACCAACAGAAACTTTGGCGACGTCACCTTCCATTACGATTTTAGGCATCGGCTTGCCCTGACGAGCATATTCGGTGCGCATGGCTTCCATAAAAGCTTCTTTGCTATAAGGAATTTCCACGTTACCGTTGCCAATGACGCGGGGCCGCATGATGTGGCCACCGACGCGATGAGTCATTACGGTGAAACAAACGGCCGCTGTATGGATCATGAATTCGGCTATGCCGTTCTTATCTTTGAGGTCTTTCAGCGAGTCCTGAGCCACCGCATCGGCAGTGGCTCCGACCACAGCCCATGGCACCTGACTAGCCCACGCATGTACGAAGCGACTGCCCCAGGATTTTGCAAGGGGATTGGACGCAGCCACCTTTTCCAAATTCACAACTAGCTTCGCTGTATCTTTTGTGATCTCAGTGGCCGCCAGTCGTCCAGGCCCGGTCATTGCCTTGAGGCCGATACCGATAAATTTGCCGAAGCCGGCTCCGATTAAGTTAACCAGCGTTTCTTTGCCAATTTCTACAACGGCATGTTTGAGAGCTTCGTCCATGCCCGGTGGCGCCTTGAAACCGCCAGTCTGCGGATCGTACCGCAATCCGGTGTGCGTTACTTGCAATCCTGTCGTGAGCTGCGTCACTGATCGCAGGAAATCAGAACCATAGGCGGCACCACCAAACTGGTGCATACCTTCTTTCCAAACTTCGTTTGCAACGTAGCCCACGGTTGCCACCAGGGCAGCAACCGCCACGGCAGTGAGGATCCCGCTGGCGCCCCCACTGAACGGTATAAGAGCGATACCGGCCAATGCTGTTGTAACAAGAATCATTGTGCCGGCATTATCCGTGAGCCATTTTCCGAAAGAAGCAGGATCGAAGTCGCTCGAATTCATGATTCGGCACATTTCCTGCAGTTCGTTATAGCGTTTGCTGTTCGTCTGTCCGCGCGAATTAGGCACATAGCCCAGAAGGATATCCTCAAGGGCTTTGATGCGTCCGTCCAATCCTTTCTTTGCATCAGGGTCCACAGCCTTGTCTCGGGCTTCTTTTAGCTCCCTTACCAGATTTCTAATTTGGGGAGCTTGTGCTTGCAGTTCTTTGAGCGCATCTTGAATCTGCCTTCCCATTTGCCGGGCGAGCTGAGTATAGGCTTCTCCGCGATGACCGGCCATGCCTTCCTGGAAAAGCATCTGCGTTGAACCAATTAAAGCGCTCAACTTCCCAAATGATTTGTAGGTCGCGATCATTCGCTCATCCTGATCAAGTGCACGGAACGCCTCACTCAGCGCCACCTCGTGCGCAGCGTATTTGAGATCGTGATACTTATCGGTACGTGAGCCTGCCGGCAACACAAGTTCGGGACGCTGCAGGAATCTGAGAACCTCATCCGTCGCACGGCCGTGCTGAGGGAATATAGGCGGCGACTCAAGGTTGGTAGCGTGCATTCGCCGTAGCCTGGTCCAGATTTCTCCCGGTTTGTCTCCGGGTCCTATGATTCCTGCGTGGAGAAACGGTGCAGTAGAGCGCAGATCCTCAGGACCGGTGCGCGCCAGGATTCTCAACGCCGTGGCATCGCTGGCCGCTATGTTGCCTGCGGCAAGTTGATTGATATAGAGTCCAACACTTTTCGCGGTGTCCAACCGCACTAGTCCGTTAACTAAAGCGTCTCTCTCAACGGTAGCCTTGCCCAGTTCCGCTTGAGCCGCTTTCCAATCTTTCAGCGCCTGTTCCTGTTTCTTTTCAAACTCAGCTTCCGTACCGCCAGGTCCGAATCGTCTTATCAGATACCCCGCACCGCCGGCCGCGAGCCACCAATAAGAAGTTTGGTGACCATCTCTGGTTACTTGGCGCAGATTGGCTACGGACTGCTCGTAGGCTTGCTCTTGTCCCTTTGTTATCCCGCCCGAGGTTCTATCAAGATCATATCCGCCAAAAACGGAAGAGCGGATCTGCGCTTCTGTAAGAGGTTTGCCGGATGCGGCACTTTTCGCAATCAGTGCGTCGTAATGGAGTTTTTCCAGGCCCTCAATCAGTTTCTCAACTTGATCGGTGGTCAAATAACCGTATGTATCATCTCCCGCAAGCGGAGCGTCGGCCATACGCTCGACCAATCCGCCTAGATCCGGTCTTCCCAGGAAATTCTGATCAGGCGGAACGGCATTGAGGAGCATCGCACGCTCTATTACTTTCAAGTAGGCGGCGCGATCATTGCCGAAGTTGCGCATGCCGGCCTCAACATCCCGAACCAGATCCGGTGTCAACGGCAAGCCAAGCCTCGATACCACCAGTGCCATCGGAGGCTCAATGCCGCAGTCGCCGACAAGACCAACAACCCGGTCAATAAGGCGAACATCGCCCACCCGGCCGCGAACATAGTCGCTCAGTCCCTTACGTACTTCTTGATCCAACTCATTGTTGTACCAGTGGGATTTTTCCAAAGCGGTTATCGCGGCATCTTTTACTTCCGGACGCCCACTGGCCGAGCCTATAATTTGCAAAACGCAGCGAATATGTGCCGCCTCAACATCCTTGGGGACAGGCGGTCTTAGGCGATCGCCAAGTGTTCTAACCTCATAGGGATCCAGAATTTTCCCGGCAGTACCAATGCATTGGAAGGCCGCAACCGCAAGAGCTTGATCCCTCTCGCCGGTCGCAAAGAACAATTTCGACTTGAACAAGAACTTGCAATCATCTGGAATTTCCCAGTTCTTCTCGGCCATTGCTTTGGCCAATTGAGGGGTGACCCGGATGTTTTCCAGGTCCGACCTTTCCATGTACTTCGAAAACGACATGAAGCCTCGAAGGACATGTTCGAACCTTTTGTCGCGATTAGGCACATTCTCGTTGCGCCAATCATTCAAAAACGTCAGCTCTTTTCTAAATACGTCGCGAACATCGTTGAACAATTTCTCGGGGATATCGCCTTTCTTATTCTTGGCCAGAACGTCTCCCATAATTTCGATCAGTTCAAAGTTTGGCTTAGCGCCGTTCTCCACGTCGGCCTTATAGGTCTGCAAAAGAGTTTCAAGAACAGCAGCCTGCTTGTTCTTGTCACCACCAAGACGCAATATGGTTTGCTTGCAAACTTCGAATAAATCCGGATTCTCGCGACGACCAGCAAGCACTCCGGCTAGAACGATCATTCCAACCTTATCACCCGACTCTGCCCACCGAAGAAACGACGACAACATCTCTGCGAATTCCGGACGGTTGGCACCGTGCAAAATAGTTCTTGCAAGATGCTCTCCTCCGGGGGCGTTGATTCGAATTGCCTCGAAAACCCCCTGCAGGATTTCTCCGCCATTCCGCCCTTTCAAAGCCTCGCCCAGAAGCGCATCCAGCCTTGACGATTGCCCTACTGCCAGAGAGAGTGCGAAAGCGTCGCCACGATCAAGCTCATCTGATCTTTTCTCGTAAGCTGCGCTGATGCCTTTGGCAGCAGCGTAAAAATACTCCCTTCTATAGGAGTCAACACTCGTCAGGTTCGGTCTTAAAACTTTCGGTCCTTCATGAGAGTTGAACTGTGAGTTCCATTGCGCTCTACACTGCGGATTTACATCGTAAAGCACTATGCCCAAGAGCATTTTTCTTGCATGGTTGTTGCCATCTTTTGCTAGAGCAGCAAGCTCCTCAATCGCGGCTTGTTTTTCAGGCTCTTTTAAGCCACCACCAATTGAAATTTTCACAACCAACTTTGCGGCTTCAGTCCACTTAAGCCAGTCCGCAGCGCCCTTGTTGCCGTTGGTCTGCTCACCTTCCAGCAATGTCTTTAGTTCATCGAGTTCATTGGCGCTCGGCAGTCGATCAGACATGAAATTGTAGGTCAGATTGCGAATTCGCATCTGATCAAGTTCTGCGGCGACAAACTCTGTGTTCTTCTGCAGCTCAAGCAACGCTGCGGCACCGGCATCTCCCTTCAGGCGAGAAAGCATAGTCTCTGCAGACTTAGTAGTGTCGGTCGGGAACAGCGCGGTCATCATTCGCTGAGCAAGCGGATAACCGGATGAAGCAAAGCGTTGAAGTTTTTCCAGCTGCTCCGCCACAAGCTTAGGATCTTTGCCGTCTTTCACGGCAAGAGCGCAGTTTATGGCCTCAAGATGGTCGGTATTGGTTAGCGTAGCGCTGTCGCCGGTGATCAGATCCCCCCGGGCAACTACTTCTTTCAGCTCATCGAGGAGCCGGAGGCGCTCTTCTGCGGTGGTTTCGCGAGCAAGAAACTTCCGTTCCAGTTCTTGAAACCTGGCATTGTGATCCTTCATAGCATCACGCGCCCGCTCAATTTGTTCTTCAAATCGCTTATCGTCCTCGTCCGGCTTGTCGCTCGGCGGAGAGGGAAGGCCGGCGCGCAACAATTCTGCGGGGCTGAACTTAGAAGTCTTCAGCTTCTCGTACTCACCGAAAACGTCGGTGAATTCGCGTTCGCCGAGCGCTTTCTGCAAATGGGGTAAGAGGTCTTTCAACTTTCCCTTATTCAGCAATTCGCACAAGGCGTCCATAGTCAGTCGGTCGGTCGAAGCAAACTCGTCTTTTGTTGAAGGATTCTCCTTCAGCGCTTGAAGAACACTACGAAGTAATACCTGGCTCAACCCCGAAGAGTTCGAGTCAAGCATCTTCAGCGCAGCAACCACAGACTCAGCGTTAGGTGGCGTGGCGTTCAACGTCTCTTTGAGATTGAGGGCGCTTACAAAGTCGCCAAGCTTGGCGGCGTATGCAAGGATCTTCGGGTCAGGGTTTTCCAACGCAGCCTGCTTGAATGCGTCGAAAGCAGCCAAGCGCTCTTGATGGTTCTCTGCCACGGCGAAAGAAGCAAATGCCGTAGCTGCCTTTTTAAAATCCAACGCCGCGCCATCCATCGCCTGACGTCGGCTGTCATCAATCATGTCTCTGGTAAGAAGCTCAGGGGTCTTCTCCATTCGCTGCTTGAGATATTCGTCGATGGCCTGGTGCACCGCACCATATTCGGTGCCCAATTTCAAAACACGAAGCTTCGACAATTCTCTCAAGGAATTGCGCTGCCCAACAGTATCACCGTCTCTAACCGCATCTTCGTATGCTCTCACCGCTTTGACGACGCAGCAGCGGTGGTAGGCGGTGGCCGCGGCGGAGGATACGCCGTCCCAGTCCTGCCGCCCGGCCTCCCGGCGGAGATCCGCGAAAGCTTTCGGGTTGTCGTAGACCAGAACCTCATTCACCATCGCAGCCGTCTTTTCGTGAAAAGTCAGTCCTTCATAGTCTTTCTGCCTTTCGCTTGGAAGCTCTTGCGCTCCGTTCAACAACCCTCCGTGCCCGCCAAACACTCGCTCGGCGATGTCGAGATTGGTCTCGGGAGGAGGTAACTCTGCGCTAACAAAGAAAGTTTCGGCGCCATCGTCACCTTCACCATCGGTTACCACCTCTTCGCCGCGGGCATCGGCAAGCGCCCGACCGGTGTCGTTTTCAGCCGCATTTGCGGACGGCGGCACCGCGGGAACACCGCCTGGATTCTCAGTTTTTGCAACGGGCACACTAAGCAAGTCGGGCTTCTCATCCTGCGGTGGTTCAGCCGCGGGAGACAAAACGTCACGACGAACCAAAGGCAGAATCGGCTTCCCTCCATTTCGCAAGCGAGAGAGCAAGTCTTCAATTGCAATTGGCTTACCGACTGCAGAACGACCAGCCGCGGCATCAGGGGTGACGTTTGTGGCAGCATAAGGTAGCTGATATTCGCGGGCAACCTTTTCGAGTACCGATTTTGCAGCTCCGATGAGGTCTGCAGCCTTGCCGGGAGACAGCTCCTTCACAGTATCGGATGGCGGTGTCCCTTCGCTTAGGGAAACCCCACGGACTCGACCGTCCGCCGTGAAGGTGAACCGAACGTTCTGATTGACGCCATGTTCATCGGCACAAACCAACTCGAGCCCGACAAACTTGCCGCCCTGATAAGTAACTACACGCCGCTCTCCCTGGAATTCAGTTTCGACGGTTAGTTGAGCGTTATCCCGATCTAACCTCGAGCGAATGCTCAATCCCGGGTGCTCACCGCTACTTGAGTATGTTTCAAGCCGATCTATAAGCGAATCTGTTTTTCGGCAAGAAATTACGCATCTCTCGAAAGGGGTTTCCGCCAGGGCATCGGCACCGCTCCGCCAGGACTTGACCTCGTGCGTGCCGTCACCGTTAATTCTCGTAGAGAACACTTGCCCTTCAAACATGGCAAGGTCTGTCACAGGCGCGCCATTCTCGTCATAAAAATCGGTCGGCGGTTTCTTATCGGGATCAATGGCGTCCCATAGCCTGTCTAGAGGATTGCGAGCATCCTCGCCCTCCAAAGAGTCGGGAATCAGCTCATCTTCGTCTTGCCGAGAGAATGAACGCGTCATATTGCCTCCACCGCGGACCTGCTATGAGGCTATACCCGCGTGGCTGGTGAGATCTGCAATGCCAGCGAAAGTTTAGCTAAACAAAGCCCGAGCTAACAAGCCGACTCCACAAAGATCAGCGCGATTTTTCCCGGTCTGGAGACGAACACCAGGACGCCCGTTTGGCGGATCGGCCAGCTGCAAGTTCCGGTCAACATCTGCCAACCAGTTGGTTCCGCGCGACTGATGCGCACTGCTCCCGGGCAAGACCTGTGGCAGCGCTTCCGCTGTATCAACAATTTCCAGTGTAATCATCGCTCACCGCCAATATCCATGTGCTCAGTAAACATGCTGATCGTAAAAAGATCGTGGAATTTTAGTGCCGAAAGATAAAATATGCAGTGAGCGAAGCTTTTCGCCAAATTAGCCTGGAGTTAACATCCCACCACACAAACGCAACATATATACGCTAAGGTAGGATGACGCGCCCAAAATAGGATCGACGACTCTATGCGGATTATGTGGAATATTCTTTTCTGGATTTTCGGGGTTGGCACCTGTGTCTACTATGCGTTTGAAACCATGTGGGCTTCGGCGCAGTGTTCATTTTTGGCAATTTTATTTTCGCCGTTGTTCATTATTCCCGTCGCCAATGTCCTAGTGCTACTTTTGCGAAAGAACTCGAAACCGAGCAAAAGAACTCTGTCTATATTGGGAACCCTCAACGGATTAGCGTTGGTGGTATCGTCAATTCTATTTACCGTTCTATCACCGTTGTGCCTTCTGGCATCAATCGCCTTTCTTGTAGGTCTGGCGATGCTTTTCAGTTGTCCCCAAATAGCTCCGGTCTGTGCATTCTATGTTGCGGTTGCCGCCGGTCCGTTAGTTACATCAATAGCGCTTCGCAGAAAGCTCCGCTCCTATGTCGCCCCAGGTCAAAAAGCGCCGTGGTTACCGGCTGGTCCTTGTTTTGCAGCTGTATTAGCGACCCTGCTGATTGCAATTTTCCCTACCGCTCTAACAAAAAGTTGTCAGGCCGCCGTGGTCTCCAAGACGAAGTTTAAGGAAGGCTTACTCTTACTAAGAGCGGTCGGCGCCGAAGATGAACTATTAAGAGCTTGCTACAACGAAGTCGCTGCACTGCCATGGTTCTTCAGCATTGGACACATGTTCAGCGAAACAGGCGAATATGGCACTACGTCCACGCCCGGCATACAAGCCCGTGAATTGTATTATCGCGTGAAAGGAAAACCTTTCAATTCGGTGCCGCGCCCGCTGGGCACTCAGCCTGACTATTGGGACGATTATGAGTATTACCGGTACTTGGACTACACAAATGATTTTGCCGGGGCTGCAGTTGGAGGAGTAGTCCAAGGACTCAGCCTGACCGATTCCAAAATTACCGGCCTCGTCGACGCCGACGAGGCTGTAGCGCACCTCAATTGGAAGATGCACTTCCACAACGCCAAGTCCACCGGCACGGAACTACGAACGCAAATTCTCTTGCCACCACATGCGGTGGTCACAGGTTGTTCCTTGTGGATTAACGGACAAGAATGCAAGGCAGTCTTCGCCACAAGAGAATCAACACGGCAAGCTTATGAATCCTCTGCTCACAGCGGTCACAAGCCGCTGATGGTATCCACTGCCGGACCGGGACGGGTTCTGCTGCAATCATCCACAGGCTCCTGGGGCAAAGACGCCGAGTTAAAGGTCGAAATTGCCGCACCGCTGGAAGTATTGCAGCAGGACAAAGCAGCGCTCCCGCTGCCGATCTTTGCGGAAAGAAACTTCGCAGTGTCGATCCCGCACAACTTTTCGATCGTATCAAGCCAAGCGGCTGTCGCGAACGGCGGACTGAGCACGGTCGGCGGCGCAACAGGCCGAAAGGGAAGCTACACGCTCAGCGGCAACTTGCAGAATGATCGGCTCGCGGATGGCATAGCGTTAGTGTTCCAGCGCGATCCCAACGCTAGTGACGTCATCGCAACCGACTCTTCAGATCCTCAAAAGGATATTGTTCAACATATCGCGAAGCAGCGCTGCGCCGACGCGCCTCTCATGGTTGTTGTAGATGGATCGGAGACGATGGCCGGGTCCATGCAGCAGATTAGCGACTCCCTGGCGAAACTTCAGTCAAAAGACGCTTCAATTATCTGGGCTTCGGACAAACCGATAGTCGTTGTCGCCAATCAAGATACTTCATCCAGCGAGTGGAAAAACGCAATTGAAAAGTTACGCGACTCAAGCTGCCTTGGAGGCCAGGACAACGCAGAAGCCCTTGCATTTGCCATCGCGCGATTGAAACCGGCAACCGGTGCAAATATACTCTGGCTGCACGGTCCCCAACCTGTTGAATTCTCAGGAGATACGCTCGTCTCATCGCTGGCGCAAGCAGGACCACATAAAAAGCTGTACGAATTTCAAGTTTCAGCAGGGCCGAACGAAGTAGTAAAATCGCTCAACGAAAGCGGCTCCCTGGTTCAAGTGCCGCGCATTTCCAGTACTATCCAGAGTGATTTGGACAACATTCTCGCGCAGCTCAGCGGACACAAGGACCTGTTCACGATTACCCGAGACAGAGTCGAGCATGGTTCCGTAGCGGCGCCAATGTCTAAACACAATGAGGAGCTGCTGCAGCTCTTCGTATCAGATCAAGTACTGGACGGACTTTCCAGACCGGCAGACCGGCAAGTATTGGGCTCGGCGGCGGAGAAGCACCACTTAGTCACGCCGTACACGAGCGCCCTTGTTCTCGAGAGTCAAGCAGAGTATGCGGCTCTGAACGTAAAACAACATTCCGACAAATCCCCTACTCCGCAATCAAAGGGCATGCCGAATCTTCCCGGACTCGATATGATACCGGCAACTCCAGAGCCGCCATTGGAGTTAATCATGATTTGCGTACTGCTGACAGGAACAACATTCGTATGGATAAGGCGCAGGCGACAGTTAACCGCCTGAGTCAACCGCTAACCCTGGCAGCACTCGCTGTCGCATTCTGGCCCCTTTGGAGCTGGTATGCCGCGCGCACAATGGACAAATCGGATGAGCCCTGGGGACTGTGCGCACTGCTCACAGTGACGGCAATTCTCTTACACGAGCATTTTTCGAACAGCTCCAAAACACAAACAGCAACATCAAAACCATTCGATGTTGCCGGCACATGCGCGCTGATGATTTATGTAATCACGTTTCCAATTGCACCAAATCTGCTCCAAGCAGTGCTCGCGGTTCTTGCCCTGTGGTTCCTGGTCGTCGCTCGCATGCGGGTATCGTCACACACAGGTGCACTGGGACTGCTATTGCTCTCACTGCCAGTGATACCGTCGCTAAACTTTTTTGCCGGCTATCCTCTGCGATTGATCGTGACTTATGGTGTGGTGGTCTTACTAAATGCACTTGGTCTGCAAGCAGTTCAAGAATCCACCATGATAAGAGTCAACAATGAACTGATCGCCGTAGACGCTCCCTGCAGCGGGATCAGCATGTTATGGGCAGAGGCCTATGTAGTAGCACTATCCTCTTGCCTCCTTCGCTTTAATATCAAAAATACGCTCGCGCTTTCATTCGTCGGACTTGGACTGATACTAGTCGGAAATACCTTGAGAGCGACAGCGTTGTCCATATCCAGCCAGCTCGACTGGAACAAACTGACCGGAGCATCGGGCGATTTGGAGGGACAGATACATACTGGCGTCGGGCTTCTAGTTTTCTGTGCGGTGGCTGTCGCAACCATGTTGGTGGCGCAGAAGATCGCAGGGCCGTCCCCAAGCGATTCATCGCAGACAACCGCGAAGCCACCGGGAACCGGGGAGTCCAAGCCCCTCCTCAACGCAAAAAATGAGAGTACATCATTACCGCTCTCCGCAAGCATTACCAGTCATTTTCCCTCAAGCGAATCGCGATCAAAGATGCTTCTGATCACATGCGGATTGGCCTGTGTTGCGGCCATAATGCCGCTAGTCTTCCATCACGACAAACCGATGGCACCGGATCCGGTTGTCACATGGCCGACAAGCGTAAACGGGCATCAGCTAACCCCCGTGGCATCGCCGGCGGAAGAAGCAGCATTCGCAGCGGAATTCCCCGGGCGGATGCGCCGTTTTAGCGACGGTAACAGCGCGTACTTCGTGCGCGTCGTCAACCGCGAAACCCGGCAACTGCATCCAAGCAGCGATTGTTTTCGAGGCCTCGGCTATAGCACCGAACCGAAACCATTGGTAGTGATGGAAGACGGAAGCAGATGGAGCTGTTTTGAGGCGAAGAAGGGAAATACTCGCCTACGCGTGCTCGAGCGCATCTACGATACACGGGGACGCTCCTGGACCGACGTTTCGGAATGGTACTGGAGCGCTGTCTTTGGACGAACAGCAGGCCCATGGTTCGATATCACCATCGCCCAGCCCGTTTAGTCGGTACAAAGTTCACACGACTGATTAATCCATCACAGATTTTGGACATTTCGCGATCTAAAGTGTGCACCGGGTAGTTCGAGGAGCCGAGCAAATGAAAGCACCGAAGTTGATTGTAATCCTATTTGGACTAGGCTTGTTTGTCTCAACGGCCAGGTCTGCCTGCGCTCTCGATCAAAACGAACTTATGCAGCAATTCAATACCCAACACGCAGAAGGACTGACGCTGATTAAACAAGCCAAATACAAAGATGCCGAAAATAAGTTTCGCCAGCTAATCGCTTTCCATAGAACAAATCCGGGACCGAAAAACCTATGCCTGGCGCTGTCCCTCCAGGGACTAGCCCTATCGCTGGACAAACAAGACAAGGGCGGGGACAGCTGGAAGGTTACGCAAGAAGCAAACAAGCTGCTTTCAGCAGGACTTGCACAAACCGGAGTCGGAGTTCCAATAGCGACAGGACTAACTGCCATCACCAATACAGCCGATACCAGCATCAAAGCTTACGAGTCCAAGTATGGAAGTATGAATGGAATGCAAGCAAGGACTGCGGAGGCCTATGTGAGAGCTCGCAACGTCTCGATTAAGGCCAACATGCGTAGCGTTCAGATCGCAGCAGAATCATATGCGTCAGATTTTTCGCATTACCCGACAAAGTTGGACACCGCATTTCAAAGTTACTTTATGGAAGGCGGTAACGACGGCAAGCAGCCCGGGCTTGCACCCCAAAACCCCCTCACGAAAGCGCGGGAATGGCCGCTGGTACTAAAGACAGGCGAAACAAAGTCTTCGCCCTCAGCAGGCACGGTGATTTATATGTGCACCCCAAATGGCAAGTCCTATTCCATTTACGGGGTGGGTGCCGATGGAAAGTACTTGCTGGATGCCAAAACAAACAAAACTCTTGTGTACGCCGGTGCCCGCTGATCGGAGCCATTTCGCTGCGCCTAAGGCAGTGAAACCAGCGCAGACTTCAATTTCGCCACGTCGCAGAAGCGGTCTGCGGGCTCGTACTTGGTGGCACGTATGATCAACTCGTTCAGCGCCGGGGAGATTTCAGGGCGCTGCAAAATCGGCCAGCATTCTGTAAGCGGATCAGGCTGCAAGCCTGTCAAAGCATAGTAAAGCGTGCCGCCCAGGCTATAAATATCAGCTTGTACGCCGGCCTTGCCCTTCAACTGTTCTGGCGACATGTAAGCAATTTTACCGGCAACTTCATCAGAATCGGCATCTGTTGATACGGAGACTGCAAAATCGATGAGCACCAGGTTGTCTCCATCCCGAACAATCATGCTGTCCGGAGTAAAATCGCGATGAACCAAGGGCACAGCATGCAGCACGGCAAGGATGTCACACATTTGCAGACCAAGAGCGACAACGCGTTCCGGCGAAACAGCTCCGCTCGTTTTGACCAATTCGCTAAGCGTCACCCCGCTGACGTACTCGAGAACCAAGTACGCTCTATGCTCCGCGACGAACGACCCCAAGTATTGCACAATGCCCGGGTGCTTGATGGACTCAAGAGCGAACGCCACTTTATGGAAGTCCGAAAGAGCCTTCTTCCGAGTGGGCAAATCGGCGTAAACGGGAAGCATCGTCTCCTTTAAGACTACTTGTTTCTTTTGCTGTAAATCTTCTGCCAGGTACGCAGTCCCTTGTCCGCCGGTCCCGAGCCTACGTTCAATCCTGTAGCGATTGTCCAGAATTAGTCCATCCGTTAATGCAATCAATCGCTCCCTTCCGGGAGGCGAGACCAATGCATCGAGCCAGATTTCAGCAAAGCTTTGCGCCTGCTTCGGTCTAAGCAGGTCAATTGCTTGCGACTCAATTTTTGCGGAAGGTGCAAAATTCTCAATAGCGTTGAGTACTGCAGTTCGTTGATCCTCGTCCTCAATGGAATCCAATTGCAGAACCATTTTCCCTGGAGTCGATTCGGAACCGAGCAAAAACTGATAAGAACAAAAATCGTTTTTACCTTGAGGAAGAATGGCTTTTACTACTTCGACATCCTTCCAGGGTAACGTCGCACCACATATGCCACCGAACCAACGTTTCGTTATTCCCTGTTTGTCAACAACCAGCGCGCAAGGCCGTCGCAGCGTCAGTACAAGCAAAAGCAACGGGGGAACGGACAAGGCAATAGCGATCGCTACAATTGTTGTGTGAGCCCGTATCGACGCACCGGAGTTACCGAGCTGATCAAGAGGCAAAAGAGATGCCAGGGAAAGTATTAGCTGCGGGCCAAAAATCAGGAAGACAACCAGTATAGCTACGGCCAGCCACGACACAGAATGAACATATCTTTGAGTCCAGTATCGCTGACGCCAACGCGTAAACATCGTTCGCTTGCCGTAGGGAATTACGCGCTCCTCCTGGATCGTGGCGAGAAGTTCGGAAGGATTCGCGGATATGACGTCGCTACTCATTTCCACCTCCGGCGACACCATTCGCGTGTCCCGGCGCAGAAGGTGCGGTACCAATGCCTTGAGGAACCAACCCTGAAAGAGATCCTCGGGAAGTTAACTGCTCCAGAAGCTCTGCAAGCTGTTTGCTGTCCGCTCGGGTGCTTTCGTCCAAATCCAGCGCACGTTGCAACATTTCACGCCATGCAGGATGAACCGCAGTAGGCTCCGGTGTTGACAAAGGCTCCGGTTCCTTGCCCGTGGACCAATAATAGAGGCAGGCACCGAAGCTATAGACATCGCTCTTCGCAGAAGCCTTCCCTCTGAACTGTTCCGGCGCAACATACGACTGCTTGCCGATTACGGTCCCGGTGAAGTTTTCCGCCAACTCTTTTGCAGAACCGAAGTCGATAAGGACAATGTTGCCGTCCGGCTTGAGAATCACACTTTCCGGCGTCACTTCTCCATGTACTATCGGCGGAGTCTGTTCGTGCAAATAGACCATTGCACTGAGGAGCTGCTTGGCCCAGATCGCAACAGTCGCCGCGGATTGCGGTCCATTTTGCAGCACGAATTGCCGAAGATCACAGCCCTGGATGTGTGGCAGCACCATGTAATGCCGACCATTCTCAACAAAATAATCTTGAACACCGGCAATATTGGGATGATTCAACTTGCTGAGGATTTGTGCTTCGCGACTAAAGCGTTCGCGAGCAGCAGACTCCAATTCCTCCGTCTGCGGGAAACACGCTTCCTTCAGAACGACGACGCGCCCCGACTTCATCTGAGCAAGATACAACGCATTGAACCCGCCGAAAGAAAGTTGGCGAAGAATTTGATAGTAGCCTTCCTGCAAGGAGCTTTTCGGTTCAAGCGGAATAAATGTCGCACAGGAAAATTTGTCGGACAGAGATTTTTCCCACAACTGAGTGAACGTGTATCCGTTCGCACCACGAGATTGAACGGCCTGCTCGAAGTCAGGCAAATCAGCATCGCGCTCACACTTCAAAGCGCACGCTTCGAACGCAACAAAAAACTGCTCTAATTCCGTCTGCCTCAAACTCTTCAATTGAAGCTTCGCGAAACCGCCACTTTCAAAAATTAGCGTTACACAATCATCCTTGTGCAATTTCTGATCGCGGCGCCAGTCAAGTTTCAATCGAGCTAAGTCCGCCCATGAACGCTGTGCACGAAACTTAAGCGACGGAAAAAACTTAAGAGGAAAACACAAACCGTCCTTACTAACGCGAATTTCGTCATCATCACAAATGACGGCCACGACTGCGCATAGCACAATGACAGCAGTCATTACTGCTATCGCTAGTAAACTCAGCGGCACGGGAAAGTTGGCTGGAAGCCGCAGCAAAATGACTATGAACATAACCAACAAACTGGGAAGCGCGATGCCCCAAACGGGAAATGTTACGGCCATTGCGTGTACTGTCGATCGCGTCAACGCGTTGGTGTGCTTCATTCGCAGTTCAAATTCTGCCAAGGCTCGATACCTTCCTTATACTGGCAATTGAATCTTCAGTAGCCCCATCATGCCATACTTTTTTGCAAGCGGACATACTGGCGGTTATTAAACATTGAGAGATAAATCTGAATTGTAAGGTCAGGCATTGCAGCCGTAAATGCTGGAATACCAGGAATCTCCGAGGAAGCCTCAAACAAAGTGATGCAGCGCTTAGCCAATTTTTCCAGCGAGGTTTTTACGTCGGCATAACATAGAAGCATCTCCTCGAAGTTGATCGACTGGCAGGGCATGAAACAAGTTTGAAACAATTGGTTCGGATAATGATATTGGCAGACTAAGCCGCACCCTGCCGCAGAAAATAATTCATTGTGGTTCCGACTGGGAGCCATAAGGGGAAATTAGCGTTCATCGGGAGGGCAAAATGAAATCATCAACATCAAAGACAGTCGAAGTTGACATATCAGAGCGAGGTGTAGCTTTCTTGCTGCTGCGGCGGTTGTTGCGCACCGCCGCCGTCGGTTTTGTCTTGACTCTCATCGGTGGCTTAGCTTTTACTGCTCTGGCGGGGCTGGCTCTCAATATGGCCAGCAGCAAAATGGCAATCGAGTCCGATTTCTCAAAGGTGGTTACTCAACTCGACCGATTAAACTCTTCCAAGTAGCGGAGACGAGAAAGTGATGGACAAATTCTTTTCTTTCTTGTCATTTTGTAGCGGTTCAATGATGGCGCTCGCAATCGTCTCGCAAATGACCACACCAGCGGTTCACAACTCGGGCAAGACCGCCACCATCCCGCACGCATCTAAAAGTGTTCGACCGATCGCGGCACCAGATCCGCTTGCTGAGCCATCGAGCCCCGCTGCTTCTTGCAACCGCGAAACCAATGCTACCGGCAAGAACAAAGACAAAGTGCAGCCAGGGTTTGTGGCATGGCACGCCACATTTTCCGATGCATGCAAGAAGTCGAAGCTCTCAGGAAAGCCAGTCTTGCTGTTTGAAATGCTCGGTAAGTTGGACGACGAGTTCTGCTGAACGAATGCAAGATTGGCTCGAACCGTGTTGTTCAGCGAAAAAAATGTAGCAGAGTATATAAATACTCATTTCGAACCGGTCTGGGAGTCGGCTCGCCCTGTTCCAAAGATCACCATGGACTTTGGCAATGGTCATGTAATCAAACGAACGTTGCGTGGAAACATCGCCACGTACATTTGTTTTTCTGATGGAGCGATCCTAGATGTATTGCCAAACATCTATGAACCCGGGTCCTACAAGAAAAACCTGGAGAAACTGTCGGAGTTGGCACAAACACTTCAGAACAAATCGATGACAGCTCGCCAAAGCACAGTGCAAGCTTATCATCGAGCAGAGACTAGCCGGGTCGGAGTGCAAGAATTCGTGGTGCCAATGGCTGCGATGATAATGCAGAAAGTGACCAACGGAGAACACCAAACCACCGATGCTTCCGGCAAGTCCGACGTAGCGAAATGGTCCGAGCTGTACGAAGACACCCTCGACAATGAAATGGTATGGAGAAAGAAGATTCATTCGATGCTCGCCGAAATGGTGCCCCCACAGCCCCGCGAAGTGAACTCGCGAATATACAAAGAGGTGTTGCACTGCGACCTCGATGACCCGTATCTAGGGCTCATCAAAGATGCCTCCAACGGCGCGCAGTATCCGTTCCACCAATAACTACACAGAACACACCGAGTTTTTTCTTGGCTGTCGACTTCTAATGCAATTCCAGCCCGTGCGCTAAGCCGCCCGAGAGGCTGAGAATCACAGCTTTGCGCACCTTCTGCGGGACTTCCTTGGCAAAGCTTTCGGCCAACGCTTGACAGAGCGGTACATTGGCAGAGTTTAATGCTACGCCCCCCGGCAGATTAACGTACGCGCCCCCCTAATCCCGGGGGCGCGTACGTTAATCTGTGTGTGACCGAGAAAAAAGGCGAATTGGTTATGAGCGACGAAGTTTCCAAGATCATTCACAAGGGCACCGAAGGTTTGAAGCACATGGCTTCAGACGCACAGAAGGCGTTGCAAAGATTGCAAGAACAAGCCCTTCCGCATGCTCCCAAAGAACCTCACCATCAGGCACATCCAGCCCAACCCAAAATTCAGGATGCCAGCAAGACAACCAAGGGAATCTTGCCCGGTCTGGAGATTGAAGACAGAACAAAGTTCAGCGACGAAGTGACAGGCCGAAAGACACCAAGCACTCACAAACCAATTCATAACGAAGCGCCAGCGAAAAGTCACCAGCCGGCAGAGCATCCTAAGGAATCGGCTAAGCCAGCACAGCACCACCCGGAAGAAGCAAGCAAGCCCGCGGAAAAACACACGTCGCAGCGTCCACATGTAGAACAAAAGCCGAGCGCTTCGCATGCGGAAGGTAACAACCCGGCTAAGCCGGAAGCTCCCAAAACAGCACAGACAGTTCGTGAACCACATGCACCTACAGTCGATGGCAAGACCTGGCTCAAACAGATCGAACAATACGGCGTTAAGGTCAGCAGCGTCATCGAAGGAAAACTGCAGATTGTCGACACGCATAACGAGAAGGGCGGCGTCGTTAAACTCAAGAATCAAGACGAATATATGAAAGCTCGCAACAGCGACGGAACTAAACGTAACAGCGAAGCTCCGCACGAAGATGCAAAAACTGCAGACAGCAAACCAAAAGGAAAGTCGATCGAAGCAGGTGAACAACCGCATCGCAAGTCGGTTGAGGCTAAACCAGTTGAGCCCGAACAAGTCAATACAGAAAAGCGAGTGTCACCAGCAAACTCAACCGAGCCGGTTTCAATGCGCTCAATTGCAGGCAAATTCGTTAATACTGGATTTGGTGCCCTGAGCGTTGTTGGTGGCTACTATGAAATGCGAGATGGCGTGAAGGACCTGCGCAATGGCAAGGTTGTCGACGGAACATTGAAGACCGCCGCTGGCGTCTCAGACACCGGTTCCGGTCTTGCATCTATCGCTTACGGATTCGGAAAGAAAGCATTAGGAACGGCGGCGGGCAAACTCGGTGGCGCCGGCGCAGTATTTTCCGGACTAGGCGAGGGAATTCAAGGAATCAAAGAAAACGATACGGAAAAGAAGATCGAAGGTGGACTTAAGGTCACTCTTGGAGCCGGGATGTTCGCTTCAGGACCAACCGCCGCGCTTTCTGCATCAGGCCTAGCTGGCTGGGGCGCCGGAAGATTCATCGGTAGCCGAGTCGGTTGGGGTGGTGAAAATATTGATACCAAAACAACACGGTTCATGGATGGTCAATTGAATAGCAAGCTGAACGAAGATCTTGCCCGGACAAGCAGCGCTAACTTGCAGTTACTGGAGAAGAACCAGAATATTGTCGGCAAAGAAGAGTTCGCTCTCAAGGCGGAAGGCGTTACCGCCAAACAAGTTTCCGAAACCATAATTGGATTGCGCGAACAAGTGGAGATCGAGCGTAAGAATGGAAACAACACGCAAGCGTTGCAATCAGAGATCACTCGTTTGGCCAGATTGCGCGGGAAGCTCTAATCAAAGGCAAATTCAAGATATGGGTCCACCATCGAGGGACGGGCATCCACATTTAGTTTTTTCGCAAAGATCTTGCACGTGTGCAGCTCAGCGTCTTTGTACGCGCGCATTGATATCAACGACTTGCGCACCTTCTGCAGAAAGAGCGCGATGGACATTAATAATGGTAGCGTGAGGCGGACAGAAGAATCGAAAGTTAGAACGAGGGTCGGCGCCTAGCCCGCGCGAAACGTAAATGGCGGTTTTACCTCGCCGAAGCAGTCCTGAGGCCTCACTGCGCGCCAGTTCAGAGTCGGTAATGATTGCTCCGAATCCGGGAATGCGCACTTGCCCGCCATGAGTGTGTCCGCAAAAAGCAACATCGATGCCCACTTCCGGAAACCGGCTCAAATGATGAGGAACGTGCTGCAAGGCGATAACGGTGTGGTCCTTCGGTGCGGTTCCAACTAACTCTTTCAACTTGTCGTCGCTGATACCAAAATAGTCTAAGCCCATAACAAAGGCCTTTTCATTCGGATGCGTCACGGCGGTATTGCTCAAAACGGTGAAGCCCGCGGTCTCCAAGGCGTCCACCATCGGTTTTGAGTCTCGTTTGACCGAGGGATGACGAAGGGGACGATAAAGGCGACCAACTATCTTGTGCAGCATCTTATAGTCGTAGTAGTCGTGATTACCTAACACGGCATAGGCGCCCAATCGCGGCTTGCGCGAAAGAATCCGTGAAATGTATTCCAAACCGCTGTAGTCCTCAAACACATCGCCGGTCAACATGATCATATCGAAGTCTTGATCGGTTATCCGTCGGAGGAAATCAATTTTGTGGCTTTCAGGCTTTGCCAGATGCAGATCTGAAATATGCAAAATTCTCAACGACGAAGCATTCGCAACACCACCGTCGGCGGTATCAATGTCCAGAGAGTCTAGTTTGTAGTTTCGAATCTCATAACGGCTGGCATATAGCCAAGCCCCCACACCGGCAGCAGCCAATGATCCGGCGGCCACCAGCATAAGCTTCTTACTTTGCGGGTGTAACTTCATCTTATGACTCTTTTCAGCGATTAAACTGCAGTTTCTGAAAGCAATTCTAACTGATTCTCCAGCGGCTGCCTTGCCCTCTGTCGACTAGCGATGTCAGGAGCAGTCAAAATCCCTGTCAGCCAGCGCAGCGGAAAGGCCAGAGCAATGAGCAGCACCGCGAATAGGAGATCGTATGGCAATTGGTACCAGGTTAGATTGCGAATCTGTTCACCAAGAAACGGCTGCCACTTATAGTATACAGAGTCACCTTCCGTCAGCAGAATCGCGATACTGCCGCCCATCAACCATCCCAGTCCGACTAAATGAGTCACCAGGACGCCGCCGACACCCGCAACTATCTGTCTCCAGCTCTTACGCTCCTGCGGCACCATTCGCCCGGCGAACCACGAAGCACCCACCAGCCCCACCAAATAACCGAATCCCGGTTCACGCCAATAGTCCATACCACCACCTGAGGCAAACAGGTAAATGCCGGTAAGGGGGCCGACAAGCCCGAGAACCAGCCAGCAGATCGCAGCCACGGGAGCCAAAGGCATACCGAGTACGTATCCAGCGAGCACCGCTAGCGGTACTATCGGCACATATGAACTATACCGAACCGGCTGAACAGGCGCGGAGAGTACCGGTAGTCTACCGCGCAGCTGAGTCTGCAAGTTCGATGGCAAAGTATCCACGAACCTTACTACAGTAGCATGCGTAAAATTCTCTAGATTGTGTCCGGTGGCCGTTGGCAGCGGCAGCGACAAGAACGAGCCAAAGAGCAACAGCTCCAAACTGAGCAAAACCATTACTAGCTGCCCGAAACCAGACTTGCGTTTTAAGTTGCGCCAATAGTTTTGATTGGAAGAACCTGACTGCAAGAGTGTTACCTCAGTTACTGAGCTGCTCTTTCTCGCTTATTACAGTTGCTCGCGCACTTTCTTCGCGAGAATCGAGCTGCAATATCTTGTACTTGAGCATACGTTGAAAATCATCGTCCAGGATATTTTCAGTCCAGAGTACCAGAGCATCTTCATTATTGTCTTGATAATACTTTCGTCTAGTCCCCAAACTCTTAAAACCGTATTTATAATACAAATTTTGAGCCTGTTCGTTTGATACGCGTACCTCTAGAGTAATCCAACGAGCCCCCGCCTTTATGGCCGTTTGTATATCGTGTATGAGGAGTCTCTCGCCAATGCTGCGCCGCCTGTAGTCCGGATGTACGGCCAAAGTCGTAATATGAGCTTCTTCTCCTATTAGCCAGAAGCCCGTGTAGCCGCACAGTTGATTGCCTTCGCCATCGACAGCGGAAAAGTATGAGCCCCCCGGATTGTTCAGCTCATTGGTGAATGATTGTCTGGACCAATGATGGCTACCGAACGCAACGGGTTCGATTTCCATCACATCATCCAAATCAGATAGGCTCATTCTCCTTAGTTGAATTTCCATATTGTTTTAGCGTAATGGAAGGGCTCCGCAGATAAAGCGGGACAACTTGCTCCCACGGATACTTGCTTCGGAGTTGCTCTCTGGTGTCCAGCGGTCTTTCACCACACAAAGATAACCGATCGAACGCCAAAAACGCGCCCGCAGTTGCGATATTGTTTATGTCCGGCCACTGGTACTTATTGGCGAACTCCGGTAACTGCTGTTGCATCGTAGTCGGCGTCACAAAAGTCTCCTGCTCACTAAGCCGTTCCAACAACGCAGACAAGTTCGCGCAAAACGGTTCAACAACAGGGACAGGAAGGCTAAATGCCCCCTCGTCGAAATACTGCTGCCTGTAGGCAGCACCGAAGTATTGACCGGCTCCGGCAGGCATTGAGACCGCACAGTCGCAGCCAGCGGCGGCAGAAACAACATCCAGGAAGCAGACGGGCACAACGCCCAAACCGAGCCCCTGACCAAGACTGCGCGCGGTTACGACTGCAATGCGAACGCCGGTAAAACTCCCGGGACCGGCTCCGACAACCACCAGATCGATATCTTTTTTGGAGCAAGAAGCAGCGCGCAGCGCCAACTCAATTTCGGGAAGCAGCATTGCAGCCGCTTCCTGCCTTTCCGTTCCCGCCGGTTCCAAAACGCTCTCGTGCACCACATCTCTATTCTCCAGCACGCAAGTGTGAATAGAGCGAGAGCTGGTGTCGAAGGAAAGGATCTTCATGGTTGCTTCAGGAGCTGGACTCCGGCGGCGTCACTCCGCGCGTAGACTCCGATTGAGCCAGCGAAGGCGAGCCGGAGGCGTTATCCGTTTCGCTGCTTTCATCTTCATGAAGGGCGTCATAGAAATCGGCCATGAAATCAGCATTCTCCAGTACCAACTCCGTTTCCGCATCCATTTCGTCGTCGGCACTGTTGGCGGTCGCTGCGTCCAATAATGCGCTTACATTGTCGAAGTTGCCGCTTTCGTGCATCATAGCCAACGCTTCTCTCGAATCAGCATCAAGGTTAATGCCCATCTCACCGAGCATGTGCTCAAGTTCAGCCATGTCTAATGGACGGTTCTGAACGTCGCCGGGAACAACAGGCTGCACGTGGAACATGAGGTGTACTGTTTCCTGGCGAATTGAACCGATCAACTCCTCGTACATTCCAAACGCTTCGCGCTTGTACTCTTGCAGCGGATCGCGCTGTCCGTACCCTCTTAAGTGGATAGCCTCTCGCACTAATTCAATATTGTGCAAGTGATCGACCCATTTGCCGTCGATGGTGCGCAGCAAAACTTGGCGCTCAATTTCGCGAAGCTGCTCAGCTCCCATGTGCTGCTCACGGACATCGTACGCCATACGCGCAGATTCGCGCAGCTTCTGTTCCAGGTCGACAAAGGACAGTCCCGACAATTCCTTCAAAGTGAGGTCGTTGAACATCGGAATGTCGGACTGAAGCACTTTGAGAAGAGTAGGCAGAGCCTCGTCCTCCCAACTTTCAGGAGGACTTTCCGGATCGATATGCGACCCGATTGCAATCTGAACATGCTGGTCGAGTAAGTCAAGAATCAACTCCTTCAAGTTGTCCTTCTCGAGAATGCGCTTGCGGTCTCTGTAGATGTGTTCGCGCTGAGTATTCAAAACATCGTCATACTGCAGCACGTGCTTACGCATATCGAAGTGGTGTGCTTCGACTTTCTTCTGCGCATTTGCGATCGACTTGCTTACCATGTCATGTTCGATCGGAATTTCCTCATCGGCTTGCATCCAATCCATCATGCGGGCAATTCGCTCACCGCCGAATATCTTCATCAATGTGTCTTCCAAAGAGAGGAAGAATCTTGAACTTCCAGGGTCACCCTGACGTCCAGCTCTACCGCGCAACTGATTGTCGATACGGCGAGCTTCGTGGCGCTCGGTCCCGATGATGTGCAAACCACCCAGGTCCACAACATCGTCATGCTCTTTCGCGGTCTGCTGCTTGTAGGACTTCGTCAGCTCTTTAACTCGATCATCGTAGTCCGGAGCTGTATGGCTGACGCCCTCTTTCTCAAGCTGTTCTTTCGCCATGTACTCGGGGTTGCCACCAAGCAAAATGTCGGTACCGCGACCAGCCATGTTGGTCGCGATGGTGACGGCACCTTTTCTGCCGGCTTGAGCCACGATCATAGCTTCTTTTTCGTGGTTCTTGGCGTTCAACACGTGGAACGGGATGCCCTTGCGAATAGCCGCCAAAACACGCGCCGTTCTTGATGCTGAATACAAGTAATCGATTAAGTCACCTTGCTTGGAGTGCTCTTTCTCGAATTCGGCTACAGCCTGTTCAAACTTTTCAGGATCAATGAGGCCCGGACGCTCAAGTATCTTATTGAGCGCCTTGATCGACTCACCCTCAAGTTTCTTGTTCTTCAATTCATCGGCTATCTTCTTCAACTTGCGAGTCATGTACTCGCCCATGCGTTGAGGACCTTCCATGAGCGATCCGCAGAGTTCCGATTTTTCAATACTTGTGGTGCCTACGAGAACAGGACGCCCCTGTTCATGCATTTCAACGATTTCTTCGACCACCGAATAGAATTTTTGCTTTTCGGTTTTGTAGACCACGTCCGGATAATCCGTCCTGATCGACGGCTTATTTGTTGGTATCGCCAGCACATCCAGGTTATAGATCTTAGAGAACTCGCTTGCTTCGGTCATGGCGGTGCCCGTCATACCTGCAAGTTTCGGATAAAGACGGAATAGATTCTGATAGGTGATTGAGGCGTAAGTCATCGTTTCATCTTGAATCGGCACATTTTCTTTCGCTTCAACCGCCTGGTGCAGGCCATCACTCCACCGTCGACCAATCATCATACGACCGGTGAATTCGTCAACGATCACGACTTCAGGCTTGCCTTCGTCATTTACGCGAATCACATAATCCGTGTCGAGTTTATAGAGTTCTTTCGCTCTCAATGCCTGGCAAACATGGTGAGCCAAGTTCCAGCGCACATCGTAAAGATCCGGCACGCTCAGAATTTTTTCAGCCGAAGTATGACCGCGCTCCGTCAGCAGTACATTTTTCGTTTTCTCATCGACCCAGTAGTCACAATCTTCGTCGTCCTTGTCTTTGCCGCGCTCAAGCATGGGAGCAACTTGAGCCATGGTCTTATAGATTTCGACAAACGACTCAGTCGGGAAGCCCGAGATGATCAACGGTGTTCTAGCTTCGTCAATCAGGATGTTGTCGACTTCGTCGACGATAGCCATGTAGTAGGGTCTTTGTACCAGATCGTCCAAAGATGTGCGCATATTGTCTCGAAGGTAGTCGAAGCCGAACTCATGGTTAGTACCGTATGTGATATCAGCGCGATAGGCTGCGTACTTTTCATGATCCGGTTGATGCGAATAAACAGTACCGGTGGTCAAACCAAGAAACCGATAAAGCCGCCCCATCCATTCGGCGTCTCTGCGAGCCAGGTAGTCGTTCACCGTGACGACGTGCACGCCGCGGCCGGCAAGAGCGTTCAAGTAGGCGGGCAAGGTCGCGACCAGCGTTTTGCCTTCCCCGGTTCTCATTTCAGAAATCTTGTTGTAGTGCAGAGCGGCGCCACCGAGCAACTGAACATCAAAGTGGCGCATGCCCAAAACGCGACTGCTCGCTTCTCGGCAAACGGCAAAAGCTTCTGGAAGAATCTCATCCATAACGCCGGCAAGCACACGGTCTTTTTCGGTGCGATGATGACCGGGCATCTTTGGTGAATCAGCCGGAATTAAATCTCGGTCTTCAACATTTTTTAAAGCATTTTCAATCTTCTCTTGAAACGCCCTCGTTTTCTCTCGCAGTTGATCATCGGTCAAACGCTCAAAATCGTTAGCAAAGACGTTGGCCGCAACAACTTTGTCTTGTAGCGTCTTAAGCTTTTTTTCATTCGTGTCGCCGAACAGACCCTTAAACCAGTTCCTGGCCTTCTCTTCCAACGTATCCAACATTTAATGGCGCTCTCCTGTTACGCGGCTTGAATGGCAAACTGAGCCGATACAGTGATAAATTCTAGCACGTGCTATACTGACAACTCGGGTTAGCTGCGATTGATCCAAGTATCCCTGAAATCTGAAAAGATTACCGGCTATAGGGTGCGGGATATAGTACAGAGACGCAAAGAATTTACTCTGCGGTCCAAGCAAATTACACATGTGTTGCAATTCGTGCACCCGACGGCAACACGAGCACTGAAACCTAGAATCGGAACTTAACACGATTATGTCTGACTGCGACAAAACTGCCCTATCCGGACTAACACTTGACCAGCTCGTTGCGTTTTCAAAAGAAATCGGGCTACCGGCATTTCGCGGTAAACAACTGCATAGCTGGATTTACGCAAAATATGCGCAGTCCTTCGACGAGATGACCGACCTCTCTGTCGAAGTCAGGGAGCTTCTCAAGAGCAAAGCTACCATTGCATTGCTTGAAATCGCACACCTTGAAGTGAGTCGCGATGGTACTCGCAAGTATCTCTTTCGCTTACCGGACGGAAAATTCGTTGAGTCCGTATTGATGGCATTCGACGATCGCCCGTCTCTGTCCGCCTGCGTCTCCAGCCAGGTCGGATGCGCCGTCGGTTGCACTTTCTGCGCTACCGGTTATCTGGGCTTCAAGCGCAATTTGAATTCACAGGAAATTGTCGACCAGATTATGTGCATCCAACGCGAGTCCGGCCGACGCATCGCCAACATAGTCTACATGGGACAAGGCGAGCCTCTCTTGAACGTGGAAAACGTTTGCGATTCCATCCGAACAATCATGGCTTCAGTTGGAATCGGCGCAAGACATATAACGGTATCAACATCCGGAATCGTTCCCGGCATCAGGGAACTTGCAAAGCAAGGCCTGCAGATTACACTAGCGCTATCGCTTCACGCGCCGGATGATATCACTCGCGATATCATTGTTCCGATTAACAAGAAATTCCCCGTGGCGGATTTGATAGACGCTTGCCACGAATATTACGACGCTACCGGGCGACGCATAACGGTTGAATATGTGATGCTGGCAGGCGTTACGGATTGGCCTGATCAAGCAGAACAGTTGGCCGACCTGGTACGAAACCTTCATTGCAATGTCAACTTGATCCCGTACAACCCCACCAGTGCCGATGACGGCGCACTGGTTTATGAACGTCCGTCGAAGGACGACCAGTTTCGCTTTCGCAAGATAGTAGAGCGCAGCGGCAAAACTGTCACTATTCGCCTTGAACGCGGAACGGACATAAACGCAGCTTGCGGCCAGCTACACAATAGCTTCGCAGAAACCAAACAAGGCCATTGAAAAAAGCTTGACGAACAAGAGGAAATCTCCCGAGGATCAGCCGGCCCGACGGTAATCCCTAATCTCATCCTTATCGTTCAACAGGTGGCGCACACGTGCAAAGTCCACCCCCAACGATGCATAAATTTTGACCACTTCGGACCAATTTTGTTCTTCGCTGCCATTTTCGAGAGCAAAGCAGAGAGAAGCCATTTATCAGAATCAGAAGCACCGTCATCATTCTCGATGACAGTAACGGCTTCGAGTCCATTATTAACGACTTGAAATTCCACCGCTAGATTGGTGAGCATCAGTCTCATTACTTGCTGATTTACCGGATGGTCCTCAGGCAACCAGAATCTTGGTGCGCTTGAATTGCTCATAAATTTGATACTCACGGCTTGTGAGTCAGATGAAGAGCCGGCTTCTGTAATGTGTCGTCATTTCGACACGATCCGAAGTTCGCGCTTTGCAAAACTTTCGCTGGTAAGTACGGACAAGTGTCGTTAAAACCGGCAGAGGAACCAGCATTCCGCTCGTCGCGTCAATGGAACTGGAAAGCTATAAATCAAGAATAGGATTCCTCATGCTGAAAGGTTTTGGCTACTTCAGTGTTGCCCTGCTTATGGCCTACATGCTCTGCGTCTCACCGGGGCAGGCGGAGAGAACCACTACTTTGAACGTAGTTGGCGGCAAAATCATTGTGCAAATTGACGACGGAAAACTCAATTTGACAGATGAGGAGATCCTCGCCTGGGTGAAGCGCTCCAGTGACGCCATAGTTGAATACTTCGGAAGAATGCCGCTAGAGCGCATTGTATTGAAAATCACCCCGGTCAAGGAGCGTGGAGTGGGTTACTCCACAGCTACCGCAGGCGATCACGGCGAGGGATTAATTGAAGTGCCGCTCGGCCGCACCACGACAGCCAAAGATCTCGAGAAAGATTGGATTCTCACTCACGAGTTCGTACATACGAATTTCCCGCTGGCTACAGGCAAGCACGGTTGGATCTCGGAGGGAATCGCAGTGTATGTGGAACCGATTGCGCGAATGCAGGCCGGACACCTGGAGAAATCAAAGGTCTGGGGCGAGTTGATGCGCGATTTGCCCCAAGGGCTCCCGCAGCGAGGAGATAGGGGATTGAGCCGAACGCCCACATGGGAGCGCACCTATTGGGGGGGCGCCCTCTTCTACTTTATGGCGGATTTGGAAATTCGCAAGCGCACCAATAACGACAAGGGATTGCAAGATGCTCTGCGAGCAATAGCGCACTCCGGTGGCAACATCTGCTCCGACTGGAGCGTGGAAAAGTGCTTCGAAATTGGCGACAGAGCAACCGGAGTACCGGTACTACAGGAATTATACGCCAAAATGAGCACGGCACCGGTGGCGGTGGACCTCCCGTTAGTTTGGAAACAAATGGGCATGGAGAGGCAAGGCGATCGAGCCACGTTTGCTCGGGCGCCGCTTTCCGAGACCAGAGAAGTAATCAGCAACGGCATGAGCAGCAACGACAACAGAGTCGCCACTCGACAGTTCGACGAGACAACCAATTAACAAAATAGGGGCAAATTCAATTTGTCAGCACCGAGGCGTGTTTAAATTGGAATAATCGCGTCTGAGGTACGGCACATTGAAGTTCGGCGAATTCACGTTGCATATTATTCGAGAATGCACATTCAAGCTCGACGGCGGAGCCATGTTCGGCGTAGTTCCGAAGACGCTTTGGGGCAAAACGTCGCAGTGCGACGAGCAGAACAGAGTTCCACTAGCTTGCAATCTTCTTTTCATTGAAACACCAAACGCAAATGTTCTTATCGAAACCGGCATGGGACCGCGATGGACAGAACGCGAGCGCCAAAGATACGAAGTAAAGCCGCTGCTAGACTACGACAATTTTCTGGCGTCGATCGGTAAATGCAACAACGATGTTGACGCCGTAGTTATCTCGCATCTGCATTTCGACCACGCCGGTGGCGCGGTGGCATTTCGCGAGAACAAACTAGTGCCGGCATTTCCTCGCGCCCGCTATTACGTGCAACGCGGCGAGTGGGAGTTCGCTCACAATGCCAACGCGCGAGCAAAGGGCAGCTATCGCCACGAAGACTTCGCACCGCTGATGGAGTACGGCGTGTTAGAACTGATCGACGGTGATACGCAAATTGTACCCGGCGTGCAAGTCCGAGTCACGGGCGGACACACGAGTCACCATCAGGTTGTTGTATTTGAATCGGGAGACCGAAAAGGCGTTTACTTCGCCGATATCATACCGACGAAGAACCACCTCTCTCCGCCATGGGTTATGGGCTACGACCATTATCCCCTCACCAGCTGCGATATCAAATCGGAATACCTCGCCACGGCAGCCGAAGAAAATTGGCTAGTCGTCTTCGATCACGAAGTTGAAGTCCCCTGGGGGCACGTTAAAATGACAGGAGACAACAAGTTCGAGTGGCAGCCCCTTCCAGTGCAAACACTAGCGCACAGGCAGGTCTTGGACTCCGCCGTTCCATAAAAAACCCGCCGGCCGTGTTAGGATAAGGTCAGCTGGGAAGAGGTGATGCATGTCGGCAGGTTCCGCAAGCGGTGCTAAACGCGACGGGGGACATTTGCTCGTGCAGCTTTTCATTGTTTGGAATCTGTTTGCACTAACTGTGTGGGTTGCGCATCCGGGTCCGGGTCCGTTGTCTGCCATCGTCAACGGCTACATGCTGTTTACCGGACTGTGCCAGAACTTCAGCGTATTTTCGCCTGATGTCAACACCGCTTCCGCCGACATAGTCGCGGACGTAAAACTGAGCGATGGAAGTATTGTGACCTGGCGTTATCCGCAAAACTCCGACGCGTCACTCTGGGAAAAACCATTCAAAGAGCGGTATCGCGAGTTCTCCACCGCAATGCTGGCACCGGCAAATCGCTCCATCTTGAAAAATGCAGCGATAAAAATAGCCCGAGAAGTACAGGCTAAGAATCCAGCCAAGCAGCCCGTTGAGGTAACACTAAAAGTGGTGTGGCGGGAGGTTAGTTTGCCCGGGGCGGATCAGCCCGCAAAGAGCGGCACTAACGAGTTTTACCGCGCAGAAATTTCATTCGAATAGCATGGAAACTCTCAAATCAGCGTGGCACAAGTTCTGGTTCCTCGAGCAATCAACATTGCCGTTGGAACTCTTTCGCATCTGCCTTGGAATTTGCATTCTGCAAAGCGCGTTCTTTCTCTTTCCCGAACTGCTGACCTGGTTCGGGCAGGACGGATGGATGCAGTCGCCTTCTGTTCGTGAATTCCACCCGAACATTTTGGTATTGCTCCCGCCGGGTGATGGTGCGATCGTTACCGTGTTCTGGCTACTGGTTGCGTCGGCAACTTGTTTGACGGTGGGACTTTTCACGCGCGCCAGTGCTGTTGTGACCTGGCTATGTTTGATAGCGCTACATTTTTTCAATCCGTATTGCGTGAATTCGGGTGACGCGCTTCTGCGTATTTGCTCATTTTTTCTGATGTTTTCATCGGCAGGCAACTTCTTGTCCGTTGATCGATATCTCACTGTGAAAAGAAACGGCATCGGAACCATCTTTGAAGGCGACCTTCGTAGCCCCTGGGCCCAACGCTTGATTCAGGTGCAGGTGGCATTGATTTACTGGCAAGCATCCTGGGGAAAGATTGCAGGTCCCCACTGGCTCGACGGAACGGCGATTTACTACGTAACTCATCTAACCGAGTTGCAGCGAATCTACTTACCGATACTGTTCGACAATATGATTGTCTGCAAAATACTTACTTGGGGAACCCTGGCGCTGGAGTTTTCTCTCTGGTCGTTGGTCTGGTTTCGGCCTTGTTGTTATGTCGTTCTGATTCTGGGCGTGTTTCTGCACGTCGGAATCGATATTGCAATGAATCTGCCTGTTTTCGAGGCGGTGATGATATCAACCTACTTGTTGTTTATCCAGCCGCAAGATCTGGAGCGATGGCTGCTTAAGATTCGCGCATGGAGAAAAACAGCAAGTGCACCCGGGATTAACGTTTGAGTCGAGCCCGGTCTTGCCGGAAGCGTTCCAATGCAGCAGCATCGGTTCGATTCAATCTGGCTAGCTCGGCAATCACACTCTCGGCAGCAGCATTCCCCGCTATAGCCTGCTCCATCAAAACCTGTCGTGCCGGTAGATCATCTGGAGACATTTCGATGGCATGCTTCAGCACGGTTACGGCTTCGTCCACCTTGCCGTGTTCTAACAACGATGCAGCCTTGTTTCGCATTGCCTTCGCCGCGCCCTGACCCAGCGCCATCGAGTGCTGCCAGCAATATGCTGCCAGCGAAGGCTTATCCTCTCTGGACAACATTGTGCCAAGCAAACGCCAGGCTAAGACGTTCTTGGCATAAATGCCAACGTAGCGCTCCATCAGCGGAATTGCTTGCCTGTCTTTGCCGGTACGGTGCAACGCATCTGCAACCAGGTAGAGCACTCCGGGATGCTTGTCGACAAATTGTGCATCGGCGGTCAATCCCGCAGTCAAAGACAGCACCAGCGCAGGGTCTACAACTTGCTTTGAAAAATCATCCATCGGCGTGATCGACTGTTCAAAGCGATCCTCTGTAAACACCGGTGAGTAGGTTTGCGCCAATCGATACTTCGCCGCCTTATTATTGCTTTCAAGGGAAAGCAGATACTGCAAGTCTTTTCTCGCCAGAGACAACGCTCCGGCTTTCAACTCAACGATGGCACGTGATTGCAATATCGCACCATCGGTCGGAGCCAACTTTACCGCTTCATTCATTGCTTCCAGTGCTTTCGAGAACTCGCCCATGTCGCAGTAAGCCAGCCCTATTGCACCTAGAGCTCTTGCATTCGGTTCAATTTTGAGGGATTCGTCAGCCCATCTAATGGATCGCTTGACGTTAAATTTGAGGCAGCGCTCTGCAATTTCAGCCAGCTTGAGCGCCTTATCGTGAGGCGATATGTCGCCCCAGTTGACTGCGTCCCAAAGATTACCGCCATTCTTAAGAAAGAAGTCCGCGCTTTCGTAGACAAAGTGCTTTTGCTCGTAAGTTTTTGCCACATCATACTCCAGATGATTTACGTCATCGGAATTAGGCGGCACGTCTTTTACAAGCGCGTCGACTTGCGCAGGAGCGATGCATACTCGGGCGGCCATGTCCTCTGGAATGGTCAAATCGAATCCAGAAAGCGCCTTGGCTATCTCCGGATTCTTAAATGCCGCTCCTAACGCTTGCAAGTTTATGTCAAGCGGCTCATCGCTGGCCAAAGCGCAGATATCTGTACTATCCGACTCCATCACAAGCACGTGCTTGAACTCATGTCGCAGGGCCGATAGCACACGAAGCACGTTGTCGGAAGAAACCTCAGCATGCTGCAACCACATGGCGAAAATGCCGCCTTTGTTCAACCGATCTTTGGCCACGCCAAAGTAATCTGACGTGAACAAGTTGCAGACGCCGGCTTGCCACGGGTTGGACGGCTGGGACACGATAGCATCGAATTTTTCGTCGGTAGCCAGCAAATAGTTTCTGCCGTCAGCGGCTTCCAAACGCAACCGCTTGTCGTCTTGCGGTTTCATGCTCACGTGATCAAACAGAACGGCAGCATTCTTGACCGCCGGTTCGATTTCAGCGCAAACCATTTTGTTGATCGGAAATCTCAATCCATAGCCAAGCATGACACCGCTGCCCCAACCTACAACAGCCACGTCTTTCGCGGCAGGGCGCAGGAGCAATGCATATGCAGGCGGCAGCGCAAAGTTACGCATATCGTAGCCATCGGAGGCATCGGCATGCCCACTTGTGTACATAGTGCGTTGGCTTGCCGCCTTAGTTTTGAGAACGGCGACGTTCGCACACAAACCGTCTTCCCAAAAAAGGATTTCGAATAAGTCGTGCAGGTTTTTGCGATACTCATCGTACGAAGGCAGGTTATACCGGCTAAATGCCAGCGCGCGCCTTTCTTTCTGCGAAGACAATAGCATCAAGTGATCCCATATCTCAGGCTGCTGAAGAGACCAGAGGCAGAGCACCGCAGTGGCAATCGTCGCAAAAATTTTGACAGGCGCTCTAATCCCTTTCGCAAACGGAATGATGAGCGCCATTCCCAAAACCAGGTTAAGCACCGAGCATAGTATCAAAGTTTTCTCAGCGCCCAGGTAAGGCACAATGAAAAATCCGGCGGCAAAGGCTCCAATAATTGCGCCAAGAGTATTGATTGAATAGATGGTTCCAACCGATCGCCCGACCTTCTCAAGATCTCGCGTACACGCCTTGATCGCCAGAGGAAAGATCGCTCCCAGGCAGAGAGTTATCGGCAACAAGACCATGCCGGTAATAAGAAACCGAATCGCCATCGCCGCATCAGGATTTCCCAAAAACCGGGCATTGATGGAAAGGTTCCAATAAGGCAGATAATTGAACAACAACAACGACATCAATCCGCCCAGGCAGAGCAGCATTTCGAACGCGCCGAACCAGAGCACCGGGTCCTTCAACTTATCGGCCCAACGAGCGCAAACAAAACTGCCCAGAAAAATGCCGATCAAGAATGTCGACAACATTACAGAAAATGCGTAAGTTGTCGAACCAATGATCATGAGCAGCGTTCGTGTCCACGCCACTTCGTAAGTCATGGCAATGGCGCCGGAGAAGCCGAAACTGATCATTGTCACCAGCACTGGCACAGGAATAGCCGAGGAAGTGGCTACCGGCTGTGGCTGCACGGTCGGCGGCTCTTGCGACAACGGAGCAGTCGCAACTGTGGCGGTCTCTCTTGCCTCAGGTTTTTGCGTCCACAATTTAGAAAATACGTAGACCACTCCCATCAAAGAAATATTAATGGCCGCCGCCAGCACTATGGTGGTGCTCAGTCCAAATGTCGGCAAGAGGAAAAAGCCCGCAGTTATTGAACCGATCACGGCACCCAGGGTATTAATAGCGTAAAGTGTTCCAACACGATCACCAACTACGTCCAGACTGGTGGTGACGAACTTGGAAAGCAGCGGTAGCGTTGCGCCCATCGCAGCGGTAGGGGGCAACAGGATTAGTGCGGCAACAAGAAAACGAAGAATGCTGAAAGGGATGATAGACAGGTGCATTGACTGATAAATCATCTTGTACAGCGGAATGCCTATTCCACTGAACAGATGCGGTGCGGCCAAAGCAAAGATACCGATGATTCCCTCAAGAATGCCGTACCAGAGAAAAGGATTGGCGATTTTATCCGATTTGCGACCGGCGACGAAAGAACCGATCGCAAGCCCCCCCATAAAAACTGCCAGCACAGTCGATGAGGCAAACGTCGTTGACCCGAAGACAAACACCAGCATGCGCGTCCAGATAACTTGATAGATCAAGCTACTGAGACCGGATAACAGGAAGAGTACCGCAACGATTACGAATTCTCTTCGACTCGCTCTGTTAGCCTTATGGTCGTTATTTGATTTACTTCCCGATTCGCCTGTCGGCGGAAGGTCGCCAGTCGATTCCATCTAATCCCCTATTGAAGCTGCCCCTACCAGTAAACGGTATCTTGCCCGCTTTAACTGTTCAAATAGTACTTGAGCGCAGACTCAGTTAGAAGTCTTTGCCGCTTGCATCCTCAATTTTCAATCATCGCCGGCAGGAAGTTTGCTCGCGGGCATCGGCTTCGCGCCAAGCTTGTCCAGCTCTTTCAAAGTATTGGCGCGCATGACATCGTTAGTCGCATCGCGATAATTCATCGACAGCAGCACAATCATCATGCTCCGGGCTTTTTCTTTAACCATGGCGTCCTTCGATTGCTCCCAAATCTTCTTCCAGGTGCGAATTTTTTTGTTTCGCGAAGGAATATTCTCGGCGAAAATTTTTGCTTGACTTGCCAGCCATGCTGGCGCCTTCGGGCGCTTGGAAGCCAGGTCGTAGTAATAGGCGGCTTTCTTTTCGTTCTTGTTGTACAAATATTGGTTGAACCCGGCTATGTAAGGCACCGTCCAATCTTCTTGATTAAGCCTTATTCCCTTATCGAGGAACTCTTCGGCTTCCCTTTGCAGACCCAAATCACCCGCAATAACGAAGGAGGCGAACCAGTAAGCCTGGATGAAGTGCGGATCAAGTTCGCAAATCAAACTCAAATAGGACGGCGCCTGCCGAAATCGGTCCTTGATGCAAGCATCGCGATCGCCGTAATACTGGACAAATGCCAACCAGTAAATATCAGCCAGCAAGCGGTCAAACCCGAGAGTCAGCCCTTTCATTGCCGTACCGGACGGTATCAGGTTCTTTCTGTAAGCATCTTCGTTGTCTTCAGCAAGCTTTTGATAGGCAAGTCCACGGTCCTGATACTGCATCTTCTTCGCTTTTTCGAAATCAGCGTTTGATTCCTCCAGCTGGCCCAACTTTCGCAATGCCCAGCCACGAAAATAGTGAGATTCGGCAAACTCTGGAGCCAGGGCCAGGCCTTTAGTGAAAGCGACGACGGCTTCTTCATTGCGACCTTCTCCAAAAAGGGCCTCGCCTTTGTTTAGATAAGCAATGGCGCAGACAGCGGAGTTTGACCCGTCGGTTTGCGCCATTGCTCGGTCGGCGTCCAGAACTGCACCACTAAAATCCTTAAGCCTCACGCGAACTCCGCTGCGATATGCCAGATACTCAGGATAATTCGGTCTGTACTCTATTGCTCGATTGAACAAGACAAGTGCATCTTGCCACTGACCTTGCGCCGTTTTCCTCAAGGCCGATTGCGCCGCGTTTCGGTCTTGATTGAACTCGGTCTGTACGCGCTGGTGAAAGAAAAATATTCCAGAGCCGAGCAGAGCCCACAAACACAAATACCCGGCAATTGTTCCTGATTTATTCATTTGTGCTATCCCGTCGCTGCGGACTTCGCCCCTGTCGCGCCGTGCAGAAACCGGTTGCCACCAGCGTCGCCACACTGAAAAAAACCAGTATCAGACCTCGCTTCAAGCTGTCGGGGGCATAAAAAAATTCTACTTGATGATCCCCCGGGGGAACAGACACAGCTCTAAAAAATTTGTTGGCAGGAAAGATTTGCTGCGGCTTCCCGTCAACGGTTGCAGACCACCCCGGATAGTACTGGTCGCAAACAATCAACATTACCTCTGATTTGGATTTTGTCGCTAGCTTCATTGAATCGCAAGCCTCACTCAATAGTTTCAGACTCGGCGCTTCCGTGCTTAACGCTGGTTGAGGAAGATTCTCAGCGGGCTTGCCAAGCGGCAACGTCAGAGCGGTCTGCTCCAGTGGCGAATCAATTTCTTGTTCCGGAGGGATAGCCGAGCGCCAACTCCACTTATCGGTAAGAAATAAACGGGGCAACGTATTGAATCGATAGAGACGAACATTATTCTCGAAGTCTTCGTGCAACAACTCAAACTGCTTTGGATTCAACCGCGGGATATCCTCGGTTTGCCCGGCAAAGCGATACATTTGAGTGATCAACACATCGCTGGCGCTTGATTGCAACAAGTGCAAAAGCTTTTGATCACTTGCATTCTCTTGCGGTCCTCGACATTGAGTTGATCCCAGATAGGCATCAAGGTATGACTTAAAATAATCGCCCTTCATCGACGACTCGTAGCCAAACGTAGACATCATGGCAGAATCGATGTTAGTTGCCGGATAAAGCATCTGCCGAGCATACGAATACCAGGAAACGGTGTTGGCCGCCGGATCACCCTGCTGCAATCGACGCGGACAAGTAAACACCTCAAAAAATAGAGTCGAACTACGGAATTGTCGGTCGACTGTAATGTCGACTGCTGGATAGATGTGAGGCAGCGATGCTCTCTTGAGCGCCCTGCTCTTCTCCATGTACGGTAACAGGAAAGATTTTTGTTCAAAATAATCAGCGGGACCAAAATGTTGTTGTGAACGAACGGCAGATCCGGTAAGCAACAAACCCGACAGGCACACAACCAACACCGCAAAAGCAAAGTGGTTGAGTTTGTTCTTGATCACGGCCAAACAAAGCAAGGTCGTACTTAGTCCGCCGACGCAAGCCAATAGCAGTCCGTTAGCGATTGCACGCGTGCCGGCAAGGCGAACTTCCGGGTTTGCTGATTCTCCAAAAATGCTTTCGCTGCCGGGAAGGTAGAGCAAGAGCGAGGCAACGAAGAGAGCGGACCAAAGATACAACAACGGTGTTAATCGCAAACTCTTCTTCTGCCAAACGGCCTCTACTCCGAAAGCGGCCATCAACGCAATTATCGCAGCCAGAAAAATCAAAAACTTGCTTGGAAATCGAAGCAGCGACAATGCCGGAACTGCCGTCAGGAGTGCGGGGCCGAGGGGCGTATTGTTCCCGAGACAAAAGATGGCGACAGCAACAGCGCCGCCAATCCAGATCCAGCGGTTACGCCATGTATTGTCCATACAAGCAACCAGCGCCAAAGCAATTGCGATAGGTCCAACAAAGGACGAAGGCACATACGGTGCCATACGACCGGATGTGACTAATGCCAAAAACGGTGCGTTGCGCAAACAAAGATCACCCAGAGGTTGGGAGGTGAGGAGTCCAACAAGGTCGTACCATGATGCACTGAAGACAAAAACTTCGTCTTCGGAGAGGCCAACTGAACGCCGAGAAAGCGACAGCCATTCCAGCGCGGGCAAGATGCAAGGAGACGCAAGGAAAAGCCCGACAGCAATCGTCAGGAATTGCGATAGTATTGCAATTGGTGCGCCATCTTTCTTGCGCAAAAAGTTGATCAATTGAATTGCCGGTTTGGCACCAAGGATGAACAAGCCCGGGGCCATCATTTCCGGTCGGCCGGCTGTTACCGTCAAGAACACTGCGATACTGCCGGCGGTTGTCCAACGGCTCGCGAGTTTTCCGCAGGTCTCAGCCTTATGCAGACAAAAGAATGCAAGCGGTACCCACGCAATTGAGGCCGTCATCGTGTAATTGCTTTCAAGTGCAAAGCTGTAACCGCAGAGTCCCAGTGTAATTCCGGCCAAAGCCGCAGAGACCCGCGCCAGTAAATAGCTGCGTAACAGCAGATAGGTTCCGACTGCAAGAACAAGCTGATGCAAAATCATTTGCAATGCAACGGCGACACTATAATCGAACCAGGCAAATGTGAGATTGGGCGGATAGAACAAACCCGGAGACGGAATTGCTACTTGCGGCATACCGCAATAGCTCCACGGATTCCACAAATTAATGTGGCCCGCCCGAACAGAGGCACCAATAAAGCGACAAAGCGGTTCGAAAAAAAGAGTATTGTCTCGGTAGTAAAGCGTTTTGTGTTCGGCCAGTACGGGCCAATAGAAACACAACAACATCGAAAGGCAAAAAAAAGCGAACCAGCCGAGTTTCAATCTTACACCCGATCGAGAAAAAGCCTGACGCGACAAGCTTACCACCGATCACGCCAAGCCTTGGTATGTGGAACTTTCCGCGATCGTAAAAACAAAGCCCGCAGTGTGCCTGCGGGCTTTAGGTTATTTTCCGAGTCAATAACTACTGGTTAGAGAGAACAAGGGTCTTACCAGCAGTACCACTAACTTGAATACCGTTCGGATCGGTTCCCGTTACAGAATAGCTGTTGCCGCTGTCGGCTTGGTCGTAAGTGTGGTGCCCTTTTGTACCGGAACTTGCCGGCGCCGTGCTGCGCAGAGTCGCAATGGCTGCGGATGTTGCCGGTCCTCCCGTTCCAGGCGCCGCTACAGCTCCGCTTACAGGGTTCATCGGGTAGTTACCGGCCGTACCAGCTAAGCTGTTTCCACCACCTGGATAGTAAGGCTGAGCCAGCCCAATCGTGGTTGCATAAACACCGCCGGAGTCTGTTGCATAGGACTCTGATGCAATTTGTGTTGTTCTCATGTTACCCCGAACCGCAGACGTTTTCGCTTTGGTTTGAGCGCCGATAAAGTTAGGCAATGCAATTGCAGCCAATATTCCGATAATGACCACCACCACCAGCAGCTCTACCAAGGTAAAGCCCTTGACTTTTCTATTCTTCAGCATTTAAATGTTTCCTCCCAGTCACCACCAGATTGACGATCTTTTGTGTAGTCATTTGAAACACAAACTTCGTTCGCTGCTAGATAGAGCTTGCCCAAGTAAATTTCGCCAGTAACGGTTCAGCAAATAAAAAATTCTCTTAACGAGAAATGTCCAAAAGATTACATGGTGAATTACCGGTGGTATCACTTTAGAATTAACCCGGCCAAGGGCAGATCGAGCGGAGACCGGCTCGCGCCAGAGCGCAGAAGCCCGCATCCGATTGGAAGCGGGCTTCGTTGCTAACAACTTAAAGCAGTTATTGGTTGGAGAGCACGAGTGTCTTACCAGCGGTGCCGCTAACTTGAATTCCGTTCGGATCCGTTCCCGTTACGGAATAGCTATTACCGGCATCGGCTTGGTCATATGTATGGTGACCCTTGGTACCGGACGACGCGGGGGCGGTGCCGCGCAGGGTCGCTATGGCGGCAGAAGTTGCCGGTCCGCCGGTTCCCGGCGCAGCTGAGGTTCCGTCGACCGGGTTCATGGGATAGTTGCCAGCCGTGCCGGCCAAACTGTTACCGCCGCCCGGATAGTAAGGCTGAGCCAAACCAATGGTGGTGGCATACACACCACCAGAGTCTGTCGCATAAGACTCCGACGCAATTTGCGTTGTTCTCATGTTGCCGCGAACCGCTGAAGTTTTCGCTTTTGTTTGTGCGCCGATAAAGTTAGGTAGGGCAATGGCGGCAAGAATACCGATAATGACCACCACCACCAACAGTTCGACCAGGGTAAATCCCTTGGCTTTTTTGAGTTTTAGCATCCTGATGTTTCCTCCAATCCTGACCCGTCGCGATGTCTGCTTTCAGAACTCTGTAAGACAGCAATCGTGTGCGCAGTTAACAGCCTCGCCATGCTTGTCTATTTGGAGATTGCCCAGAGTGAGCGACCCGGTAACAGCTGGGGAAAAAAAAATTTTCAGTTAGGGGCTAGCAATGAAAAACAGGGGGGTAACCCCTTATGAAAGGGGACCCAACCACTCTTAAATGTGACAATTTCTTGGGAATGGCTTCGTTGAGCACGGCGTTTCCTCGAGCTGTTTTTCCAAATTTTTTCTTTATAGAATGAATACTGTGACCAACCACTGACTTGATTCCTCGAGGAAGTGACCGGTCAATGGGGATATCCGTATATCCCCGTTGGCAGCACATGCCCCCCCCCCTGGCGGTTAACCACGAAGAACGTCTCTCCACAAGGCTCGCAAAATATTATCTTCGTTTAACGCTTCAATCGTTATCCGTTGAAAAGATTAGGGTATCCCTTAGATGATCGGGACCGATGGTGTCGGTTGAGAGCCTTGGCATCGCCGATCTAGTAGTGGAGTCCGACAGCAATGAAAAAGTTTCGACGGGCGGATGGCTTTACATTAGTAGAACTGCTAACCGTGGTCCTCATTATTGGAATACTGGCAGCAATTGCTGTTCCGAATTTCGTGGCAGCGAAGAAGAACGCGCAGAACTCCGAAGTACGCGGCAACATGAGGACAACCCAGATTGCCGCAGAAGGATACGCCACTGATACCGGCGGAAACTACGGCACAGCGGATCTGATAAGACCATATTACCCGGGCGGAGCAATGCAACTTGGTGGAACCAATGGTGTGCGCCCTCGCAATCCCACTAATGGTACTCTCGATGAACCGTGTCTTTCCGGCGGCCCCACTACATCGGCAGCAATCAATGGCGTCAGAAGCGCCGGTCCGGCAGCCTTCGGCACCGCAGGCAGGCATAGTTACGACCAGGCCGAAGGCACGACAAGCTACTCAATCCTGGGTTGTGATTGCGCGGTTCCGTCAACACAGATTGCGGGATCTGGTGGCAAGACGTTGGTGCTTTCAAATCAATAGTCGCTCCAGCGGCGCTTGCCTGAACGGAAGAGCACCGCTGATGGTGACTATCGCACCACCGAACATCTCAAAAAACAGCTCTAAACAAAAGCACCCTCTCGAAATGTTGGAGGGTGCTTTAAAACTTTCTGGCGGCGAGTTAAACGGTGACGAGTTCTCGTTCGTGATGATGATGACGGTCATGCGAGACGCGTCGCGGACGACGCAGATGCTCCATAAAGCGCTTGTGAGCCAAAGTATCTATAGCGGACAACGGGGTTTTATCCGGTACTGAAAGTACAAACTCAGTATCGTTTTCTGCTTTCGGGCAGGAGTTATAACGCCCCACCAAATACAGATAACCGCCTCTTGTCTGATATAGATAATGAATCATGCTTGCCACCTTTTTCAAAAATACAAAACGCCGCTCGCCAAGAGCTGAACTAACCATAAGCCCTCAGGGACATTCTGCCATCCAAACGTAATAATTACTACAGATTTTTTGGACGTCACCGTAAAATACGTTCACAAACAAGAACTGTTTTGCGAGAGAAGCAAGTCTACAAGCCAGTTGACGAAGCTCACACTTGAATGCTGAAAGAATTGCAACCACTTATAGAAACTACTTGTGACGTCTCTTAGAGTCTTGCAACTCCGCCTCCATTAGTGGTATCAAATCCGGCCCCGCCACGATGGTCACGCAGCTTTGAATGTCGCCAAGAGAAGCACTGACTATGTCTCCGGCCCCGCGCAGATCTTTTTTCACAAGGACAGCGTCGGACGGGTTGCCACATTCGGCAATTATTTTTGTACGTGCGACTTGCGTCCCAAAGTTTTCTGATTTTCCGCTAACACTCATCACCGGGTAGCCAAGCGCAGATAAGTATTTCGACAACTTACGTCCCAAGCCCGGGCTGGAACTGGCATTTTCTATCGCAATGCGAATCTCGGGCCTTGACGCTGCCGGCGGTGGCTGCCCCGTCATTGTGGAAACAACGCGTCGCAGTCCTGCCTCGTCGACGGTCCAGCCACCGGAACCGGAGAAATTGCCCGGCAACATGATCATATGTTGATGATCCTTAGGAACCGCCCGCGCAAAGCTAGCAATCTGCATGATCTGCGCAGGATTCATATCGGTTTTCACGTGCGACTCGGCAATCTTGATCAACTCGGGCATCTTCGCCCAGGACTGCGGATTGAGAGCTTTGTCCAAAACGGCATGCATAAAAATTTCCTGCCGTTGAACCCGACCAATGTCTCCCAGGGCGTCGTGCCGAAAGCGCACAAACCCCATGGCTTCCTCACCGGTCAAGACATGACTGCCAGGCTGCAAGTCGATATTCAGCTTGGCCGCGCGGTCGCGATAATGCATGCGCTTGGGAATGTTAACCGTAATTCCCCCCAGTTTGTCGACCAATTCAACAAGCCCGTGTACGTTCAGCACCACGTAATGGTCCACGTCTACGCCTGTGAGCCTGCTCACAGTCTCGCAAGCCAGCGACTCTCCGCCAATGGCATTAGCCCCGTTCACTTTCTGGCGCCCGTGCCCGGGGACGTCAACAGTGGTATCACGCGGAATCGAAAGCACCATAAACTGATTTCGAATCGGGTCGAAGCGCGCGAGCATGATGGTGTCCGAACGCCCGTTGAACGAAGATGGATCAGGCTTGATCCCTCTTCGGGTTCCGGCATAAACGATGTCTACTCCCAGCAGCAGTATTGTCGTCGGTTGCGACATTCCACCTGGACGCAATGCCGGAGGCAACATCTGCGGGCGGTAAACAAGGGTAATAAAATATCCGAGCGCAATGCCAACGATTGCGCTGATAATACTGAGCAGAATGAGAGTTCGTGATTTCAACTGAGAATACGGTTTCCAGTTCGGCCTATTATACGGCTTGAAAACGACCGCGGTAATTTCAACAAAGAAAGAACAAGGAAGGGTGTTACGGCACGATGAAAATGCTGGCGGTAAACTTTGGCGGGCTCGGCGATGAGGTCCTCTTCCTGCCTACATTAAAGAGTATCAAACTAGAGCATCCCGATTGGAATGTCACACTCCTAACCGAACCACGCGCCCGGTCGATCAAGCAATTGACAGATACGATTGACGAAATAATTACTTTCGACATCAAGAAGCGACCCTTGCTGCCTCAAGATTACATTGAGTTGATCTCATTGTTACGTCGAGGCGGTTATGACTTGATCCTGTCCTCCGGCAGCTCAATGCAAGTCAGTGTGCTTCTTTTCCTTTCCGGAATCAAGAGAAGAGTCGGCTACGACTCCGGCGCGCTCTCGCATTTGCTGTTGACGTCGCCGGTAAAGCTGAATCGCAACCAGTATGCCGGACTGATGTATCACGATTTGGTGACCGGATTGAACCTTGATCAGAAGCCGAAAGACCCGGAGATAACGCTATCTGCGGATAGCTTATCCAAAATGCGCGCCTTATTGGAAAAAGAATCAAATGCGACAAGCACCACTTCCGGTACCACAACAAGTAAACGAATAATTTTGCATCCCGGCACCAGTAAGCTGGCGATTCAAAAAGGAATTTTCAAAGTCTGGGCCGCAGCCAATTGGTGTGAGCTAATTGAGCGGCTGATGCAGCAAGGACACGAAGTGATACTGGCCGGCGGACCGGAAGACGAAGACGCGGTAAAAGACATACTAGCTGGACTCGCCGAATCGCAAACGGTAGCGCGACAACCGGGACGCTTCTGGAGTGCCTGCGGCAAAACGGCTAACGTGGCGGATTTAGCCGCATTGATTCACTTATGCGACTTGATGATTTGTGTCGATTCGGCACCAATGCACATAGCCGCAGGAGTCAACGCACCCCTTGTGGCCCTATTCGGTCCAACAGACCCGGCAAAACTGCTGCCGACAAGTCCGCGGTTCGTAGCAGTAGTGGAAGACAAGGCGCTAGCTGCAACTAGGACTGCGAGCGGCGTGCAGATTCCAGTAGATACTGTTTACCGGACTGCAGTGGATCTATTGACGAGAGTTTCAAGCCGAGATAGCTCTCCGGAATTCCACTCTCGTTAAGGTTTTCGCCGTTCTCACCGACCACCGACAGTAGCGCTTCGACCATTTCATGATCGAATTGCTTTCCGACGAACTTACGCAGTTCGGCGGTAGCGCGGTCAAAGCCGATTGACTTGCGGTAAGGGCGGTCACTGGTCATAGCATCATATGCGTCAGCCACTAGAACTACTCGCGAGCCCAGCGGAATTTTTTCACCGGCCAGACCGTCCGGATAACCGGACCCGTCCAGATGCTCGTGGTGATGTCGCACCCAGAGCCGCACCCGTTCAAACTGTTCAATCTCTTCGATCATTTGCGCGCTGCGAATGGGGTGAAAGGACATAATTTTCTGTTCGTCCGGGTCCAGACGACCAGGCTTCCATAGGATAGACTCAGGTACGCCAATCTTGCCAATATCGTGCAGAATGCCGGTGAGCTCAAGGTCCTTCAGCTCATCGGGCGAGAACCCTAATTTACGACCGATGCAAATGGAGTATCGACTTACACGCAGGCTATGCCCCGAAGTGTAGTCGCACTTTGCGTCGAGCGCATTGGCCAGCGCTACGATCGTGCCGATTGAGATATTCTCTAGTTGGCGCATAGCCGCTTGGAGCTCAGTCACCAGCTCCTGGTTACGGGTCTTCAGCTCATAGCTCTCGAGTGCCCGTTTCACGGTCAAGCGAAGGTCTTCCGCGTCCCAGGGTTTTTGAATGTACTTGTACACGTGGCCGGTGTTTATGGCATCGATAAGCGCTTGAATATCAGTGTAACCGGTCAGAAGGATGCGAATGGCAGCAGGAGCTAGTGTCAGCGACTCTTGCAAAACTTCGACCCCGGTCATCCCCGGCATTCTCTGGTCGGTAATGATCAAACTGACCTGTTGCCTCTTGAGCATCTCCAGGCCTTCGGCGCCGCTGTTTGCGCAAATTGTGTCGTAGTCGCTACCGAGCACACGCACAAGCAACCGCAAGTTTGCGGGTTCGTCGTCTATCACCAAGATTTTGTGGCGCATCCTAGCCGGCTCCAGCGATTTCTTATGTTTCTGCTACCGCCTGTTCGATTCTCGCTTCTTCAGCCAGGTCGATCGAGGCTTTGAGTGGGATTCTTACTATAAACTTGGTGCCGTGACCGATCTTGCTCTCGAACTGAATCGTTCCGCCGTGCCTCTCGATAATCGAGTGACAGATCGAAAGACCAAGTCCGGTACCTTGCCCGACTGGTTTGGTTGTGAAGAACGGTTCAAAGATTTTACTCTGATCCGCATCCTGAATACCAGTACCATTATCGGCGATGGAGACCATGACAAAGTCGCCATCCGCCTGCGTGGCGATGGTGACCAAAGGCGCCTCTACGGCCGAAACCGCTTGTGCGGCATTGGATAGAAGGTTCATCCACACCTGGTTCAGCTTGCCCGGGTAGCAGAGAACCGGGGGCAGATCACAGTAATCCGCTTGCACGGGAATTTTGTCACGCCCGTAATACTGGCTCAAAATTTTGAGAGTGGACTCGATTCCCTCTTGTAATGACGCTTCCTTTAACTCGGCCTCATCCAGTCGGCTGAAGCTCCGTAGATTGCGAATGATCTGGCGAACGCGCTCGGTACCTTCTGTGATGTCCGCCAGAATGTGGTCCAGGTCGGTCACCAGAAATTCGTAATTGATCTTCTTCTTCTGCTCTTCGAACGTCGCTCGTTTCTGCTCGTCATCAGCAATGCTGATCAAGCCGGTCAGTTGCTCGCAATACTCTTTGAGATAAGGCAAGTTACCGTGTACGAAATTGACAGGGTTGTTCAATTCGTGAGCAATGCCTGCAACCATTCGACCGAGGGAAGCCATTTTCTCCTGGTGAATCAACTGCGATTGAATCTGGCGCAACTCCATATTCTTAGCATCCAGATTTTCATTTTTGTAAACCAGATCTCGATTAGACATCGAAAGCTGCTCCACTAGCTGCGCGTGTTCGACGGCAACAGCCAATTGACCTGCCACCGAATCAACCAGTTCCAATTCGGAACCGGTCCACATTTCAGGTTTGTTGTAGCAGAAGATTGCCAGCACTCCGCGCACGGCAGAGCCATACCTGATTGGACGGATCAAAATGGTCGCAACATTCGCATCCAGCAGTTCTTTGCGAATGCTGTCAAAGTCGGACCGGACAAACGGATCATCACTAATGATGAACTTCTTGAACTGGCTCTCCGTGGCAGTTACTTCGCGCCTCCAATCGTGGTCGAAGAGATACTCACTAATTGCCGGGCTGATGGAAGAATAACGATTGGCGTCTTCAACAGCGGAATCCCAGATTTTGATTGGTTCAGAGCGATCCAGCCGAGCAACGAATATGCATCGGCGCTGGCTAACCGCCTCCGACAAACGAGTGCAGGCCGTGTTCAAAATTTGATCCACATCTAAAGTTGTTCGCAGCGCAATGCTAATTGAATTGGTAAGCTGCTCGCGCTGGCCGCGGGCTTTCACTTCCTCCAGAAGCCGAGTGTTCGCCTGCAATTGCTCACCGAGTTTGATCAAACTTTGCCGCACCATGCGCGACATGCGATCGCAAAACGCCGCCCACACCAGTGCCACACTGCATAGAATGGCGCTGCGTGAGGCTATCTGGAGATAGGTGCGGTGCGCATAAGCGGCCGTCAGTCCTTCGCCTTGATTGTGGAAAAGGTAGCCGAATATGCTCCAGTTCTCAAAAATCAAAAGAGCCGGGTACGCAATCGACGCAGCAATAGCAGTGGCAAAAACACCCATCCGACCGTGAATGTGACTAGCAAGCAAGATAGGCAACAGATACAGAAAAAACAGATCCGACTCGATGCCCCGGGTAAAATGAACAAACTCGGTAATTGCACACAGGTCCAAAAACACCAGCAGCGCGTTGAGCCACTGCAACGTCTTATTGCCGAGACTAAAGAACCGGAGAATCACCAGACTTATCAGGTTTCCTGATGCCACCAAAACGCACACCGCCACGAGCGCCGATGGCGAAATATCCAGCTGCAAATAATGGTTGACCACCAAACCGAACAACAGCGAGACAACGCTGAAAGCGAGTCGGAAATAAATCAGCTGACGCGATCTGCTCGGCAAATCGACGTCAAGCACGGGGTCCATCAGATGTACTCCGCGGCTTTGCGATAGACTTCGGCAGCGTCTTGATAGCGACCCAATATTTTTAAAGTAGCGCCCCAGGCTTCATATGTGTCGCCGTCAAAGGGATCAATTTCATTTGCTTTAGCAAACTTTTCCAGCGCCAGTTCGTGCAAACCCAGCAACCCGAGAGTCTTGCCCCAACCGTAATATAGGATGGAGTCACCTTCAAACAACTGCGATGCCATTCTATATTTTTCGTCTGCATCCAGAAGGTGCCCCTGCGACAAATAGATTTGCCCCTGCAATACGTAGGCAGGTCCGCATTCGGGATCAAGCTTGAGCAACTGCTCCAGCACTTTCATTGCTTCTTCGCTGCGTTGCTGCCCTTTGTAGGCGCGAGCCAGTGACAATTGCGCTTCCTTGTCCTCCGGAATCAACTCGAGCAAACGACGAGTCTTGCTCTGCACAATCTCATACTGCGATTGCTTGAGCAACTGTTCGATCACTTCCTTCTCCGGAAGCAAACAGTCGGGATTCTTACTTACTGCGGTACGATACTCGCCAATAGCCTCTCCGCCGCGACCTGCAGCTTCATAGCTGCGAGCCAAATGCAAATGGGCCAACGCGTAAGTGGGGTCTTTTGCAATGCATTCTTGAAAGTGCGAAGTGGCTTCTTGATGTTTGTCCTGGAATGCCAAACTGGCACCGAGCGCATCAAGAGCAAGGACATTGTTGTCATCGTCCTCTACAGCCAGACGAAAATGTTTTTCTGCTTGCGCAAAATTTCGCATGGCCATAAATGCATACCCGGTCCACAAATGACAGAGCGCACTGTCTTCGCCGTTCAACAACGCTTGCTTGAACTGTTCCAGCGCCTCGCCATGTCTGCCGGACAAAAAATAACCGATAGCCAGCTGCATTCGCGCAACACCGGACTCAGGCACAATTTCGACCGCTTTCTCAAAACACTCAGCAGCTTGCTCAAACTCGGTCAACGCCGCCATAACCAACCCAAGATTCAACCTGGCATCAAGGCAAGAAGGATCAACGCTTACAGCATGCAAAAGTTTTTCGGAGGACTCCTCCAGATTATCCTGGCGGTACAGCATTACGCCCCAGTCGTTGTAGATCAGACAGCGCTCCGGCGCTTCCAACGAATTGGAGCCGATGTTCACCATGTCTTGATAATGACGACCGGCTTCGTCAAAACGGCCAAGCTGAACCAAAGCGGAAGCGCAATTGCGTCGCGCGCCCAACAAGCTGTTGTCCAGTTGCCATGCATGCTCAAAAGATTCGGCCGCAGCTTCAAGCTGATTGTCAGCCAGACAAGCCATGCCCAGTCCCTCAAAAGACTCTGCCAGTTGAGGCTCCATTTCGCAGGCTTTCCTAAAATGGGAGATCGCTTCCGGCGCCATATTGCAATTCAACGCCGCGATGCCTGCTTCGTACCATCCGATAGCCAAAGACGGATCAATGGCAAGAGCTTGCTTGAATTGGCCTAAGGCTCCTCGCCAGTTACCGATCGCTGACAAGGCAAGCCCCCAGTGAAGATAACCGGCAGCGAATCCCTGCTTGCGATCACAAGCTTCTCTGAAAGCGTCGACGGCCTCACGCGGTCGATTCAACTTAAGCAAGGTCAGCCCTAGCATGTACATTGCTTCTGACGGGGCAACGCCTCCGGTGGCAGCAATTTTGAGCGATCGCTCCGCTTCGCCGAATCGTCCGGACGTGAAACAGAAACTGCCCAATTGAAACTGGGCGTCGGGATCTTGCGGCTGCCGCGAAACAAAGTTCGAAAGTACGGCATAAGCTTCATCCCAGCGTCCCTGGGATACTAACTCGCTTACCAGTTGTTTGACCTTGGCAGTCACTTATCTAAAAGCTCTATGCGGTGGCAAGCCGAAACGACCTAAGAAAGTATAGCGCGGGATTGCCCGAGCGAGGGAGTACTTTCAATCGCAGCCAAACGGCCAAGGGACTGCGGATTCAGTGAACTCAAAGCGGGGGGACGACGGTGTTGCCGCCGGTTTTGAACAAATACAGTACTCCGGCGCCAACTCCCATCTGCACCAGCCAGAACCACAGAACCACTTCCCACTCCTTAACGCCCTTCTCGGCGTAAACTGCTTCAAAGTGGTGATGGATTGGAGCCATGCGAAACAATCTCTTGCCTTCACCGGGCAGGCGCTTTGTCAGCTTGGTTACAAGAAGCTTCAGCGGCGGCATCGGATCGCCCGTGTACGGCTTGGTAAGCTTGAAAAAGACAACCTGAGCCATTACCGACAAGGCTTCAACTATATAGATCAGGCCCAGAGGAACGAGCCAGAACGTCAAGCCGGAACAGATTGCCAGCGCAGCCAGTATTCCGCCGAGAAACAAGCTTCCGGTATCGCCCATAAAGACTTTTGCCGGATACCGATTGAAACAAAGAAACGCCAAGAGCGCTCCGCAAACCGCAGCAGAAACACAAGCCAGTCCGAAGCACCCGTTTATCCATAGCATGTACGTTAAACAGCCGAAAACAACGGCAGCGGTGCCCCCGGCAAGCCCGTCCATGCCGTCGTGCAAGTTGACCGCATTACTGGTACCGGCTACGACAACCGGGCAGAGAATCAGATAATAAGCCAGCGTAAGGGGAGAAGTGTTGTCGGGAAGCGCGAAAGCGAAAGGCTGGCCCTGCAAGTCAATCAGGGTCAGATCGAGGCGCAGCTCCGGTACAAACATTAAAGTCGCACCGAGCGCCAACCCCAAAGCCAATTCAACCATCAATCGCAATTTGGCCGACAAACCGCGATTCGACTTGCTGGTCACTTTGCCATAATCATCGGCAAGTCCGATGGCCGCGCAGGCAAGCCCCAACACAATTGGCACCAACAGGCTGACGCTATGTTTAACCCCGAGAAAATCAGGCGTCACCAATAACAAGATGATGGTCATCGCGATACATGTACCGGCGATGAAGCCGATCCCGCCCATTGTAGGCGTCTTTGCTTTGGCCGCATGACTTTGCGGACCTTCTTCTCGAATAAACTGCTCTACTTGTTTTGCCTTAAGCCAGCGAATATATAGCGGATAGATAATGACGCATAAAACGAATGCGAATGCACCTACAGCTAGCTGAAGATTTAAGTTGAGAGTCGAAATCAAGTTTGGGGATCAATCCAAGTAGAAGCTCGTTACTATCTTACGATGATCCTTTGCATAATTCACTGATTCGAGCAGCGTATAGCTTGTATGCCACAAGAAGCAAATTATCTGCTGGCAACGATCGATGATTTCGTGGTTGCACAATTTGCTGGCGTCAGCCAGTGTCATTGTTCGGCGATCGGGATACTCAACGATATTGCGTATTCCGATTAGCAGATCTTGCACTTCAGTCGGTTGTTGACCGATAGTCTGCGGCAAGATGATCTCGAGGCGATCCGGATTGGCTCGTTGGGCGCCGCGTATGGCCGCCATGTTCGTTCCGTTGGCGCCGCCGCTGGTGACTACTTGATTGCCTGAAAGTACTAATGCATATGCCAACATCTCAACGAGTTGTTGATGCGTAAGCGGCAGATTCCGGGACCCGATTATTGCCACTCGGCGTGGACCGGACTGCTGAATAAGGAGTAGCTCCTGCGCCAACTCATCAACTGTTGGCACTGTAGCTGAACTTCGTTCTACTGAACTCATCTGGTCACCGTCTAATCCTGAGTTAGAAGTAAGCCGATCTTGATAAGAGTATCTTTCGGGAAGGACTTTGCCGCCTCTGGTATCATTCTTGGCGTTCCCGAAGCGATAATCTATCGCCATTAAGAGTACAGTCTGCAGCCCTCGTTAGGAAGCCTTCAAAGTTCCAGTTTACAAGTCGTAAAAAAGAAATTTCATAATTCAGGCTACGACGGCGATTGCGGGTGATTGTAAAGGGACGACTTGCGTAAACAAGCGGGGGTTTGTCTATGCGTATTCTCCATTTGTCAGGAGCGAAATGCCGGGCGTACTTGCGCGCGACCATTGCATTTTCCAAGCACCTTCTTAGTCTTATGCGGCGCCGGGACGGCTCTGAGAGTTGTGCATCCGAGCACGCCAACGGGGACGAACGTGCGAAAGAAAGTGCAGAAACGAATGTTCCTTTTTGTAGGCGCTCCGGCAAACCGGCAAGCCTCCCCGTCCTGGTTAGTAGACGACGAAGGTCAGCTCTTGCAGCGTTAAGGCGCCGCTCAAGCTGCGCTCACGCGACAGACGGACCGTGCAATGTGCGGCGCCGGTGCAGTGACGCTTCTACTAGACTGCGAAGGCGAAACGGACCGGGACCAAGATTTTCTCAAAGCTGAAGGACACATGAAAAGACGAGTCGTTAGCGGGGTTCTCGCAACAACGAGCGTCTTTACGGGAGGCTGTATAAAATGAATTCAGGAACCACAACCCAGTCAAGCGCGCCAGCAGTGTCCGGACAGGAGCGCGGCGGTGAATTTCGTGGAGTACAGATCAGCGTGCAGGACCTGGCAAACAAACTGAACGAGAAACAGAAAGAGGCGGTTTTCTTGCAATGGGGACCGTCACTGGTGATAGCCGGCGCCGGCAGCGGCAAGACAACAGTGCTGACACGTCGAGTCGCTTATCTGGTATCGCAACTGCACGCCACGCCCAACTCAGTGCTTTGTGTGACATTCACCAACAAAGCAGCAGGCGAAATGAAAGAGCGTCTGGAAAAGCTTGTCGGAACTTCAGTTGGCCGCAGCCTCAGCATCGGAACCTTCCACAGTATATGCGCTAGATTCCTTCGGTATGACATTGAGTCATACGTCAGTCCGGAAGGCTTTCGCTGGCAGAGCAATTTCGTCATTTACGACGAGACTGAAAGCATGAGCCTTATAAAGGAAGCGATCAAGAAGCTCAATCTTGACGACAAAGTTTTCGCGCCGAAGGATATGCGCAATGCTATCTCATCATTTAAGAACGACGGCGTGTCATCCGCTCGTTGCGCCAGCGACGCAAAGAATTACAGAGATCAAAGGCTCGCAGAGATATTCACTGCATATCAGGCCTTGTTGGCTAAAAACAATGCACTTGATTTTGATGACCTCATCTTGACCTTCACTAACTTGTTGGCGCAAAACCAGGAAGTGCGCAACAAGTATCGCAATCGCTTCAAACATTTGTTGGTCGACGAATTTCAGGACACCAACCAATCGCAATATCGCATGATTCGCTTGTTGAGCCCGGATGAGCCATTTCAGTCCAATGCCGAACAACGCGAAGAACTGTGGGACGGCAGAAGCCTGATGGTCGTGGGCGACGTGGACCAATCAATCTATTCATGGCGCAAAGCTGATTTTCGCATCATTCTTGGATTCCAAAGCGATTTCAAAAACGGCAAGCTAGTCATGCTAGAGGATAATTACCGTTCCAATGCGACCATTCTGGACGCAGCAAACTCCATCATCAAAAACAACTCCGAGAGAATCGACAAGATTCTACGCTGCAATAAGGGGCAAGGCGATCGCATTCAGGTCAATGCTGCTTCCGATGAAATTGACGAAGCCTTCTGGGTCGTCAACCAGCTGAAGAACTTGAAGTCACGGGGAATCACGCACAAGAAGTGCGCCATCCTCTATCGCACCAACTCAATGAGCCGAGCAATAGAAGAAGTCCTGGTGCGCAGCCATGTGCCTTACACCATGGCCGGTGGCACCCGATTCTACGAAAGACAAGAAATCAAGGACGCTTTGTCTTACCTCAAGCTTGTCTACAATAATGCGGACGGACAATCATTCCTTCGCTGCATCAACAATCCGCGACGAGGTATCGGCGATACCAGTCTCGATAAGTTGAAGGAATATGCCGAAACAAACGGTCTCACCATGCTGGAAGCGGCAATGCGCGCCGATCATGCGGGCGGTCTGCCTGCCAAGGCCGCGAAGTCGTTGCGCGATTTTGCACTATTGGTAGAGCGTTGGCACAACCAGCTTGCAGCAATGTCCGTTTCCGATCTGCTTGAAATGATCTTGAAGCAGTCAGGCTATCTTCCCAAACTGGAAGAAGATGCCAACACCTCTAAAGAAGAGGTTTCCCAAGATCGCCTGGACAACGTTCGCGAATTGTTGTCGGTGGCAAGTGAGTTTGAGCAATCGGCAGATGAACCGACGGTTGACAGCTTCTTGACTAGAATATCGCTGGTCAGCGATTTGGATGCCATCAAAAGTGGTGCCGACGCGGTCACCCTCATGACGTTGCACGCTGCCAAAGGATTGGAATTCGAGAACGTGTTTCTTATGGGATTGGAAGAAGGTTTATTCCCTCACTTCCGCTCCTTCGAATCGATAGCAGCGCTGGAAGAAGAGCGCCGCCTGATGTATGTGGGCGTGACTCGCGCCGAAGAACGATTGCACCTCAGCTGGGCCAGACGTCGTTCATCGTTTGCAGGCGCAGGTTCGGGGCAGGGCAACTACACGCTTGTGAGTCGGTTCCTAACTGAAATCACCCCCGAGTTGCTAAATGGATTCGATGAACCCACGGGATACTACCGCGAACCGGGCGCAAACGGTCGAGAGCGCAATGGCTACGAGGACGAGTCAGGCTCTCGTTTTGGCGGTGGAAACAGGAACAACGGAGCCAACGGTACCGATTACGGCGCGACTAATCGTGGCGGTGGATACGGAAGCGGTAGCAACGGCTACGGCTCTTCCGGTCGCAGCGGGGGCGGTTACGGCTCCTCCAATCGTAGCGGCAGCAGCTCCTCAGGCGGGGGTTACGGCAGCGGTAGCAATGGCTATGGCTCTTCCGGCCGCACCGGCGCCGGCGGATATGGCAGCGGCAGCAACGGTTACGGCTCTTCCGGTCGCAGCGGGGGCAGCTCCTCCAGCGGCGGCGGATATGGTAGCGGCAGCAACGGCTATGGCTCTTCCGGGCGCACCGGCAGCAGCTCCTCCGGCAGCGGCTCAAGCAATCGCCCTGCGGCATCCAGCGGAAGTGGCGCAGGTGGTAATGCCGCGGCTAATCCGAACAACAGCAGATACGCGCGCAACATGCCGGACTCATCGTTCCCGGCCCGGCAAGCGCCACGACAAAGTTCGTCGACTTCACCTTTTATAACGGGATCTAATAAGCCCGGTCCAATAAATCCGCAACAAACCAAACCACGGGTACTGTCGCGAAAAGTTGGCGACACAACGCCTCAGCCGGTTGAACCTGTAAAGCAATCAATAGTTAATGCAAACTTTGAGCGCTTGAAAGTGGGCGACCGGGTGTTGCACGGCAAATTCGGCACAGGAAGCGTAATTCAAGTGATTGGCGACGGCGACAAAGAGCTCTATCAAGTCGAGTTTATCGGCGTCGATGGTCAGCGAGTGCTCGATCCACGTTTCGCAAAACTCGTTAAGCTCGATTGAGCTGCTCACCCCGAACGTGATAGCTTAAGGGCTTGTGTCGTAAACACAGGAGAGTGAAAAGTGGCTGAGGTTCAGAGAACTTTTGTTGCCATCAAACCCGATGGCGTGCAACGCGGGCTCATAGGCGAGATAGTTTCTCGCTTTGAAAGACGGGGTTTGAAATTGGTTGGCATGAAGTTCATGCAAGTGACCAAAGAGCTTGCTGAGACCCACTACGGGGAACACAAGGGCAAACCGTTCTTCGAAGGTCTGGTCGGATTCATTACATCCGGTCCGGTAGTTGCAATGGTTTGGGAAGGGAAAGACGCAATTGCTCTGGCACGAAACACCATCGGTGCCACCAACCCGAGCGCCTCTGCGCCGGGCACCATCCGTGGTGACTTCGCCATCGAAATCGGCCGCAACATTGTGCACGGTTCGGATGGCCCGGAATCGGCAAAGCGCGAAATCGGCATCTTCTTCAAAGACGCCGAACTAGCTGGCGACTGGAACCGCACGGTACAGTGCTGGGTTTCCGAATAACAGCATAAAGCAATCAAGAAAGAGAGGGGTCTGTTGTAAGGTCCCTCTTTTCTTTTGGCAGATCCAGAGAGAGTTGGACAACTTCCCAACGAGTCAGCCAGGTGCGGTCAGATCAAGTTGAGCCATGATGGGCAGATGTCCCTTCAGCGAGCGCGGTCTGAAAGTAATCGGTAGTTTGCGCTCTGCAGCGTCCTTGAGCGCATTGGTTGCCTCTGAGGTGTCCCATGCAAGCACGGCAGTCTCACCAGCTTGCTTCACGATAAGGAAGGGCTCAAACAATTCCTTATCGCGGTTCATTTGATCAAACGTGGAGGAAAGTGTTTTCCCTCCGTCCAACACGATTGTCTCAACGTGCTTGTAGTCGTTCAGTTTTACCTCGGTAACGCGCGCAGTGACGGTCTTTCCCATGGCGAAAGAGCCGTCATCAAACGATTTAAGCTCCGGCATCGGCGCGTCCACGACACGATGGTTTGCTTTGTATTTGTACGCCACGATCATAGGCGTTGTGTAGCCCCGGTACCTGGTCCTCTTTTGCAAATAGGCTGCGCTAGCTGAATAGAGCACGGTACGCCAGAAAGAGCGCGTCTTGCCGCGCACATCTGCATAGTCGAGCTGCTCGGTAACGATGTCGGCCTTGCCGTCACCGTTCAGGTCGACTATGTCGTCAATGTACGCGACTTTCCGTTTTCCCTCCCAGTCATCTCCGTCCATGGAGGCAAACCCGCTAAATTCATAGATATTGGGAAAATTGTTTATGTCGAACAGAATGATCGTCAATACTGCCGGCGGTGCAATGCCGCAGGCACCGGTTGCCTGCAGTAGCACAAAGTCCTGTTTTCCGTTGCGGTCTAAGTCCGCCGAAAAAATTGCAGTGCCCAAACCATAGTAGTGTTTGAGAATCTTCCACGGTCGAGCGGAAATTTCCTTGCCCTGAATCTCCAACTCATTGCTATCTTCAGTAATTTTGAAAGTGCACCCAAGTGCAGAGATTGCTTTGCCCTCGCGAAGCGTACCAGACACCTTTACCGGCTTCAGAGCAACCTTGTTCTTCTGGTCGGAGGCACGAACAGGAGTGTAATCGGAGTACATTGAAAACGCTGGAATGCACGTCGCGCTGAGCACCGCCAATGACACCATCAACATTTGCGCTGTAATAACTTGCAAGTCAAACAACTCCTCAAACCATTCCACGGCTGTCCGGCCCCCTCTACTGGCTTATTCAATTCGGTCGTCAATCTCTTCTCAACGCCATTCTAGCCTCCGCACCCTTTAGCGCGCATGGGGTTGCCTCCCCGAGGGTTCGGAGATTCACCGCCGAAAGCCGCACATGATGCTCATTTACGGACTTAGCCCAACGTGAAGTCAGCCACTGGAGAGCGAGAGAAGATCTCGGAAATGACATCAAGTTAGTACATCTTAATCCGCCTGTGACAGATTGTGTATTGGCAAAGGACGTTTTGTCCTTATACTGGTGTCAACGTCTCAAACTTTTCTTTATAAATGTGTTGGCCTGCCGAGCAGGCATTTATCGACGTTCCGGTGCCCTGTTTCCCTATATGTCCCGCCATTCTTCCAGACAAGGAGGATTCTTTGTTATGCACGTAGAACTTCTATACACCCCGGGTTGTGGCACCTTTAAGAAAGCGCAAGGCGCGCTTGAATCAGTTATTGCTGAGGAACGTTTGCCCATTCCAGTTCACTTGAAAGAATCTGCTGAACACCGCCTGCCTACCATCATGCTTGATGGTGAGCCACTCTCGAAAGAACATCATTGCTTTGACGAACACTGCATGGACGACCTTCGCAGCGAAATTAATCGTCGATGGAATGCTTTCACGACAGTCGGATAGATCTAAGGAACAGCTACGAATAATCGCGCCTCGATCCCTCGCGTAGCGTCGCCGTTCGGCGCAACTAGCCAGTTGTATCAATGTCGAACCGTCGACGGCATTCAAATCTGTTCTTAATCTCACGCTGTCGCTAACCCGCTGATCATTTGATGGTCGGCGGGTTAGTTATTGTCAGGGCTATTCGAATGGGGCATCGAGCGGAGAGCGGCAAAAGTTAGACCGGAACCAGGGTGTGCTATAACCACTGGCACCACAGAGTGAGAAATTTGAAGATAGCGGTTACCGGCGGCAACGGATTTGTAGGAAAAGACTTTATCCGCGCCCTGCAGCTGCAGGGCGAACATCAGATAGTTGTCGTCGCGCGCACAGCAGGACAAGCCCAAGCATCAGTCAGTTTCGAGGTCGCAGATATCAACAACGCAGCGTCTTTAGCAAAGGCATTTGCGGGTTGCGACGCCGTTGTTCACTGTGCGGGGATTAACAAAGAAGTCGGAGAACAAACTTACCAGCGCGTGCATGTGCAAGGAACGGCTAACGTCGTCTCAGCCTGCAAACTGCACGGCATAAGGAAAGTTGTTCTTACCAGTTTCTTGAAAGCGAGGCCGGGCACCGATTCGGCGTATCACGAATCGAAGTGGCAAGCAGAGGAGATCTGCCGTAAATCGGATTTGGATTACACAGTGCTAAAGCCTGGAGTTATTTACGGAAAAGGCGATCACATGATTTCGCACATGGCAAAGGCATTGCGACTGTCGCCCGTGTTTGGTTTGATCGGCGGCGACGTTGCGTTACGACCGATTGCCCTGCAGGATTTCAGCCAGCTGCTAATCGCCATTTTGAATGATCGCCGCATGGACAAAGCAACATATGCGGTACTCGGTGCGGAGAAATTGTTGCTTAGCGAAGCAGCACGCAGAGTGGCGGGCGCCATGAAACGCCCCGTCTTACCGCTGCCCATGCCCGCGATGGTGGGTTATGCACTGGCGGGTCTCTTCGAAAAGACAATGAAAGATCCGCTTCTGGCGGCTTCTCAAATAACCATGATCGCAGAAGGACTCGCCGATACACTGCCAGGCGAATCGGAACTCCCGGAAGATCTGCGCCCACAGTCTCCATTTTCAACAGAACTCATCAAAGCTAGCCTCTAGCCCTGGAACTCCTTCGGAGCGGCGAAGGCGTCAATCAACCTGCGTGCTGCTGCAGTGTTTTTACGCGTTTGGCCAGGTCCGGATAACTGGCTAGTACATTAGACCGAACCTCCGGGTCTATCCTCAAAATATCCTTTAATAACTTGTCCGTTTCAGCTTCGTTATCTTCCCTTTGATATACGGCAGCCAAATGAATCATCCCGTTGACATAGTTGGGGTTGATCTCCAGCGCTTTATCAAGCACGGCTTTGGCTTCTTCGGTCCTTCCTTGCTTGAAATAAAGGTGCCCTAAATTCCCAAATGGCCACTCAAAGTTAGGATGCTTCTCCATTAAGCTACGAAACGCCTTCTCTGCTCCGTCCTTATCAACTATCCCCAGATTAACAGCACTGATGTTCTCGCTCACAGCTTCCTCCGGGATATCGTTGTAGGGGAGGTAAGCTTTCAAGTACATGCCGGCCTGTTTGCTAACGGCGCCCTGGTCCATCATGGCGGATAACCGCAGGGATTGCTTCGATTGAGCGATCCATCCGCCTAGCTTGTACTTCACTCCTAAATCGTAGTATTGCTGCGCATTCAGACCCGGGGGTACTTCCCTTGGTGGTGCGCTCATTATTGCCTTGCACACGGCAGCTATCGGTACTCCGACAACCAGGATTAGAAGTCCTATCAGAACCCACACTAGTATTTCCATGCATCGCTCGCCGCAGAGTAGTTCTAATGTTCACTATGCCCAAACAAGGAACTGCCCCCGCTGCGAATTTTGCGCGAAGCCAAGTCCATAGCAGTGCCAGAAACTGATACTTTGCGGCGCAGAGAGGAGCCTGCGCTCGACGAGGCGGGAACGGCCTCCCGCGCTTGCGCAGCCAAATCTAATGTGCGGCGCTATAGCCGCCGTGTCTCGACGTAACCATATTCAGCACAGCAGCAGCTTTCAATAATCGTTGCTTCAAAGCCTTATCGTGTGCATGTCCGGAATGAATCACCTTAGATACGATCGGAATGCGCTCGGTTGCTTGCACAAGCGAAAACTCCATAATCGAAATGTAGCGATCATTACCTATTGGATGCTGCCGAATTTGGCGAATCCCAATTTGCTCTTCGCCAACCAACTCTGCATGACTGGGTGCGCGCTCGGTTATCAGGACTTGCTCGCCGAATCGTACTTCGGTCGAGCGCTTACTAGCGGTCACCTCTGCGTTCTCCAACAAAGCCAGAGCCCTGTCGGATCCCTGGCTTGCGCGAACCAAAACAAGAGACTTGGCTTTTAGCCCAAACTCCGACAATGGAGTTACAACAACAGTCGGCTTCAACGCCTCAATCAAAAGTGTGCCTGACTCCAGCTCCAGGCGGCCGGGAGAAACTTCCTTAAACTTGGCATCAGCGGGGGCTGCCAGGTTGTATGACTTCGTGCTCGAAGTCCACCCCGCAGACAACTCGCGTTCAACCGCCTCAGGTACGACAGCTTTCGGCGCAGACTCCACAGGCTTCGATTCGGACTTCGACTCAGACTCCTTGGACTCAGGCAATCCGGCGATGAAATCACCATTCGAGTCAATCGAAGCAGCGCCCAAACCAGGCGCCGCGACCGCACTTGAAGAGGCAATGAAAGCGCAGACAAGTACCGTTGCCGCCTTTTGAAGACGTCTAATCATGCTTAAACACCGCAGACATGGAGCACGTAAAGTATTTTCGCACTGAACCGGCAGGAACGCGCTCTGTTTCTAAACATCTAAATATTATGTTGTACACTGGACCGGTCCACCAGGAAGCGACCGCTACGGCAAATGCGCGCCAGAGTTCGTTCTTGCGCCAAAAGGTAAGGTAAAGTTTATGGCCATCGCCGAGGTTATATCGGTGGGAACCGAGCTCCTTCTCGGCCAGATAGTAAACACGAACAGCCATTTTCTAGCTGGTGAACTTGCGAGCCTCGGCATAGATTCCTTGTTTCAGGTAACCGTGGGAGACAACGTCCCCAGGCTCAAGTCCGTACTGAAACAAGCACTGGATCGCGCGGACATTGTGATAACAACCGGCGGACTGGGCCCAACGGCCGACGATCTCACACATGAGAGCATCGCAGAACTGTTCGGTGTACCGATGGAGTTTGATGCCGAGACCGAGAGAAAGATCAAAGCGATATTCCGGTTGCGCGGCGTACACATGTCTGAATCCAACCGAAAGCAGGCTCATCGTCCAGCAGGATCGCAAATTCTGCACAACCCGCGCGGCACCGCACCCGGTATCATCTGGACCGTTGACGAGAAGAATCTGCGAAACATCGGCGTGAGCGATTCAATGCGCACAAGATATATTTTGACCTTTCCCGGGGTGCCGGGTGAGATGAAAGGAATGTGGTACGAAACCGCTAAGCCCTTTCTGGCAGGTTTATTCGGACCAGGTGTAATCTGGTCCATAGAATTGAAACACTATGGAATTAGCGAATCTGCCATGGCAGAGAAGTACACTAAGTTGCTCGACGGAACCAATCCCACTGTCGCACCATATGCGGGGAACGGGGAGTCGCGACTGCGCATAAGCGCGAAGGCCGATACGGTCGAGCACGCCAAGGCGATCGTTCAGCCTGTCGCAGACCAGATTCGCAAAGAAAGCGGTCACCTTTGTTACGGAGAAAACGATGATTCTTTGGAGTCAGTCGTTGCTCGCATGCTAACTCAGCGAAGTCTGACACTGGCCGTTGCAGAGTCATGCACCGGTGGTTTGGTAAGCAAAAGACTGACAGATTGTCCCGGCAGCTCAGCGTTTGTGAAATTGAATATTGTTGCTTACGCTAATGAATCTAAGATGAAACTTCTGGGAGTCACGGAGCAAACCCTGGTCAAATCGGGCGCAGTAAGCGGCGAATGCGCCGCAGAAATGGCAAAGGGAATTAGAGAGCTAGCAGAGAGTGATATCGGACTTAGTATCACCGGACTGGCAGGCCCCGGCGGGGGCACGGAAGAAAAGCCAGTAGGACTGGTCTACATCGGCTTGTCGACCAGGACCCGTACCTATACGTCCAAACGCAACTTCAACCCCAACCTCAACCGCTCCGAGATCAGATTGAGAACGGCCAGCGACGCACTAAATATGGTGCGCCTGCTTATGCTCGAGCCAGCGTTGCTGGAACAGGAATACGCAGCCATCCGAAACTGACACTTAGCCATTAGCAATGGCAGCTACCTCAAAACTCATCAGCGTGAAGATCGATTGATATAGCGCTGCTATCCCCCATGAACTTGTCGCTCGACATCTAGAGCCGGTCGAGCCTCCGCACCGAGACGTATCGGTGAAACCCGCATCATAACGGCGTTCCCGCCCGCACATCGATCATGAAGAAAAGCTGATACTTGCCTGTTTAACCCACTCTCTTAACCCGACCTTAGTACTGAATCGGGGACAATACCACGTATAGAATACATATAGAAAAAGACAAGTAAAGATACAGAACCCAGAGGAACTAAAATCATGGAACTGTTAAGTGGACTGGCGGTAACTACGTTGGCAACAGTGTTGGCAGTCTGGATTAACGACAAATTTGAAGTAGGCGGACCATTTCCGGACGAAGTGGAAGGCGCCGGCAGCGGTAACGGTCATTAACCGAGCTCCGCAGCACTTAAGGACGAGAGCCGGAAGGTCAATTGAGCGCTCCAAGCGCCAAAAAACTTTTCCGATTGAATGAGCTACTAAGCCGTTCAGTTGCTCGCGAGCGTTAGCAAGGCCGCAGCCACGAGTCTTCGTCGTCGGAAGTATTGGCCTTCCGGGGTTCCTCAGCTTCGCCCCCCCCCTTAGCTTGCCAGGGAGTCCCCTACGTTCTCTTCAGCGGTCGGCGATGAACATGGCGTCGCCGTAACTGTAAAAGCGGTAGCGATTCGAAACCGCCAATTGGTATGCATTCATAATGCGTTCTCGACCTGCAAATGCCGAGACCAAAATGAGCAAACTAGATTTGCTCAAATGAAAGTTTGTGATCAGCGCATCGACAATTTTGAATTGATATCCCGGTCTTATATATAGCGACGTGCGATCGCTTTCGACTGGTTCGAGTATGCCGGATTTGCCGGCGCTTTCCAGTGCCCGGCAAGACGTTGTTCCGACCGCGACGATGCGCCTCCCTTCCTGACGCGCGCGATTAACTATCGCAGCAGTCTCCGGTGTGATGGTGAGCTCCTCCGCCTCCACGGTGTGGTCCAGAACCGATGTCGTCACAGGTTTAAACGTTCCCGGACCAACGTGCAACGTGACGAAGCACGTCTCAATTCCCTTCTTGCGAAGATCATTCAGCAGTTCTTCAGAGAAGTGCAGCCCTGCAGTCGGTGCGGCAACAGCTCCGGGAGTCCTCGCAAACACTGTTTGATAACGCGTTAGATCCGCCGATTTCCGACTTGCATCATCATAGCTCCCCTCGGTCTCATCGTCATGGCGATGAATGTAGGGTGGCAGCGGAGCTTGACCAACAGCGGCGAGTAACTCAAAAGTGCTTCGCCCCGGGCCCAAGTTGAATATTGCTCTTCTCTGTCCGTCTTCCGTTTCACAAAATCCGGCAACATCAATGTGAAACAGCTTGTCACCACATGCGATGGTGAGCCGTTCTCCCTGACGCAGTTTTCTCAATGGCGTAGCCATCGCCTGCCAATGTCCTTCACCACCGGTATCAGGTTTTATCAGCAGAATATCGACTTTCCCGCCGGAAGCACGTCGCGCCGATAGGCGCGCGGGAATAACACGAGTATCGTTCAACACGAGGACATCGCCAGCAACCAGCATTTCGGCAATGTCCGCAAAAACATGATGCGAAACTTCGCCGGTTCGTCTATTTACTCGCATTAGCCTTGATGTATGACGCTCTTTCAGCGGCTCCTGAGCAACAAGTTCCGGCGGCAACTCGTACTGAAAATCCTCGATGCTGTAATCGGGCGCTATACTTGGTTCTGGCATTGTCGTCGAAAGTACTCCAAGCGGTGAATTCTGCAAGAGCAAAAGAAATAGTGGTTGAAACAGCCCTGGAGATGGGCTTCGTTCGCGCCGTAGTTGCCAGCCTGGAACCGATGGAAGCCGAGCGGCAATTCTTCGAGGCCTGGCTGGACAAAGGGTATGCCGGCAGCATGGGCTGGTGGATGAAGCGCAACCCGTATTCTAGAACATCTCCGCAGCTTCTTCACCCGGACGCTTATTGTGCAATAGTACTGTCTGTGCCCTACTACACACCTTCTCCGGCAGATCCCGGGCGACAATTTGGTAAAGTTGCACGTTATGCTGTCGGGCTCGACTATCACGACGTGATTCCTGCCAAGTTGGCAATTTTGAAAGAACGCCTTGAAGCGCGGCTTGGACGTCCACTTTTGGGCAAGTACTTTACCGATGATGTTGAGCTGTACGAACCGGCATTTGCAAATCGTGCCGGACTAGGTTTCATCGGCAAGAACACAATGATCATCGGACCAAAATTGCTAGGCTCCTATCACTTCATCGCAGAACTGTTTACAGACTTAGAGCTGGAGGCGGACGAACCCTACCGCGGCACTTGCGGCGAGTGCGTTCGTTGTAGCGTTGCCTGCCCCACCAACGCAATTGTCGAGCCTGGAGTCATAGATGCTCGCCTCTGCATCCCTTATCTCACCATCGAGAACAAGGGCGAGATTCCGCTTGCTCTACGGGAGAAACTAGGCTCGCTCGTTTTTGGCTGCGACATCTGCCAGGAAGTCTGCCCCTACAACCAGAGACCGCCGGAAACTATATGGGACGAGTTTCAACCGGATGCCGGCGTGGGACACTACCTCGATCTATACTCTGTACTTGCGATACGAGAAAAGAAAGAGTTTATGGACCGATTCGGTAAGTCAGCGGTGTCCAGACCAAAACGCAAAGGACTCATTCGCAATTCTTTGGTCGTGCTCGGCAATCGAACCCCGGATCATGGCGAGAAAGTCTTGTTCGACTTCGCCTTTAATGAGCCAGAAGCAATGTTGAGAGAACACGCAGCATGGGCACTATCTCGCTACAATACAAGTAGAGCCCGCAATCTTCTTGAGCAGTTAGCAAGTCGAGAAACTGAGGAGACTGTGCGCAATAAGATGTTTCTGCACTTACAGCAATCGGCCTGAACTTGAATCACCCTGGAGGGTAGAGCCTTGGTAGCAATCACAAAGAATCTGGCTTTAACCGTAGGCTGTGGTCTTGCAGCGATTCCTTTCACCTATTTTCTTTGCACGGTCGGCGGGCGAGAACGCGAATATTTTGAGCTGGCATTAGCCACTTGCCTTTCGATGCACGCAGTTTCCAATCTCATCGTTATGGCAATGAATGAAGGACTACCTTCCAGCACTATGCGCCTGGTCTCAATATCGGCGGTGCTTCTGCTGACACCGGCCGGCTTGTTTGCAATGCCGTTCGTCTTCCCGAAAGAATACGATTTGCTTTGGGTGAGAGTGTTTGTATGGATTATGGCCGCCGCATTCTTTGGCGTTTACTTTTTCGTGCGCACGCAGATTCTGAAAGAGATTCAAAAGAAGAAAGCGATGAAGGGCGGTTAGTACCTGGCTACATGCCTGCGGTGAGTCCGCCATCGACAGGAATGGTGGCACCGGAGATGTAGCGCCCGTCTTCCGAACACAGGAATGCTACAACTGACGCAACTTCTTCGGCCAGTCCGACGCGCATCATTGGAATATTTGCTTCAACAAACTCTTGCAGTACTTCCTCGCCAGTTTTGCCATGTCGAGCGCCGACCTCAGCGTTGAAGCGCTCACAAAGCGGAGTTTTTATGCAACCCGGACAGAGACAGTTGCAGCGTATGTTGTATTTGCCGTAATCCAGAGCAATGGATTTTGTCAGATGAATCACGCCGGCCTTTGAGGTGCTGTAAGCCGCATTTACACGAATTCCCCTCAGCCCGGCATCAGACGCGTTGTTGATGATGCAGCCACCACCAGATTCGATCATCGACGCAAGACAGGCACGAGTCACCATGAATGTGCCTTTGAGATTCGTATCGAGCACTTTGTCCCAAGCTTCATCGGTGGTGTCGGCCAGCGGCGACACAAACTCAACCCCGGCGTTGTTAAACAAAAAATCTATCTTCTTGAATGCAGTCAACGTCGCAGTAACAAAACGATCGACATCGGCGCGGTTAGAGATGTCCGCCTCATAAGCACGACAGGCCAGCCCTTCTTGCTGCAACTCGTCTGCGAGACTTCTCACGGCGTAACCATCAATGTCAACCGCCGCGACCGCGGCACCTTCCACTGCAAATCGAATTGCAGTAGCTCGCCCGATTCCGGACCCGGCTCCAGTTATGACAATTGAACGTCCTGCAAATCTCACGAATCGTGCGCTTTCTTATGCTCGTCCGCCAGTTTTTTCAGCTCATCAATGGTTTGCCTTGCGGTCTGGTCCATATCGGACTGCTGTTTGAGCTCATGCATAATCTCATCGAGCGTAAGCAACTTACGCTCAACAACCAACTCACCAAGATGCTTGGTGGTATTCCTTTGCTCCTGAAGCAACTCTTCGACCTGAACCAAAGTGAGCTTCCCGCATTTCACCAAAAGCTCGCCTAGCCGCTCGTGACGCAGCAAGTATTCCCACTTTTGCTGATCAGACCAATCGGATTGAGGTGTCTGAGTCATGTCCGACATATATGCCGCCCTTACCCTGGTTTCGTAGCACGACTATTATACGCCTAAGCCGGGCTTGCGGAGGATGTGGCACTTGGCTTCGCCGAGCTCTTTTTGTTTGCGTGTATTTCATTCCACCATACAAGCAAACAAGACGCGTTGAATATGGAAGAGTACGTTCCGGAGATGATACCGATAAGCATTGCCAGCACGAAGTCTTTGGTGGTGCTGCCACCGAGCACATACAACGCCGTCAACGTAATAATTACTGTCAACGAAGTGTAGATCGACCGGGCCAGAGTTTGATTAATGCTGTCATTGGCAACGTCGCCGAAGGTTCGCTTTTGCTTCTCTCCGGTTTTGGGGTCGGTCATGAAGCTGCCAACGTATTTTTGATTTTCGCGAATGCGGTCAAAAACAACGATAGTGTCGTGGACGGAGAAACCAATTACCGTAAGCACGGCGCTTATGAATAAGCTGTCAACTTCTTTGTGAACCCCCGGAACCAAGCCCAAGATCGCAAATAGTCCGACTAGAATCACAACGTCGTGCACCAGAGCAATGATGGCGCAAACAGCAAAATCAAATCGAAATCGAAATTTGATGTAAGCCACCATCGCTGCAAAAGTGAGGAACAATGAGAGCAGTCCGGAGGTTAGTAGCTCGGGTCCAACAACACCGCTCACTTTGTCTTCGGAAAGAATTTTGAATTCACCGAATTTTTGGCGAAGAGTTTCTTTCAGCCCTTTTCGAATCGACTCGTCTTGCATATCGTCGGCCATTGCTTTAGTTCGCATGATGACGACTTCTTTGCCCGCAATGGTTGCACCCTGAACCTGGGCGCCATGCAGCTCTTCAGAGGGCGATTTCTCAAGAACTTCACGAATCTCTTGCAGCTCAACTGGCTTATCGAACTGATATTGCAAGATAGAGCCACCGGTAAAATCAATTCCAAGTCGCACCGGTGCACCCAAAACGATGCAACTCCAGATGATGCCGACTATACCCGGAACGGTAATGAGCAGCGAAAGCCCAATCCACCATTTACGAGGCTTGACGATATCTACATGCGGAAACTTCATGGATCAGACTACCTCTTAAGTCGCGGTTTTGGCATCGCTGCTCACCGCAGGTTGTGGTTTCTTTTGCGACTTCACACCGAACAAAGGAACGCCTTTTGGAATGAAGTGCAGGAGAACACGTGTTGCCGTAATGGCTGTAAACATCGAAGTAACAACACCAAGAGCCAGCGTGATCGCGAAACCCTTCACGATCGACGTACCGAACATCATCAAAATGCCGCATGCAATCAAACTATTCATGTTGCTATCGAAGATAGAGGTAAAGGCTCTATTGAAGCCAGTCTCAATGCTCGTGTACAAGCTCTTACCGGAAGCCAGTTCTTCTTTTGTCCGCTCGAAAATAAGAATGTTGGCGTCAACCGCCATACCGATTGAGAGGATGAAGCCCGCGATACCTGCCAGCGTCAGGGTCACCGGCACAGCCCGAAAGATGGCCAACGTGGTAATGGTGTAGAGAATCAAGCAGATATCAGCACATACTCCGGGGATACCGTAGATTGCCACCATGAAAAGCATGACGGCGGAGATGCCGACAATACCCGCAACAAGGCTCTTATCGATTGAGTCCTGCCCCAGGGTCGCTCCTACGGTCCGCTCTTCCAGGATCGCCACCTTTGTCGGCAACGCTCCGGCGTTGAGCTTAAGAGCCAGGTCGACAGCTTGATCTTTGGTAAAACTACCGGTGATTTCACCGGAGCCACCCATGATTCGCTCTTTGACGTTTATGCCCTGATATTCCTTCTGCGGCAGTGGACGCCCGTCTGGTCCGCGTTCCGTCGGCTCGCCATCCAGGAAGATACCAATTTTCTTGCCCACACTCTTGTTAGTGAGGTCACCAAATTTAGTGGCACCATCGGGCTTAAATTCGAAGTTGATCCGCCAGTTCTGTCCACCGACCATCGGCAGTGCAGCAGCCCGCTTGAAGTCTGAACCGGTGATGCCGACATCGCGCCACACCGGGTTTCCATTGGCATCCACCTTGGGCTGCAAGGCTTCGCTTGGCGCATCAGGATTTTCGTACTCTAGCGCCTTAAATTCCAGCAATGCGGTGGTACCAATGCGGTCCTTTGCTTCCTGCGGGTCCTTAACGCCTGGTAATTCAACAATCAATCTGTCCTTACCGCTGCGCTGAACTACTGTTTCGGAAACACCCAACGAGTTAACGCGGTTGTTGATAACAGTTTCCAACCCCTTCATTACTTCCGGTGTGATCTCCGGCACCAGTTTGCTCGGCAGCGCCTGCAGCAACAACTGACTACCACCCTTCAGGTCCAGGCCCAGTTTCAAGTTGGTAACTATCGTATAGTCACCGACTTTGCCGATTACTTGCATGTTGTTGGCTGAAGCGGCCTCTTCCTGGGAGATCTTCAGCAAATCTTCGCGCTGAAACATCGTCAGCTTTTCCCAGCCTTCAGTCTTCTCAAGTCGCTTGGTAATATCCAATTGCAGGTCGGCTGGAGATAGAGCAGCTATACGCTGCAATTCCTTCAGCCTGGCATCGGGCAAAAATTGAAACAGGGTGGTGATCGACCAGACCAAGACACCCAATACAGCTAGGAGTTTCCAGTTTTTTGCAAACATCTTCTACTCAGTGAAACACGCAGTCCGACCAATTGTAACCCGTTAAGGCTGCTACGTCCGAATTGCTGGACCTACGCCGCCACCAGTTAAGTGACGAATATAAGGCAAATCGAGTTGCCGAGTTTGAGCTTGATTCGCCACAAGCCCTACTTCTCGTATCTTAGTGGCTGTCAGTAAGGCTTAATAACTCTACATTCGCGTCAATACCAGCCCGGACGCCAATGCTCGTAACTGCACGTGACCTTGGTCAGTTCATATAGTTTTAAGCGTTCGCGATTGCCTGAGCTTTTCAAGTCATCAGAAAAATCATTCCTTATAGAAGGATAGAGGGAACGAACTGTTCTATAACTCAGGCATCGGTAAAACGCACAGGGAAACCGCCCGGGTTTCAGAGAGGAAAAGTCTTGGCTGCAAACATTGACGGGCAAGAGGATGATGGCTAGAAAGCAAAAGCGTAAGAGCTGAACCCCGTGCAACGTTGCGCGCTGATGGGCCTTCTGCGAAGAGAAGATCGAAAGCCATAATCGAAAGGGAGTAGGTCGTAGATCAACGACCGCGCGAAATCGCGATGTGACGACACTTATACGGCGAGGCTACATGCGAGGTTAGACGGCGCAAACTCGGTCGCCACCGCGCGCACAAGCCAACTCAAGAGCCTGTACCGAACGTGCGATCAACTCATCGTGCTCGCGAGCATGAGCGGGAAAAGAGGCCAGACCGATACTTGCGGTCACTTTCAGGTTGTTCCAGTTATGAGTGATGGCCTGAGTTCCAACTCGCTGGCGAATCCGTTCGGCAACTACTGCAGCACCGGCAGCGTTGGTTTCCGGTAGAACAATCGCAAACTCGTCCCCGCTGTACCGAGCCGGCACGTCGACGTCGCGAACGCAGTCGCGCAGAACATTTGACACCACTTTCAAAACAGCATCGGAAGTCAGAGCACCATATTGCCGGGAGATTTCCTTGTGACCATCAACAGCAATCATGAGCAGCGACACGGGACGCTTGTAGCGCTTCGCGCGCTTCAGTTCGTCCTTCAATTCTTTAATCAACGTGCGAGAGTTGTAAAGCTCGGTCAGTGAGTCTAGTAATGCAAGTTTCTCAAGTTCTTCCGCCTTATTGGACGTCAGGTTCTCTGCCGTTTTTTGGAGCATAGAACGGTTTTCCAGCTCTTTTACTCGCTCTAGTGCCTGCACGTCCACTTGCTGGCGAGCATACTGGTTGGTCATCTGCCTGGTTCGCTGCGGATTATCGAGCACCCGGCAGAACATGCAAGTCCGACCGCTGCAAATGTGATCCGTTCTGCCTACTCCTGCCATGATTCATTTCCTGGTTGATAAATTTGGTGGGCACCTACGATCTTGCCCGTAATCGTCCCTTGTCAAACTGTCAGTATACGCAATGTCCGGGGATTTTGGGTGTCGATTATTATCAGCCCCGCACGGTAGACAACTTTCGGTCTACTACAACTGGCCCCCCTCCTACGAAAACGTCCGTGGGAACCGCGCCTCCGTAAAGCAAAGATTCGTGTGGTCGAGTTTGCGCCAAATCGGGAAGGAACTCAAGTGAAAATACACAGAAATCGGCAAACTTCCCATCGGTCAGAGAACCTAGCTCATCAGCCACACCAACCGCTCGCGCTGCACCAAGGGTCAAGTGATAAAGCGCTTCCTCCGGTCCGCAGGCAAAGTCCGGGTCGACGGCTCGATGAAGATTCCAGGCAAATCTTGCCTCCGCCAATACATCAAGATCATCTGTAGACGCAGCGCTATCAGTACCGAAGCCAACATTAACACCGGCAGCCTTAAGCTTGCTGAACGGCGCGATACCGTTCCTTAACCGGGAATTACTGCGCGGACAATGAGCGGTGCCAACTCCGGATTGTGAGAGCAACTCAATGTCTCTGCCTGTCAGCTTCACAGTGTGAGCCGCCAAGATGTTTGAATCTAGCAAGCCATGATGAACAAGATGCTCCACCGGGGTGCGCCCGTGACCGCGCCAATCGAGAGCAGCGACGGTTTCTACGGATTCGCCCGTGGCCTTCGACAGGAAATTATCGAGCGGCGGAAACGACTTGGCAATCCACTGACACTCCATGTCCGATTCGGCTATGTGAATCAAGACAGGCAAATGATTTGCGCGCGCCCACTGATTGGCTTTCCCGATAAGCGCCGGACAAACCGTGTAGGGTGTGTGCGGCGCCACTGTAATTTTGACTCGCCCTTCAGTTATAGCGTTATTGAGCGTATCATCCGCACTGTCCATGAATTTTTCGTACTTGTCGAGCCAGAGCTGCCAGGCAGCCTCAGCCTTTGCCTCAACAACACCGAAAAGCTCCAGCCCGACCACGCCTCGAATGCCAGCCTCGGCAATTCCATAAGCAGCGGCACCACTGTATGACGCATCGGCGACGAACGTGGTGCCGGTTAAGGCCAGCTCACGTGCACCATGCAGAGCCGACCTGCGCCACTGAGCCGGCTCCCATTGCCATGACAAGCTGATTAGCTTGTCGATCCACACGAAAAACTGGGATTGAGTGTCGAAATGGCGAAGTGCGCTGTAGTCCAAATGAGTATGAAGATTAAAGAAGCCGGGCGTAATGACTGCGTTGCCGAAGTCAATAAAAGACGCGCCTTTGCACTGCGCCGCAGGCATCACAGCCGCTATGCGATCGCCTTCCAGGACAAGGCAACCGTCTTCAATAGGAGCGCTATCTACAGGCAAAACCCAGCGAGCGCGGATATATCGAGGCGAAGTCTTGGTGGCAGTCATTTCAAGGACCCCTGTTGTAATATTATGGCGGACGTCTGCTCTGGTAGGCGCCTCTTGATCTTGTTCAGGTGCGAGTGAAACAGCTCGTACACATATCGTGTCTAACAACCCTCTCAAAATCAACATAGATGATCTGCGGTTACTGCCCCAACAACGACTGAACGTTAGTTTCAAAGAATCAGTTGATGGATTGGATGCGGTTAAACCGGTATCAGGTGAGTTTACTGTATCGGCCGGTGCAACTGGAATCAAGTTGAACGGGCAGGTGCAGACACTGCTTAAGCTCACTTGCCATCGCTGTTTGCAGCCCTACTTCCTGAGCTTGAACGTCCCGATAGACGAGCATTTTCAGGTCTGGACGCCGCAAGCCGACGACCTCCGACGAGAGCGCGAATTGACAGCAGGAGACTTTATCGAGCATTTGTCCGAAGACGGTACGCTTGACATAGTCGATGTTGTGTATCAAGCTGTTACGCTCGCTACGCCGGTTACTTGTTTGTGCGGCGATGACTGTCCCGGACCCGCTTTTCCTTCCAATGAGGCGAGGCGCGGCTCATTAGCCGGAGATAAGGAAGGTCGCGACAGGGCGGATCGAATTGATCCACGATGGAAAAACCTGAAGACTCTCTTTCCAAAAGACGAAACCGACTGAAGATCGTAGATAATTGATAGCCCCTGCGTATATGCACGGGCGCCCATTAAGATTGAGGATCCTTAACCCCAATGCCACAACCAAAGAAAAAGACTTCTCACCAGAAGCAAGCACAACGCAGAGCTTCCAATTACTTGCGCACTATCCAGATTCTGCCGAAATCAAGCTGCACCAACTGCGGCACACCGAAGCTGCCGCACATGGCTTGCGCCGAATGCGGATACTATCGTGGTCGCCCTGCACGTCGACGTGAATGGCTGGTCGGAAGCTAGCCATTTAGCTGATTGATTAGTCGTCGGACGTCGGACACCCTTTCATAGTTGGGGAGCAAGTAGTGATTCGTATCGCTGTTGACGCCATGGGCGGTGACTATGCCCCTCGGGAAATAGTGCATGGTGCCGTTCTGGCTGCTCGGGAGTATGGGCTGGCAATTTTGCTGGTCGGTCCGCCCGAGCAAGTTGCTAGCGAATTGAAGCGCCACGATACGCGAGGCCTGGACATCAAGCTCGTCTCGGCAACCGAGGTGGTGGGCATGGATGAGAATCCTAGTCGCGCCGTCTTGAAGAAGAAGGACTCGTCCATCGTCGTCGCGACCCGGCAAATCGCCGAAGGTAAAGCAGACGCAGTTGTTGCCGCTGGCTCCACGGGAGCGGCGGCAGTTTCGGCGCAGATAACGTTAGGGCGAATCGCTAATGTCGACCGTGCCCCGATTGCCTGCGTAATGCCCACCATCAACTCGGACAGGCTGGCGATACTGGTGGATGTCGGCGCAAACAAAGATTGCGACGCTAAACAGCTCTATCAATTCGCCCTGATGGGTTCGGTGTTGTATGAAGGAATCTTCAACATTAAGAACCCTCGAGTCGGCTTGCTGAACGTCGGCACCGAAGAATCCAAGGGGACGACCCTGGTTCAAGAAGCGTACCGGCTTTTGAAGGACACCACCAAGATAAACTTCATCGGCTTTGTCGAAGGCCGTGATTTCCCGTTAGGCAAGTGCGATGTCACTGTCACTGACGGGTTTACCGGCAACTGCGTGTTGAAGGCATCTGAGGGCATAGCCCGAATGCTGCTGATCATGATCAAGCAAGAACTGCTTTCTTCAGTACGAACACAAGTAGCCGGCAAACTAGGAAAACCTGCATTTGAGAACGTGAAGCGCCGCGTCGACTACAATGAGTTCGGCGGCGCCTTGTTGCTTGGCGTCAAGGGTGTCTATGTCATCGCCCATGGTGGCTCAAAACACACCGCAATCAAGAATGCCATTCGCGTTGCCCGAGACATGGTTAAAGCCGATATCGTCAAGAAAATTGAAAAAACAATCGGCCTCGTAGAGACCGAAAGCGTAAAAAACTAAACGCGCCCATGTCGAACGAGGGATAACAACATCAAAATGAATTTTCCCGTAGGAGCCAAACTAATCGGCGTCGGAGCGGCTGTTCCGGATTCTATTGTCACCAATGCCGATATTGAGAAGCTCGTTGAAACTACGGACGAGTGGATTCATACCCGCACCGGCATTAAGAAGCGCCACGTAGTAAAAGAACATGAGACCGCTAGCGGATTGGCTGCTGAAGCCGCAAAGGACGCGATTGCGTTTGCGGGAATTGACCCGGCCATTATCGACCTGGTGATCGTAGCGACATCAACGCCGGACAACTTGTATCCGTCCACCGCCTGCATGCTGCAAGCAGTGATCGGCGCGACAAGAGCCGCAGCGTTCGATTTGGAAGCCGCTTGCACGGGCATTGTCTACGCCTTGTCCGTGGGACAACAATTCATCGCCACGGGCACCTATCAAACAGTCTTAGTCGTCGGTGTGGACATTCACTCGCGCTTCCTCAATTGGGAAGACCGCAACACTTGCATCTTGTTCGGCGACGGCGCGGGCGCGTTCCTTATCCAGGCGTGCGACGAGAATGAGATACTCGCGACGTACTTGCGTGCAGACGGCAATGGCGGACACCTGCTGTGGATACCGAACTACGGAACGCAGGCCTATCCCCACGAAGGCACAAATCCGCCGCAAGCGATGCATCGATTCTTGCACATGAACGGTCGAGCCATCTATGAGTTTGCAGTGCACGCAGTACCAGATGCGGTGCGGACCACGTGCGCCAAGGCCGGCATCGAAGTAAAGGATATCGACTTTCTGGTGCCCCACCAGGCCAACCAGCGCATCATCAAGGCAGCCGCAGATCGACTCGGATTACGCTCCGATCAAGTTGTAAGCAACGTTGCCGATTACGGCAACACCTCTGCCGCATCAATTCCACTGGCGTTCAGCGAAGCGGTGCGTCGCGAGCAGGTGAAGCCGCCTTCGACGCTTGCACTAGTGGGCTTCGGCGGTGGACTAACCTGGGGATGCGCCGTGGTGAAGTGGACCGCGGTAGATGCTCGTAACTCCGCAAACACGGCGGCGGCGGAGCCAAAGGAGAGACCTCTGGAACCCCCTCTACACAGCGAACTTTCGAGGACCAGCGCAACATGAAGAAACTGGCTTATCTCTTTCCGGGACAGGGTGCGCAAAGCACTGGAATGGGAAAGGACTTCTATGAAAAGAATGCCGCCGCAAAAGCTGTTTTTGATGATATCGACAGGCTCGCCGGGCGCTCGCTTTCTTCCCTTTGTTTCAACGGTCCCGATGAAGAACTCAAACGCACAATCAACACTCAACCGGCAATTCTGGCGGTCTCCCTGGCAGCTTATCGAGCGTGGGCGGAGGCTGGCGGACCCCGTCCTGACTTCGTTGCCGGACACAGCCTTGGTGAGTTCAGCGCCCTGACCGTAGCGCAAGCATTGCCGCTGGACGCCGTTGTGAAACTGGTCGACAAACGAGCTCGCCTGATGGAAGAGTGCCCGAGCGGCGCCATGTCTGCCGTGATGAATGTCGCACCGGAGAAACTTGAGGAAGTGTGTCGCGCAGCCTGCGAAGAGCTTTGCAAAGATGCCGTCTGCATAATTGCGAATTTCAACACGCGTGAGCAACTGGTCATATCCGGTACACCACCTGCGGTGCAACTCGCCGGAGCCAAAGCGAAAGAAGCAGGCGGCAAAGTGATCCCCTTGCCTGTTGGCGGCGCGTTTCATTCTCCTTTGATGTACTCGGCCGCGAAGGAATTTGAACAAGAGCTGGCGAACTGGCAGTTTAACTCTTCCATCTGTCCTGTCGTACAAAATTTTGACGCAAAAGGCGCAACCGACGCCGACGCTTTGAAAACGAAACTAGCCGGACAGATGCCCAGCGCGGTACGCTGGTATGAGACTATCGAATACATGACTGAGCAAGGCGTCGATACGTTCGTCGAAATCGGGCCGGGTAAGGCCCTCACCGGAATGGTTAAGCGAATCAACAAAGGAGCAACGCTCTTCAATGTTTTCGACATGGCTTCGATGGAACAAACCCTCGCCGCTCTTAAGCAAACAGCAGGCGTTTAGTCGCCCTCCGCTATCGGTGGGCACGCAGTTGAACAGCGGCCTTGCCATTGCGATTGTTGTTTCAATAATATTCGCCCCGTTGGTAACGGCCGCCGATCAATCGTTGAGCATCTACTCTCGGGGCAATCGTCTTCTGACAGCAGGCAAGTACGCCGACGCACTGGTATTGCTCAACCAGGCAATCAGCCTGGACCCTTCACTGCTCGAAGCCTATCACTGCAAGGGTTTGGCATTGACCAAGCTCGGGGACTACAAAGCAGCTACCGACGTTTTCAACCAGGTTCTCAAAAGGAATCCGCAGAATTCGCCGGCGTACTGTAATAGAGGATTCTGCCTCATGCAATCCGGTGAATTCGAAGCGGCGTTAAAAGACTTCAATAAGGCGATGGAGCTCAGTCCGGACTTGCCAAACGTGGTGGCGAACAGGGCAGAACTCTATTTGCGCACCAATAAATTGCAGGAAGCCATCGCCGAGTCCACTCGGGCCATCGCCGCAGATGACAGCGATGCAGACCCCTTCATCACTCGCGGTGATGCTCACGCAAAATCCGGCAATACGAAGGAAGCGCTGCAAGATTACACCAGCGCCATTGACCTCAATCCCGATCCAGTGAATATGTTTCACCCGGAAGGCTACTCATACTCCAAGCGCGCCGCTATACTGGAATCACAAGGGCAAAAGGCTGCAGCGGCCAATGACCGAGCCGCCGCAAAAATTTTCGGGTTTCAAGAACATTAGTATGCGCTGGTTTTGGATAGTTTTGCTTCTGGCCGGGTTGGCAGGGTCGCTTCCTGTCGGGGCCGAAAACCCGGGTGATTTAAATCAAGGATTGGCGCTCTATAATAAGCGCGACTTTGCCCGGGCGTACAAAATTTTTGCCGATGTCGGCAGCAAGAAGCCTGGAGACGGCACAGCCTACCTTTACGCCGCCAACTGCCTCTATCAGATGGGGAATAGCTCAAGCGCGGAACGCATGTATGAATACGTGCAAAGGAACTTCCCGTCATCGCGCAACGCTTCAGTAGCAGCAGCGATGCTCAAACGCACCGCCAACAGTGGCACAAAGACCGGGGGCACCACCGCAGCAACAGCTCGTCCCGATGAGGAAACGGTTCGCAAAGCAGCGGTATCCGGACCAGCGGACTGTAGCGACTTGATCGACGTCGTGCGACCACTCTTCGGACACCCACCCGTAGCCGAGGCAACAATCAATACTGTCAGGCGTGCGGTGCAGAACTTGCCCGCAAACGTAAAAGAGTTGCTGCGTAGTCACGGCGCAAAACTGTATCTCTGCACCACGCTGATCGACAAGGAGCCCTCCCTTAAGAACCGCGAGGGGCGAGGCTATGACGGGCACACGTACAAGAGCTGTCCCGGTATGTTCTGGAACAACAAAATTTATCTGTGCGAACGTACTTTAGATGAGGGTGACGATTCTGTAAAAGAAGCCATTTCGCTGGATGCAATTGTCGGCACGCTATATCACGAGTGCGGTCACGCCCTAGACTGGTACGCGGACAACATTTCCGGAACAGAAGAATTTAAGCACGCATACCTGCTCGATAGCGCCCGCGTGGACGCAGATAGCCGCAACGAACTGGCATACTACTTGCAGAAGTCGGATGCAGGACAACAAGAGTGCTGCGGCGAACTAATCGGGATTCTGTTGGGCAAAACAGATCCGAAAACCACAAAAATGCAAGCTGCTTTTCCCGGCACGCTGAAGCTGCTCAGATCCAAACTAGAGATTTAGCGACTATAGCCTTGCAGCAGCGTTTATCTCGCTGTCAGAATCCGTCAACATTTCTCGGATGTCGGAAAAGTTTTTTCGAGGTCTGCTGATACTCCGCAGAGTTTATCGACCACGGCGCATTCGTCTGTAAGCTGGCGCAATAACCCCGCATCATTGATGTCGCGAGCCTTCAGCTCAGTTCGCACTGAGTCGATTAGAACCTTCGCGTCTTCGAAACGCCCCATAGAAGCCATGAGCCTTGCCCTGGTAGCGCGGGAGAATTGAACGTAAAACGCAGACTCTGACGGAGAGTCCTTCATAGTTTTGTCGTCGAGCGCATCGGCAGTGTTCAGAAGCTCCAGCGCAGATTGATACTTCTCTTGCAATAGCAAGCATCTTGCTTGCCCGATCAAAGTCCAAAACAGAAGAGCCTTGCGGGTGGGTAACGACCTGTCGCTTTGAACTTGAAGCAGAACGCAGGAATAAATCGCAGCAGACAAGTTAGAATCGATGAAACTAATACATCTAGCTACCACTAGCTGGTGCCGAAGGAGGGAATCATCATTGCCATTGACGGCCCGTTTAGATAATCGCATGGTGGTCTTGGCACAGGCTATGGCATCATCACGCCTCCCCAGACTGGCGTAAACGGGCACCAACAGTTGATATGCGTTCAAGCGCAGAGACTCCTGCTCTGCTTGTGAGTTCTGTTTCAAGATTCCAATAACTTCGCGCAGACAGACTTCCGCCTCAGAGAACCTACCGGTATCGCTGAGACTAATTCCTAACTGAAGCAATGCAAAACAATAATCACGTGTTCTGTTAGTCGCCTTTAGAGATTCAACATTGAATCGCGCCAACGGCACCAGTGCTTCTGTCGCGGAGGTGCCCGAGTACCGGCGCCGGAGCTTCTCGACAATAATATCGAATGAATCCGGCGCGAACTCGGTCCGCCACCTCCGCAACCCACTTCCGCGAAGGACATCGCAGCTCTGACCGACAAGTATTCCTATTGAACTAGCCAGGGACCGATCTGCAGGGTCTACAGCACTCAAACTTTTGAGTGCCGACAGCGCACTCTGACGAGCCTCGTCGAGCCTTTTGTCGGCAAGGCTGCCCCTGGCTAGAGCAACATAACACTCGGCTGACTCCAGCGGATTGCTTGAGGTCAATGCACGATCTCCAATTTTTCGATAAATGGCACGGCGATAAGAATGCAACCGATATTGCCCGGCCAGTGTAGCCGCTTTGACTTGTCGATCAAGCAAACGTTGAGGACTGTCGCCGTAGAACAATAGCGGCGCAACATCAGCTACGAACTCGGGTCTGCACAACATAGCAATAGCCAGCAAACCGCTGACGACGATTACGAGGACCTTAATGCGGGTAGAGTCTCGCCGTAAAGGCGGAAGCGGCCGTGGCTCCGCTTGCCTCAGTGTTTCGAGCGCGCTCTTGACTCCTTCGGCGTTTTGGTAGCGCGAGTCTGGATTCTTGGCCAGACAAATCGTAAAAAATTCATCCAGTTCTCGAGCGCAGGGCATAAGAGGATACAGTTTCTGCAACGACGGAATCGGATCGTTGACGTGCTTGAACAATAGCCCGACAGGATTCTCGAAGTCAAAAGGAAAGGTCCCCGTAATACTCTGATAGAGTACAATTCCAAGCGCATAGATATCCGAGGACGGCGAGAGTTTTCTTCCCTGGCAAGCCTCCGGACTCATATAATGTACAGAGCCTACAAGTAGACCAGTTTGAGTAAGCTTTTGCAGTTCCTGTGCGCCCTCAATGTCTTGTTTGCAGAGCCCGAAGTCAATCAGTTTAGTCGCGCCATCTCTGCACAGAAATATATTTCCAGGCTTAATGTCTCGGTGCAAAATTCCCTGCTTGTGCGCAGCAGACAATGCGGACGCCACGTCTGTGGCAATGTCTATGGCTTGGGGAAGAGGCAGCGAGTGCTGACGCTCTAGCAACTCTTGAAGGCTCTCGCCGTCGAGCAGCTCCATTGCAACATATGGAGTGCCATTGCCAATTCCGTATCTAAAGATTGTGATGATGTTCCGATGATGCAACTTGCTCAGAGCCTCGGCTTCTCGCCGAAATCGCTGCAGATGTTCGCCGGAAGATCTATTCTCTGGAAGTACGAGTTTCAGCGCTACTTTCCGGCCCAGCTCCACTTCCACAGCTTCGTAAACGGTCCCCATTCCACCTGCGCCCAACGGCGCCGTTATCTGATAACGTTCGTCCAGGAATTGCCCGGGTAGGAGCTCACTGTCGTGTGCGTGCATACGAGCCGGATTCGATAACTTCAGTACAGTGACGCATTGCGAGAAACGAACCAGACGGAAAGTGTAATTGTAATATTCCCGGGTTGTACGCGAATTCGTCCATTGTCCGTTAAACCTCTCAATTCGGATTGATAGTTCCACATTTGTTCGCCGAAGAATTCGTATTGTTGTTCCAAGGTTACTCAGGCGCTGTCCAAGACAGGCTTTGGAAATGGATCTTTTGAATGGCGAACATTGGCAGAACGAGAGGGGAGCGCAAAACCATGTACGATATCAACGAATCAATTTCAGAAGAATCCTTCGAATCAAATCAGTGCGACATATCGAACGTCGCACCGGATTTGCTGGAAGACTTCCAATCCGCAAACAGCGGTGGACAAAGTGTCGCAGCACTGCCCAAGCTTGAATTGGGCTTGAACGGTAGCGAAGACTCGAATGAAGGCAATAACACGGCAGAGCATTTCCGTGCCACCGAGAACCCAAATCCCCAGACGCGACAGGAGGAACTTCAGGCCCAACAGGGCCAACTTCAAAGAGCGCTACTAGGGCTTGCCAGGGCTCAAAATCTGCAAGAAGCAAGGAATCCCAACACATTGCCTGCCGACTTAACGAGACTAGCGGCGGATCGCGATCCATTGGTTCGGGTGCAAGTAGCTATGAATCCCAATACGTTGCCATCCGACCTAACGAGGCTTGCCGCTGATCAAAATGTCGATGTTCGGCGTGAGGTAGCCAAGAATCGCAATACATTGCCAGCAGCCTTAACGAGGCTTGCCGCTGATCAACATGAAAATGTTCGTGAGCTGGTAGCTAGGAATCCCAATACATTGACAGCCGACTTAACGAGGCTAGCAAATGATCAAGATGAACCTACCAAGAGCAAGGTTCGAGGTGCGGTAGCTGCGAATCCCAATACGTTGCCAGCCGACTTAACGAGGCTTGCCGCTCATCGACATGAATGGGTTCGGGGCATGGTAGCTCGGAATCCCAATACATTGACAGCCGACTTAACAAGGCTTGCAGCTGATCAACATGAACATGTTCGGGACGCGGTCGCTTCGAATCCCAATACATTGGCAGCCGACTTAACGAGGCTTGCCGGAGATCAAAATTTCCGTGTTAGGCGCGGGGTAGCGGGGAATCGCAATACATTGCCAGCAGACTTAACGAGGCTTGCCGATGATGAAGACGTTCGGGTAAGGAGTCAAGCTCGACAAAATCTTGCGCTCCGGTCACAACGGTAAGTCAACACCCTTGCAATCCTGCGAATTTCTCACAGCCAGCGCCCAGTGTTTTTCGAGCATCGGGGCATGGTTCATCACATGATGTCTAAAACCGCCCTCGACATTTTCTACCAGAGATAACTAACCAATGAATGGACGAAGACAAGATCGCAGAATGGAAGAGTTGCAAGAGATCTGCGATGCACTCCGTCAGGCAGCTCAAGCTTTAATCGACTTTGAATTGAAGGCGCAAGTTGCAGGAGTGCGAATCAGAGATAGCAGCAGCCAACTTCTTGCGCACGAGAAAATTGAAACGAAGTTGAGAAACCACACTGAGTTAAGCCAGCACTTTAGTAGATACTGGGGTGCAGCGCAGACTTACCGTATGCTCGTCATCCAATTTGACGAGAGAACAGCGTCCAGAGACTAAGATTGCCGGGAAAACTAAAGTTCAAAGCCTGTGGCGCGACCAATCCGAGATCCATAGTTGATGCTTGAACTATCCGGGACTGGCACAGGCAGTTCGTGAACGTAAGCCATCAAACGATTCCTCCTGAAGAAACTCTGAGATGCTTCGACAATCATGATAGTGATATCGCATTCAGTGCTCTTCCACTGAATGCGCTACCACTATTGGTCACCGCCAAGCCGCACTGATGCATACTCACGAGACGAATTGATGTCTAACAAATCAACCGATTGCATATAACTTGTTAGAGATCGCTGCGTAATGAAACGGCAGCGCTCCTAGCAAAGCAGGCACCGTCAATGGTGCAGACGGCTACACTAAATGTGTCATTCACGACGAATAATCACCCGGTAGAACTACATAACAGGAGAAAAATAATGAACATTCAAACGGAAGCACTAAACCGATTTGTTGAATTTGATAAAGACGGAAACGGTTATCTATCGAGAGCCGAATTACAGAGGGCACAAACGGCATCAGAAGATGCAACATCGCGCCTCGTTGCCGAAGCTTTAACGGTAGGGTACGACTGGATCAAGAAATTGAGTGATGATCAGACTTTTCTTGAAACTGAAATCAGTTTCGAGGATTTGAGAAGGATAGAAGTTTATCGCCAAGACGCCCAAGAAATCAAAGACGTAATGGATGAATTCCCAAAACTCGATTTAAATGGAGACGGTTATGTCTCAGGCCAAGAGTTAAATAGATTGAGCCGCACACAAAATCACGGTATCAAAAATCTAGACTTCTATCTAGACACATCGCGCCAAACTATTAGGGGAACAGCAACCCAATATCAGGACAGTCGCGTAGCCTACCTCGCTAGCCTCAGCAATGACCAGTGGGGTCTCGAATCTATCAATACTTTTATGAGGTACTCCACCGTTATGAATTGGTCGGTCTCCATGGCCGATTTGAAAGTGGTGCAGGAAGCAGGACAGCAGATAGACAGGATGGAAAAAATTCTGAATTCGCGGAAGCCGTAGTCGCGTACTAGCCACATTCAGACCAACTGCTCAGGAGCATGCCTCCAAAGCTGCAGAGAAGTCAGGTTGGAAGATCATACAGAAGGATTCGGACGGAGCTTCCATTGTGAAAGGAAGGTCCGTTCCAAAGTGGGTGTCCAACTCAAGATCCGTCTTCATGGCTACCAATCGCCAATAATGAGCTCTCCGAAAAGGGTGAACCGACCTCACCCTTTTCTCCTTACCTGTACTCGAAATCGTCCATTGTCCGTTAAACCTATGAATTCGGCTCGATAGTTCCACATTTGTTCGCCGAAGAATTCGTATTGTTGTTCCAAGGTTACTAACCGCTGTCCAAAACGAGCTCTAAAAATAGATCGTTTGACGATAGCGAACATTGGCAAGACTAAGGGGAGCGCAAAATTATGTACGACATCAATGAATCAATTTCTGAAGAAGCCAACGAATCAAATCAGTGCGAATTTTCGAACGCCGTGCCGGATCTGTTGGAAGATTTCCAGTCCACAAACTTTTGTGCACAAAGCATCGCAGGACTACCAAAACTTGAGTTCAGTCTCAATGGAGGAGAAGAATCGCATGAGGGCGATGACACAGCAGAACACTTCTGTGCAGCAGACAACCAAATTCCTAGAACTTATGCAGAGATTCAAGCCGCGCTTACAGCCGGGACCACCTTTGATGCTCAAGGCAATCTCACTCCGACAGCGCTCGAGGCAATAATGGATTATGTATCGCATGGTACCGATGGTGGTGCCCTCGCGTTCCTGGGACTATCATCGGCCCAAGCACGAGCATCCAATGTAGCTCAAATTCTCAATTCGACTCGCAGACCCGCTACGGTGGAAGCCTTGAACGGCACCTATACTTCTCCCTCGTTGCCTCAGTACAGCGTTTCATTTACCCCGGGCGGTGCACAGACCGACAACAGCGCCACGGGTCATCCCGCCCCTAGCTCACTATCCGTGTTCCTGGGCACGGGGTCCCCGCTGGGAGGTCCTCGTCGAGTTGGAGCCCTTACTCGGCGCTAGTGCTACGCGGCAGTAATGCATGCTACGCGGCAGTAATGCATTCCTTGAGAAGGGTGAGACACGCAGACGTGCCTCACCCTTCTCCCCCGGGGAGTGAGAGCAGACAGAGATTACAGTAGTGATTCGAATCTCAAACTGTCGGTATGGATTCTGCCAATTATTATCGCAGCAGCCGCAGAGGCTCGACGTACTCGAATTCGTCCATTGTCCGTTAAACCTCTCAATTCGGCTCGATAGTTCCACGTTTGTTCGCCAAAGCATTCGTATTGTTGTTCCAAGGTCACAAAGGCGCTGTCCAAGACAGGCTTTGGAAATGGATCTTTAAATGGCGAACATTGGCAGGACGAAAGGAGAGCGCAAACTTATGTACGATATCAACGAATCACTTTCAGAAGAATCCTTCGAATCAAATCAGTGCGACATATCAAATGTCACACCGGATTTGCTGAAAGACTTCCTGTCCGCAAACAGCGGTGGACAGAGGGTCGCAGAACTGCCTATGATTGAATTAGCCTTGAACGGTAGCGAAGAGTCGAGTGAAGGCAATGACACAGCAGAGCAATTCTGTGCGACCGAGAACCAGAATCCCCAGACGCGACAGGAGGATCTTCTGAGAGAGCTGTTAGAGCCCGTACTTAGAAGGTTAGACAACGGCTACATCGGTAATAAACAAAACCCGGGTAGTTCCGAGCTAAGTTTACTTGCCGAACATCCAGATGCACATGTTCGGATACGTGTGGCGCAGATGGGCTATTTAGCTACGGCGGACTTAACGAGGCTTGCCGGTGATCAAAATGAAAATGTTCGGCGCGCGGTAGCTGGGAATCACAATACATTGCCCGCCGACTTAACCAGGCTTGCCGGTGATCAAAATGTCGATGTTCTGCGTGCGGTAGCTAGGAATCGCAATACATTGCCCGCCGACTTATCGAGGTTAGTCAAGGGTAAGAATGTCGATGTTTTGCACAGGGTAGCTGAGAACCCAAATACATTGCCAGCGGATCTAACGAGACTAGCTTGGAAAAGTGAAGCATGGGTTCGGTGGACAGTAGCTGGAAATCCCAATACATTGCCCGCCGACTTATCGAGACTAGCCGATGATGAAGATGTCGAAGTTCGGTGTGCGGTAGGTAGAAATCGCAATACATTGCCAGCCGACTTATCGAGGCTAGCCGACGATGAAGAGGTCCGTGTTGTGCGTGAGGTAGCTTGGAATAGCAATACATCGCCAGCCGAGTTAACGAGGCTAGCCACTGATCCCGATGCCTATGTTCGGATGGGGGTAGCTTCTAATAGCAATACATTGCCAGCGGATTTAATAAGGCTAGCCGGTGATCGAGACTTTGAGGTAAGTTTTCGAGCGAAACAAATTCTAAGAATCGCGCCGCCGATCAGGATCAGGTTCGTGCGGTAAGTTAACACAGCCCCCACCGCTTCCGACAACGTTCATCCAGCGGCGACAAAAAAAACGTGCCCCGAGTCTCGAGAGGCTCGGCTGCAAGTAGCATCGACCCGGTCACAACGTCTCGCGGAGCGGAAAATTCTCGAGCAGTTTCGAAGACTACTAACAGTTCAAGCATTGAGCGGCACCCACTCCGGGACTACGCCGCCGGAGGAGAGTCATCATGGAAAACCATATCACTGCTGAAACAATGAGCGAACAAAACAACGACTGTGAGGAAGAATTTTCTAGCCTAGTTGTTGAGTCAGAAGAGAAAAAAGATTCAATAAGGAGTCAAGCTTGGCACACTCTCAGGCTCCGTCCGCGACGATAAGCAAACACTGTTGTATCCAGCGAAACGCTGGCTTGCCGTGTTCGGTTCCGGATACATCTACACGATTACTTCGAAATCGTCCGGCACTATAGTCGGCACCGAATGCAGTGCAATCATCGAAGCGAGCACCTTTCGCGTTTTCATTTCCGGGTTGTACTCGAATTCGTCCATTGTCCGTTAAACCTCTGATTTCGGCTTGATAGTTCCACATTTGTTCGCCGAAGAATTCGTATTGTTGTTCCAAGGTTACTAACCGCTGTCCGAAACGAGTTCAAAGAATAGATCGGTTGACGATAGCGAAAATTGGCAAGACTAAAGGGGAGCGCAAATCATGCACGATATCAACGAATCAATTACAAAAGAATCTTTCGAATCAAATCAGTGCGACATATCAAACGCGATACCGGATTTACTGGAAGACTTCCAGTCCGCAAACAGCGGTGCCCAAAGTGTCGCAGGACTGCCTACGCTTGAACTGGGCTTGAACGGTAGCGAAGAGTCGAATGAAGGCAATGACACAGCAGAGCACTTCTGTGCCACAGAGAACTCAAATCCCCAGACGCGACAGGAGGAACTTCAGGCGCAGCAGCACCAACTTCAGGCGCGACAGGAGGAACTTCAGGCGCAACAGCGCCAACTTCAAGCGCGACAAGAGGAACTTCGGGCACAACAGGGCCAACTTCAAAGAGCGCTACTAGAGCTCGCCGGTGATCAAAATGCCGATGTTCGGCGGACGGTAGCTGAGAATCGCAATACATTTCCAGAGGATTTAACAAGACTAGCGGCTGATCGTGACCCATCGGTTCGGGTGCAAGTAGCTAGGAATCCCAATACTTTGCCAGCAGACTTAACGAGACTAGCGGCTGATCGTGATCCATCGGTTCGGGTACAAGTAGCTAGGAATCCCAATACTTTGCCAGCAGACTTAACGAGGCTAGCTGCTGACCGAGACTTTAAAGTTCTGCGTGCGGTAGCTGAAAATCGCAATACATTGCCAGAGGGCCTTATTCTCCTACTCCCTTCTAAAGGTATTCGAGAGTTCGTATCACCAGCGGATTTAACGAAACTAGCTGATCATAAAGATTGGTGGGTTCGGAAGCTAGTAGCTGAGAACCCAAATACATTGCCAGCCGATTTAACGAGGCTAGCCAGTGATGAATCTGAGTTTGTTCGGATGGCGGTGGCGGCTCGTGCAAGATTGGCGGACCGGTAACAGCAATACATTAACAGCCGACTTAACGAGGCTAGTTGCTGACCGAGTCTCCGACGTATGGATTATCGCTAAAAGAAGTCTTGAGACTCGTGCGAAGCGGGAACAACGGTAAGTTAACACTGTTGCAATCCTGCGAATCTTTCATAGCCAGTGCCCCGAGACTTTCGAGACTCGGGGCATGTGATCTTGTTGTCGTCGCTGCTTTATTCTGCAGATTAGGCAATTCAGGAATGCAATCAGATGTGCGCGTCCACCCATTGTTAGGCGCAGCAGCCCGCGGCAGTTTTCTTTTGAGTAGCGGAGCCCTGCGCAATGGTTTCGTCGGTTACACAACGCATTGGAATTCCGCGCTTAGCAAGTTCGTTGAAGAGCTCCTGTGGAGGAACGCATACTTCAGGCGCCAATACACCACGTTGGGTAATCTTGTTTTGCAAGATTAGCTGAGCCACCACTGATGGTGGAACGCCAGTGTCCAATGCGCCGCAGCCAACCTTCCACTCTTTGTGCGAGTGCACCACGGACTCGAGACGAATGAACGCAGGCTTGCCGTCTTTGGTTCCGGATACATCAACTCGGATTACTTCGCAGTCATCGGGCTCTACTGACGGCACCGGATGCAGTGCGATCATCGAGGCGAGCATCTTGCGAGGCTTCACCTGAGTGCCGTTCACATCAACAGCTTCGGTTCGACCGAAGCCCATATCCACCAGGAACTTGGCGCGTTCGTGAAATTCGGCAGGTAATCCCAGGCGATAAGTTACGCGCTGCACGCCCTTGTTCTTATATGTGAGGGGAAGCGTTGCAACTTCAGAATGCAGTGTCAGGAATGCAGCGGCCTTGCCTACAGGTTGCGGGAAATCAATCATCTCCTCACCGGACATCGGCTTGAGCGCTTTGAATTCACCGCCCTCAAACACGTAGGGCTCCAGAAAATACTCATCCAAGATTGTGTCGAGTGCATAAGGCGGCAAGAAGGGATGCGATGTTTCAACGAGATCCACCGAAGCAGCAACGATGTCGATGTTCTCCACAGTGCTGAGTTCATTGGCCGCATATGCAGCCATAACATTTGTAAGACCGGGAGCCGCGCCCATACCAGGCACAGCGAGCAAGTTCTTCGCTACAAACTTGTCGTGCAACTCCAACTGCTTGCGCGTGACATGAAAGAGACCGCCAAGATCGGTGTAGTGGCAACCAGCCTGCAGCGCGGCTTCCATTACGTTGACGTTGAAGTAATATGGTGTGCAGTTAATCACACAACCGTAGCCGCTGAGAACAGTCGCCAAGCCCTTGCTGTCCGACACATCTGCTTTGGCGCATGAAATCTTGCTGCCTCCACCGAGCGCGTTCTTCAGGGCCTCGGCACGAGCTAAATCCATATCTGCTATCAAGACACTGCTGACATTTTGCGACTCAACCAGGTCTCGAATAGTGACCTGTCCCATGGC
>JAIELX010000106.1 GCA_019752635.1 Candidatus Obscuribacterales bacterium | reverse complement strand
TTTTTTTGACGCAACGGGGTTGTAAGGGTACGAGTTTAATTTGACGCAACACGAACTTGAGAAATTCTGACACTGCTCCGGGGGGGATGACCGGGAAACGTTCCGGACTTGTCGGAAAAAAGCGAGATTTTCTGACTAGGTAGGGGCGATGCTGGCTTCGTGCCAGCCTGATGATTAAAAAGTGTCTTCAACCTGTGGAGCTAGCAGCATTGACTTGCCCTCGGCGCTAGTCTCAAACAACTGTGCGTATGTTTCGCTGAGTGTCTTGAAGAGCCGGTCCCAAACATCGGTGTAGAAGCCGAAGTTTTTCTCGCCGTCCAGGTGGTGTTGGGCGTGAAACGTGCTTGTCGTCAAATGTCCGAGAATCGGAATCGACAGCCAATGCTTCGGAAATGGCTCTATGCCTAGATGTCCCAACGCACCGAACGTCGCGTTCAATAAGAGGTACAGAACTATTCCAATCCATGAGGACGGATAGACATAAAGCACTCCCAGCCAAAGAGCGCCGTAGCCAAAGACCTCAAGCGGATTGAGCATGAACAATGAAACAGGCCGGGTCAATTCTTCTAGATGATGCGTTCGATGCAGAATGGGATAAATCAGCGGCAAGTGTGCTATTCGGTGCGTCACGTACATCAGGAAGTCCATGAGGAGAAGCAAAACCGTCATGTCCACGAGCGCGTGCCAGTTTAGTTCGGTCCTGATATGAATGACTCCTTCCTTCCAGAGCCACCAGCCAGCCACTGCGACAACCGTATTCAATGCGACGCACATCCCGACCAAAGCCGATTGCCCGGCGGAAATTCTCGCTGGCGGCGCAGTGATTCGACGCTCCTTGAAAGCGGAAATCAGGTAGTGACCACCAATCACGCACATGGCGAATTGGATCACATTCTGAACGAAAAGCCAGAAAGCGGCTTCCATCAGAGATAATCCGCTGAAGAACTCTAATAGAACGTTGACGGCTTCCAACGGTAATCTCGGAGGGGACACGCTACCATCTTACGATGGAATCTTTTTTTTCGGTCGGCTATTTCTATTGACTTTTCGCTTCGAAAGGATTCCAACTTGCCGATTTTTTCGTACCTTGGTTCGGTTCAGTTAAAAAATTCGTAGCCTTGTGCAAATCAATGCATGAAGCATATATAGATGGCCTTAATTGATAGTAACATCTGTAGCTCGGCATCCCAAAGTTAACCACCTCACAAAACAGGACGAACCGCAATGAAAGTAGGTCTTCTGGTCGGGCGTGAAACGTCTTTCCCCGAACGCTTTATTGAACACGTCAATTCTTCCGACTACGGATTTGAAGCTGAAATGATTCATGTTGGCGGGGTTAAGGCTGTTGACCCGTGCGAATACAAGATCATTATCGACAGAATCTCGCACGAAGTGCCGTTCTACAGGTGCTTCTTGAAGACCGCCGCTCTTGCGGGCAGCATCATCATCAACAACCCGTTTTGGTGGTCGGCTGACGACAAGATGTTCGGTACCGCACTCTTGGCAAAACTGGGCATCGCTATTCCGAAAACGGTTCTGTTGCCTCAGAAAGAGTACATTCCCGCCATTTCGAACGAATCACTTCGCAACCTGGAGTATCCGATCAAGTGGCAAGAAATTGTGGACTACACAGGACTGCCGGCAATCATGAAACCGTATGATGGCGGCGGCTGGAAGAATGTGTACAAGATTCATTCAATGGATGAGCTTATGCACTTCTACAACCAAACCGGCACCATTTGCATGATGCTGCAAGAGTTCATCAATTTCGACCGCTACGTTCGTTGCTACACCATCGGCAAGAAGAATGTTTTGATCATGCCGTACGACCCGTCCAAACCGTACCTGCAAGGACAGTATTTCTTGGAAGAAGGTTATTTGGAGCCGGCGCTCCGAGATCGAATCACTAAAGAATGCATTTTGCTAAACGAAGCGCTTGGATACGACATGAACACGGTGGAGTTCGCCATCAGAGACGGCATTCCCTACGCGATCGATTTCACCAATCCTGCGCCGGATGCCGATGCGAAATCCGTTGGTGAAGAGAACCAGCAGTGGCTAATCAAGCACATGGCTGAGCTTTGTGCAGAGTATGCCTTCAAAGGTTACACGCCTTACAAGCAACTTAACTGGGTGGAGATGATGAATCCACCTGTTAAAGTTGGCGGCGGCAAGAAATAGCTGAACCAGAGGGATAGCATGATGCAAACCTTGTCGAAGGATCTGTACAAGCAAGCCGCGGCGCAGTACCACACACTGCTACATGGCACACCGGGATTGATCGAGCGCACACGCGACCAGCTCTGGAAGGGGCTCAGCGATGCGAACCTGGTATTTGGCGGGCGGATGCTCTGCCCTTATCTGCGTCCGCATTTTGTTGGGCGCGAGCAATTCAACTATGCTACGGAAGTTTGTGAGCGGCTCTGGGCCTCGATGCTCAAAGTCGGCGATCTTGCTGTCGGTAACACGGCTATGTTGGACTACCTCGGCGTAACTGAAATTGAACGCAAGCTGATTGCTTTCGATCCGGGCTACAAGGGTGTGTCTCGCACTTCTCGCTTGGATTCGTTTATGACGGATTCAAGCTTTCAGTTTGTCGAATTGAACGGGGAAACGCCCGCAGGAATTGCTTACAGTGATGTTGCCTCGGGGATTTTTCAAAATCTCGAGGCAATGTCCAAACTGCAGGAGCAGTTCAAGCTGACACCGCTTCAAGGCCGAGAAGACATGCTGGGCGTCTTACTCTCTGCTTATTCCGAGTTTGCCGGTGCGTCGGCGAAGAAACCGAAAATAGCAATTGTCGATTATCGCGGATTGCCTACACAGCGTGAATTTGAGTTATTCAAAGAGTTCTTCGAATCGAAAGGCTACGAAACTACCATCGCGGACCCTCGGGACCTTGAGTTCAGTGGTGGGAGATTGCGTCACGGTGATTTTGAAATCGACATTATCTACAAGCGTGTTTTGGTCAACGAGTTTCTGGAGAAGTTTGACGAATGTCAGGCTTTGTTCAAGGCTTGTGAAGCTAAAGCCGTCTGTATGGTCAACTCGTTCAGAGGCAAGCTCATCCACAAGAAGCTACTTTTTGGAGTTCTTACGGACGAGAAGTTTGAGCAATATTTTGATGCGCCCGAGCGCGAGTTCATCAGTAGACACGTGCCCTGGACGCGCCGCGTCGAGGACCGCAAGACCAAGCATCGCGGCAAAGACATCGACTTGCTCGAGTACATTCGCGCCAACCGAGACAACTTGGTGCTGAAACCGAACGATGAGTACGGCGGTAAAGGAATCTTCGTAGGTTGGCAATGTGACGCAAATCAATGGGAAACCGCGCTACAATCCTCTATTGATGCCGATTATTTGGTCCAATGGAGAGTGACCACAGCTCGCGAAGAGTTTCCGTACATATCGCAAGATGGTTCGGTTGCATTCGCCGATCAACTGGTAGATTTAGATCCTCTTCTGTTCGACGGAAAAGTCGGAAGCGCGTTTACGCGTCTCTCCGTTTCGGAGCTGGCAAATGTCACCGCAGGTGGAGGCATGGTGCCGGTCTTTATTGTTGAAGGAAAGCAATAGTTCCGGTATCCCTAAAGTACGCCTGGTAATCTGAGCACGAGCTCGCCACGACGGAGGTTGTCGTTAATGATTCGCGATTTCACAATCGGCATTGAAGAAGAATATCAGCTCGTCGATCAGCAAACGGGAGATCTGAGTTCCACAGTGGACTCGATCTACGGAGAACTGGTCGATTTATTGGGCGAACAGGTCAAACCCGAAATGCATCAGTGCATGATCGAGGTGGGAACGAACATTTGTGACACGGCCAAAGAGGCCAGACAAGACTTGTTCCATCTGCGTAACACCGTGGCGAGAGTCGCGGAGAGCCAGGGACTAGCTATCGTTGCGGCATCAACTCATCCATTTGCAAATTGGGCGGGACAGAAAATCTCAGACAACGAGCGGTACCATAAACTGGTTGAAGATATGCAGATTCTGTCTCGCAGTTTGTTGATCTTCGGAATGCACGTACACGTAGCGTTGGAAGATCGCGAGATAGCGATTCAGATCATGAATGCGGCTCGTTACTTTCTGCCCCACTTGCTGGCATTGACTACCAGCTCGCCGTTTTGGCGCGGTATGGAGACCGGTCTCAAATCTTACCGGTGTGAAATCTTCAAGAAGTATCCCCGCACTGAGATTCCGGATTATTTTAATTCTCGCGGTGAGTATGATGCGTTCATCAACTTGCTGGTGAAGACCAACTGCATCGATAATGGCAAGCGTATTTGGTGGGATCTTCGTCCCCACCCTATTTACCCGACTCTGGAGTTTCGCATCTGCGATATACCAACGCGCGCGGAAGATTCCATTGCCATAGCTGCATTGTGCCAGGCAATTGTCGCTAAGCTGCACAAGTTGATTAAGTCGAATCTGGGTTTCCGCTTGTATCGACGCGCTCTCATCCAAGAGAATAAATGGCGTGCTCTACGTTACGGCTTGGAAGGCAAACTTATTGATTTTGGCAAACAAACGGAAGTGCCGGTCAAAGATCTGATTTACGAATTGATGGACTTTGTCGATGACGTGGTAGACGACCTTGGCAGTCGCAAAGAAATCAACCACATCCAAAGTATTCTCAAGAATGGTACCAGCGCCGAGCGTCAGATTCAGGTCTTTAAAGATTCAGGCGGCGACTACAAAGCTGTTGTCGACCACCTGATCGCCGAGACTATGGCGGACGTCCGCACGAATACCGCGAACGTTGTGACCGCTGGCACTTAAAACCCGATTATTGCAGCTTATCCGGCCATACGTACCGTACTTGCCTGCGGACCTTCTTCGCCCTCTTCCTCAGCAAATGCTACCTCGCTGCCGAGGCACAAGTTCTTGAAGTCCGAGTTGAGTACGCTATTGGCATGGAAGTAGACTTCCCTGCCGTCAGTGGTCTCAAGGAACCCGTATTGTTCGTCTGTGAAAATCCGCACTACCTTAGCCTTGGGCGCCGACTGGCTGATCTTTACTTGTCCTCGGCGTTTGCGACCGTATTCCTCGACCTGTCGCTTGACGCACTCGAAAGCGTCTGTAATGGTCGCATGCATGTCTTGATGCTCTTTGTTCTCGTCGGTCAGGCGATTAACCACGATCTCCTTGTCCGGCACGCTGACGTCAACTCGCACAAGATAGGGATTTCCCTGATGGTGGCGTTTGTGCGGAATTTCAACAACGACGCGACAACTGATAATTCGTCCGTAAAAGCGCTCCAAGCTTGAAGCTTTTTCTCGGATCAAATCCTCGATCCACTGGCTTTTTTCCATATTCCTAAAAGAAACTTGCACAGGTAGTTTCATTGATGTTTCCTCGCAATTTCCGCTGTGATTGAGCTGACCTACCAGGTGCTCCGTTAACCCCTTGGTCGGTGACATGGAAGTGACATTGATGCGCGTAGAGCGGATGCTCGTTGGAGTATCCGCATTTGCGACTATTGTTAGAATTCACTTTCACTTTGCTCATCCGGTGACCCACTAGTGATGGCTTCTAATCTAGGCCAGATAAGACGCGGGAGCTGGGGACGGGTTCCCTTCCATGTACTCATAACGCTATCATATTTGGTATCATGAAGTTCGTTTTGAGAAACAGGCGGTTGGCGGCTCGCCGATGCCGAGACCAAGCAGCAGTTACTACGCTGTAAATGTGTCGCTAGTTTAGGAGTTTTGCCAACATGGGCGCCGAATCCGGATTCTTTTTCAATTCTTTGCTTATAGCGGAAATAGCCGACTGGTATCAATCCACCGGTGAGAGACCAGGGAATTTCGCTCCTCTTGCGCGCGCGCGCGAGGCCGTCAGTACTGTGCTTTGCGAATCGGCAGAGGAGGGGAGAGCGATTGGTACTGATCTTAAGAATTGGTGCGATAGTGAAGACTTTGTAGCGCTAATAACCAGCGCTTTTGGAAACGCGAGGAATATTTGGCTTGACGAGGCAATTAAACATTTTAGCGCCGTGACCGGAAACAAGATCACGGTAGGCTCTGTACCGATAGAGGTCATACTGCGCGCTTTCAGCGCCATAGTGCGCACGGAGCTGCGCGGTAAGGACTCTCGAAGTACTGTGCGCCTGGATGAGTTGTTGGTTTGGCAGGCTAATTTTGAATCAATATCCGAGCACTCTTTTGGACTTTGGCTTCTCTGTAACTTGCTTGACGGAACCAACATGCGATTTTTCGACCAGCTATCGAATCCGCAGCGCCTGCAAGCAATCAAGAACACCGGGTTTTCCGAAGATGCGGAATTAGTGTTTCGTCCGTGCATCGTATCTGGTATCAAGCATGTTGCAGTCGGGAATTTCGACGATGCTACCAAAGCGTTCAACAAAGCCATTTCACTTTCAAGTCCGCACGAACCGCTGGGACTAATCGGGCTGGCATTGACCGAGTTGCTGCGAGGCAACCGCTCGTCGGCTCAACTACTGCTGCGCAATGCAAGCTGTACGTCACCGGTAACACACGCTGCCAGAATATTTGTTTGCGGGGGCGATCTCCCCGGACATTGGCCGGTGTCATCCGATGCAGAAGGGCTACCTGCCGATGATCATCAATGCAGCGACTTGTGCATGCAAGCTCTTTCCTACGTGCATTTGGAACGGCGCGAGTTCGAAGCAGCGCGAAAGGCCCTCACTCGTGTTGCTCCGGTCGAGAACTACCTTGGTTCAGAGCCCGCAGTGATCACCCTGCTGCTGATGGCTGAATCGGAGTTCCAGGAAGCTCGGCTTTTACAGTTTGATGATCCACCGGTTCCATTCGCTCCTGAGGCGGACTATGTGGAGCGTTTGATGTCGGCGACTCAGTACTTGGAGAGAGTGCTTGAAACGACGGATTCTTTCTCCCTGTCGACATGCGGTCTGTTTGCCAGAAGAAATTTGGCTTGCATCTTGATGTTGCGGCGCAATTTCAAGCGTGCGGAGAGTCTGTTGGAGCAGGTTCTGAGCGAGGAGCCGGCTAACGTGTCGGCAGTCCAGAACAAAGGGATTGTTCTTCTTGCCCTCGGTCGCTTACCTGAAGTTTATGATACAGTCGCTTCGCTTAGAGGGCTTGACGCCGTCAGAGCCGGGCGAGCAGTAGCAGATGCATGGTATCACTCCGGTGATCTACAGCAGTGTCTCACGCTCAACGACCAACTGCTGGAGCACGAGTACGATCGCCTGTGGCGCATGAGACTGATGATTCGCAAACTTGAAGTGCTGCGGATGTTGCGCAGGCAGAAGGACGCTCAGGCTTGCACTGATGAGCTGATTCGAAACTTTAGGGCCGAACCGGAGCTGCTGTTTTCCTTGGGGTGTGAGCTTGTCCAGAACCGTCAATTCGACCAGGCGGTTGAGTTGCTTCAGAAAGCAAAAATAGACGCCCCGCCGAATTTGAAGAGGTGGATTTCCTGGGAGCTGGCCAGATTGTATTGTCGCCAGGACAAAATTCTCTCGGCCACGGACGAGTACGCTATGGTCGCTGACAAAAACGTCGACAGCATCCAGTCACGCGAGTTCGCAATGGCGTTGTTTCGCGCCGGGCTCAAATCAGCTGCTTATGAGCGAGCCGTGCTCTTGCGAGAGTCGAGGGGCGCAATCATTCCTGGTGTCTCTGAAATTGAGGTCGATTGTCTAATTGGCATGGGACGAGTGGAGGAAGCAAGGGATCTTTTGAGGGAACTTGAAGCAATACGGCCCCTGTCCGTTGCGAACAAGCTAGCAATGATACGCCTCAGCATCGAGCTGGGAGAGTTGACCGCGGCGCATCAGGATCTGCTCGCATTGGCGCAACTGAGTATTCCTGAATCTGCTCGCAAGGAACTTGCCGAGCTGGAAACCGACCTTTTGGCTCGCGCGAATCAGGGCTGACGAACGAATTCGGTCAGGCGCAGCTCGGGCAGCTGTTTACCGCTGCACAAAGAGAGTTGCAGGGTTGCGTCGCCTGGAAAATTTAAATGTTGCTGTAGCGACGCCATCCGTCTCCGGAGCCGTTCCACGAGTTATCGACGTGGACATACGCGACACCGTTGACGACCTTTGCTTCGTCGATGCTCATCATGTGTCCCGGAACCATGTAACCGACAGTGCCGCGCTTCAGCGCTTCCTGCAGCGAGTTGAAGGACGGCTTACCGCCCCACCAACGATTTAGAATCGGAAGCTTTTGCTCATCGGTAAAGAACTTGTTTGCTCGTCTGCATTGATCCTCGGTAGCTCCGGGGAAGCCGTGACCGTTGCCCTGATAACCCGGGTGTCCCAGTTTGATCGCGGCAATCTGGAAGACTTTGTTGGAATAACTCCAACCCCAACCGCCTTGCGCTGCTGAAACCGCTTCGCGATCCGGTTTGATCTGATTCGCGTTCAAGCGCAGGGCCCACTTGCCGTCTGCCGAGGTGACCTTCCCTCGATTGACCGCTTCCTGCAAAATTCTTGCGTGTTCTTCAGGGCGAGTTTCAACGACGTGTCTCTCAACCATGTTGAAGCCGCAAGACGGGTGCGATCCTTGGTTTATGTACTTTCTCGGATTGGCATAGGAGCGCATCGCGGACTCAACCAATGCTCTTCTTTCTGCACTGTTGATGTTGTTTCCGTGACCTTCGAGGATCTTCTCTAGTTGCTTGTAGCATTTGATTATCTGCGCATCAGTTGGTGCTTTTCTGCCCGCGTGCGCTAGGTCTCTGCAGCGTTGTTCGAACTTATAAGCCCAAGCGCCGACTGTTTCTTCGCTACCGCCAAAACATCTGTGAGCCGCTGCTATCTTTTTAAGATGTTGGCGTGCAGACACAAGGTCAGTGTGCATCGCATCCGAGTTGTCCAGGTCGACCAAATCGGAAGGTAACGAGGGACGCTTTACCTCTGCGAAGCGGAAGGTGCCATCCTGCCCGATCTCAACGTTGGTGCGTTGACCGGTCTTTCCGTAATTGGCCTTGAATTCCCAGATATTGGAATTGCCGATTCGCGTCGTCTCTTCGATAAGAGGCTTGCCATTGTTTGTAGGCAAATAATCGCGAATGGTGACAACTTTGGCATTGTCTTTATCGTATACGAATTCTCTTGTCACTCCGGATGCAAGACGCATCTGAAGGAGCCGATCGTCGCTGCCGTCACCCTTGGGACCAATGGCCTTGTCCAAGCGAGTGAACTCATGCGTCAGTGTGTAAGAGTGCTTCCCGTCGCTGGAGATGACTTTGACGTCGCCGCTCTCATTAACCGAAACGTTGCCGAGTTTGAAATCTTTTCCAGCTTCCGAAACCGATGTTCGGCCGTTTATGGTTTCTGAAATGCGAATGACTTGGTTGTTGCTGTCGTACTCTAGTGATACGGAATTACGACCTTTTTGCACTTTAGTGATGTGACCGTCCGTCGATTCGATGGCAGTCCCGTCACGTAGTGTGTGCCTTTCAGTCGGGGCGCCGACTCCTCTGGCAGCTCTGTCATTTCCTGCCAGAACTTGTGCTACGTCTGGTCTCAGGGCTACGGGATCAATTGCGTTGGAAGGCGAAAAATCGAGTCGCTGTATTGTCGTTGCAGACTCGCCCACTCTTGAAACCGGCAGGGTCAGAGCGGTAACTGCCTCAGGCAGTTTGACTCGTGCCTGAAACGGATTTGCTTGTTGATCGGCAATATGTGCTGCTGCTTGTAGCAGCGAGAAATCCTGGTGGAGAGTCTGCAGAGAAGTCTGCAAAGAACCGCGCTCGGAGAGGCGCTCAATTGGTGTTTGCGAAACTACACTCAGAATTGACTGGTCGAGTCTAACTGCTGCCGGGACGGCCTGTGATACTTCCGGCGGGCGACTTAATTGAGCGGCAAGTGTCGCTGACTCCGTTGTTCTCAGCGGATTTTCGCTGGAGGCAACTGTCGCTGTCGGTTCCTTCGTGTCGCCTGCTCTGTCTGCGGGCTTGGCACTGTCGGTTGTGGCGGTAGCAGCGCCGGTGCCGGTGGAGGACTCGTTCGTTGCTAAGTTTAAGCCATATGAATCGGCGCAGAGCAGTTTGGAAGCTTCTTGCTTCTCAATGTTGTCTTGCAGCTCTCGTCGTAATACTCGGTCTCCCATTCCCCAATTAGCCCCCTGAAAGAAACAGCCCCCCGGCGTTGTCAGACAAACCGGAGCGGCCGTTACGACGGCCGCTCTGCTTGCTTTGACTGTTCTATGCTCGCTTCAGACGTTTGAAGTTGTCCGAAATTGTACTGACATAGTTCGCATATGATTGCTTCTCAGCTTCGGTAGCCTTGTGTCCGAGAAGCATCGTGAGCGCAAGCTCTCCAGCTTGCTTCTCGTTCATGTCTTTGATCTTTACGCCCATTTCCTTAGCGGCATCAGCCATCTGGGAATTGGCTACGGCATCCTGCATCTTAGGATCGAAGAACTTTGCGAGATCTTCCTTCGTTGCATTGTCGCCCTTGAGCTGACCGTTCAGGAATGTGCCCATCTCGTCCGCGAACTTGTCGTCTGTGGCGAGCTTGTTGAACATGCCTTCAATTTTGCCGGCCGATTCAGTGTCGCCCTGGTCTTTCAGGTTTTGAACGTGTTGGTCCATCTTGGCTTTGAACTTGGGATCGTTCTTGTACTTGGCGAGAACTTTACCTAGTTTCTTCATATCGGGAGGATTGCCGAGTTCTTCGAGCATCTCTTCCGTCAGAAAAGAACCGAACCAGCCAATGTAGTTGCAGTTGTATGCTCCCAGGGAATTGGCCTGCACGTTATCGTATGCGCTGGAGCGAATGGAATCGCGAAGAACTTCAATAGGTGCCTTAGTCGGTCTAGCGTCCTTCTCGGGCTCAATCTTGTCGCCACCTTTGTCCGGCTCTAGCTGGTCGTCTGGATTCGTATCGGGCGTTGGTCCAGGACCGCCATCCGGCCCGCAATTCGGCGACGGACCGCTCTTGTCCGGGTCGAGCTCGTCCGGTAGCTCTTTCTCTTCCGGCAACTTTTCTTCTTGCGGGGGCGCAAACTGTTGCTTCACTGCGTCCGAAACAAGACCTTCGTCGGCTTGCAAGGTGGGCTTCTTCTCGCCTTGCAGGCACTTGTTGGCCAGGTAGTTAACCAGTTCGTCCGTGACTTTCTGATCAGCTCCTTCCTCAACTCGTATTTTATAGTCTTTGTGTGGACCGGACCCCGCTTCCGGATCGCCGACTACTTCGACTTTTCCGTCTTTGCGCACGATGAAGTCCGCTGGCTGGCTGGCATCCTTAGTTACAGTGATCTTTGGTGTCTCTTTGTCGCCGCACGGTCTTTGCTCCGGTATTTGCGGCTTGTCCGATTTCACCATGGTGCCGTCTTGCACCATTTGCGATATCGACTTGGATGCATCGAGTGTGGTGGCAGCTTTCACTGTGTTGCTGTCACCGGCATATAATTTAGCTGTGTTCAGCTCTAACGCCGGTGCTGCCGCAGTCACGGCCGGCGCTTCTACCGAAGCCATGACCGGAGTCGTCGATGCAGACATTACGACGTTTTCGCACGAAGACGGTGTCCAGCATGCAGCAGAGATCGAAGATGATTCAAAACTGCATACCGCCGGCGCGAAATCAACACGAGTATCGGACATAGATATCTCCTCGGTAGGTGTGTGCTAGGAGTTATGCGGCGCTGGGTGCAAACTTCGGCGAGAAACCTGAAATGCACGCTACGAATCCTATTACCTGATTGTGGAATATTTGTGCAAAGTGTTGCGGTTTCTACGGTTTAGGCTGCGGTAAATACGACCTTGGCAGCTAAATGTGCACCGGGGAATTGTGTGCGAATCTTTCAAAAAGCTTTTCGTAAGCGGGACTACGTTCGACCCGGTTGTGCAGCAAGGTTGTGAACGATTGTTGCCCCGAATCTGAGCGTTCACTAGCCGCTGGTCTCACGGGCGGTCTCAAACATGAAGAAATGAGATAGTCCAGTGCGATTCTCGCCCCCCGGTTATCCCCATTTACAGCGCCGCCATGTCGCATTAATGTCGGTTAATTGGTGGGCGGCCGTATCTCTATCAGGGTAATGCCGCAATGGAATCGGATTTATTAAATCCAGAAGTTGTTAACAACAGACCGAGGCTTTGCTTCGAAGCTTTCGCGCGAGCGAACCTCGACACACTTTTTCAGCGGCCTGTAAACGGGGTCGTGCAGATACTCAATCAAGGACTTGGCGAAGGCACTCTGCCCGACCTTAAGATCATCCCTATAGCTCCCGAATTTGAACAGGGCAGCGCCGAATGGTATAGCTCTCAGTTTGGTACGGGATCGGCGATGCTGCTAGAGCTGTTGGCACTCAGGGCGGCCGGTCGAGGACTTGCCACCAGAGTCGGTGCGAACCAGTTAGGCGCAAGACTCGGGTTGGTAACGTTAGAACAGGGCTCTTCCAGGATCGCTTCATACAGTACCGTTGGGCGCGCGGCCGAGAACCTCTCTCTAGGGTTTGCCTACGAGGGGCTTTTCAGACCGGTTCATAAAGATGAAATGCACGAGTTCTGGAGTGCCCGATTAAAGAATGCCACCTCCGGCGGTATGACGCTGATGGCACTGGGCGCTTCGACTCAAGGTTTCCAAAGTCTTGGCGAGAGGCTTGTACCTAAGGGCTCGTCCATCTTTCTTTCCGCTCCGCGGCAGCTCGCTGTGGGCGCGTCTGGCGGGTTTTTAGCAGGTCTGACGAATGCCTCGACAAGGTCTTTGTTGTCCGATGGTGAGTTTGGCAGGCAGGATCTTCTTGCCTCAGCGAAAAATTATGCGGCGTTCGGGGCATACACATTCGGCTCCGGCGGGTTTCTTCTTGAGCCGGTGCAGAAGACTACCCTGAGCCCGGAAACCCAAAGGCAAACTCTCATGCGTCTGGCCTCTGATAAAGGTGTTAACGAGGAGATACGCAGTCATATTCATGATTTCGAACAAAGAGCCAGGAAAGACAGGCTCAACGGGCAGGAAGTCGCAGCCACTCTGGCTAACGTAGCGCATTTTCTGCGACGTGGTCCTGCCGAGGGTGTGTCGGAGAATGACCTTCCTAAACTATCCGTGCAATGCTTGAGGCAAGCTGCCAGTCCAAGATTGACGGACCAGGGTTACAATAACACTTGCAATGTCACCACTATTGAAGGGCGATTGTATTCGGTTCATCCATCCGCTGCTGTAAGAATGGTTGCCGATTTGGCCACCAAAGGAAAATTCAACACGTACGATGGACCTGTGTCGCTCAAACCCGACCAGCTTGCACCGGACGAGCAAGCGAAAAAAAGTCTGCTTGATGTTTCGCTCAAGGATTTTGAAAACGGCTCACGACCATATAGCAGCCAGTTGTTTCAGTTAGGCGCTGTGAATGCATACTGGCAGCACGCCGACAGGGCACCGGATGATCAATCCACGGAGCGGGGTGAAATTGAGTATCAGTTGCGCGCCACCGACCCGACGAAACCGTCATCCCGAGTTGAGTCCATCGTTATTAATAGACCGGGGCGGGAGCCCCAAGTTCTTTCCCTGAACGGTGAGGCGATTCGTAGTCCAAGTTTGGGGTTGACGCAAATGCTCCGTGTTGAGCGAACACTTACCGGTCGCGTCGAGCGATCACAGCGCATGATTGATGTTTTCAGCACCAAAGAGTCAACTGCTGATGTTTTCAAACCGAGTAGTGTCGATGATCTCAAGTCGAACCTTGCCAAAATGAAAGCGGAAGGACGATTCCCTGTGACTTTGGGAATGGATGTAAGGCAGGACGAGTTCTGGAAGAAGCTTTACGGCGATGCGCCCGTAACCGTCAATAGCTTTCAGGACACAGGCTACCACGTGCTGCAAATAGTTGATTATGATGGCGAGAACAACAAGGTTTTTGTTGACGGCAGCTGGGGTACGGAAAAGGATTTTCTTGATCTGCCCGGCGGAAAGCCTGCTTTGAGTGCCGAAGAAGTTTGGAATATGATGCAGGACGGTGCCGCCAAGGTCACCAATTTGTACATTTACAACAACAACAATTTTACAGACAACGCAGTTGTGCGGGCTCAGAGTTGGACAAACCTGAAAAATGCAACTTTGAACAACACCAGTTTGACCGACGTCGGGCTGAGCAATTTTGCGAATCTACGACACATTGAGCGATTCGGTTTGGCTGGAAACCAGATTTCCGATGTGGGACTTCGCCACTTGAAGGACTTGAGCGCGATGAAAGATCTTGATCTTTCCCGCACAAATGTCACTGCTGCTAGCCTTGAGCTGATTGCGGGATACAAGAATCTGGAAGCACTAAACATTTCAGGCACCAGCATCACGCCGGAGGAATTTGTCGCTTCCGCCGCTAGTAAGAATCCGAGCTTGAGGCGACTGAGCGTCTCGATTGACGGGCTGACGCAAGCGAAAGTCGATGCATTGAAAGCAGGAGTACCTAAAGATGTTACGCTTTCCTTTGAGCTGCCTTCCAAAGACAGATCTGCATCTACTCACGTGTGGACCTGGAATGATGGCGCAGACAAAATTGTTGGAATGTCCGCAACTGGCGGCGACAATTCAGGCAAGTTGCTCGACTTCGCTGTAAATTGCCCCGAACTTAGATCATTGAGTTTGCCGTCAGCGAAGATAGACATTGCTGACTTGCGGAAGTTCGCTTCCATACCTAAACTGACGAGCCTGAGTCTCTCTGATAGCAAGAATTTGACCGATGCCGATTTCGCTCAGATACCTGCCATGGCGCAATTGCAGAGGCTGGATCTTAGCCGGAGCAAAATTCAATCGTTAGGAGCCGAGCGCTTTCAGGGACTGACCACGCTGACTCTGTCCGGCACGGAAGTCAATGATGCTTCCTTGCGTAACATCGCGCTCTTAGCGACTCTTTCTACTTTGGATCTGAAGGGAACGAAGGTCACTGATGCGTGCGTTCCTTATCTGAAGAATTGTCCGCAATTGCGCAGCCTTACAATGGGAAAGACAGATATCACTACTGCCGGTGCCAAGGCGCTGTTGGCTCTGCCGGGCTTGCGAGATCTCGACCTCAGCAAAACAAAAGTGTCCGATGAGTTTCTCGTCGGAGTGAACACCACTTTCATTGACCGGCTCACACTGACCGGTACTGCCATTGGTGACCAGGGCGTTAAGAATCTGAACGGTAACGCGCATGTCTCAGATTTGGATTTGAACGGCACGCAAGTGACCAGTGCTTGCTTAGACGACCTGGCAACAATGAAGAAGCTCATGATGCTGAATCTTGCCTCGACGAAAGTCGATGATGCAGGGCTCAAGAAACTGGCACCACTAAAGCTCAACTACTTAAATCTCTCGGGCACCACTGTAAGTGATGACGGTGTCGACGCTCTGATTACATTAGCACCAGCAGGTACTCTGTACCTGATAGATACAAAGGTGACGATGGAGGGACTACGCCGACTTGTGCAGTCTGGAAAAATCTACCGCATTGCCATTTCATACGATCGCTTCACTGACGAACAAGTAAAGGAATTAGGAAGGTTGAATCCGAAATGCGGCGTCTACCGAAGCGTCCTGCACAAAGATTAAATCCGCCTTCCTCGGGAGGCGACAAGCACAGACCTCCAGTCAGAAAAACAGATGAAAATCTGACCAAATTGACCAACGCTTTTAGAGACTCGGGGCCGAAGTCAAGCGGCAAGGCTAGTCGGAAAAACTGGTGAAATTCTGACCAAGCAAAAGTGCGGTTCAACGAAAGGGGCGACTGCTGTTTTCTACTTTTGGCTAACGTCGGCCTTAGATGCGTTCATTCTGGTGAGCACTTCGGTGGATTTTTCCATGTACAACAATGTGAATCTCTGATTGCTGGCCACTGTTTTCAACACATTGTAGGTATCGGTTGTGGTGTAAGCCATGTACACCGTCAGTACTACCAACCAAATTATCCCGATGCGATTCTTCATATCGAAGGCTCCTGTGCGCTCGAGCTCTTTGCGGACGCCGAAAACTCTAAATGACTTCCTACCTTATATTGTCGGACCCTGTTGGCATCTTCAACATCAGCCTATAGTCATCAAAAACAGTGACTGTGGTCACGTTTAGAACCTGAAAGTTTCCGGGGTTTTGCAAAAGTAAAGCCGACACCGGAGTACTGTCTGGCAGACGTCAAGAATCGGTTCGAAGTGCCAAACGCAGTAAACTGTCGAGCGTTAGCGCAGAGACTGCGGGTAGGCTCGTTGCAGGATCTGTGAGCGCAGGAGCAGACCGGCGAATTAGGAGCGTAAATGACCATACCGTGGAAGGCCCCGGAGCCACGTTTTGCAGAAGTTTCCGTCGAAAAGGATGTTCCCGTTCCGATGAGGGATGGTACCGTTCTTTTTGCCGATATTTATCGACCGGTTGGACTTAAGTTAGCACCGGTACTGTTGGTTCGCACACCTTATAATAAAGGTAACGCGTTAACCGGAGTCTATGCGCACCCGATTTGGTATGCGCGTTTCGGCTATATTGTGGTTGTTCAGGACACTCGCGGACGCTGGAGATCGCAAGGAGAATGGTATCCCTTTCGACATGAGGCTGAAGACGGGCGGGATACTTTAGACTGGCTGAAAACGTTGCACGGAAGCAATGGATTGATTGCGACCTACGGATTCTCGTACTGCGGCACCACTCAGCTGATGGCTGCCATCGGAGCTGGCACAGGCCTGACCGCGATGGTTCCGGCGATGACTGGTTCAGACTTCTATGAAGGCTGGACCTATCGCGGTGGTGCACTTCAGCTTGCCTTCGCTCGAAATTGGGCCTGGTTCCTTGGACGCGATGCTGTTCGGCGTCAACGCAATTCCGTTAAAGAAGAGCAGCTCACCGAGACACTGCTCAATGCAGGAACGCAATACTGGACGCACATGCCGCCTTCACTGGACGCGGAAGGTCCTGCGCACTATTACTACGATTGGATCACTCATGACATAGATGATGACTATTGGAAGCGCTGGTCGATCAAAACGCGCTATGCGCAGATCAGCTCTCCCGCCTTGCATATTGGAGGCTGGTATGACGTCTTTCTCGAAGGTGTAATTGAGAATTTTAATGGATTGAGGCAATCAGCGGGAGATGAGCGTTCGCGCCAGAATCAGAAATTGGTGATTGGTCCGTGGCACCACGTGCCGTGGAAACAATGTATCGGTGCTGTCGATTTTGGCGACGATGCACGCAATGTGATCGACTCACTGCAGGTGCTCTGGTTCGATAAGTTCCTCCAGGGGCATTCGAATGCGATTGATACCGAACCTGCAGTGTCGTACTTCTTGATGGGACGCAACGAATGGCGCAGCAGTTCGCAGTGGCCGCCAGCCGAAGCAAAATCAACCGACTTTTTCCTTCACTCGAAGGGCAAAGCTAATTCTAGAAACGGATGGGGCACTTTAGACGGTGCCTCACCGATGGAGGAATTGCCGGATGTGTGGGTCTACGATCCTGACGACCCGGTTATGAGTCTGGGCGGACGAAGCTGCTGTGACGAATCGTCGTCGCCGATGGGACCCGCTGATCAAGCTCTAGCGGAGTTTCGCAATGATGTTCTGGTTTACACATCCTCCCCTCTTGTGCATGATCTGGAGATCGCGGGGTTGGTCAAGGCAACGCTTTATTTGGCTACAGACGTGGTTGATACGGATTTTTCCGTTCGCCTGGTGGATGTCTATCCATGCGGAAAAGCGTTGAATATCCTTGAGGGACACCTGAGAGCTCGTTTTCGCAAGTCTCGATCGAAACCTGAATTGCTCGATCCCAATGCTGTTTACGAGTATGAGATTCCCCTGGGTAATACCGCCATGGTGTTTCTTTCCGGTCATAGTGTGCGTCTAGACGTGACCAGTTCGAATTTTCCGGCAATGGATCGAAACTCTAACTCCGGCAAACCGTTGGCTCAAACTCAGCTCTCAGATATTCGAGTTTCTTGCCAAAAGTTGTTTCATGACAGCGGAAGACCTTCTCGGTTGACGCTGCCTATTATGCCAGGGAGCTAAAACTCCCGGGACTTCTTGACCTCGCGTGCAGTAAACAACAGGTCTTCGGGAGTGGTTCCGTTTTCCGGCATTGATGCGATTCCGCAACTGAATTTGATACTGCTGGAGTCCATAGCGGACAACAATGATTCACCTTCCAGCAACACTTGTTTTACTCTGTCCATGCAGAGCTGTGCGCCTTCCGGACCTGTATGAGGAAGAAGAAAAACAAATCCCTCATCGTTTTCAAAATGCGCTAACACATCAAGTTGACGTTTAAATGAGCGCAATCGTTCACCAACTTCTCGCATCGATTCCGGGGACAGCGCCGAGCTTCCGAATGACGACTCTCTGCGCACATCAAATAGCAGAATCGAAAATGGTAGACCACCGCGGTTGAAGCGGATGCATTCGTTCTCGAAGAAGTAAACAAAAGCCTGGTAGGTGAGTATTCCAGTGTCACTGCGGGAAAGACTCCATTCGATGGAATTGCGAGTTAACTTGATTTCGCGCGACATTTTGAGTTTCGCTGCGTCAGCTCTGGCACTTTGCGGAATCTCGCCGACGTCCGACGTCGGCACTGTGCTTGTGTCGGCTGCGATAGTCTTTTGTCCTTCCAACCAATCAAGATAGGTTTGAGCCGCATTAGCTCGCGCGGATAGAGCATCCGCAGCCGGCGAAGATGCTGCTTGGTCAGGCGGTGAAGCGTCATTCCAGCTTGTCTCTATCGATGGCTTGCTAGCAGTATTGTGCTGTGGTGGAGAGGAGCTTGATTCTGCCGCGGTGTCTTTTGAAACTGAGACCGAACTGTCCGGCAATTCAGTCGGGGCCTGGCCGGACAGTGCAGAAGCCGAGCCGGGGGATGACGAAGTCTGCGTCTCAGCTCCAACGGAACCGTAGCGTCCAAGTTCTTGTAGACGGGCCACATATGGATTTAGCTCAACTCCGCTCGATGATGCGGCTGGCTGCGCTTGCGCGGCGCTTGGAGCCGCCGCTGCCCCCGCGGATTCTGCTGCGGCCTTCTCGCTTGCCGCAGTGTACTCCAGAGAAATGAGATTGTGGATCAAAAGCACGTCGTTGCTCTTATGTGTCCACAAGACCGGCGAACCCGGCACATCTGTTCGATAAAGTGTCCAGCAAGGAAGTCCAGTGCCCATCTCGCACTTAACCACGACTGTAAAGCTGACGCTCGAGTCCTGGACCCGAAAGGGAAGGTCTACCGATGTTCTCCAGTTCCTTTGCGCTTTAGACAACGCAAATTGCAAATCTTCCGATTCTGGAATCGCGAGCAATTCGGGATTGTTGCGCGAGGAGTCCTGCGATTTACCGAATCTAAACATTCAATTCACTCCAGTATCGGTTTTGTTCATTCCCTCAGGGACCGGTCACGCACAGCTTTGACGCGGTCAATCTACACGACCGGAATACACGTTCGAAAACAGTAAGGTGTCGTTGACAGCAACAACAACAACATTGCGTTGGTAATCAGTGCCCTCAAACTCATCGAGCCTTTCGAAATTTTCCGCCAGTGCTTCCGACTCAAGCACGTCCACCACGATTTCCGCACCATCCGAATCTGCATTGAAAATCGGGTAGTTGTTCCATTTGAATACGAATCCTTTTATGGTGCCTTGATACCATTTACCCGGTATATCGGCTACTACGTGGTGATTCTTCTCGGTGCGACGTAAACTGCCGTAGCATGCAAGTCGGCGTGCCGGGTTGCCCATGAGCACGTTTAGCAGCGTTTTGAACAAGGCTTCGATTCGATAGGTTAGATCTGCCGATTGTTGAAGGTCTATCTGTTCATCCAGAAAACCGTCTATCAAACAAAGGATCGGCGTTTTCGTGCTTGAGCAAGGTACTTCGTCGCTCAGTTCATTAAGAATCTGCTTGGCGGCTTGATTAAGAGCGTCAAATTCGCTTGCGCGCAAAAGATTGCTCGATTCTGAAAACGTCTTTCGTTCATAAGGCAGAATAAGTGAGATGCAATTACACAGGGCTTCGCAGCGTTGCGCCGCGACGTCGAAAATCGCGTCGTTTAGCGTAGAAGCTACATTCTCAAGAAGGGCTCGCGACTCAAGATTCCAACAGCTATGCATCTGAACTCTTACTCCCCGGTGCTGATTATAACGCCAAGGAATGCGGTGAGTCCGAGTGTTTTCACTTCAATTCGAATTCATAGTTGCCGCTGTTTTGCTCGGAACTGGAACGGAAAGGGACTGTCAAGCGTAAGGATCGCTGGTATTCTTTGATATTATGTCAATCAAGAATTCAAGATGCCGAAGGAGAGACCCTCAATGGTTCCGTCGGTAGTCATAATTGGCGCTGGCATTGGCGGACTCACTGCCGCCATAACCCTTGCTCAGGCCGGGTTGGCGGTAACAGTGCTGGAAGCTAGACCTCATGCTGGAGGGCTCGCTTCCGGCTTCGTGACCAACGGCGTCTTCTTTGACACCGGACCTTACATCATGCTCGACAGTGAGGGGTTGAAATGGGTGTTTGCTCAGCTGAACCTTGATTTTGACGAGCTTGATTTGCGCGCTATCGATCAGGTTTATGAAGTGCGCGATGGTTCCGGCGAAGGCGTTCATATATTTGGCAGTCTTGATCGAACAGCAGAGCAACTTGAATCTCAGTGGCCGCGTGCTGGAAAGCAGTACCTTGTGTTCGTGAAAAACATGCTGCGAGTTTACAAAGAGTACTCTCCTGTTCTCGGTGCCGGTCGACCGACCGCTGCAAGAATCATGTCAATGGGGGCGGCAGCGCACATTCCGTTCATGCGTCAGTCGCTTGATGCCATGCTGAAAAATGCGAAGCTGCCGCGACCGGTGGCTGACGCGGTCGGGATTTGGGCCCGCATGAATGGTAAGACCAGACAAGAGGTGCCTGCGTCAGTGGCCCTGATTACAGCTTTGATTCACTCAACTGGAGCTTTTCTGCCGGCGGGAGGGATGTGCGCCATATCGAAAGTTCTCACCGCGGCCGCATTGAAGTTAGGAGTCAACTTCAGGTTCAATACGAAGGTAAATCGAATCGTGGTGCGAGACACGGCAGTACAAGGAGTTCTCACCGCTGAAGGGGAAATGATCAGCGAGAAGTTGGTTCTGTCTGATTGTGGGGCCCAGAACACTTATCTGATGCTGGCTGACTCGGGGCTCTCCCGAGCATTGCGAACACAGTTTAATGAACTTCCGCTCTATTCGCCGGGAGTTTGCGCTTATATGTCGGTGCGAGGAATTGCCGAACCGCCTTATCTGCGCTTCTTCTTGCCCGACGGCGCAAACTCCTGCCGAATGCTAATTCGCCCGGATGCAATTACAGGCACTGCCGACGGTGCCGAGTGGCAGCCGGCGCGATTGATTGCTCCTTTACCGCACTATGAAGCCGAGCATTTGGGACATAGCGGACAGGCGGAGTTTTTGGCTTCGGTATTGCATGAATCCTGGTGGCGTCAGATGGTTCGTGAACACAGGCTTTTGGCAACGCGAACACCGGCAGGATGGGGACGAGAGTTCTCATTGTTTCGCGACAGCACCAATCCGACGATGGCAACCGTCGCAGCGCAAGAGGATTTGTCCGGGCACCGCAGCCCGTATCTGAAGGGGTTATACCTTGCCGGTAGTTCCAGTCACCCCGGCTCAGGTGTGAGCTTTTGCGGCATCTCTGGAATATTGTCCGCCAGGCGAATGATCAAAGACCTCAAGCTTTAGCAAAGGATTGCTTAGCCTGCTTCGATGGCGCATTGAGACAGCTTCTCAGCTAGTTGCGCGATAAGGGGATCTCCGGCGCTCAGATGATGCCTGTATGCTAAAAGCGCTTTCCTGAAATGTGTTTTTGCGTCGACTTTGTTGTCATGGCTGAAAAGAAAATTCCCCGCTTCCAGCTGAAGCTGGGCTGTTTCTACAGCACCGGGTCCGAAATTCTTCTCTGCTTGCGCAACCTGGTGTTGCAACATTGCTTGAGCCATAGGCAGCATCGATGCGTCCGTGAGGCAGACGATCATCCAGCGCATGTCTTCAGGCGAGACGATGCAATGAGGTAACGTCACTAGAACGGAAACTGCCGAGCGCAGGAAATTTGCTGCTATGGGAAGGTTGTCTTGCATGTGAGCAATTCTTGCCAGGTCTTTTAAGCATACGAATGCATCCTTCGAAGATGTGTCCCCGGATGCGGTGCGCGACTGCAATGTCTCCAGCAAAAGTGGTTCTGCTTGTGAATAACGTTCCTGAGTCATGAAAAGCTGCGCCAGACGATGATTAGCATCGTCTGCGGCTGAAACCGTTTCTGGATTTTTCCGAAGTATGCTGATTGCTCGCCGGTATAACCCCTCTGCTTCAGTAAGGCGGTTTCGCTCCGCATATTTGTCCGCCAATTCCAGTACCGCACTGGCGACAATCGGTGCCTCCGGACCGTGCTCTGTTTCTAGTGCCAGCAAGCGTTCTTGTTCAAGAACAAGCCGCGCGGACGACTCGTCTTGATGATCGACCGGTACCAAACCTGCGGCAACAATGAGCTCTTTGAAGCCAACGCCTTTCATGAACGAAGCTTTTAGGGCCATCACAGCGATTTGCTCTGGAAGCCTGTTCTCTTGAATCACGAACTGAGCATTTAATACTGAACGCAGATCACGCCCGGTAACCAGTCCGCTTTCCTGGAGAACGCTTCCAAGCGGAATGCCTGAGTTTCGCGATTGCTGCAACGCTTGCGAAAGAGGCGCACTGCCGACCAGACCCGCTTCGGTTAACAGTTCGCCAAGTCTAACGCGTTTTCCTTCGCCCTCGCCTTTATGTTGCAACGCAACGTTCAATCGTCTGACTGTTTCCAGATATCCGTCGATTTCTTTGGGAAGTGATTTCTCGCGAATCATCACCGCAATATGCAGGAACTGTCTGGCTTTATCAAACTCGTCCCGAGCAATATACAAGTCTGCAATGTTGTCCAGCGCCTCTGCCACCGCCGGATGCTGTTCGCCAAACGAATTTTGTTTCACTTGCAGAATTTGCATATACAAGCTTTCTGCTTCGCTGAAGCGGTCTGTGACCAGGTAAAGATTGGCAAGCTTCAAGAGCGGCGCGGTGGTTTCCAGATTGCCCTGGCCGAAGAGCCCTTCTGCATGTTCTTTTGCTTGAAGGTATAGTTTCTCGGCATCGGCGCACCGATCTTCCATCAACTTGTTATCGCCTTCTTTCAGGAGCTCAGCGGGAGACAACTTGCGAATTTCGGTCGTCTGCAGACGCGATGCCGCTGCTGCGCCCCCTGCTGCCGCCGGCGATGGTTGCTGCGCCGCTACAGGCTGTGTTCCATTACTTTTCGAATGAAGCTGGTTGATCATGTCCACCAGGGCAAGGTCAAAGCTGACCTTCTCTTTTGCTACACGAGAAAGTACAGGCAGCGCTACTTCGGGGTTCAAGCCGAGTCGCACTAATTCTTGCGTGCGCAGTGCCGACTTGAGGTCTTCTTCTTCAATGAACTTAAGAAGCTTCAGAACGCGACCAATCGGGATCGCTTTCGATTTGGCGTAAGACAGTCCGTCTGAGAGCTGCTTTTCGTTTATTAGTTTCGCGTTCAGCAGTATTTCGCCAAGCCGCATGGTGCCTCTCCGCCCTTAACAATCTCAACCCGTCTGCATAGCCTGACTCAATGTGCCACCGAAAGAGTGCACCTCTAGTTTTGCAACCGAGCAACGGTTCCACACAGAGAGGAGGCACTTCATGATGTACCCGCCGTGTGGTGTAATGCCACGCAAAAACCTTCTGTCTTTACGATTTGCTGCGCAGGTAAAACCAGTTTGTCTGCTTGTGTGTGAGTGAGCGACTCTGTCCGATAACAATGATCTTTCCTTCAGCGTTCCGATACCATCCTTCGCTCCACGGACCCATGTCAGTGTACAGCAAATCTTGTACGCCAAAACCTGCCGCGTCAAGTCCAAAATCCGTTAGTGATAACGGGTCTATGCTCTCCAGGATTGCCAGCTTGCCATCGGCGAATGTTGCAATTCCTCGGCGCTGGCACACTGTCTTATCCGAGAACTTTTCGCCGTGCCCCTGAATTACGACCTGGAACTGTTGAAACAGCGAATCCTTCCTGGCTGCGGAATGATTGACGAATTCCGGAGTGAGTAACTTTCCGCCGTTTGTAGGGAAAATCCTACAAGCTCCGTCCTGAATAATCATGGCGCCGCCAATGCGCGGATTCACTCGATCTGAATTGCCGACTTTTCCGTTGCAGATGAATACGCCATCGATGTTGTTGTCGGATGCAGTGAACGCTGCCGGTATGCAGAAGAAAAGTTTTCCATCCCGGGCATTCGGTCGGAAATTTGAAAATGCAGCCGAACAGTTGTTGTTGAAATAGAGTTGGTATCGGACGCCGGAGCGAGCGGTTTTCGACAGGACATCGATTCTTGCACCACTCGACGGTCGTGACTGTTGTGCATCGACTCTGCCGTCGCCGACACCGGCTATCAGAGCCGTTATGATCATTGCAGATGAGACTAGTGGTGCTGTCGTTTTCATGAACCGCATTGTACTAATGTCCAGGAACCGAGGCAACCGGATAGAAACAGGGGTGGAATCGACCCGCCATCGTACCCGGTTTGAAAAATTTCAAACGCTCGAATCAAACCTCTCGATCGGAACTTTCTTACCAGACCCAAAAGTGCACAAATCTGAGATTCGGCGGGCGTGTTGATGCATGCTCGCGCAGGGGGGGCTGTGGAATTGTGCAGCCCTGAAACGGTTGTTGCCCAAGCGTCTTTGGCGTTTAATGTTAATTGCTTCTGCCACTACGTATTTGCCACATTAAAGTCACGATTCGGACATAGGCTTTTAATCAAGAGGAGCGCTCAAGGATTTTTATGTCCTATTTGTGCGCAATCGCCGGGAAACGAGGAATAACAAACTAAGACCGTTGTGTTCTTCGAATCGAACTGAATTGAAAAGCATAGCCAGCCCGAAGCAGATAACGAACTAGGATTGCACCAATGCCACCAGATGCACCAAAGCCGACTGACGAACAATTACTACCGACCGGCACCTCTGATTACCAAGTAGCGGAAAAGACTCGTGTGGAGTCATCCCAGACGTTGTTGGACGAAATCAACGCACCTGGTAGTCCTCAAGGTGGTGCGAGTCTCCTCAACAGAGCGGCCGAGTTGGCGAACCGAAACTGTGGGGGATTGCTTCCCGACGTTCAGCTAGTTGATGAAGATACAGCGGACAAAACGTCAATTCGAATACTGGATACTTCGTCCAATCGCAGCCAGGTTGTGCGGCCGGATGGAGTAGTGCTTACTACGATGCCTGCACCGGATAATCGCACGATCGAGTTCAATCCGAAGGGTAGACCCGGCGAGCAGTACGCTGAGGTCAGACCGGGACCGCCCGAGCAACGAGTCCCCGTAGCCGAAGCTACCATCAAGGATATTCCTGTTGCCACCAGAACCGGGCAGCCACCAGCCAGCGAGCAGGTCCGAACGTTCGCCGATGGTAGAGTTGTTACTACCTTCCCGAATGCTCGCCCCGGAGAGCGTGAATCGTTAACAAATTATCCTCCGATCAAAGATGGTGACAGCGTACTTAGTACTCGGCCGCTTCAGACGGAAACTTTCAAGGCCCATCCGGAACTGATCGGCGACGGCTCGTCGCCTGAGCGTCGTGCTGGCAGAACTGTCAGCCGCTTCGCAGATAGAACTGAAACCACATTTACACCTGCAACGGTTGGCGGCAATCCCGAACAACTTCGAATCAGTAAGGTAACAGCATACAAGGCTGGCGACCCACAGGGCCGCGCGGTTGTCACTGAGTATGCCGGTTCTGGTCGTCCGGAAGATGGTGCGAACCTTGTCACAAGATTCCGCGACAACCAGCAAGGCGTTCGTGAGAGAGCCGAGATCACACCAAAACCTCCGATGTCGGATGCTGGCAGCAAAGAAGTCAAAATCAAGTTCGCTGATAATTCCACTGAATCAACTTTTGATCCGCCTCGCAATGGAATCAACCGACGCCTTGACATTCCTGGACCACCACAAGCTATCAGGCAGGATTTCAACGTTAATGGCGATGTAACGACAACTCTAAGTCCGAAAATTACCAAAGTTCTGACTATCGAACGGGGTGGTAGCCCGCAAACGCAAAACGTTGAAATCAGTAGGATTACTCGCCTAGCCAATGGCCAATATCTTCTCAATGATTCCACAACTCCCATGAAGATATCGGAAAGACGCGATGGCACGCCGCCGCCTCCGCCCAACTATGAGGCCCCGATTGGACTCGGAAACACTCCGCGAACCGGCGATGTAATGGCTAATGGAAATCGTACGATTGGCCGCACCGGTGACATTGCCGCGACCGCAAACCCTGGCGATAGACCGACGCCGATGCCGGAGAGCGAGCGTGTTGCGATTAACCCGACCACAAGCATGCCTGACCGCACGAGAGTTGGTGACACCGCATACACCCCCAGATTTGGCGACAATGGAAAGGTAAACGAACTTACCATAAAGCCTAAAGATGGTCCGGAAGTTAAGCTGACTCGTACTGCCGGTCCGCCAGCCGGCTTCGACGTCGTGCCGCCTCTGAGAGGAGCAGACGGTCGACCTTTAAATGGCGACACCGTACTGGATGGTTTCAAGGTTAAAGTCGAAAACGGCAGAATTGTCGGAGACTTCCACGTCAACAAACGTGGTGAAGTCACTTACAAGACCGGCGACGGACCCGATCGCATCGAACAAATCAAGAAAGCCGATGGCAGCCTTGTGTCCATCAATATGAAGAACTACGAGCGTACAGAGGTTGGTCCTCCGCCGACAAATACCCCGGGACCGACCAAATTCTGGGATGGTTTTGAATGGCGCGTAGGCGAGAAGAGACCCGGACCAAATGGTGGCACCATTGTTGAGTTCACTCCGAAACCGGGGCAACAGGGATTCCAGGAGGGTAAGCCTTCTATTCTCGAACGTAATGGCACTCCGCCTAACGACACCGCAAGCGTTAAGTTTAGAGATGCTGCCGGTAAGGAAACCAAGGTCATTACGGCTGATTGGAATGCACGAACGCAAACTGAAGTGATTCCTGCAAATCCCGGTCCGCCGCCAACGGCGGCACGCACCATCAACAGGGCCGATGCCGGTGGAGGCAACTATCGAGAGCTCGATGGCGCACCCGTGGTGAATGGCGACAATGTCACTTATAAGTTCAAACCCGGACGGGAGAACGAACCGTTATCCGTTACTTTCAATAAGAGAGACAAGACTTCGGTTACCGATTTCAAAGACACGAGTGTTAAGCGCGATGCGGAAGGTCGCGTTACTGAGATTCAACAGCCTAAGGGAACGAAGTCTCAAACCTTTGCTTATGATGGCGACGGCGATCTTAAAGAACATGTCACATTCAATCGCGATGGTTCTATGAAGGAGAAGCTGATCAGGCAAGGCCAGGAGAAAGCTCCCATGATGGGAGCAGCGGTTGCCGACGGTTCTCCGGAGACAGCAGGGCAACCTGGCCGACGTCAGCCGCCGCGTAAAATCGGAGAGCCGACCGGATTCAACACGTGGCGCCGAGAGCCGGCCCCGAACCCGGCTACGGCCGAAAATCCTGCTACAATTCAGCAGAACATTTTTGTCACCGGCGATGGTGCGATAATTCGTGAGAAGCCTCCGGCTCCGGGCAGCACTGCTAAAGCCGATGTCTCGATCGAGCATCCAGGTAGAGGCACGACAGAGACAGCGGCGGGCGCCCGGCGCGAGTTCAAGGGACCTGATGGACAGGCGTGGACTTCCGCAGACAATGGAAAAACTTGGAAGCTTCCAGGAATGAACGGTCAGATTGAGGGCACACCCCGATCTCTTGCCGATGGCACCACTGTCATTCGTGCGACCAGACCGATACCGGGTGCGGTTCCTCCCGCGGCCACAACCAGAGAAGTGGACATTCGTCGAAACGAGGATCCGACTTCACCATCACTGTCGGAGTTGAATGCAACGACCGGCAAGGAAGTGGCGCGAAGATATGATAATGGCACTATCGTTCAGTTCGACGAGGCAGGCAATCCGAGGACTCGCACGGTGCCGGGAACGCCGCCCACAGTGCAGAATTTCAAATTCACTGGAGACAAATGCACTGAGATTAGCACAGGAAATCCGGCTGTCGTAACTCATAAAATGGAAGGTGGAGTTCTCAAGCCGGTCAATCCCAAACCGACCGATCTCCCTGTCGAGGTCACAAAGGAAGGGCGAATTCTAGAGAGAACACCCGCAACGGCCAGTCCACCAAACGGTACGATTGAACGGCTCGGTAGTAACGTTTCATTGGTTAGCGATCAGACCGGCAACCCGGTGAGAATGGAGCGCCAGAACGGTGCTCAGACGGAAACATGGAACATAACTAGTCACAGGGACAGCAGAAACAGAGTCGTCGTTGACAAAGTTGTTGATCCCAAACCACCGGGCCGTGTTATCGCTGATACTGCCAATGGTGGCGGGGCAATTCGTCTCGATGGCACCGGTGCAGTGACTCAAGAAAGCGTCAAGGGAAGCGGAAACTTCGATCGTTTAAACTCGCTTGATGGGCGCATTCGCATAGATACCGCTGATTCTCGTGTGCGTGCTAACGACAAGTTCAAGTTGGAAGTAGAAGTCAAAAAGAACGAAGGAAAGCTTCAACCGAAAGACGGTCCGGCTTGGACCTTGAACTATCGGCCCAACACTGCGCCTCAGGGTGACGTAAGGGAACTCGACAAAATAACCATTCCGGGGATACCCGGAAAGACTAAGGATGAAGTATTCGAGCGTAAGGACGGACCTCCACGCGTCTCCATAAGAATCGACGAAAACACAGGACGCGTTACTATCGACCGCGGAGACTCGCTAACGATAATTAATTCGGCTGATCCTGCTAAGCATCGAGTCGACGTTGCCAAAGACGGCAGTTCTGTCACAACCAATCGCGAAGGATTGAGAACGTCGCTGAGGAATCAGATCGGCGAATTCAAAATTACCGAAGCTCCTGCTTTGCCACCGGCGACGGTGACCTCGGAAATAACCGGCATCGAAGGTCCGGGACCTGGCGGCGCTCCGAAGCTGAACAAAGCGGATGGACCGATTACGATCGAGAACAATGTAATCAAGCAAGAAAAGGATAAAGAGATCGTACAAATTCATCCCGATGGTCGCATTGTCACTACCACATTTGAGAGAAGTGGTCGCCAGGGACCGACCGGTACTACCATTGATCAAGGAAATCGGCGCACCAAGCTCAAGGCTGACGGAACCATCGATCAGTTACTCACCCGCGGCACCAACGGCGAATACAAGGCCTGGGAATTTGTGTCGGCTCCACCTGGCGCAGAGAAGGCCTTGAAGTTTGGACAGCCGCCAGCGGCAGCCGAGGTTAAACTGCCCGACACCATTACCTCCGTGAAGCTTCCCGATGGCACTACAGTGACGCGTGGGACTGGAGAGGAGCTCGTTCTCCGCGAAAATGGAACACTCGTTAGAAGACCAACCACTCCTGGCGCTCAGTCCAGGGAAACGGTCTTTAACGGCGATGGAACTCGCAATGAGGTCTTTCGTTCCGGGGGCGCTCCCGCTGCTACTCAGTGGAACGTCAACATGTCCGGGGATCGCGTAACCAGTTTCCGTCTGCCGGGTGAAGCGCGTGAGATAACTGTGCCGGCCCCCACGAATCCACCGGCTCCGAATGCGCTTTCGGCTTCATTGACCAACAACGAGTTGATTATCTCGATTGGTGGACAGCAGAAGCACGTAATCACTGCAAATGGCCAGCTCATGGATATAACACCGCAAGGCCGACGTGTTCCGTCCACGCTTCGTCGTCGCGGTTCCTAGTAACCGGTTCACCAATAAGGTGCAAAGGGCGCCCCTTCTTGGCACGCGTGAGCAGTCGCAATTATTCACGACGATTCGACCTAGTCCCCGGACAGGTAAATCTTGCTCTTGCTGCATTGGAGGGGGCGCCGCTATGCGCAACTTCTTCGGTTATGGTTGACCCTGAGCTTTTGCGTCAGACCCGATTTGTTGCTGTTGCTGCTGCTGCTGTTGAGACTGCGGCAAAGCCGAACTCTCAGGCGGCGGCGGCAGAGCTTCAAAGTAAGCCTTCCACTGCTCATCGGATACCACGAAGTTATGTTGGTCCCGCATCACTTGCTGCGCGGAGTCACAGGCTGCACCCATGATGAAGCTGGTCAGGGAAATGCCCTTTAAACGGGCTGCCTGCTCAATCATAGATTTCTGCTCGGCCGTCGCTCTCAAATCGATACGGTGATCCTTTCGAACTCTTTTCACAACGGACATGGCAAATCACCTAAATCCAATGACGTTGTACGTACCGGCACGTAGGAGGTTAGGCGGATGGAGCCAGCTTTTTGTTTCGGTTCTTTGTAAGCCCAATTCATATTTGTTGGCCCTATTTGAGGATCGACTTTGTTCGCTGTACATCCGCTAACTACTGATTAACAAGCACCTACTGGGACTAGACGCAAACTTGCCTCTTCAGGTTCTTTGGGTTCGTCAAAAGACAATCCAATTATTCATGTCGAGAACGGTCCTCCTGGCGCCGCTAACCTCGGCTCCGTGCGGTGTTTTGCCGCACAAAGGCTTCAAATTGGACCGTACGAGCGTAGTTGGGCTTATCAGAAGTTTTCGGCGAAAAGGACTGAAAATTTGGACCACGCTAGGCCTTGTGACTTTGTGAGCGTGATGAGATGACCGGTCGGCGAAAGCGATTGACTATCAGCCTCTTCGCGCTTTCCCCGTTCTGATTGCGCACGGTACTTTCGTTGCGATTTCAGCCGTGTCAAAAAGCGGAGCAAGAAAAATTGCTCGGAAAACCGCGCTGAACTTTGCAAACCGCAACAATGCGGGGCTGGAATGCTCCGAAAGTCTACGGCAACAAGGATTCTGGTGCGGGACTGCGGTGGGCTTTGAAATTGCCGGAATCAGAGGTGTGCACGCGTTGAGACAATGGATGGGAACGAGCTGCATAATGAGGAAATCTTGGGGGATTGGCGCGTCAGCCCCGAATCTCCCCGGCGTAAGTCGGATGAGGACTGCTGTGCGCTGTGAGCAAGTTAGTTCTTCTCTACGAAGCCCTGGCGTAGTTTGCTTCCCACCATTGCCTGTGCATATTGTACTGCGGCGTTTTCTGACGGGAAGGGCTTTCGCTGGCTTTGCCCCGACGTACCCAACGAACCGGTTCTGACGAATACGTTTTTGCCGATGACTGTGATTTCCCAGAATTTATCGTCTAGTTGCAGAACTTTGGGACCATACGCAGGTTTCTCTCCGCCCGTACTGGATGCGGTGCCGTTGCTCTCGGTCTCATTAGCTTCGTTCTTGGTTGGAGCGACGTCATCATCATCATCATCATCATCATCATCATCATCTTCTTCTTCTTCTTCTTCTTTGGGTGCCGGTCTCTTCGGTAGGACCGAAGGATTTGCTGCGAGCTTCAAAGACGGAGGGCTCGGCTGAGCGACCTCGTCCACATCATCGTCGTCGAAAGTTTCTTCGCTATCCGGTTTTACTTCCTCGTATCCTTTTCCGACCTTCTCTTCGATTATTCTCTCAGCATACTTGAGTGCCGCATCCTGTGAGGGGAACGGTTTTGGCTTTACTTGTCCTTCTGTGCCTATCTTTCCGAACCGAACAATTACCTGTTTGTCGATAACCTTCACTTCCCAAAACTTGCTCGATGAGCCATCGTCAAACTGAAACAGCCGGGGACCGAGTGCGCAACTGCCTGCGGGCGCCACCCCCGGGTCCTTGGTCAGCTTAAGTGCGGGGGCGATGGCTGGTGGGTTGCTTGCAGTAGTGGCCTCAACGCTTGAACTGGAACTATTTGGGGTGATAGCAGCTGTGGATTGCTTCGTGTTGATCTGAGTTACTGATGGTGCCTCTGGTCGTACGGACTCTTTCGCGTAGACTTTCGAAGGTTCACTTCCCTCGCCTTCATCATCATCATCATCACTGTCTTCGCTGAGGCTAGCACCGGGTCGACCTGTCTCCTCGTATCCCTTCTCGATCTTCTCGTCAATAACCTCAAGGGCGTACTTCATTGCGGCATCGCTCGTGGCGAATGCTTTCGGCTTAACTAGTCCGTCCGTTCCAATGCGTCCGAATCGCACAATTACCTGCGAGTCTACAACTTTGATCTCCCAAAATTTGCTCGACGTCCCTTCTACAAACTCGAAGTAACGAGGACCGAGCAGGTTGCCTCCTGAGGAGAGCACACCGGAAGCGTTCTGTTTCGATGTCGGAGGTGCCGCGGGTGCGGGGCGTGGTGAAGCGTTTGTAGGCAAGGATGTTTGCACTGAATATGCACCACCTGCTGTGCTGGGTGATGCTGCCTGTGCAGTAGCTGCGCATGCCGATGTAGAAGGCTGTATCTGTGGTGATACCGTTATTGGTTGCGTGCTAATATCTGTGCGCAGTCGCAAGTAGGACGGAAATCTGGGAACGCCGCGGTCTGACAATTCCTGATATGAGAATGTGATCAAACTTCCGATGGCTGGCGGATTTTCTCGTTCTGCATCAGTGAAACCAGTGCCTACTGAAAATCTCGTGCCGTTGTCCATTTCTACTACAAGTGCACCGAGGCGTCCGGAGTGTTTCCCTGTGCCGGGCAGGTGTTCGATCACTCGTGCCTCTGCATCGTGGAATGTTTTTACCTTCAGCAATGAGAAGGAACGTCCTATTTCGTACCTGGAGGCAGGTTTACGCATCATCAGCCCTTCTCCGCCCATGGCTTCAACACGTGCCAGCTCTTCCTTCAGGTGTGTCAAACCCTGGCAGCGCACTTGCAGATGTGGTTGCGCGTATCGCGGTTGTCGTTCATCCAGGAACTCCTGCAGGAAAGCCATTCGTGCTTCGAAAACATCATCCACCGCGGGTGCGTCGAATACTACATAGCTGATGTCTTTCCATGCATCGCTGCGGTCCTGTCGCCGAACGATGCTGACAGTGCGTTGAAATGCTTTGCGATCGAGCCAAAGCTCACCATCAAGCGGAACATCTGCAGGCAACTCGTCTGTGAACCACTCCGGTGCGAGAAACACGTTTCCCTGGCGCGAGATAAACTGGCTGCCGTCCCAATAGGCGCGGACACCATCGAGTTTTTCACTCATCCACCAACCAGTCAGGTCTACGTCGTTTTTCCACGGATGAGCCAGTAGCAGTCCAGGTTCAGAGCTGTCTACCCCCGCTTCCGATCCTGCCTCTCTTGAAGCTTTTGGACGTGAAACCCGCTCCGGAAGCTCGCCTCCTAGCCGTTCTGCTTCTGCCTCTTCGCCGCGATAATGTCTTAAATGCTTGCACGTACGCTGCTCGATGCCAATGGATTGGTTTCGCCACGCCGGACAGTTGCAGGAGTAAACGCCGCCAGTGTTTTTCAAAATATAAGGGTCGCGCGCCGATCCTTTTACTTCGACAATGGCTCCGTCTTCGATGTCAGGCATTTCGACCTATTCCCCCCGGGGCTTACATGCGAGATCAACCTTCCCGCGCAGCATCTCCGTCAAACTATTTGGAGGAGCGGACTGCCAATATATTGCGGTGGGCGATGTTATAGTCGCAGTTACCAATTCTATATCGGTTAGGGTTGGTTTCGCGGCGTCGCTCGGCAGCGTATCATATTGAGTCGCGGCCTTCATTGATGTCAGGTGTCGCCAACTTCCCGGGAAGGAATATCTCGTTGTTCAGATTCATTCATACAGCTGACTGGCAGATCGGCAAAGCCTTCGGAAACATAGAGGGCGATGCCGGGGCCTTCTTGAGAACACGGCGAATCGAAACTGTGCGAGCGATCGCCCATTTGGCCGGCAAGCACCAGGTAGATGCAGTACTTGTTGCCGGCGATGTTTTCGAAACCAACACAATTGCCGCGAAAACAATCATGCAGACACTTGGAGCCATGGCTGAGTTTGAGGGATTGTGGCTGCTTCTACCCGGCAATCACGATCCGGCGACGACGGAAAGTGTTTGGAGCAAAATTAAGCACAATTTCGCGACGCCGAACATTGTGTTGCTGACCGAACCTGAGCCTTACAAGTTAGTGAATCATCCCGTCGTCGTTCTGCCGGCACCACTTCAAAGGAGGCATGAGCAGCGCGACCTGACAGACTGGTTTGACACTTATGAGAGCGCCGCGGACTTAATTCGCATTGGTCTGGCGCATGGATCATTGGATAACAGGCTTGCTGTGCGAGGGGAAGCTCCCAATACAATTGCCGACGGTAGAGTTGCATCTGCAAGGCTCGACTACCTTGCCCTTGGCGATTGGCATGGCACAATGGATATTGGAGATAAAATCTGGTATTCGGGAACGCCTGAAGCGGATCGCTTTCGGGCCAATGACCCCGGAAACGTATTGCTGGTAGAGATCGAGGGACCGGGCCAAGCACCTCAGGTTCAGAAAATTAAGACCGGATACTTCACCTGGCACCAGATCGAGAAAAGTGTTTTTGACGAAAGCGATATTGCTGATATTGCCAATCAACTCTCTGGCACTGACGTCCCAATGAATCGATTGGTAGTGCGGTTGGTGCTTGCAGGTAGCGTGAATTTGGAGACCCGCGCCAAGATTGACAAAGCGATTGAGAAATTGCAGGCATCCGTATTGCATATGGATGTGGATTCGACTGGCTTGATTGCTGAGCCTTCCGCGGAGGACTTGGATCAGATTGAACAATCCGGGTTTGTCAGAGCTGCGATAGAAAAACTAAGAACGTTGATGCATTCGTCAGACCCTGCGGCGGACGATGCTCGTAGAGCTCTGCATTTGCTCTATGTCGAACATAAGCAGTTGGAGCAAAAGACATGATCATTCGCAAGATCGAAGTGAAAAACTTTCGTAAGCTAATTGGTCCGGTCGTTATATCGGGGTTGGACCACGGTGTTAACGTGATAGCGGGCGATAACGAAGAAGGAAAATCCACCCTCTTTACAGCTCTGCGATCGGCGTTCTTTCTGAAACATTCTACAACCGGGCAAGCGGTAGAGAATCTTTTACCCTACGGGTCGCAGGTGCGGCCGGAAGTTAGTGTTGACTTTGAGTTAGACGGTGGCAAGTACTTTCTAAGTAAGAGCTTCTGTCTGAAGCCGTTTCAGGCGCGACTAAAGTCACCTGGTGGTACTGTCGAAGGTTCCGCCGTCGAAGAACAATTGAATCAGATTCTAATGTGCCCCGCCGGAACCGGCAAAAAGACTGAGCAGGATAAGGGATTTTGGGGCTTGCTCTGGTTGGAGCAGGCCGCGGCGCTTGACGGATTGATGATGTCTGACGGCGGGCGGCAGACTCTTCTCAAAGCGGTGGAATCGGACATCGGCACCGTTCTCGGTGGCAAGAGCGGCCGCGCGCTGATGAACTCTATTACGCGGCTCTATGGCGAGTTTTTTACCGCTGCGCGTGCCGACGCAACCAAAGAATATCGGAAGTCAAAGGATTTAGTTGAAACAGTCGGACTGGAGCTGGAGAGTTGCCGCAAGGCTTATAGGGAATACGAAAGCAAAGTTGACGACTTAACGCAGAAGCGCGATCTCAAAGCCGCGCTACGCCGAGATAATGCGTTGGCAAAGGCAAAGGACCTGGTTAAGGTTGTCGACGAGAAAGTTCAAAAGCTCACCAAATTGAAGCAAGAGTTTGAAGCGTGTAGCCAGGTTCAAAAAACCTTGCGTGCAGAGTATAACAACGTCAAGCAACAATCCGAGTCACGAGCGCAAGCTAGAGCAGATGCGGAAAAGTCGGTCGCTGAGGTGCAGAAAGCTGAGCACGCGGTTGTGGAAGCGCAGAAAACCCTTGCGGGTGCGAACGAAGCTGTTGCTAGGGCACAGACCGAAATTGGTGATTTGCAAAAGCAGATTAAGGAGTTGGAACTGCGCAGGCGTCGGTTGGAACTAGCCGAGCTTCGGGCGAAGAAAGAGCAATCCCGAACCGAATTGAATGATCGCCTAACCAGTGCAAAAACAAAGCTTCAGCAATTGGATCAAGTTGCGGCTCAGTACAAAGCAATTAAGCTTGAAGATAAATCGCTGCCGAATCTGCGTCAGATCCAGCGGGCGGCGTCTGATGCAGAGGCTCGTGCGACAGCGGCATCAACCAGATTGGTTCTCCATCCTTCAGCGGGAAAACAAGCTTTTGCGTTCGGTGAAGAACTGGAGGCCGATGCAACGGTTCTGATTTCGGAGAGCACCACATTGGAGCTTGCCGAATGGGGAACAGTTGAAGTGCATCCGGGCGGTGAGAATGTCGCCGCCAAGCGTAAGGAAGCCGAGAAGCTGCAGGCACAGCTATCTGCAGCATTGGCGAACTGCGGCGTTGAAAGCCTGGATCAGGCTGAGGAATTGGCAGTGAAGAAGCAGGAATTGAAAGGCACCAGCGAGCTTCTGGCCGGTGAACTCAAAATTCTCGTTCCCTCTGGAGTGAAGGCGCTAGAGGCGCAACTCGCGCAGCTCGCTGCTGAGTTGACCGAGTCGGATGCAACTGATTCTGTGACGCACTCCCCGGAACATTTAGCTGACTTGTTAAAAGAGTTGGAGCAGTTGCGCAAACAAGAGGCGGCAGAGAACAAAAATTTGGCCGCTTTGATCACTGCTGCTCACCAGGCGGAAATTGCGCAAAAAGAATGGAGCACGAGGGCTGATTCGGCAAAGAAACAGCAAGTAATCAACCAGAGTCGCTTGGATCAAATGGTGCAGCAAGATTCGGATGAAAGTCTTAAGACCAAACTCTCTGAGGCATTGCACAAGTGTTCACTAAAAGAGAAAGAATTGGAGCTGGTAAAGGAGGGGATTGATGCTCTGGATCCAGTAGCAATTAATGACGAGTTCGAGGCTGCGCAAAAACAGCTACGAGCAGTGTCTTCTCAGTTGGATAATCTTGATCGCAACATAGACATTCTCGCTGCGGAGGTTGACACTCTCGGCAAGCAGGGACCGGGAGAACGCTTGCAAGAGTTCGAAGGTAAGTTCGAGAAGGCCACGCAGCAGTTGGAAAGCATGGAGCGCCAGGCTCGTGCTGTCAAACTTCTGTATGACACTATGAAAGACTGTGAGAAAGAAGCTAAAGAGCAGTTTATGGAACCGGTGCAAATGCGCCTGCGACCGTATCTCAACGAGGTTTTCCCCGGCACCGACGTGGCTCTGGATCAGTCACAGTTTGAAATTGCGGGACTGCAAAGAAATGCGCACGTTGAAAAATACAACAGCTTGAGCATCGGCACCCGTGAGCAAATCTCGGTCTTAACACGCCTGGCGATTGCCGGACTGCTCAAGGAGAAGGGGTATCCAGCGGTTGTCGTGCTTGATGACGTGCTGGTTTATTCTGATGAGCGTCGATTTGATTTGATGAAGCAGGTGCTTCGCCGAGCCGCCGCGGAGCACAATTTGCAAATACTAATTCTAACCTGCCGAAAACGTGACTACGCTGATTTTGAGTCCATAATCGATCTGTCGGCATGCATCGCGTCTCCCGCTTCCGCCCCGGCCTAATCGGGAGACTTGGCAATTCCAATAATCTTCCCATTTGTCTAAACGCACAGTATCTTGGACACTTAGTAACCAGTACAGTTTGACAAACAGCTTAGTCAATTGCAACAAGTTCGGCCATTTCTGAGCAATCCACCAGGAGTTGGCGTCAACTGCAACATCGGACGCTCCCCGGAAACAAAACATTCACTGCCTGTTCATCATACCGTTCCGATATTAGAGATGCTGATTGAATCGCAATTCAAACGGTACTGACACAGCGGAGCGAAGCAGCGATGAGCAATTCTAAGGAACACAAAGTGATCGTCGCTGCGAATTGCGTGTTTGCGTTCACTCAATTTTGTGTACCTTTCCTCCCCTCGCTGGGAATCGGCAGGGAAGTTGGCGAGTCAACCGCTCCAATCCCGGCAGAAGCACCTGAGCTTCCAATTCCGTACGCATTCTCGATTTGGTTTGTGATCTTTAGCCTGGGTCTTGTATTTTCCGTCTACCAGGCATTACCGCGGAATCGGAACAAGAGCGAAGTTAAGGCATTGCGGCTTCCTTCCACGATAGGGTTTGCACTAAGCACTCTTTGGATGTTGATTTCCCAAAGTGTCGGTAATAATACCGCGCTGGTGGCAATCATCTTAGCGATGATGGTTTTCTCGCTGATGGGTTTCAGGAAAGTCGAAAAGTTTACTAGACCACTTTCTTTGTTCAGTCACTCAATTTCGATGCCGTATTTCGCGATACTCTCAGGATGGCTTACTTTTGCAATTTGGCTCAACTTCACAAGCCTAGCGCGACAGGTAGATCCATCGCTCCTTGGTTTGTCAAATACAGTATTTGCATTCATCACACTGGTACCGGGATCGTTGCTCGGAGGAGCGATTCTTGTCTATTCGCGGTTCAATCGGTGGTATGCAGGTACACTAGTCTGGGCTCTGGTATCAATCGTTATGAACAATGTAGTAGCGGCTCATGATATTGTGGTGGCTGTAACTGCCGGACTTCTTACAGTGGCAGTCATAGTCAGCTGTTTGATCGCAGGACGCCGGTGATTTGCTGAACTCCTGCGACGACGGACCGTTACTCAACGCCGAATGATGGCTAGTTCTTATCTTCTAGCTGTCATCATTCTTGCGTTTGGCAGATCGCGGCTTGCTCACGCTTGCCTGGCGCTCGTGAATCCAACGTTCGAAATCTTTTGGGGACTTTGCTGCTTGCTCAAATGTCGTGCCGTCTTCATGTAGCTCGAGCTCTGAGGTTGCTAACGGTCTAGAAACGATTTTGTTCTTTAGTACTGAGTATCCGACGATTTCCCACTGACCGTCGAACATCATCAGACAGTATGGTTTGACGACATCGACAAGGTCCTTCTTTTCCGCACTGGAGAGCTTCAGCTGTTTCTCGTGATTCAAGGCTTCCAATATTCCCACCAACTTCGAAGGATTGAGAACTTGTTGCCGCTGACCCTCTGTGCGAATCCAATCGCGGAGCGACTCGGGCGCGATTGGAATCTTTTGCTGGTAACCATCGAGAATTTTGGTCATGGCGTTTGCTAGAATTCGTGCGACAGCCTCACCGCCGGTCTGGCTGAAGAGTTCCGCTGCAACGGCGATCACAAGGAGTTCTTCATTAGTGAGAGCAAATGTTGGCAGCTTCTTGTCGGGGGAGCCATTGAAATAGCCGCTGCGCACACGATCAAAGCGAACGTCGCAGCCCAAATTTTCTCGCAGTTCTCTGAGGTCTTGGTACAGCGTTCTTGGCTGGATCTCGACCAATCGACACAACGTTTCCGCACTTGGAAAATCGCCTTTGCGAATTGCGAGGTCAAGTCTTAGTAGTCTTTCTAATCGCGATGTCATGCGTAAGATTCGGTTGAGCGAGGTGCGACAAGAAGCTCTGATGCCAATAGACAACAGAGTATTTTCACATGGTAACTTGCGAGACTGCATAATACCTGCATCGGGAGAAACGTCGCGAAAAGTTTTGCGCATGGCAAAGAGCTGCAGCATTTTCTTGTCAGAGATGGAGCGAAAATGAGGATGGCAGGCGGATCATATCGCTCTTTCGGGTAGTTGATTGCGCTAGGAAAAAATGCTTTTGCCTCGCCATCTAACTGCTTAATTTAGTGGTGCTTGCCTGTAATTGTCTGAGACACGTGTCACATTCCCGGGCGTCTGACCGGCTTTGTGCGAATCTTTCGCGAAGCCTTCTCGAAGTGAGGGCTGACTTCATGATGACCATTGTAAAATTAGCGTGGGGAGCGTTACTGTTGCGGGTAGTTCAATGAAATTCAAGAATTTCGGAGCAAGCGGAATTGCGGTGCCGGTGATGGGACAGGGTACCTGGAATATGCCCGATTGCGGGGAAGCTCGCGAGGAGGCGCGAAAGGCCATAATTACTGGAATCAAAAAGGACTTGGTTCACATTGACACGGCCGAAATGTATGGCGATGGCTTATCAGAAGAGCTGGTTGCCGATGCCATCAAAGGTTTTCCGCGCGACATGCTGTTTTTGGTCAGTAAAGTCTTGCCGAACAATGCGACTTACAAAGGCACCATAAAAGCGTGCGAGAAATCGATGCGCCGAATGAAGATTGACTATCTCGATTGTTACTTGCTCCATTGGCGTGGTTCGATCCCTCTGAGCGATACCATGGGCGCCATGGAGGAACTGGTTAAGCAAGGGAAGATTCGCTGTTTGGGCGTTAGTAACTTTGACGTTGATGACTTGGTGGAAGCAGAGAAATGCTTGAGCAATGAAAAAATTGCTTGCAATCAGGTTCTCTATCATTTGGGAGAGAGAGGCATCGAACGGAACCTGATTCCGTACTGTGCAAAGAAGGAGATAGCGGTCGTCGCTTATACGCCGTTCGGGCAGAAACCGTTGCCAAAACCAGCATCGGAAGGCGGCCGTGTTCTTGCTGCAATCGCCGCAAAGCATGGCGTCAGTGTTCGCCAGTTGTTGCTTGCGTTCTTGGTGCGAGAGGAACTGATGTTTGCGATTCCTAAAGCGGCGAAATCTGAGCATGTGGTTGAAAACGCGGGTGCCGGGGATATCACCCTTGAGAAAGAGGACATTCGGGCAATTGAAGAACATTACCCGCCGCCGGTCAAAGATTCTCCGCTTGCGATGATTTAGGTGCCGTCGCCGAGCGGCAGACTTGGTGTTTCAACCCACGCTGATTATTTCAAGTTACCGTCCTTCTACAGTGCATGGCAGCGCCAATCACGGTGTGCCCCGGAGGTTCTAATGAAGTTAACTAGCCTCAAGTTTGTTCTGGCTCTGCTCCTCACGACAGTTGCGGGTGCTACTCATGCACAGGACTCAGCTGTGTCGTTCGACGTGTTTACACGCAAGGCTGACGCTTTAGCTAAGCAAGGCAGGCATGCTCAGGCCATAGTGTTCTATGAGGCTGCTCGTGAAGAAGCTGAGAAATTAGGACCGGGGGATCCGCGCGTTTCCAGCATCTGGAAAAAACTGGCAGCGTCGTATGAAGCGACAAAAAATGTGCGACGTGCAAATGAGTGCTTGAAGAAGGCCTTGGGAGCGATGGACTGCTCTTCCTCGCCTACCAAAACTGCTACGCCTGCAGGCAAGCCCGGTGCGCCGGCAAAAGTCGGTACTCCTGCGCGTCCAGCAAAAGTTGCTTCGCCTGGCACTGCTAATGGTACCAAAGAAGACGACAAGCTTGGACCGTACATCGCTGCAATGCAGGCGAAGGTGCGTTCACTTTGGAATCCACCGGACGGTGTGGTGGACCGCAAAGTGATCACTGTGTTCAGTATTGATTCTGCCGGAGCCGTATCGAACATAAAGATCAAGCAGTCCAGCGGTTCGCAAGTCGTCGACGAATCTGCCATCAAGGCAGTCAATGATGCTGCTCCGTTCGAGGCGATGCCCCCGGGGGCAACAACACGCTTAGACGTGCAGTTCGAACTTGACTATAACGTTCACGACGCTAAACCACCGGCCGCCACTCCACCCAAAAAATAAAATGGCGTTTGCGCAGAGCAATTTACTCAAGAATTTCGCTATTCGACTCAAGACCGCTTCGCAATAAGCGTCAAGTCCTTGGTATCAATGACAGGAGCCGTTCTAAACGGGCGCTTTCTCTTTAGGAGTCGCGCACGGCTCGTCCAAGAAGAAGTCGCGCATCAGCTTCTGTCCTGGCTCAACAGCGTACTGTTCCAGGTCGGTAACCCCGGCACTCGTCAGCACATCAACATCGATAAAGAAGTTGCCTGTGCATTCGCGCGAGTTACTGGTGAGAATGATATACGCAGCGTCTGCCACTATCTCTGGTTTGCGCGATGCACGAATCATTTTGTCGCCGCCGAGCAGGTTTTTGATGGCGGCTGTCGCAATCGCCGTTTCCGGCCAGAGCGAATTCACGCCAATGCCATCAGCGCGAAACTCTTGTGCCATGCCTAACGTGCACATGCTCATACCGTATTTGGCTATGGTGTATGCAACGTGCCCGCCGAACCAGCGCGGATTCATGTTCAACGGAGGCGCAATGTTCAAAATGTGGCCGTTGTCTGCTTTCTTCAGGTGCGGTAGCGCCATCTTTGAGCACATGAAAGTTCCGCGAGAATTGATCTGGTGCATCAAATCCCATCGCTTCATTTCGGTATCAGTGGTATTGGTCAAACTCAACGCGCTTGCGTTGTTGATCAAAATGTCAATTCCGCCGAACTGCGCAACTGCCTTTTCAATCGCTGCCATGACTTGCTCTTCGGAGCGAATATCGCACACGACGGGCAGAGCTTGTCCGCCGACGGCTTCCATGTCTTTCGCTGCAGTGTAGATGGTTCCGGGGAGCTTGGGGTGTTCCGATTCCGACTTGGCTGCAATGACGACGTTAGCTCCGTCTTTGGCCGCGCGCAAACCGATTGCGTGCCCGATACCTCTTGATGCTCCAGTGATGAAGAGCGTTTTTCCCTTCAGTGACATTGCCAAGCCCTCGTTCGTTCTAACCCGATAGCTGACCACCATACCACTACGCGCGGCCTCGGGCGTCCGCGCCACCAAAAGCCTTAAACAACGCTGCTTGTCAATAGAGGTGGCGGCGGATCACCCCGAGAGCCCCGCCGAAACTTGCGAAACCCGCAGTCAGAAAATCTCGAGATTTTCTGACCTCTGCTACCTGTACGCGTCGATCCAACCGATCTGGAGTTCATTGACTTGCCAGTCAAACGCTTCCTTCGGGACAGTGACAACAACTTTGTCTGGCTTTTGCACAATGTTGACCTTCGGCTTTAGTTCGTGCTCGTTGGGTTCGGCAGTTGAGTCTCTCCCCCAAATCATAGGCGCCGTGCGTAATGCTGTTTGAAAGCGATGCTCTCCGCCGCACATGGAGAATGCTTCTAAACTGTGGAAGTTCTTTAGTTCGACAATAATTTTGTTCGGGCGCTGATTGGCCGACCACGAGACTTTTGCGCCGCCAATTCCGCGTTTGTAGGATACGTTAACGGTGAGGACTTTTGCTTTGAATAAATGCGCCACTTTGTCCCCGGTCTGTTCATTGCCTGACGATTTGCATTCGATTCTTGATTCTCTTTTTGCTTCTGCTGCGCTGGCTCCTTTCGAAGCGAAAAGGACCAAAGCAATCCCGAAACCTATTGCGAAAATGTTTTTCCCGGACCGATTCTGCTGACGGGGCATAGGCTAGCGTCCCCAGAAGTCGACGTTCACTTTGACCCGTTTAATTCCTGGAGGAAGCGTCCTGCCTTCGAAAGTTTTTCGAACAAGCTCCTCGACTATTTTTACCTGTTGGTCGTCGAATCTTGTTTTGGTGATCGAATTCGGTACAGCTTCCACTTTCAGATTCGAAAGGCGGCCGTCTGCCAGGGCTGTTAGTTGCGCCTTGATGTTGCCTTGTTCCGCAGATTGTTTCGAGTCTGGATGGATCTTCCACCATGCTTTCCAAAGGTCGCGACAGACCTCATATCTGTACGTCGCGTTGTCGATATTGAGCGGAGTTTCAGACAGTCTTTTGTCGCCGAAACCGACGTAGACTCTGACCGGAAATTCCCACTCGGCTCTATGAAGCGCACTCATAGAATCCCGGAGTTCTTCGGACTTGTGACCATCGATGTTCGATTGATAGATTACTTCCTTAAGAGCGAGATCAGCGGACTGTCCGCCGATTTGAGAGATAAGTGCAATGCACGAAGATTGGACTTCCGACATGACTTGTCCATAGTCGACCAACCCTTTCTTAACTTCGTTGCTCGGGTAAGTTAACTCACTCCATGTGGCTAGAGTGGCTAACTCCATCGGGTCTTTTATTGAATTGAGAATACTTGAGAGTTGCTTTTGCAATTCCTCTTCACTTCGGATTCGAGGTTTGGCGTTGTTCTCATTTGCTATGCTCTCAATCTGTTTCTCGATTGCGTGCAGTTCGGGTCCACCAAAAATGTTGCTTTTCTGCTCCGCACTCGCGATGTTTCCAAGGTCTGCAAAAAGAAAAAGCAGAATTGCTACAAGGCAGATCCACACTTTTCGATACCGTATTTTGGTGCCTTCGAATTTCTGCATCATTTCGTGATTCAACCTCGGCATCTTCATGGATGGAGCGCTGCCTCGATAGCGTCGCGTGAGCGGCGTTCAGTCGCGCTTTGCGAGCAAGTTGAAGAGTGTTTGCGAGTTCGCATCAATGATAGACAGATCTTTCTGCAACTTCGCCATCAGCATGGTGCCATTCATCAATGAGAGCATCATCTGCGCCGCTTGCGCCGGCTTCACTTTGTCGGTGAACTCGCCCTTCGCTATTCCAGCTTCGAAGCAGCGCGCCAAACGCTCGGCATAATCAGCATAGTGTCGGGCGATTCTATCTCTGAATCCCGGATGAAAGTCCGCCGTTTCTGCGGCCAGGTTGACGAATGGACAGCCCCCGCAACACTCCGAGTCGATCATCTTTTGTTTGAACGAAGCTATCAATGTTTGCAAACGCTTCTTCGGACTCAGCTTTGTATCCAGCAAAATGGGGTCGATGAACACACTGAAGAAGTGGTTGGACATGGCTTCAAGCGCAGCCAAACAGAGCTCTTCCTTCGATTTGAAGTGATAGTAAAAGTTGCTTTTACTAACGTCTGCAGCCTCCAGGATGCTATTGATGCCCATGGCTTCGAAGCCGCGGGTAGACATAAGCTGAATGGTAGCAACAATCAACTTCTCTTTTGAGGAGGATTCTTTGGTGATGATCATTGGACGGCTTCTTTAGAACTTACTGGTTCTAATTGTAGATGTCACAGAGCTGTAAGGCAATGGAATTGCCCGCAAACTTGTCGTGAGCTTGCTATTGGTGTCATTTTGGGATTAGTTTCTTTTGGGGTTGATTAGGACAGACCGGTATGATTCAATTTGTTCGTCTAGGACAGACCGGTCCTATCTATTAGCTTTAACAAGGAGTTCGAACCATGGCAAATGAATGCAGCACCGACAAAGGCAGCTGTCACGATGCGAGCGCACAAGAGTGCTCAACAGGCGGAAAAGAGCAGGAGTGCAATCTGCATGAAAAGCTCCTCTGCCTGGCAGACGAAGCTTGGAAGGAAGTTCTCAAAGAAAAGATCAAGGCTGAAATCGAGAAGTCGGCTGGCGAGAAGTTGACGAAATTGGCCAAGGTTGTAGCCGAGGCGAATGGTCGCAGGTGGCAGTTTATGATTCAAGGCAAGAAAGCCTGTGATGACTACAAGAACCATGTTCGAAGCTTGCTAGCTGAGTAACGATTCGCCTCGCCCCCCGCGGTCGCGAGCCTTAATGGCGGTGGATTATGTCCAACCGCCTTTTCGGCGTTTGAGCTTGTGGACTATCAGCCCCGATTGTGGCCGGTGAGTACGGAACCGACTAACCATGTGTCCCGTCCCTCCTGGAGTGCAGATCAAAACCGAGAGGGGAAAATTATGCCAGCGCGCGCAAAAAAACTAGATGTGACAGAGCTCTTGCATGCCGACCACCAGATTGTCCGCGAGCTCTTCTTTTCATTCTCGAAATCCGAAGATAAGGCAGAAAAAGACAAGCTTGTGAAGCAGATACTGACCGAGCTTTTCATTCACGCGAAGGTGGAAGAGGAAATTGTCTATCCGCTTTTGGAGAATGAAGGAGAGGAAGGCCAGGAGATCAAAGGCGAGGCTGAAAATGAGCATCGTGTGGTCCAATTCGTCATGGCTGAGATTGTGAACATGAAATCGGATGACGATGAGCTTAAAGCCAAAATTACAGTTCTGTGTGAACTCGTTGAGCACCATGCCAAAGAAGAAGAGAAAGAAATGTTCAAAAAGCTTCGTGACAGTGGCGAAGATCTCGAAGCCTTGGCTGAGGAAGTCGCGGCTCGAAAAGTAGAGCTTCGGAAAGAAAGTCTGCCCGCCATGAAAGCGTCCCTCGTCATTGGCGACGAAGTCAAGACTGGTGACGCGAAAAAGAATTCCGTGAAGGGCGACAAAGATACCAAACATAAGACCGGTAAGGCCGTTCGCGGTCTGCAGATAACAAAAACTCGCAAGAAGTCAGCCTAACTAAAAACAGCATACATAGCGGTGTGCGGAAATGCATCATTCGCGACCGCGACGTAAAGAAAAGACCGCGTCCACGTGACGTGGTCTTTTCTTCAATTGGAGGAGTGGAAATCGTGCACCAGATTCGGTGCGCCGCATCGATCGCGCCCATTCTTTGCTGAAATTCTCTGGACCAACGAGAAAAATTGATCGAACTTCTTACGATTAAGCCGATGCGCTGGTTGAGCGCCTACGGAAATTTTGGTTTACAATCGAATTGGAAGCTTGTATGGGGGGAATTAATATTCAACCGCCAGCAGATAAAACCAATACCAAGTCCTTAGCCAATCTGTCATCAGAGGAATTTCTGAAACTCTTGGAAGATGCTTCTCCAGAGCAGCTGGAAGCACTTGCCGCCGCCGTACCTGACAGTAACAGAGCTAGACCGGTGGCGCACGCAGCGGCGAATCAGTTAGTGAGTCCCGCGTCCAATCATTCTATTGTTCCGATTGTGGGTTGGTGGGAATCGCGACGACTTCTCTACAACGCCATAGTGGGTGCATCCGGTCTGCCAGCGGTAATCATTCTTATGGTCTGTCATGTGCATCTCTCGCAAATTTTCTTCTTTGGCGTTCTACCATACGCAATCGCCGCGAACATGTGCTACACGCTGGGCTTTGGTGCCGAAATGATAGCGCGGCAGCTATGGAAAGAGAAAGCCACCCATGTCGGACCGATGCTGTTTACCCTGGGCACGATCTTTTCGGTCGTCTTAACGCTGGGACTTTCCGCAGCGGTTATAGTGTGCGGAGCATTGTCTGGACTGAGATAGCATCCGGAGCAATTTGAAGTGGCGCTGTAGTCCTCGCGCGCACTCAATCTACGTCCAGGGTTTCGTCAATGTCGACTTCGTCGGCGGCAGGCACTTCCAGCCAGAACGTGGTACCAGCGCCGAAAGCGCTTGAAACGCCGACAGTTCCTGCTTGCGCTTCTGCCAATATTTTGCAGTTGGGCAGACCGAGACCTCGGCTTGATGGCGACGAAGAATCGCGCACAGAGGCAAATCGTTCGAAGAGATGCTGCATCAGGTGCTTATTTATTCCCGGTCCTTCATCTGTTACAGTGAAGCGGACTGTATCATTCTCGCGCGTGTATCCGACAGTTATGGTAGAGCTGCCGGGCGCATATTTTGTCGCATTCGACGGTGTCTCGGCGGTGCTTGCTATCGCTGCTTAGCATGAGAGTCTTTGAGGTCGTTAACCAACTACGCTAGAAACAAGCTTGACACATTTGCCCTATATGATGATTAAGGGTGGATGAGGTGCATAGCGTGTTGAAATCAGAACGTCGGGATTTGTCGTTCCCTGATCAGATCTTGGTCTGCAATCGCATGAGAGTTTTGTGTGGGGAGAGTGAGACTCACCCGCTAGCGAACAAAACTCATGGGAAGTCGATAGCTAACATGTCTGCGGAAGAATTCTCGCTTCTGCTGGATGTCGCTTCGCCGGAGGAATTGAATGCGCTTGCCTTTGCCGGCGGTCGGAACGAGGCAACTGCAGTAGGGCGTACTCGATTCTCCATGGCAGCGGAGTACCGTCAACTCTGTCGTGAAAGGGCTTCTCCTGGCGCAGCAGGTTGGGGCGCGCCAATGCACTATCTGCTTTTGGCTATCTCCTGGTTAGCGAATAAGTCCAGGTGGGTTACAGCGGGCTGCGCGGTGGCCGTCTTACTAACGGTGAGCTTCGGCTATGTACAGGTTCTACGATGGGTAGTCTGCCAAGACTACGGCATTAGCGGTTTTTAGTAGCACTGGCCGGGGCTGTTGCAAGGTCGGCTGCGCGGCCGTAGTTCATGACGCTGCAGTAGAGGTTTACTAGTGCCATTTGTTCTACCGTGGTGCAGGGGGCGTTGGCGAGATCGGCGTTGCCGATGACGACAGCGAGCGTACGGGCGCGGGAGATGGCGACGTTCATTCTATTGCGGCTGAAGATGAAGTCTAAACCGCGCGGCGCTGAAGCTGCGTCGCTGGTGCACATGCACAGGATAACAACGGGGGCCTCGCGGCCCTGGAACTTATCCACAGAGGCGACATTGGCTCCCGGGATTCTTTCACGGATAAGTTTGACTTGCAGATTGTATGGCGCGACGAATAGAATGTCATCGAGTGTGACCGCACGTTCGACGTCTTCTTCGCGCAGGCGACAAGTGAGCAACTCTTGCGTGATTTGCTCGACCAGCTCAGCTTCCTCACGACTGCATCGCGTGTTGTCTTGATGCTTCGCAGGGCAGTAGAGCAGACCTGCTTCACGAGTGATAAGGCGAAGGTTGTGAGGAAGAACTAAAACGCGTTTTTCGGTGACAGGAGCATTTGTGAGTCTGCCATCGTAGATGGTGTCGGATATAAATCGACAGAGTGAAGGGTGCATTCGCCACGTTTTGTCGAGGAATATGCCGTGAGTGGGTGGCACCGTGGTGTTATCCTGCAAGAGGTATTGCAGAGTGGATTGGCCGCTTTCGCCCGGATGTGAGCCTTGTAATGGCTGATCAAGTTGCATCTGGTCGCCGATGAGGACAATGTTTTCCGCGCAAGGTGCCATACCTGCTAAGTTTGCAATTGCAACCTGACCTGCTTCGTCAACAAACAGATAATCCATTTGCGCTGCCGCTTCCGGAATCGCCAGCGCGAACGCGGTACCACCGTAGAGGTTGTACGCCTTCTTATTCTCGAATGCTTTCTTACCGCCGGGCTTCCAGTCGATTTGATCGGTTGAGTAGCGCGTTGCTTTTGTGCCTTTGTCGTCGCTGCCAATCTTGACACCGTTCAAGAATACTGAGCGCTTAGTAGCAACAGCGTCAATCTCCGTGAGCAGGTTCTCTATTGCTTTGTGCGAATTAGAGCTGACGCCGATTCTCTTCCCGTCTTGCAACAACGAGACAATCACGTGCGCAGCAGTATAGGTCTTGCCGCATCCGGGGGGACCCTGGATGAACAAGGTTGTGCGATCCATGGCGCGAACCGCATGGAGGATCTGTTCGGTCGTTGATTCAATTACCAGCGGCTGGTTGGCGTCACGCCCATGCAGTCGTGGTGTGGTGCGATGCAGAAAGTCGGATAGGGCAGAGGGCAAAGAACCATCGGTTAGTCGACGTTGCGCGATCCGCTGGAGTGACTGTTCGATAGACGTAGCCTTCATGATTTCGGACGGAATCAAGCTCAGTCGATCAGGAAGCGCTGAGAGACCTGCGGCACGCTTCAACCTGACGAATCCATTCTCTGCGTCCAAGTAAGAAATAGTAGGACTGAGAGAAAGGTCATGGGCAACGATGCATTTGTCACCCTCGACCAGCACAGTGTCCTGGTCCGGATTGAAGGTGTACTCGTACTCTTCCGATTTATTCACTTGCTGAACAGGCGCACCGGTTCGAATCAGACCACCCAGGCAGTCTTTGTCTTCGATCAGCTCTTCTTCAGTTTTTGAGTGCCAGTCAAACATTCGCCAGAACGCAGGCTTGGTTTCACGTGCATGAAAACCAAGCAAGTGCGCAAGCAGAATATCGACTCTCGCATCCTCTGGATTTGTGGCGATTTCGCTTCGCAATAGCAGCTCTTGTGCTAATTTGTCCGAGGCGAGAACTTCATCGGTATCTTTCGGCGGCTTGTTTTTCTTTATCGGAATCCACTGGACATTGTGTTTGCGCTGTAGCCCTCTAAGGAAGTCTGTCAGCTGTAATGTCGACACGCAGTCTTCTTCGTTGTAGTCGCGAATTGAACGCAAGATAGCCGACTCCATCGGGTCCATGCTATCGGGCTCTTCCAGCCACTTGTCGAACTGTACCACTGAATCCATCGCGGTTGCAACTTCGCTGCCGCGCTTATCCTTGTATAGATGCTCAATGTACTTGATGGAGTAACTTGGTTCGCCAACTCGAATCGATTGCTTCACCACGCTATACAGGTCTATGAATACTTCATGGCGCAGAAGGTTGTCTACTTGCCGTTCGCGAGTGGCGTGGCGCCCCATCAGCCGACGCAATGCCGACACTTCATAGGCGGCGTAATGATAAATGTGCATATTGCGATCTTGCCGCCACCGCGCGTAGACCCAATCGATAAATTGTTCAAATGCAATCTTCTCAGAGTCTCTGTCGTGCGCCCACCAATCGTGAAAGCCCACCTCCCCGGTATCACTGCTTCTGGTGACGGCGCCGAATAGATACTCTAGTCCGCCTTCGAAATGTGGATATCCTTCCATGTCGAAGTAAACATCGAGTGAGGACTCCGGTGGCAACAGCGCGAGCCCGCCCCGCACATCCTCGGGAGAGCGGAGGAGCACTTCGTATAGAGGCCTATCCAGTCCTTTGCTCTGTACTTGAAGACGTGCTTGCTGCTTCAATGTATCCCAGGTTGACTGCATAACACCGGGCATCCGCTCAAGCGACGTTTCGGAAAGCGCCTGCAGCGTTTTTATTCCGCCTTTTTCTATTTTTCGTTTGGTAGTTCGGCGAATGTTCGCAACCTGAATCAGATCATCTCGTTCCAGAATCAATTTCTCAGCAAAGCTGCGCCAGCGACTTAACTCATGCACTGCATCCGGTGCAGGCATGTTCTCCGGATCAAATTCAGCCTGGAACTGCAGAAAGTTTCTCTTTAGATTGCGAAAGTAATCGATGTAGTCTCTGGTGTTGAAACGATGAATCGTCTTGTCTCCAAGAACCACCGCTATCTGCTCCGGAATCGCTCCTTGAATTTGTGCCAGCATTTCCGCGTAGCAGCAGAGCTGAACCAGAAAATACGGCTTTGATTTGCGTGCCAGTTTTGTATCCCAAACCTCATAGAATGGCGGCTCTATACCGTTCTTTCGTACCAGGAAGTCGGAGCGCCCTTCGAATTCACCAAGTGCGAGGACACCTTGATAAATGACCTCGTGCCCGTTCGCGATTGCGGTTTTCGTTAGCTGAATGGCGTCGATACTGTAATCGACAGGTATTTCGAAGATGTCTCGATTCTCTGCGCGCAATTGCTCAAGGAATGCGGTTTCGTGCTGATCGCCCTTCCTCTGTAAAAGCGCCGTGCCCGAATCAACACCATCCGGGCGAAGATTCGGCGGTCTGTCCATGTACAGACGGTCCATCCACGACGTGAACGGTGATTCCATGTAGTTGATAAGGTCGCTGGGGGAGTAGATCACTCTCCCGTCTCGGTATCGCATGTTACCTGCCAAGCCCGCCGGACCTTATTGTAATCCTATTGGAAGGTTCTGTATGATATGAAGTTCGCACATCATATAGTGTTAACCGAAAAGTGGAGTCGAAAATGTCTCTTCATCTGTATCTGCTACGGCACGGAGAAACTGATTTCAGCGTGAGCGGAGGTTTCTGCGGAGACATCGACGCGGACCTCACTGCGGCTGGCAACAAGATGGCGGAGATGTTTGCGGTCAGGCACAAAGATATCAAATGGAGTGCTGTCTATTGCAGCCCGATGAAGCGAACTCAGTCAACCGCCGCTCCGTTGTGTAAGGCTGTAGGAATCGAGCCTGCGCTCAGAGAGGGACTGAGGGAGATTCGGTATGGTCTCTGGGAAGGACAGACGCTGGATTTCGTGCGAGAGAATTACATGGACGACTACAATCGCTGGCAAAGCGAACCCTCATGGAATGCTCCGACCGAAGGCGAAACTGCTGCGCAGATTGCGGGGCGAGCGATGCCGGTTATTTGTGAAATTCAGAAAAAGTACACCACCGGCAATGTGCTTGTCGTTTCACACAAGGCAACTATCCGCATTATTCTGTGCAGCTTGTTGGGAATTGAACTGGGACGTTATCGCGATCGCATTGATGCACCTGCCGGCTCGATCAGCAGAGTTCGTTTCAATGAGCACGGACCGCTTTTGGAATCTCTCGGCGATCGCTCATACATGGATGCGGAGCTCCTTGCGCGCACAGGCACCTAACCCGCAAGTTGTGATCTCGATGTGAAGTCTGCGGCTCCCCCGGACGCGAGGGTCCAGCCCGCTTAGCATTATTCCGGATGCCTTGCCCTCCAAGCGTATCCGGACAAATTTGCCGAAGGTCGCCCAATTGAGAGTCCATAGTGTGACATGCGTCATGCATGACTTGTGACCAATGCGATGACGAATCGCAGTTGTGGGCAATACTTTGCGGCTCTATGATTGCAATGGAGCGTGAGGCAGGGGAACATTCATCGGCTAATCGCAATTCAGCGATTGATCGCTGCTGTGTTCCCCTGCGCATAATCAATTCTTTTGCGGTCGGCTCTAAGCGTGAGATGCCACCGTAGGCGGCCGCTTTGTATGCGGTCTCAACTCGGTCTGGTCACTCAATAAAGGGGTTCAACATGGAAACGAATGTAGAGTGGAATGCTCATGAATCTGAAGGCGCGAAGGCGCAAGACGAACAGGTTCATGAGGAGGAAAACAATTTCAGATGGCATCCTGAAGAACCTGTTGGGGTGTGGCAAGGTGGTGAAGGCAAAGTCAACATGCTGTTGGGCGTGGCTCTGCCCGCGCTTGCAATCAGTTGTACCGCGGCTCTAAATGTAGAACCACTTTGGCACTTGGCACTGTTGCGCCCGTTGGAAACACTCGTGGAAAGCGGCCTTGTGCTGTCAATTCCGTTAGGAAACTATTTTCTCTGGTCTGGAATTACTAACAAAGACAGCCGCTTTCCTGTGCGAAACGGACTACTAAGCGGGCTTGGCATAGGCACTAGTTTGTTCGCAAGTGCATTTACGTTGGTCGCTTTGGCGATGGGGTACCCTGTCGTCGATCATCTGGGTGTAGCCCACGGCCTTACTTACTCCTTGCTAGGTGCCATAAGCGGCGTGTCGGCAATAATTGGCATTTGCCTTGTTGATCGTGCACGTAAGTTGAAAGAAACGACAATGGCCAGGGTACGCACCATAGGTTATGCTGTTGCAGGCATCATGATCGCTTTGCTGGGGATTGCAGGCAGCGAAGCGCGCTTGACCTTGATTCGTATTGCAGAAACCATGGCTGTCTCTGATAACTTATCAGACCAGGCTAAAGGAATTTCGCTGCTGCGAGACTTAGAACCGGAGAAAGACATACGGATGAATTGCGCCGATTCTGCGCCTTCCGGCATGGCTGGAGTGTTTCTGCGCCTACCGAATGGCGCGCTGCAACAACTCTACTTTGCTGCAACCGGCAAACCTTTCAGAGATCAAAAGAATACCAATATGGCACTGATGTCGAATGATTACTTGCGAAGACACGTTGTCGGATCGCCCATAGAAGGCTTGTCGCTGGTTCGCTCCGCCATTCACGGAACCGTTCACGCTGACACGATGAGCGCGTCTATGGATTGGACATTCGTATTTAAGAACAAGACATACCAGGAGCAAGAAGCTCGTGCTGAGATAGCCCTTCCCGCTGGAACGCTGTTGTCCGGTATGACTTTGTGGATCAATGGTGAACCGAAGAAGGCCGTGTTTGCTTCGACTTACAACAAACCCGAAGAAGTTGATGCACGGACAAGCCACCAGATGCCTGCTTTGATTACCGATCTAGGCCGAGGGCGGTACTTGTTGCAGTGCTCACCGGTGCCTTCTCAGGGGGAAGTGAAAGTGGCTGTGACAATAACGCAGGCACTCAAGATTGACGGACCGGAAGAACTATCGCTGGCGCTTCCTCGGTTCATCGATAACAATTTTTCGCTTTCGGGGCAGCATACGTTAAGCTTGCGAGCACCGAACAAAGCGAAGTTATCCTTGAATGGAAGAGAAAGCACTATCACTGCCGATGGTGACGGGTTGCTAGTGGCGAAGCTGAAGGATGATGAGTTGAATGGCTCTTCGTTTGCTATCCGGGTTCATGACTCTAATCGCAGAGCGACAATCGCTGTGGAAGATCCGCTACATAAAGGCGAGTATATAGTTCAACAAGTCAACGAAGTCTCTGCGGTGAGCCCACGCCGGTTGGTGGTGGTGGTCGACGGGTCGAAGTCCGTCAGTCAACATCTAGTCGGTATCAAAAACGCTCTGGCTAAGTTACCGTCCGGAATTGAGACCAAGTTGCTAATCGCCAACGACGATTCTGAGCCCAAAATGCTCAGCTTTCAAGATGGGCTAAAGAAGCTTGAGACCAGTTCTTTTAAGGGCGGTCGCGATAATCTTGAAGCGCTAGTGAAGGCGGCGGAATTTGCCGGCGAGAGTAGCGGTGGCGCTGTTCTGTGGGTTCATGGACCTCAGCCTGGATTCAACAATGAAATGTACATTATGGCACCGTATGCGGCGGCACCCAGATTCTTAGAATTGGCCTTAGACGATTGTTGGACGGATGCGAACGAGCTCTTTCGAAACCATAAGGAAATTGGACCCTTTACGCCTATCGTGCGGAATGCTAATGTGCAAGATGACTTGCAACATTTCTTTCAACGCTGGCAAGCCGGTGCTAAGGAACTAACGGTGAAGTGGGCTCGTACTACGAAAGTGCCGACTTGTGCTATCGCGCAGGGACCTCAGGCGCAGGAGCTCAGCGTGCTTGAGTCCGGATATCAGTGCGCCAATTTGCTTCTCAAGAATCGCGTAACGGAGGCTGCTCGTATAGCTGTCGCTAATAACCTGGTAACGCCCGTATCCGGTGCCGTAGTAATGACTAATAGTAGCGGAGGGGCGTTTGGTATTCAAAGTGGATCCAGTCCGGCTGTGGCTAACGCTTCAGCAACAGATGCTTTCGAGGACCACGTAGCGGTTGCGACTGCACCGACGCTTCAAGGCGCCACCAATGGTGCGATTGGACCGCAAGGCGGAGATAGTACCGTCATACAAGGTATCAATACTGCTGGCACTGTTCGCGTGAACAACCTTGCCAATTTGGAGGCGTTGCTCAATCTATTTGCTAACAGCAGCGAGATTCTGGGGCTGGCCATTGGATTGGTCAACCTTATTTTGGGCGCTCTTGGAAGGTCCAGCGGAGGGTTGTTTAAAATGAGCGCACGCACGCGAATGGTTGCTGGAGTCGGTCTGATGGTGCTTGGTCTTGCAATCCCCGGTGTGCTGAATTGGTTGTTGGCTTCCGCAAGAGACTCCAACTTGTTCAGCTAATAACCCGGGCAGTCGGGGCAGTTCTCTAGAGTTAATCCTCCAACGTGTGAGCAAGAAACAAGAATTTAAAGCGGGGCGGTCTTGGTCGCTCCGCTTCTTGTTTTGAATTGAGTCTATATAGCCAGACCAGCGCAAGTGTCCGGGAAATACGACAAAATCGACGATCGTAGTCACAATTTTGTGACGAATGACAATTATGGTTGTCCAACACGAATTAGTTTGCACGAATTTAGTTCAACTAATAGCAATCAGTTCTGTGTCGGGTGTCTCAAGTAAGTGTTTCAAAACTCGATTGATATTGTGCTTCTTCACAATATCCCGGGGCGGCCTTTATGCCGAAAACTTTCACGCACAAAGTATGTGAGGTGCAAACATGAATTACATCGCCATGCAGAGTGGTAGTGGATACGATGAGCAAGGTACGCGCAGACATCACTCTGATCGCGGACCGCTTGTGGAGCTGATTGTCGGAATCTGCCAGTCCATTGCCGATTTGTTCAAGCCAATGTTTCGTAAGTTCCAACGCAAGCCCGTATTAGCAGGGACGATTCAATTGACGCGAGAAACTAAGCTCGCGTTGGCAAAAGATCCCTCCGCTTCACCGGAGATGCTGCGCACGCTGCTCACAGATTCCGATTCACAAATTCGGTTGGAGCTTATTCACAATGGAGCGCTGCCGGTTGCATTGCTGTATGCACTAACGACGGATACTGATCGTTTTGTTGCGGCTCAAGCTGTGGTCAAGCTCGATCAGAGGTAATGCAGAGGTCCATGATCACGGGTGGATGCAAAGGGGGGGGGCTGGGCTCCGTGATTTATCTGCGCCTCAGGCCAATTTGCACGGATCTTCAGATCTAATCTTTTTTCGACCTCTCAGTGTCGTACCATTTTCCCATAGTGAAAATAAATTCTGAGATCCGGCGGTGCAATAGTTGCCCGTTGGAGTGTAGCTCAGGCACAACAAGGAGAGATCCATGAGCCAGTTGGTTGTCATCGGCTACGACGATGTTCATAAAGCCGAAGAAGTCCGTTTGACGTTGCTTAAATTGCAAAGAGAGTATTTGATTGACTTGGAAGATGCGGTTGTTGCCGTGAAGAAGCCCGATGGAAAGATCAAGCTCAATCAAGTGTTTGATCCCACCTCCACAGGAGCGGTTAGCGGAACATTCTGGGGAATGTTGATAGGGGCCCTGTTCCTTTCTCCATTCTTTGGCGCTGCTGTAGGTGCAGTTTCCGGAGCTATCTCCGGTGCGCTCACGGATGTTGGCATCAATGACCACTTCATGAAAGATGTGTCGGCTGCTTTGACACCGGGATCGTCCGCACTTTTTGTATTGGTGCGCAGCATGACTCCGGACAAAGTCATGGAAGAATTGCAAGGCACGGGCGGCAAGGTGTTGAAGACTTCTTTGACACACGAAAAAGAAGAAAAACTGCAAGCAGTTCTAAGCGAAGCGCGCAAAGTTGCTGAGCCAAGTTTGAAATAGACTTTTTTCTCGTAGCAATACAGATGAACACCACCGGAGGTGCTGCCTAAAATCGGCGCCTCCGGTTTCTATTTGACCGGGCGGTACAATGCCTCGAATGGCCAGCGGAACAACGCCAGTGATCGAGCTTCCAGCTCGTAAGGTGTTGCCGGGTCCCGACAGATTGGTGCATCGACGGGATGGCTGGTATCGAGCATCAACTCAAGCCAGGGAAGCTCCGCCGGAAATGGTGGCAACCGGAACATTACTTTGTCGTCGGAAGCATTGAGCAGCAGCAGCAGATTGTCATCTTCCAGACGTTCTCCGTGTTCCGTGAGTTCGTCGACTTCACCGGTAAAGCAAACGCCCAGGCAGCGAACGTTGGCGGCATGCCAGTCTGCATCTTCCATTTGACGTCCGGATGGAGTCACCCAGTAGATATCTTTGATGCCTGTACCGCGAATGTCTCTGCCGTGAAAGAATCGCCGCCGATGAAGTACGGGATGGTCCTTGCGAATCTTGACCAGCTTGCGCATGAACTCGTAGAACTGACGTTTCTCCGGGTTCCAGCTCCAGTCGAGCCAGGTAAGCATATTGTCCTGGCAGTAGGTGTTGTTGTTGCCGTTTTGAGTATGACTGAGCTCGTCGCCGGAAAGAAGCATCGGAATTCCCTGCGACAGCAAAAGAGTGGCCATCAGGTTTCGTTTCTGGCGAGCGCGCATTTCTTTGACATCCGGGTCGGCAGAGGGACCCTCGACACTGCAGTTCCAACTGTAATTGGCGTCTGACCCGTCGCGGTTCTCTTCCAGATTTGCTTCGTTGTGTTTCTTGTTGTAGCTAACCAGGTCCTCCAACGTAAAACCATCGTGGCAGGTAACAAAGTTGATGCTGGCATAGGGCTTTCTGCCGCTGTGTCCGTACAAGTCGCTGGAGCCGGTGAGGCGAGTTGCGAATTCGCTCATAAGCCCGCCGTCTCCCTTCCAAAAACGGCGTACATTGTCTCTGTATTTGCCGTTCCACTCTGCCCAACCCGCAGGAAAGTTACCAACCTGGTAACCGCCGGGACCTACGTCCCAAGGTTCGGCAATCAGCTTTACCTGCGACAGAACAGGGTCCTGGTGAATCACATCGAAGAACGCCGAAAGCTGATTCACGTCATGCAACTCTCTTGCCAGCGCGCTGGCAAGGTCAAAGCGGAAACCGTCAACGTGCATTTCCTGAACCCAGTATCGCAAGCTATCCATTAGCATTTGAAGGACGCGTGGATGCTGCATGTTCAGCGTATTGCCGCAGCCGGTAAAGTCTACGTAGAGTCGGCGATCTATGCCGGACAATCTGTAGTATGCCGCATTGTCGATTCCGCGAAAGGAAAGAGTGGGACCGAGTTCGCTGCCCTCGCCGGTGTGGTTGTACACCACATCTAGTATCACTTCCAACCCGGCGGCATGCAGTGCTCGTACCATTGCCTTGAACTCATGCACCGCGAAGTAGGATTCTCTAGCTGCTGAAAATCTCGGGTCCGGGGCGAAATAGGAGAGCGTGTTGTAGCCCCAGAAGTTAACAAGACCTTGCTTGATCAGTCGATGCTCGGACACATGGTGGTGCACCGGCATTAGCTCAACTGCTGTCACTCCTAAATCGACCAGGTGATTTATGGCTGCTTCGGTTGCGATACCACTATAGGTGCCGCGCAACCTGTCCGGTACGCCTGGCATTTGTCTAGTAAATGCTTTTACGTGCATCTCGTAAATAATGGTCTTGTGCCACGGTGTTTTCAGTGGAATGTCGTTGCCCCACGTGAAGGCCGTGTCGATTATTTGCGCGCGTGGAGCAAACGGGGCGCTGTCGCGTTTGTCAAAAGACGCATCCATGTTGGGATCGTTTTGACGATAACCGTACAACGCGTCGTGCCATCGTAAGTCTCGCGCTATCGATTTGGCGTAGGGGTCAAGCAGCAATTTGTTTGGATTGAACCGGTGTCCTCTGTCAGGAGCGTAAGGACCATAAACTCTGTAGCCGTAAAGCTGTCCGGGGCGAATATCGGGAAAATAACCGTGCCAGACTTGATTGGTCTGCTCCGGCAGCTTAATCCTCTTAGACTCGACGTCGTCGGTCTCAGTCTCGAATAGGCAGAGTTCGATCGAGGACGCATTTTCGGAAAAAATGGCAAAGTTTACACCTCTACCGTCCCAGGTAGCACCAAGCGGGTAGGGCAATCCCGGCCAGACGCGCACTTGCCAATCCTTTCAATCCACGAGCTTATCTTACCCGAGTCGGGTGGCGGGCGAAACTGGAATTGCCTGATAAATTCCGACAAGCTCAGCTCGAACGGAGGTTTATCGCTGCAAAGAGGATCGAACGCCGTTCAGGCGCGGAGGTGAAGGGAGCGGGACGCTAAGAAGAGGTTCGCCGACGCCAGACCAGAGCCTGCGAAACAATGTATTGATACTTGCGGCGGTGCTCGCGAATTACCAGCGGAACATCCCGTTTCTCCAGCAGCTCGAAAGTGTTGGACAGCAAGTTCTTCAATCCGTCCTCGGACAAGCACTGTTCGCCGTTGGCGTCCGTGAAGCCGCCGGGCCAGATGTCGCGTGGAGTGAAACGCTCCATCCAGGTATAGGGGGAAACGATTACCAGAAGTCCTCCAGGCTTCACAATACCGCGTTCACCGGACATACGGGCGAGGCACGCGCCAGGGCTGGGTAGGCGGCACAACAGGTTCGCCAACAGCACGGCGTCGAAGTCCAGGAATTCAGGGGGGAGCGAGCAAGCATCCGCTTGTCTGAAGACAACACGATCCGCTGCTTGCTTCGACACGACGGCTGAGTATTCTTCGAACAATTCTCCTTCAATTTTGCAGTTGAATTTGAGTTCGCCGGCTGTTTTGAGTTTCTTAGCGGTGTTGATGAACTGTTCGCTGAGATCGACCCCGATCACTTCCTCGAAAGTTTCAGCCAGCCTGAATGTAGCACCACCGACAGCGCAACCGACGTCAAGCGCTCGCAAACGAGGAAGTCCGAGCTTGGTCGACCATTCGGTTACGAGATCGGCGCAACGCTGCGGGAACATGGTGGCATGCCCGGGACCGAATGAGTGCGGCATTTGCACGTCCGGCCGTGCGAAGTGCAACGTCATGTACTCATTGAGTACGCTCTCTGTTTCGTAAGGGTTTGTACTGTCTTCTGATTCGCCGATGCGCACAACGCAACCGTCGCTGCGGTCGGGCACTTGCACCAATCTGAATCCTGCGTGTTGGAAGAAGTGCGGACGGAAGTGAAATCTCGCCCATACGGTTGCTTCATGACCTGTGCTGGCAAACGAGCCACCCATGATCATTTGATGTTGTCCGTCATAGCACGGTGTGCTGAAGTCATCGTAGTATCGATGCACTCGCGATCCTTCAAGCGGATTGAAGTGATCTTCGCACCATTGCCATACATTTCCGAATAAGTCGGCGAAAGGGTATCCGACTCGCTTGGAGTCGTCTACCGCTGACTCGGAACCGCAACGCAAATTGACATTGAAGGGTGGTGGCACGACAAGTGTCTCAACATCCTGGTTGTGGATGTTGGATGCAATGCGCATAGCCTGGTGCTCAGCTTCAGTGATCAAGCGGTAGCTGCTTTGGTCCTTCTGTGATTTCCATACGCAGAAGGCGCGCGCTTCGTGATAATTCACTACTGCCGGCCAATTCCACTGCATGGGAATCACATCGAAGCAGGTTCGCAATCTGTATTGGTGCGCGCCTGCCGGACCGTCCGGAACCCAGAATGTCGGGCATTTGACATTGCGAAACGAGCGCCAACGCCAACCGGTATCCGACCAATTGTCCTTGTTGACGTAACCGCCATCATTGACGAATTGCCAGAACTCGCCGTTGCTGATCAAAAATCTGGTGGCTGAAAACTCGCTCAGTCTTGCTGAACGGGTTCCGTATTCGTTGTCCCATCCATATGAAGGCCACTCGAACGGTTTTCCGTAGCTCACGCTTTTGGCCGGAACCAGCGCGAAATTATTCGTCGGATAATCGATGCCAGGTTGAGGCGTATAGTTGACCTGCCCTTCCGTTACGGGAGCGATCGCCGGCCACTGCGAGGGGGGTGATACCAAATGTACTGGCAGCTCTCGAATCAGAACACTGGAGGTTTCAAGGTGAATGCGCTCGTGCTCGAAGCCCATGAATAGCGCCCAGAGGGGATGGTCTTGCAAGAATGGCCGATGACCATCTTCAAGAGCGGGATGCGTATCGATGAGTTGTTTTACTGCTGCATACACTTGGGCGCGGTATTGATGCGCCTCGTCAATAGTTGGAAACTCAATGACATTTTTAGACATGTCATCCCAGCTCATTTCGTCAACGCCGGTTTCGAACAGGCTTTCGAAGTAGGGATTAACACCGCTGTTTCGAAGTCCGGCTAAACGAAGTTTGTTGATGTACAAGACCGCAGGATGCACGTAATAGAAAATGAGCGGGTGGCGAAGGGCATGATAGGGCGGTCGGTAAAATGGTTCATCGCCGATCAGCGATGAGAACAACACTTCAGTCAGTGTCCAAGTGTTGTCGAAATAGTCACTCACTTGTTGCCGGGTGCAGGTTGCCAGATTGGGCATTTCGATCGAGTGTAGCTGTCCCGCCGGGCTGTATCCGTGACATTGCTCTGGCGGACGCCCCGTCCACCAGTCGGATTTACGAGGCAAACCCAAATGTATTTTGGAATGTCCGAGATTGCGCTGCCATTCGTCGCCTGCGGCATCAGAGGCGACGGTACCGGCAATAACGCCGAGATTGGGATTGCGAGACCCTGACATGTTTTTCCTCAGAATGACCGAGGAATATTATCATGCCATTTGGTAAAACTTCGGTGAAAAGGCTCTATTTGGTCAACAGAGTGTCTTAACTGTCTGTTACGCCGGCTTTGACGAATTTGGTCATAATCAGCCTCTCGGCGATGCTTTCCCCGATTGAAGCCTGGTAACGACCGGATTCTGTAAAACCTGCTCTCTCAAGCAACCTGAGGTTGTCGTCGTTGTCGGACCGTACCCGAACCGTCATGACTGAATAGCCCCGCTTTACTCCTTCTTCTTCCCGCCGCTTATGCAACGCTGCGCCCAGTCCTTGTCTGCGAAACTCAGGTCTGGTACCCAATGCTACGAAGTAGTACGACTGCGGGTGAGCGCCCGCGGCAATGAGGTCGGCTCCGCCGTAGTGATCGGCCACTGGCAGCCCGACCGCGAATGCCGCCACAGTGCGATCGTCCGGCATCGCCAGAATAAAGTCGCCTTTTTGTGCCAGGTACTTTTGAAGTTCATCTGCGGCCGATTCGATTGTCCAGTTTTCGAAGCGTGGCGGACCTGTAAAACATGCAACCCAAATCTCGGCACATTGCTGCAACAAGTTCTCCGATAGTTGTTCGCTGAATATATTTATCTTCACGGACTATTCAAGTCTCCAGATTATTTGCCGGTGTCATTCACAGTACCTCACGCTGAACATTATCCCCGACCGCAGAAGGAAGTAAGCGGTAGAAGCAAAAGACTACGTCCGGGGGGGCGTAGTCTTTTGTGTAAGAAAGGGGTAGGTAGTGGATGAAAAACTTTAGGAACCGAGCGGCACTGTCAATTTGACGATCGGAAATGTGTAGGATCGGCGAAATTGCATTTTGTCGCCAAATACGTTTTTGCCGAAAACATTGACGGCGCAGGGTACATCGGATTCGGCCACTGTTGTAACTGTGACGAACGGCGCTACACCGTCAGGTGGAGTTCCTCCGAAATCCGTGTAAGTCACTTGGCTCAGTTTCAATTCCTTGAAGAGGGGACTCGAGCCTTTGTAACTGGCTAAAATTCGAGATGCTCGAGTATTCGCCTCGATAGTGGTGGCAGCTTGAGCGGCGGAGCGGGCCGCGTCGCGGCAAGCTCGATCATTCATCGTGTAACCGATCATGGCTATGCAGATGTTCAAACCGAAGGCGACAAGAGCGATCATGATCATGGCTGCAGCGCCGAGTTCAATTGCCGTGCTGCCTCTCTTGCTTCTCAACGAGTTGCTCTTGCCGTGTCTAAGCGAATTCATAACCAGTCCTCTGTTGCAATCAGTTAGTTAACGTGTCAACCCTTGCGGATTTTCGAACATCTCTCGGGCGGTATGAGTGACCGCAAGTGGTGTTGTGAATCCCGGTATATTGCCGAATATCGCCAAATTTCCACCTAGTACGGGCTGCACTGTCCCGCGGACGCTCGTCTCTATTTGATAAATGTTCCTGGAAGAGTCAACGTTCAAGAGCGCGGTATTAGACCGGGAAACATTGCCCGAGGTGATGTCAGTAGTTAAAATTGTTGTATCGACGGCACTGGCTACTATTCCCGTGAACGGTGCCAGTCTCTGCCCGACTTCAGTTTGCGCTGCTTCCTTTGCGCAAATACCTTCGTCGGTGTTGGTAGCGTACGTCCTCGACTTGGATGCTACGTGAGCCGCGTCACGCGCCACCGAGTCTAGTATCGCTCCGCGCAAAGTGATTGACGCCAGCGAAATCATCGGTACAAAAAGCAATGCGAACATTACCCAGAGCATTAACGGCAATTCGAGGAGAGAACTACCGCGTTGTTTGCGGATGCCTTGGATGGGCTTCGTTGGAAAGTCGGTTCTGGTATTCATCATTTTGCTCTTATAAATCTTCGTGAAATCTGCTGTTGTTCTGGAAGCGTTACTGAACCAGTTGAGTTAAGTGCCGCGCAATGGAGGTGAAGGCTGAGTTCAATTGCGAGGCGCTTGTCACTTGAAAGAACTTACTTTCGTTGCCGGCTATGAATGCCATACCTGTGGGGACATTGTCGCCGAGCACTTGACGTTGTATCGGTACCAGCGAAGGGTCCAGTGCCAGTCCTACCGTGTATACTGCGATGCCTTTGGATTTAGCCAGGGCTGCGGCCTGCTGACAATTGCTGAACGGGTTCCCGCTTAGTGGACCACCTACTGTGGGCTCACCGTCGGTGAACAGAACGATGGCTTTTCGTGCGTTGGGTCTTGCACCTGCATCAAACATTCTGACTGCGCGTTCGACTGATCCACCGATGTTGGTGTTTCCATCTGGAACAACCTGACCGACTGCGGTGTTGCATTCGTTGAAGTTGGAGGTGTCAGGATCGGAAGAGAGCGTTATTCCTGGCAGAGGGAAATCGCCGTTGCCTGCCGGGGCATAAGTCGGTGATACATTTGGCTGATTGAACGATGTTGTGTTTGTTTCGCCGACTCGAGCGTTGAATGCAACGAATCCGAAGTGAGCCCTGGTGTTTCTGTTCATCAACTTGTAGAAATTCTTGCCAGCTTCTTCAGCTTCCGCAAACGGATGGGTGTGCTTACGAGCAAGTTCGAAATACTTTGCTTGATAACCTGCTCTCGGTGTGACGACGCCACCCAATGTTGTGTTGGCTTGACTGGCGTTGAATGCTGCTACGCTATCGAGGTTGCCGCGCGAAGCCTCTACCAGTGTCGCCACGTTGGGGAAGTCAAATCCTCCCTCGCTGAGTCCACCGAAGTTCGGATTTTCATCTATGTTTACTACGGCGTCGGTGAACCCGCTATCCGAAGCTGCACCCGGGGGAAAGTTTCCCGGAGGAGTTGCCGAGTCGGCAGGACCACGAAGTGCGCCGTTGAATCCGCCGCTGAGCTGTTGCGGACGCATGCCGAACGAAGTTTCCTTACCAACACCCTGCACCAGGTAGTCAATTTTGCCAGTGGCGTTGTTCCACGTTCTGCGTACGCGAGTAATGTTGGTTTCGAATTCCATCGAGCCGGAGCAATCGAAACAAAGTACAACGTCGAGTTCGCCCAAGCCACCTGAGGCCTGTGCTGCAATCGGCAACGTCGGAATGCCTGTTCCGGTTACGGCTGCAAAGAGAGGGGTATAGCCATGACGCGCGGTGACCTGAAGCACTTTTCCTTTCGGATCGCCCTGCGAAACCACGGACTTTGTCGTTGGATCAATGAATTGAAACTCCAGCAAAGTTTGGTTAGCCAGAGGCGTTCCTGAGCCGAGGCTGGCGTTGGTCATCAGTTCTCCGAAAATGTCGTTGCGAGAGAAAACAGAACGAGCTGATCTGATTGCTTGTCCGTGCCATGCAGCAGGATCGTCTTGCGGAAAGCTCGCTAATGCTGCGGCGCCTGCCAGCGCAGCTGATTCGGTGGCCGTGCGCAATTGGTCGCGCGCTGTTGCGGATCGCGCAATCTCAAAAGAAAAGATTCCGATCAGTCCAACTACCATCACCGCCAGCAGTATCGACGGAATTGTTAATGCTTGTCCTTTTTGACTTCGTTTCGAAATAATCATTGTTGTATGTCCTGGTAATCTACTGTGCTTGCGTCGTTGGAAAGATACCGCTTAACCTTTGGTGGAAGCGGCCAGACTCTTGTCGAGTTCCGCCTGAGCCTTGTCATTGTCGATCTTCCTGAGCACCTCATTAAGATCTCGCTTGCCGGCCGCGTCTACTTGCTTTAGCCCGATGTGACACATTCTTGTCGCCGCGTTGGAATCACCGCTGAGCATGTAGCACGATGCAATTCCGCAAAGTGCTTTGGCATTTGCGGGTGATTGATTCAGAACTTCCTGGTATGTGCGAATGGATTCTGAGTATTTGCCGCAGTATTTTTGGGCATCAGCCAGGAGCAGATAGTCTTCCACGCTGCGTTGTCCGTACTGCATCACTATTTGCAATTGCTCAACAGCTCTGACTGACAGACCCATTTTTATGAAAGAGTCGGCAATTTGGCGGCGCGCATTCATGTCGGCAGGCTGTTTCTTAATTGCTTGCGTAAGGCGTTGAACAGCCTCACGCGGTGTTTCCGCTGCGGCGCATGGTGCCATTGCGCACGCTGAAACCAACATTGCCAAGGCAAGTCTCTTCATCGTCTTCTCCTCGATGCTCGCTGAAAAAATAGATTCGCGAGCGGCCACGTTCACACATTGGGAAAAACGCGGTTCGCGGAGGAATTAGAAGGATTACTTATAAAACCGCTCTCACAAATCCGCTTGATATCCGCTGCGGACCGGTGGTTTGGCTCTGCTCGACGCGAAAAGGGAATGCGTACAAGACTTGCTGTCGAATTAATCGCGCTCGCGTCCCGTACCAGCTGGGCGAGCTGCGACCGGGATCGTTGATTCGCGATCGGCTGCCGATGCCCTTTCACCAGCTTGGACACACACGCGCATTCTTCCGTGAAAGAGAACTGCAATTGCTCATTATACGACGGCGTTTATCGTCATCCACCACGGCCTGCACCACTGACACGCTTCCCGTCAGTTGAACCATCATGCTCATGCCAATTATCGCCAGGACTGCTGCGGCATAGACGAACATGTTCGCTGTTCCCGGGACAATCAGTCCTGCGCGCAAAGGCCGGAAATGTCCTGCCAATTGTGCGGGCGACGCGAGATATTTGAGGTAGCGAAGTTACTTGTTCGATTTGACTACCATAGGTTTCAAGACGAGGCACGCGAAAATGAGACCGGCGAATGCCACCACGTCGAGTTTCGGTGGCAAGAATTGAGATGTCAAAATTCCGACTGCGAAAACACCAACGATCAACCAGTACAAAATCGAATCTAATCCCCTTATTAGGGGAGCGATCTTTAAATCCATCAAGAACTTGCCTCAGTAATGTATTTTGCCAACGCTACTTACGATCGCCACCACTTTGGTGCGTCATTTGCCATGTACCTAGTGAACCAAGAATTTGTGACAAAATTCGGTCAAGGATCTGGCAAAAGTCTGAAATTTTCGTCCTCAATGTGGAAACCACGTATCCGAAAAGCCTCATGAAATCAGCTTAAGCTGGACTCATCCGTTTTTGCGTATCAGTATGAGTGCTCGTTAACCCCCATCGGATACCGATGCCACTAATAATGGTGCGCCTGTAAACGGTTGCAGAACGGACTGCTGCGGTGCCGGCTGCCCGTAATTCGGACGAAGTAGTAGCGCGTCAATCTGTGGTCAAGTGGTCGATAAGCATAAGATTTCTCTGTCCGCCAGATTTAAGCGGCTTGTCAACAGAGCGCAACATATGAGTCTGCATTCGTATTCTTACGCGCTGGATATTGAGGTTTAACCCATCCGATACTAAATGGAGGCTACTTTAAGACGCGAAAAATGTAGGGGTAACGGTACTGCTCGCCATTATTGGCTTTGACTGCGGCCATTATCATCAACACAAAAATTGCCAGCCCGAGCAACGGTGTTAGAAGGAAGCCGATCAGCACGAACATGCTCAAGCCGGCCACAATTAAGTATGCGGAGGCTGCAATTTGAAAGTTCGCTGCTTCCATTGCTGCTTCTGCTATATAAGGAGAGTCTTTCTTCATTTGCCAGATTACAACTGGTGCGACGATGTTTCCGAAGGGAATCATCGTACCGACTAGCCCGGACAAGTGGGCTCCCATTGCCCATCGTCGCTCGTTGATCACTGCCAAATCGCTGCTCGCACCAGCTGGCAAGCTATCAGTCGTTGATCCGCATTGACCGCAGAAACGTTCTGAATCGCCTATTTTACCGCCACATTTGCTACAAAGCACCGCCGCATCCTCCACCTTCTCTTATCGATTGTAGTGCTGTTGATGATCCGTGGCAACGTGTGCGACGCGCTTGACTAGTGCGCTATGTCCTGTTCTTCAGGATGGCTGATGCTTTCGCCATCGCCGCCAGTTTTTTCTCTGCAATTTCACTACTGCTTACTGGATTGTCCGCGAAGGTTGCAAAGCCACAATCAGGATTCAATAGAAGGCGCTCGGACCCAATCAGATTTATTGCCTGAGTTGCCCGATCAACGATGAACTCAACCGATTCGACTTCCGTGTCTTTTTGATTCACTACCCCGAGCCCCACTCGAATGTTGTCAGGCAAGCTCTTTATGAATGACAGATTGCCAGCGCGTGTCGTACAAAACTCAAGGAAGAGTGTTCCGATGTCGATTTGATTGAACAGTGGCAGTAACGGAGCGTACTCGCCTGCTAGTGCAATGGACTCATCCGGACTCCAATTGCCTCGACAAACGTGCATCGCCAACCTTTCTCTCGGCAGCCCTTGCACGGTCGCATTGATCAGTGCAGTTGCGAAAGAGAGTTCTTCTTGCGTATTTCCTCTTTCACTCAGGGCACCGCACATGAAACTACGTGAGTGAGCCGGTGAGCCGAAGACAACCTCACTTAGCACGGGTTCATCCAACTGAACCAGATTTACTCCGGCGGCCAGTAAGAAATGAATCTCTTCGCGAAGTACCCTCACGATGTCGCTTGCCAGGTCTTCTCTTGATGAATAAGCCTTGTCGGAGATGCATTCCATCCACATGGTGCGAGCCAGGAGATAAGGCCCCGGCAATGCGATTTTAATTGGCTTTCCAGTAATGCTGCGCGCAAATTCATATTCGTGCACCGCAAGCGACTTGCTCCTTCCCAACTTGCCGAACACTGCAGGATGGCGAATCTTATCGGCCGGAACATCGAGCGATTGCATCTCTTGCTGAAACTTTTCCGGATCGTCTACCAGCGGTAGAAGATCCGTCAGTGGTATCAAAGCACAGTTGTCTAAGCGCCCGCCAACGAAACTGGAGTAGTTGTCGCGACGCTGTTCGCCGTCTGTAACTACATCCACTCCCGCTCTTAACTGTGCATCGACGCAAAGTCTGACTGCATCGTTGGCGTTCTGCTGAAACTCACCCTCAGAGATTCGCCCTTCCATATGATCGTGCAGCGCTCGCAACAACCATGTCGGACGCGGCCAGCTGCCGATACCCATGACACTAAGTGGTTCGACCGCAGCCGCGGGGGTCGGCGGGGGAAGCTGCGCGGGAGTTTGTACTTCTACAATCCTTATGTTCTGTGCTGCAAGTTGTGGACGTGAAGCTGATCGACTGTGTGCCTGCGGATCAAATTGTCCCTTGGATACCAGAAAACTTCTGGTATCGCCCTCTTTTGTCCACGATACCAGTGTGTTGGATGTCAGTCTGCACCAGGCCGGCAAGTCTACTTCGACCGAACTCTCGGTCGAACGAATTTCCAGTAACTGTCCTTGCGTCAGGGGATCGATGTGCTTTCGAATCAAAAGCAAAAGCCCGTTTCCGCAATCAAGATTGCCGCCGTCAAAAGTTACGTCGGCGCGAAATTCATGATGTTCCGTGCTGTCCATCCGAGCCTTTGTTGAGGAGCGAAACCTAGTAGCTGATGCTTGGGGAACCGCCTTCGGTCGAAAGGAATTCAACGAGCTTTGCTCCGCCAACCATAATGGCGCCGTTCACCAGTCGTTTCTCGTCTAATCCGCGCTTCTTGAAGCATGGTGAGCAGACATAAATTTTGCCACCGGCGGCTGCAAACGATTCCATCAACTGCGCTAGAGGTGCAAAGCCTTCTTCGGCAATGCCGTCAGTGTAACCGGGAGTGGCGAGGCGAACGCCTTCGGTGGAAAGGAATACCACCGTTTCTTTATTGGACGCTACCGCCGCGTTTGCCACCACGAAGGCAACCGTTGCCTTGTCAGTGTTGTCCTTGGCGCAGGTGAGATTGACACAAAATTTCTTGTCCATGATTTATCCCTTTTTCTTGATCCAATAGCGCGGATGTTCCGCTCGTAATAGTGAGTGACCCGTCATGGAACACCACGCGGGCAAATCTTCTTTAGCACCGGTATCGGTTGCAATCAACGAAATCACATCTCCACCATGCAGCGCCTTCATGCGCTGAAAAAGCAACAGCACGAGCTCTCCGCAGCCCATGTCTCCCGCATCCCATTCTAAAACGGTCTCGGCGGGTTCTTGATATGTCATCGCTACCTCTCGGCAATAAGTTCCGATTATATTACTTTGTTAAACCGATCGGATTCTTCCTAAATAGTCGTAATCGGTCGTACAGACGTAATGGATAATGTATGAGGCAACAGGCAGGAGACAAGTCGCCACTGGGCGCATACCTGAAGCTCCGGGGCTTGAAGAATATGACATCAGTTGAATATCCCATCAGCAGTCGACGTGCCTTTCCGGTGATGGCCTTGCCGCTGCTCTTAGCATTACTAATTTTTATTGGTACTCCCGAAGCATGTAAAGCCGTTCCGCATCCTGCCAACTCTGATCCCAACCGTCCCTTTCGTGACAAATGGGCGCTGATAGTTGGTATCTCCGACTTTCAGAGTAAACAGATACCCGGTCTGAAATACTCAGTAAAAGATGCTAAAGACTTTCGCGAATACTTAATCAAAGAAGCGAATTTTGCTCCCGATCATGTCCGCATTTTGCTCGATGAAGACGCTTCGCGTCGGCGGGTTCTGTCCGAGCTGGGAAGCAAGTTTCTTGCGCGTGTGGCCAAACCCGATGATCTCGTGGTGCTTTATTTCTCAACTCACGGTAGTGCCAGGCAAGCTGATATTCGGGGCAAGAATTTTGTTGTTGCTTACGACAGTGATCCCGAGGATCTTTTCACAACGGGCATTGAGATGGACAGCATCCTTGACTCGGTAAACTCTCGGATTTTGAGCGAGCGAATTCTATTAGTGTTGGATGCGTGTCACAGCGGATCAGTGCTGGCCAATGCCAAAGGTCTTGGACGTGTTGGCAATTTTGACCCGGAAGAATTGTCGCAGGGATCGGGGCAACTGGTTATTAGCTCCAGCGCGCCGGATCAGCAGTCTTTCGAATCAAAGCGATATGAAAATGGTGTCTTTACGCGCAAGCTTCTTGAGGGGCTGCGCATGAATGGACGTCGAACGACTCTTTCAGATGCATTTCCGTTCGTGGAAAAGTCGGTGTCGGCTGAGGTACAAGAAGACTATGCCGTGCGCCAAACACCGGTTCTGAAAAGCAAGTGGAACGGCAATGATTTGATGCTGGCGGCGGCAGCTACTGCGCCGCAGTCGGTTCCGCCCACGGTCAAAGAGATTCTTGAGCCCGACTCTATTGAGCGTTCGCCGACAAAAACGGTTAAGATTGCCAGCGCCGTTACGGTTGTGCCGAACATTCCTACCGCCGGTAAAGTTCAATCGTCGATACAGCGGCCGAATCAAGGCAGCGCCCTTCAGCTGGGAACGACATTGTTGAATCGAGGCGATTTTGCCTCAGCTGTTGATGTCCTGACGAAGGCGTCGAAGGCAAATAGCGGCAATGCCGATATTCACTTTGCGCTCGCCAATGCGCTTGTCAAACTGAATAGAACTAGCGAAGCCGTGAAAGAGTATCGTGAATGCTTCCGTTTGAATCCAAATGGAAAACGTGCGGATTATTGCTTGCAGATCATAAGCTACTATTCCACTGCCGGTCGCACGACTGCTGCAACCAGGAGCGGTATCACCGCTGCTTCTTCCGGCACGGCGCTTTCGATTTCGCAGTCGTCGAATCGCTTGCTCCCGTCGTCGCATAGCGATTCGCTACAGGCTCCGCCGGCCGCGGACCTGGCGAGGATTCGCTCATCACTTCCGACTATCAAGTCGTGTTCACGTGAACGGCCTTATCTGAGCGACATCATGAATTGGTCGCGAAACGAGCGTGCTTCTTATCAAAATGATGCGTTGGATCGAGTCGAGCGTGCGCGACTTAAACTCAAGGACGCAGAGGAGTTGATGCGCAAAGCGGATTCAATGACGTATTCGTTGGTGCCCAGCGCCAAGAACTACGGTGAATCGGAAGAACAGTTTGCGTTGCGAAAGGCGGGCGGCCGCGCAAGTGCCGAACAGTTGTTGCAACCGTTTCGCTCAGAGATTGACCTGCGTTCGCGCATACTGAGTGAAGAAGAAGCGATTCTCAGCTCGTGCCAAACCGCTGCACGGGAGCTTTATTCCAATTATGGTTATAGCGGCGGATATAGCGGCGGCACTACAAACAAATCAACCTGTCACTAAGCCCCCCCGGGAACGCTGGGCTCCGGCCCGCTCCGGGACTCACTTCAATTGCGCAAACCTGGGTCTTTGTGCCGGGCTGAAGGCGTAGCGCTTTCTGCTGACAACCGGCTCCGATATTCGATTCCGATTTCCGATGCGCAAGCAGGTCGTTTTGAAGAGCCGTTGTGTGGCGCAGCAAGCCTCCTCATTGCGGTAGCCCTGCCGAAACCCATCATCTCTAGGATGCTGCCGCATTAGCTCCGCATGAGAACCGCCGGGCAGCTCAATCACAGATTCGGGGCATTTGATCCGCGCGTGAAGTTTGTGAGTGGTGGTCCTGCAAACGCATCGGGGTTGAGGCTTACCAGCCTTCGTAAACAGTTAAACGGGATATTAGTAACAAACGACCTGAGCTGAAAAAGGATGCTTGGTCGGCTAAAGCTGTCTGCTGTGTACACGCTTCGCTGACTATTTGCTGATTTTAATTCACGAGCTGTTGATTTAAGGTGAGGTATATACCTCTTTCGATGCCCGAAACCCGCAGTTTTTGCACCCTGTATATCCGTTCTGTATGCGGAAGTGATGTTCCGGGTCATCTTGCACAGCTGCTTAGACCTGACTTATCATAAGCCTACAGAAATCAACAAGACGAATGACAGTTTATGTCGCATCGCGAGCCGCTTTATGCATTGGTATCGCAAATGGTGCTTCATAAGCAGTCCTGGCTTCGGCTGTACCGCCTAAAGATGCGGTGGGCTTAGTGTTGTTTTCTGACACATGAATCACAACAACACGGTAAAGATGGCAGCTTCCTTAGTGAGGCAGCTGTTTTGCGTCGCTACTACATCCCACAGGGAGAGGTCCACTATGAAAACTGCAGTTGAGCTAAGAGAAATTGCTGACGAATGTGAAGAACGCGGTCTCTACACCAAAGCCGCACGCTTGCACAAAAAAGCTCTACTGAACGCAGAGCGCACCTACGGCAAAGACACATCTGAAATGATTCCTTTTGTGTACAACATGGGAATGATCTCTTTGGCACTTGATAACACCGGCGAAGCAAAAGGCTGTTTCAATCGCTTGTTGGAATTGTTTGCCTCTGTAGGCGCCTCCGCCGAGGACGTAGAAGAAGCCCAACAGTTGCTCCTGGATCTAGACGAGAGCACACTCGCTGCGAACGCCTAAAAGGTGTCATCGAAGAGTAGTACAAAATACTGTACCGGGTGGCATTTTCGATGCGCTTCACCTCTGCCCCCAGCAGTGGTAGGTGCAAAGTGAAAACAAGTCAATAATTCAGCGTCAATCATGATCATCTTTGCATGGACTAACAGCCTCACCCGCGCTAGACTGAACCGGTTTTTTGAACCGCGCGGAGTATAGTTAGTGTTTCGCAAGAATTTGATTGTTGCTACCCTGATTGCAGGAGCTGCTATATTCTCGAGGCAGTCGCCGACTGTGGCTTCCGATTCGAAACCGGAACCGGTCCTGGCGAAAATAAGGGTCCACGCAAAACCGGAAATAGTTCTTGATTCAATCAGGCACTTGCGCCAGGACGAACCTCCCGGTGTAAAGTGTTTGTCTCATTCGCAACATGAACAAGTTATTGAAGAGACCTTTGTCGGGTTACCCGTGGTAGGTAAGGCCACCTGTGTCTACAAAGAATGCTACGAGCCGCCGAACAAAGTCGTGTTTCACATGTTGGAATCGGATAAGCTCAAATCCTTCGACGGATTTTGGCAACTGACGCCGGTTGGTCCAAATATTACTGAGGTGGAATTGGCTACAGGAGTGGATTTCGGAATCCACCTTCCGTTTGCGAGGCAAATAACCAATACGACCACGCTGAAAAGTATACGGCAGCAATTGGCTGACGTGAAAAAACTTGCCGAGACAAAGCAGCAAGCTGCGCTTCAACAAAATTCCTCAATGTAAACCGCAGTGTCGGAAGTTCCGGCGTCCTCAATCCCGCAAATTGCAGGATTCCGGCAAGCTATCCGCTTCGTCGCGGCGGGGATGCTTAACGAAGCGGATAGCTCGGGTAGCATGCTCGCAGGGCGTTAATCTGGCGTGGCCGGCTACCCCGGGAAGACTAGTTGTTGTAAGTGAATTGAATTTTTAGATTTCCTCCCAGCTGACCGTCTGCATTCGGGAGAGAGAAAGGATGATGTTGTTATTCATACTTGCCAGCGAACGGTCGTAATGAAATTGATTAGTGCCTGAGACATATATCGATCCAGCGGCAATTGCCCCGTACATGTGACCGCTGCCCACTATTCGCACTTGCGAATTCGGTGCGTACAGTACGCCGGTGAATGGTGCGCTTCCACTGATGGAAGTGGTGGCGCCGCCGTTGTAGAAGATTTGCAGATCCTGCGGGCGGCCGTTGTTCACGATGCCGTTGCCTGCTATTCCCACTGATGCAGTGGCGCCTCTTACGAAAATGCGTACCGGACCGGTTCCGTTGATGACAATTTTGGCGCCGCTGGAAATCTGTAATTTGTTTGCAACGTAATCACCAGGTGCTTGAAGAGTGATAGTCTTCCAATCCGAGATTCTCACCGTGCCCAGGTCCACTGCGCCCGTTGGTGCAGGCGGCGCCGGTGGCAACTGCTTCTGTGAAGTTGTTTGTTGAGTGGAAATAGCCGGATTTACAAAACTACCATCCACTAGCAACCCTTCAACGTTGCTGCTGGTGTAGTCGACGCCGGAAGTCGTGGAGCGAATCGTACCGTTTGCTGTCAGGCGCCCTTTGATGCGCGTGCCGGCATTGCCTCTGACAACAACGTTTGTGCTGCCCGGCGGACTCGACATCACATTGAGATCGCCCCCGATTTCCGTCACTCCGTATAGGTTTGCTCTGGTATTCGTTCCGACATTACCGCCCGCTGAAAGACGCGTCGTCGCGTATGTCCCTATGCTCGAGTCATAACTGTCTGTCTTAGGGCTGTTATACATCGTTATGCCTGTGCGACCGAACAAGCTATAGTCGAAGATTGGTAGTGCTGAATAGCTAGGTCTCAAGATAATTCTGACTGAGCGCGTCAATTTTCCTGATTGTGCGGTTGCCGTAACCACACGCCAACCGTTCTGAGTGATACCACCGTTGCTCGCCGCATTGCTCGGGTCCAACGCCGGATCGTAAAGAGCTGATGTATCGGGCGGCGGCACATTGTTTACACGCACCGTTGCAGTTGTGGACATTGAATACTGCCCGAGCACTGATGTGGGAACGGTCACTAGAGGCCCGGGGGTTCCGTTCGCGGATGAATCATCTAGAGTGTTGCCTACGACATTCAGTTGCGAAACGGCCCAGTCAAGTGCCGCTTCCGCGCTGGCTCGTAACGCAATATCGGTTCGTCCCTGCGCCGCTTTCTGATAACTGGGCATAACCATGCCCATCATGGCGCTGATCCAGAGTGTGCTGACAAGACCGATACCCATTACGGTGACAAGGCTTGAACCGCTGGTCTTGCGCAATCGCACGAATTCGGAACGTGGATGGAATGTGATACGCATGTGCTTGGGCCTCGGGAAACTATGGTTCGTTTGGTTCGTCGGCGCCGACGCCGACGGTGGTGGAAAGTGCGTTGTTGCGCAGGAACACCTCGGTCTTAAGTCCGAGAGTAGCGGGGCGTCTCGCGCCCTCTAACTGCTTCATTACTTCAAGATTGATAATCACTCCAGTGCAGTTTGCCACGGTGCCAGGATCTGCAAAAACGTCTTGCGGCGTTCCCGTTGCGTCAGTTTTGTCCAGATATTGAAAGATCTTAGGTTGCCCTTGCGAGTCCATCGGACCGACTATGCCGCTCAGGATTGTCTGCGGCTGCGATGATACGGCCGCGGGATTATAACCGGCGGTCGGGTAACCTGCAATCTTGGACATCTGAAGAACGAACTGACCGGGGTTCCTCAATTGATCCGGGTCTGGCAAGACTCTGTAGATGTGCGTTTCGACATTGTCTTGAGCGTTAGGCAACGCAGGGGTGCCTGCGCCGCTCGGCACGCTTGTCGGATAACCGGTGTTACCGAAGATGGGAGTTTGCACAATCATAGTGGTGTTGTTCAAGCGATATGGTGGACCTTCCCAGGGCCAGCCGCCAGTGGGGGTTTGCCCGGCGCCGTAGCAGGGGTTGCGATTCGCCGGAAATGCATCTGAACCTTGAAAGCCGAGCACCGGTTGGCCTGTAACAGTGTCGGTCCAGAGTTCGACGTTGCTTCCGTACACATCGCCGAGTGCGCGCCCCATCCGCACATCCTTGCAAAACCGTTCCATCACATTGCGGCAAGCATTCACGGAATCCATTTTGTTGGCAACTTTTTGACTCATGTCCGCAGTCGAGAGGAGGAGGCTAAAGATCGCAGTTGATGCGAATGTCATCACCAGGACAGACACCATCAATTCGACCACGCTAAAGCCGGTACGCCGCCGGCGTACGGAAGAATTTTTCATTGTTGCGCAATCCTAGTACATTTAATTGTGAATACCGTATTGCGAAATGAGCGTGCTCATTTGCAATTCTCGCGAACGTCCGTTCTCTGAGGGCCACTTTATCTGAACAGCAACTCTCAGTGTTCCGTTGCCAGCATCGGTAATGGTCTCGTGAACTGTTCCGTGGAAGCTGTTGCCTTTTATGCCTGCACCATCGGTCGTGTAGTTCTTGTAGTTGAGATTCTCGAGATCCAACATTAGAGGTCTCGGATTAAGCGGACTCGACGATTGAATTGCGCCTGTTCGGTTCACGAGCAATTCATGCGTCGTCCCGGCATACTGAGCCAATGTTGAATAACGTTGATTGCGAGCTGAATCAAGAATCCCTTGAGCCATATGTGCTGCCAGCATTTGATTCTGTCCTGCGGTGGACATTCTGTACACTTGGCTCCAAGCTTGCATTGCCGCTAGCATTACAAACGTGATTGCACCAAGCGCTACTACCAGTTCAACAAGGTGAGAGCCGTGCTGATTTCTCAATTTGCGCATTAGTTCATGCGCTGGTATCACTAACCGCTTCCTGCCCATTTTGTTTACTTTTCCTGACTGACGCCAACCTGGTAATTACGTACGGGAAATCACTTTCCCTGATGTCATCATTATAACTTCCGCGTTATTGACAACGCAACCGATGAACTAGGGGGGTAGCATGTATCTTGATGCTGGGATTGCCCCAGTGACAAGGCTTTTCTCCAACACTGTTGTTGGAATTCCAACACCTCTGTTGGAAAAACGATGCGCGATCTCGACCGGTGATTGTCACCGTCCATGATATCCCGTGCTGCGAGAGTGGCTTGTGAAGCGGCTGTCCGACTCCACTTCTTTCGCTCTCGTCTGGTTTTCCAACAAGCGTGTTGGAAAATTATCCACTTCTTCTTTCGAGATATTCGAGCGGATAAGAGTAGTGATTCGGAAGAGGACTTTAGGACAAGCGTTTGCGCAGGTAGGCGACCGCATTACCTACGCCATTCTCGGTGCTCAACTCCTGCGACAGTTTCTCTGCCTGTCGTGAGAGATCTTCGTCTCTCAGGGCAATCTTTAGTAATGCTGCCAGGTTCTCGCTTTGATAGTCTTTGGCAGCAATAGCTTTGGATGCGACTCCGAGTGATTGCATTCGTCCACTCCAGAAAAACTGGTCGGCGAAGATCGGCATCGGGATACTGGGTTTTCCTGCACGCATTGCAGTGGCGCTTGTCTCACTGTCGCAGTGGTGAATGACCAGTACGCTGCGCTGCATCACCCATTCGGCGGCTATCGACGGTGCGTAACATACACTGTCGCTTGCCACCGCGTCTGCCGGTATCAGATCAGTTAGGTACACTCCTCGCATAGATGTTGAATCAAGCGCTCGTTCCGTGATTTTTACAAGTCTGGTCTGTTCCCTTTCGCTCATCGTTCCAAACCGGAATACGACTAGTGGATTACTAGTATTCACAAACGCTGTGAGTTTTTCGTCGGGTTGCCACAATACGCCGGCAGTCAGCGGCCAGTAGCCGGTAATCTGATGTCGCCCGGACCAGTCCGACGGGCGGGGCACAACGCGCGAGCTGTATCCGTATACGAATGCTACGTTCGACGACTCCATCTTCGCCGTGGGTTCATCACCGATCCCCAGTGCCGGTAGATTCAGGTATTCCTTGCGCCAAGGGTTGATATTGTCACGCATGAATTGCCAGAAAACTTGCCTAGCCAATGTATAGCTCATTTGATTGCCGAATGAACCGAGCGAAATGGGCGACTGGATCATCGGAAATGGAAAATCACCGGTTGGCGTCATCGGTACCAGCGAGCAAGGAAAGAACGGCACCCGTAGTGCTTGTGCGATGTCATAACCGAAGTAAGCCAGCGGTGAGGCTATGATGGCGTTCGTGGAACGACAGGCCGGCAGGCTGTCTACCAGACACCTGCCGAGCAGAGGAAAGAAGAGTTTCGAAAATCGCGACACCAACTCGACCGGCGACGACGGATTTCTCAAGAAATCGTCACCCGATTCGCTTGCTAGAACTTGCTCCGGGTTTCCCGGAAGGCATGAGAATTTTAGCCCAAGGGCTCCTACACTGTCTGCGAAGTTATCGTTTGTGGCGAGCACCACCTCGTATCCTGCGTCACGCAATCCACAGCCTAGCGCCATGAATGGGCGTACATCACCCGTGGTGCCAGGACATAAAATTGATATGCGCAATTGACTATCCGTGTGATGCTGGTGACGTAGTAAATCGAACACATTCGCGCGACGCGAATCACTATTGTTTCATTGTAATGATCGTTCGATCCTATTGCAATTGTGATTGGAGACGGCTACCATACAACAGTATGCCTGACGCGTTAGCCAAGCCTAGTGAAAGCATCACCATAAATCTTGCGGTGCGAGATTTTGCCGTCCCCGTGCCGCGCATCGGGAGCATCGAGGTGAACTCCGGTTACAACCTGCTGCCGGCCGGGCAGGAGATTCACACGCGAGTCCAGAAAGAGCGGCGAGCCAAGAATCCTTCCTATCGAAGCGAGCAAAAGCTTTCACACAAATTCATTCGTGAGGAGTTTGTGTTTAACGTGGGCGGGCGGCTTGACGGAATCTACCACGAGAGCCCGCCAACAATCGAGGAAATTAAGAGCACGGTGAGCATCCCGCAGCTCAAAGCACGCCTGGTGGAGCACGCTGATCACCCGTATGTTTTGCAAGTTCGAACTTATGGATATATCTATAAGGCGGTCAATGTTATCAGTCCTCGGTTGAGGCTTTTGCTTGCTGCATCGTCCACCAATGAAACGGAAGAGTTTCCTGTCGAGCTCGATCCTGGCGAGTATGAACTCTGGCTAGAACGACGGCTTGATGAACTTGTCGTGGAAACGAGAAGGCAATTGGCTAACATTGAGCGAAGAAAAGCCGTTTCAGAAGTGCTTTCGTTTCCGTTCGAAAATGCTCGTCAGGGGCAGCGTGAAATGATTGATTGGATTGATGCCGCCACCGGGCAGGATGCGCAGCTCTTAATCCAGGCGCCCACCGGCTTAGGTAAGACCGTTGGCGTGATGTTTCCTCTGCTGAAGGATACATTGGCACGCGGACAGAAGCTGGTTTACGTGACACCGAAGAACAGTCAGCATTCGGTCGCTCAGGATGCCGTTCAGCGGATGCGTTCATGCGGCGGGGAAATCAAGTCCACGACTTTGAACGCAAAGTCCAAGCTGTGCTTCAAACCCGAGCCTGTATGTAACCCGGAATACTGCGAGTTTGCGCGCGACTACTATGCCAAAGTGTATGCCAACGATTTAGTCGCAAAGCTGCACGATGAAGAGGACTTGACAGCGGAAAAGTTTTTGGAGTACGGCGAAAAATACCAGGTCTGTCCGTTTGAACTTTCCGTGGATTCTTTGCAGAGTCGCGACGTGGTCATAGGCGACTATAACTATGTGTTCTCTCCGCGCTCATTAATCGCTCGGTTGACGGCCGAAACACAATTTACAGGGGAGAAGCCCAATCTTGTCATTGATGAGGCTCACAACCTCCCTGGTCGTGCTTGTGACTACTATTCGCCGGAGCTGTCGACATCGCTTTTGAAGGACGCGGTTAGGCAGGCTCGTACTCTGTCACCCGGTTACGCGATGGAAGGGGAAGCTGCATTCAATAGAGCGTTACACTTGTTGGACAGCAGCCGCGATTCTTCTGCTAGAGAGGGTGCCGTCAGGCTGTATCCGGATCTGTTTGCAACTGTCGATCAGTCCATGCGCGATTTTTTGTCGCGCTATTTGCAATCGGGGTTTGATATTGCGCGACAAGATCCGATCATTGCTGCCTGCCAGTCGTGGTCAAGCTTTACCGAGGGACTTTCTTACGAGGGCGAACAGTTCTTCTCTACCTTCAGAACAACACCACAGTCGACCATCTACAAAATTACGTGTTGTGATGCATCCACCCAATTGGAAAACGCATATAAGGAGTTCTCCAGCGTGGCGGCCTTCTCGGCGACAATCAAGCCGTTTGACTATTACAGCCGTCTATCCGGTTTCCACTCAGATCGGTTGCGCGTAGCCGAGTTTCAATCGCCGTTTCCGGCAGAGAATCGAAAGGTCCTGATTATCCCTCAAGTGTCTACCAAGTATTCTGATCGGCAGAGCAATTACAGCAAAATTGCTCAAGCGATTGTTCGAATCACTGCGGTTAGACCCGGTAACTACTTTGTGTTCTTTCCGAGCTTTGAATTCCTGGAAGCGGTCCTGAGCCTGACTTGTGTTCCGGACTTCAACATCCTGGCACAGAAGCCTGATATGAAAGCTGCTGAGGTTTTGCAGTGGCTTGACTGTCTGCGACAAACGGACACCAACTCGTTGATCTTTGCGGTGCAAGGTGGTGTCTTATCGGAAGGCATCGATTATCCCGGCGATATCATAATCGGTGCCTTGATTGTCGGACCGGCGATACCGAAATACAATCTGGAGCGCGAACTGATTCGCAAGTACTACGAGAAAACATACTCGTCCGGTTTTGACTACGCGTACACTTATCCTGCAATGACAAAAGTGGTGCAAGCCGCTGGACGGGTGATTCGTTCCGAATCCGATCGCGGCTTGATAGTGTTAATGGACCGCCGTTTTGTGAACGATAGCTACACCAAGTCAATGCCGCGCGAGTGGTTCGACACCTCGGTGCATGAACTGGTATCGAAAAGCATTCTGCAAGAAGTCCAAGAATTCTGGCATTCCGCTACTGATGCGTCTTCTGTATCGGTGACACCGCTTTAGTTGGAGTGAAGCTTTTTCGACAGTTCTATTAGCGGGCTCAGATTTGTTTTCAGGAAGCCTTCCGAAGGTCGATCAAGATCGACGATCATTGTCAGGACTACTGCGAAGGAAAGAATTAGCGCTGTGGTAAGCGGCCAGCTTCGAGCTTCGTTTTTCCCGCCCTGATATCCCAGTGACGCTAACCCGAAAAATACAACGGAGTACAACCCGATCCAGATCGTGTCTGGAACTCTGGAATTCAGGGCGGCGGCCATGCGTTTCGACTCCAGGTCGATTGTCTGATTGAGCGAATCTATGAACAGTGCTCCAACAACAGAATTCATGTTGGCTTTGCCGAACTGCAGTGCTTGATTCCACATTTCGTCCTGTATCTTCTCAGAGGCCGCGAACACTTTTCGAACCTCAGCTTGATCCGGGGATCTCAGTATTCGTAGATCCACATAGTGCTTGAGCATCTCGCGAACTTTTCCTGATGCCGGCTCCGGTAGATAGCCTGCTCGCAGATAGGTTGTTCCGATGGAATTGGCTTCCTCGACAACCAGCAGCCTGCGATCGTTTGCGCGATCGGCCGACATGCCAAACGTAAATGCAAGCAAAAAAGCCAATAGCGCTAAGGTCGCTTGTACCATCGTTCCAATGGAAGAGCTCTCCAGCGAGCGTTCCGAATTGCGCAACCGGCTCGCGAGCTGAAAGCCCGTTTCTAAGGCGGTAAGTCCAAATGCAACGGTCAACGAAAAAATTGCCCAGAATGGTATGTTGTCCATGCGCGCCCTTTCTGTGTTTCCAATGTTTGCCGAGTGTAACCGCAAATTGTTGTTGCCGATCTGTATCGGGCGGATCATGAGCAATTTTCAACACGCGGCGGTTTGTCAATAGACGGAGAGCTGCGAAGTCAAAAGCAGACAATTGTGGACGCTTCAGGTATGCCGAGTTTCAGCTAAGAATGCTGCCGGGACTCGGCAATGTCATTGCTGGATAGAAACGCCGGGCATGTATTCCACCGGGTCTGAAACAGTCTTCCACCAGTGATTCGTTCGCTGCCTTTCGTCTGCAGTAGTAAATTCGTACTGAATTGAATTGGCTCTGATGAAGCGCGGCGGGTGACCGGGAAATGGATTCTTCTGCAGTAGTGAAAGTACCTCCGGGGAGCCTTGCAAGAGCCTCACGGCTAAGTTAACGACCCACGGGTTCTCATCTACTGAGCCAAGTGCCGCGAACCACATTTGCCAATCGAGACGAGGTTGATGTGGTGCTACGCATGGTGGCATTCGGTCTAGTGCTCCCGGTTTGTACTTGAATTCATATGCTTTCCAATTGAGGCCGTCGTTGCTTCCCTCAATGATGATCTCCGGTCTGTTCGTGGTCATTACCGCAAAGAGTCCATAGTTGTTCATTATGTGAAAAGGGCGGATTAGTGCCAGTGCAGCCTGTCCTGCTTCTGGAACGGGAACGTTAACGCCAAAGCGCGAACTCAAATTCTGCAGCGTGTTTACTAGGGTCAGTCCGAGTATCAAGAGAGTGACAAGTGCTGTTGCTCGCAGCGAGCGCAGCATTCGACGTCGGTTTGTCCAATAGCGGTTACTTTCGCCGAAACGGTGCTTCATTCGCATAGTGCGAGGAAGTAGACTTCGAAAAAATGCGTCGTCGAAAATAGATATGCACAGTGCAATAGTTAGCCAGTTGAAGAATGCATAATTTCCGGAGAGCATAATCAGCATTTGCAGGATGAGCAGTACCGCACCTCCGGCCAATCGCGCCGGACGAGGGGCGAATATCAAAAACGGGATTACAAGCTCAATGAACAGAACAATTGCTGTTTCCCATTTGTGCCACCATATTGGCAGTTGGTGAGCATACCATGCAACTACATTCGGTATCGGTTGCGTGAAGTAATGAAAGCTCATCGCCGTTAGGTCCCGCCACGTCGAATCGCCACTGAGCAGTTTTACGGCTCCCGACAGTAGCATTAACTTGAATGCGAGCAAGCGAATCAACCAGATAACCGTAATTGCTGGCGTTTTTATTAGTGACTTTCTGCTCGGAAGGATGAAACCGGGGAAGAGGAAGAGGGCCAGAAAACCTGTTTCCATCAGGAGCGAGTCCCACTGGAAGCCCATGAAAACGTTGCCGGCACTCATGAGTGAAAGATAAATGAACCAAACCGCGAAGAGCAAAAGTGACGGAAAAAATCCAAGAAACATCAATACTCCGCCGACGGCTCCTGTCAGACAACTGAGTTGCAGTTCCCAGTCGGTGCAGTGAACAAGAAAAATGGATGGACACTGGAGAAAAGCCGTCGGTCCGGCAACCTCATTTACTCTGGCGAGGAAGCGCGAGGCAGGCAAAATTCCATTTTGGCCGATTAACCCCGTTACTTGGGTACCAAATGAAGCAAACGCGAAAAAATAAGTGAGCCCAAGGATGCGCAGGAACAGCTGCGCGGTAACTCGATAATGAAGGATCGGCCGATTCTTTCGCACCGGAGCTTCGTTCCTGAATTGGTGGCAACCAATATACAATTTCCAACGCTGGATTTGAATTCAATCAGCCCGGAGAGCAGGAGTCGTGACGCTTGGCGCTTGATTACCGTAGGAGAGAAAATTCGACGTCAGGCGAACTGCGACCACCGGTATGATTGTCAGGAGCTGTACTTTCTGTCGTGCGCCGTTGCGTTACGACGTTCCGGGGGTATGAAATCTGTTACCATACCACCCGTGGGTAGTCCGCCCCGGGCAGGGACATCCGATAATAGTCGGCGGATTAGCTGGAAGGAGAGTTGCGTGGGCAAAATCGGTCATCTGAGCCAAATCTGGTTGTACAGCGAAGAATCGGCTTACAGGCGCGTTATTGAAATGCTGATTCAACAACGACCGGAGATGAGCCGAGTGCTTGCGGACCCGGCAGTGCTCGAACAGGTTCGTGAATTTGAGGCAACTCAGATCGACGAGCTTGGTGGCTTTGCTGAAAATACCGATGAGAACATGGAGCGACTGGCCCTAATCGATCCACTGACAAGCGTCTTTAATGGTCGCAGTTTTCTGCGTGAACTGGATTCAACTCTCAAGCATGCGTGGCGTTACAACAGACTGGCATCTCTCACAATGGTTGCCATAGACGGCTTCGAGGACATTGTCCAGCAGTATGGTGAGGTGACATCCAATGCGATCTTGCGTATCTGTGCAAACGCGATTCAGAAGTGTTTGCGCGATGGTGATGTGCTTGCACGATACAGCAACACGGATTTTGCCGTCGTGATGCCTGACACTAGCACCGCTGTTGCCACCATGCGTGGCGAGAGAATCCGCGAGACAATTTCCACACAAGTAATAACGCACAACTGGATTCATGTACCGATTACAGCTAGTTTGGGCATCGCTACTTATCCTGTTCACGCCTACGATAGGGATGAACTAATCTCGATAGCCATGCAGGCGTTGTTCGTATCAAAATCTCGTGGTGGCGATCGGGTTTGCACCATTTGAGCACCGGTCTTAATGATTAAGAGACTGAATCAACTTTTTGCAGCAACGGCAAAAGAGCTGGTGGTTTGCTATCGCGACCCTGATGTTTTCATTTACTCTGTTGTATTGCCTGCTTTGATTTATCCCCTGCTGCTTTTCTTTGGCTCTGAGTTCTTGCTGTGGAAAAGTGGTGCTGCTGCCAACTTTAAAGTCAAAGTAGCCATGGTTCAGCCGGAATCAAAGCTTGTTCAGGAATGTCGCCGTCGGTTGAAGACTGAGACTTTTGCACTAGAGGTGCAAGATCCCGATCCGATGAAGTTGCTCCAGAGCGGTCAGGTTGATGCGGTAATAGGCAGCACCGCGAAAGACGAGCTGCAAGTGTCTCTCAAAGGGTCCTCTCCGTCGTCTGACGATGCGAAGCAGAAACTGGAGGACTTCTTCGAGAAATGGCAACGTGAGCAGCTGTTTCAAAAGCTTTCTGAGCTGCAGAAAGACAAAAAATACCTGCAGGTGTTTTCCGTCGATCCCAAGGACATTTCGCCATCAATTGCCTCCAGTAAGACTTCGAAGGAGAAGGGCGCCCCGCTCGGTGCAATCCGAATGGTTCTCTGCACCATCTTGTGTCTGGCGTGCTCATCTATAGCCTACGGTGCGATGGCGCCGGTGGTCTGTCTATTCACCGAGGAGCGCGAGAAGTCGACGCTGCCTACAACCTTGCTGCTGCCGGCCAGCCGCGCAGTCATCGTGGGCGCTAAGTTGATTGCGACAACAATAGTGTCTCTTTCCTCCGGGCTTGCAAACTTGATCAATCTGGTTCTGGTCGGACTGGTATTGCTTGCGCAGACTAAAATGCTGGCGGGCATCGACTTCTTCGTAGTATTCTCAGAGACGCTTCCGCCATTCAACAGCTTGGTGTTACTGAGTCTGCTTATTGGGCTTGCTGTTGCCGTCGCTTCTCTCTTTGCCACTGCGGCCGCCAGTGCGCGCGATTATTCACAGGCGTATAACCTGTTGACCGTGCCTTTGTTGTGGGCATCAATTTTACCCTTGTTGGGGGCACTGCCTGTAGTGCATCACCTTGACTTTGCCGCCTGGCTTCCAATCGCTAATCTGGCGTATCAAATGACTGACGTGCTGAATAGAGATGTGAGAACCGACCTTTTTGTCATTGCAATGATCGAGAATATAGCTCTGATCGTTTTCTCGATTATTGCAGTGAAACACATCATTTCGTCGGAGAAAATTCTTTCCGGACCCGCATCGTGAGGACTCAGTGGGAATAGAAGTAGACCAATTGGTAAGAAGATTCTACGATCCCCAGCGTGGCGAGTTTGCCGCGGTGGACAACGTTACTTTTGATTGCAAGCCGGGAGAGGTTTTTGGATTGCTCGGACCAAACGGTGCGGGCAAAAGTACCATTCTTCGCATCATTGCAACATTGCTGCGTCCGAACGAGGGCACTGTTCGCATATGCGGATTCGATGTTAAAAGTGCGCCGGAGGAGTCTCGCCGCCATCTCGGATTCTTGTCCGCTGAGACCAGCCTTTATCGTCGTCTTACCGCAGAAGAGACTTTGTTCTACTTCGGACGACTCAGCGGTGTAAAAGAAGAAATTCTCAAGGAACGAGTAAAGAGTATTATCGAACTGCTCAACATCGGATCGTTTGCGCGCGTTCGCTGTGAGAAGTTGTCCACGGGAATGAAGCAGCGGGTCTCAATCGCAAGAGCGATAATTCACGACCCGCCCGTGATTTGTCTGGACGAGCCTACTAACGGGCTGGACATCTTGGCGATTTTAGCTACGCAGCAGTTTATCAAAGACTTTCGCGATGCTGGAAAATGTATTCTGTTCTCCACGCATAATATGCACGAGGCTGAGAAACTGTGCGATCGTATTGCGATTATCCACCGCGGTAAGTTGATGGCAATAGGAACCCTGGACGAGTTACGCGAGAAGACCGGCAAGCATTATCTGGAAGATGTCTTTGTTGATCTTGTCGGAGAAAAATTTGATGAGATGGTCTGACCTCTGGATTATCTTTGCAAAGGACTTTCTGGAGCTGGTTCGCAAACCTGTTTCCTTGCTGTTGGGTATCTTGCTGCCCGGTTTTTTTATGCCTGTTTTCGTCCTATCCATCAACGACATTCAGGGAAAGCTCACCGAGCAAATCAAAAGTTTAGAATTCACAATTGGATTCGACGGGAAGTCCGATAAATTGAAGAAGTGGCTGGTGGCAACCCGACGAGCAGAGATCGTGACGTCGTCCACTGGTGTTCCTCTGGTGCCTGGCACGAAGTGTGACGCTGTTTTGGTTATTCCGGACGGGTTCGACGAAGCATTGCAAACGAAGGAGGACACTGCTGGTTCGGTGACCTTGCGCTACGACAGCATGAAGGAAAACTCGATGTTGTCTCTGACCTTTATTGCCGAGCAGCTTCTGAAATTCAAGGAATCGATAGTGGCGGAGCGACTGAAAGACATCGGAATTGTTTCGCAAGAGCAGCCTTCGGTAAAGTATGTCGACATTGATGAAGAACGGCAACGAATGCACTTGACTCGATACCAGGGTGCGTCTTTCTTGTTTTTGCTTGTGTTTTCGATATACGTGGCTGCATCGGCAGCGGCGTCGGAAACCATTACAGCTGAGCGAGAAAGAAACACATTGGAAGCGCTGCTCCTGACTCCTGTGAGCAGAGATACTATAGTGCGCGGTAAGTTGCTCCTAACCCTGGCGATAACAGTTGCCGCTACGCTCCTCACAATGGTTACCTATACCCTCAAGTACCTGATCGCGCCCGGTGCGCACCTGGCTGTTCTATCGATGTTGAAGTTGGAATTGTTGTGCCTGCCCTTGCTTTTGATGTTGGCTCTGACTGTCGTTTCCATGTCCATGCTTCTGGCGTCTTACTCACGCAGTGTTCAACAGTCCATGGGGTACAGCTTCTATCTTGCACTTGCGCTGTTCGGTGCGGCGGGGCTCGCTTTCAATCCCGGAGTTTCACTGGCTTCCCCTGCTGCATTCATGCCTGTGTCCGGCTTATCGATTGCTATCGTCGATATCTTAAGCGGCCGACCTGACTGGTTGTTCATTGCGATAGCAACTGTGGTCGGCATAGTCTACTGCGCCCTGTTCACCTTGCCGGCGGCGCATTTGTTGCAGAGTGACGAATCGCTGTATAACTTGCAAGTGTCGCCGCAGCAGCGCCTTAGAGAAGGCCTGTGGTCCAAGCCGCTGATATTTCTGTTTGTCGGTGTTTTTCTCGGAATGTTTTACATCAGCCAGGCCGCACTCCAGTGGAAAGCACTGCCAGGATTGATCTTGACACAAGTGGTATGTGTGCTAGCCCCTGCGCTGGTTTTCTTGAAAGCCTATGGGCTACCCTTTAAGGAGACTCTGTCCTGGCGCCGTTGTCGCGTGACGGATATTGCAGGCGCTGCTTGCTTGTCGCCTTTTACTGTTATTGCAGCCAGTTGGTTGTTCGAGATTCAGTCGAAGTTTTTGCCTGCGCCTGAAGAGTTTTTCAAAGCAATGAATGACATTCTCTTTCCCGCCGGAACGCCGCTCTGGCAGATCCTGCCGACCGTCGCCCTGGCGCCGGCAGTATGCGAGGAGATTTTGTTTCGGGGTGTTTTTCAGGGGTTGTTGTCGCGCAAGTTGCCTCCGCGCTTTCTGATACCGTCAATCGGATTGATTTTTGGTGCCTTTCACTTCAGTATTTTTCGCTTCGTTCCGACGGCTACGCTGGGCTGTTTGCTGTCGTATCTTGTAGTGCTCACCGGCTCCATTTTTCCTGCGATGGCACTGCATTTTATGCATAACGGGCTTAGCTCGATCATTCAGAAAGAGGGTGCTTCCATGCCGGTCACTCCTACGATGATTGCCCTTGCGCTCTTTTCGTTTGCCGTGGGCGTTCTTCTGCTCTGTTTGAAACGCTTTCCCGCAAGAAACACCGATTAGTGCAATATTCCTCTAGAGGAGGATAGTCCTTGCCGTAAAGAACAATTGAATAGTGTTTGCGCTGCGCCCATTCATAGCGGCTATAACCTATAATAGGGCGAAAGAAACGAGTTGGAGGGTGAGCTGGTGAGTGAGATCCCTAACACCGCTGCGGTCTTCGCGGCATTGAAATTCGCCGCGTTCAAACACAGAACACAAACGCGAAAAAATGTCGAGAAAACGCCATACATCAATCATCCGATTGAAGTTGCCGAAATTTTGATTCGAGTGGCGAAAGTGCGCGACACTGAAACGATTCTTGCCGCGGTGCTGCATGATACCGTCGAAGATACCGATACGACAAAAGAAGAATTGATCGAGCATTTTGGATCGGACGTCGCAGGTCTGGTCATGGAATGCACTGATGACAAAAATCTTCCGAAGGCAGAGCGCAAGCGGCTTCAAATAGACAATGCCTCTCACAAATCTCCCCGCGCCAGGCTGATTAAGATTGCCGACAAGATATCCAACATCACGGACATGGCGAACACTCCGCCTCCTGACTGGTCATTGCTTCGCCGCGTCGAGTATCTCGACTGGGCCGCGGCCGTCGTTGCGGGCTTGCGAGGAGAAAATTCCGAGCTGGACAAATTGTTCGATAGTCGACTGGCAGAGGCTAAAGACCGCCTCGCCGTCGAAACCGGCGGATTATGCTAAACAATCAACTGAATCCCTCAAGACTTGTTCATCTTGATTGATTCTTGCCGAAGTTCGGTCGTCGGCGTAGAAATTGAAGCGCTGCTTAAATCCTGCAGCTCCCGACGCCTTTTTTGGCGTAGTACTGCTGGTGGTATTCTTCTGCACGCCAAAATTTGGAAAGCATCACAATTTGCGTTGTGATCTGGTGGCGATGATTGCGTTGTTCGGCCGCGGCTGATGCCTGCGCTGTTATGAGATCGCTTTCGCTATCGCAGAAAATCGCCGACCGGTATTGGTCTCCGAAGTTCCATCCTTGACGCAGACCTTGCGTTGGATTGTGAATCTTCCAGAAAACTTTCAGTAAGTCTTCGTACGAAATGACTGCCGCGTCGTATTCGACTTCTACCGCTTCTGCGTGTCCTGTCGTGCCGGTGCACACTTCTCTATATGTTGGATTGTTTGTTGTTCCACCGCAGTAGCCCACTGCGGTATCCAGTACACCTTTCAGCTGGCGAAAGATGTCTTCTGGTCCCCAGAATCAGCCAGCTGCGAAATAAGCTTTTGCCATCGTGTTATCCTCTGCGTTCCACTTGCTATTCTATGACCATTGGCAGTGGAACAGCAAGTTCGGGCGGTCGAGCTCCGCTAATTCAGGCACTAAACATTAGATTCAGAATGTCCAAAAGATGCATTATGTCCATGCTCCGGATAGCGGAGCTTGTCAGTAAATACCGCCTGCAGGACGTTTCAGGAACAAGAGGCATGTTTTGGCAGTCGAGACCTGGTAGACAGTGCCACTAGCGACATTTCATGAACTATACTAAAATCCAGGAAATGGTTGGTCTCGAGAATCCCATGTTAACAGAGTCGACCCGGTCTCAATTACAGTCTCAATTTGAGGTTTCGGCGTATCGCCGTGGGCGAGCGGTGGCTTCGGCCGCTGTTATCGGTAGTGTGCCAACTCCCTGGTCCGGCGAGTTTGATGGTACTACGACATGGCCGACGACCACTGAGCAGCGATTCCCAATTTACAGTCTCACAAAGTCATTTATAGCGTGCGCCACTCTCCAGCTTGTCGAACAGGGATCTCTCGATTTGGACGGCTTGCTCGGTCTGTGGCTGCCGGATTTGCCTTTTGCTTATCAAATCACCATACGACAGTTGCTTAACCACACGAGTGGCCTGCCCGATTACGGCGGGATGGAAGCGTACCAGCAGTCGGTGAAGAATCGTCCTGGCGAGCCATGGACCGATGAGGAGTTCATTTCCTATACGTGTGGTAACAGGCTTCGTTCAACTCCGGGCCAGACTTTCAATTATTCCAACATTGGCTATCTTTATCTGAAAATTTTGCTGCAGTCCATCACAGGAGCCAGCCTTGCCGATGTTTTGCGAGATCGAATTTTTACGCCGTTGTCGTTGAAATCAACCAGCGTGCACACCACGCTAGAAGAACAGGCAACGCTGGTCTCTGGTTACAGCCGCTTCCTGACCCTGGGACAATCCACCGATGTCCGCGAAATTTACCATCCCGGCTGGGTGTCACATGGGCTTATCGCTTCAACAGCGCTTGATGTCGCCACGTTCTACCATGCCCTGTTCGATCCCGATGAGCCCATAATTAGCTACGATTCGTTGGCGGAAATGCGCGAGTTCGTTAAGGTTACAGAGCGGCATCCCATATTCAGAAATCCCGGATACGGTTTGGGCTTGATGGTCGACGAGCGCATCACAGGGAATATCCTCGGGCATACAGGCAGTGGTCCCGGATATACCGCCGCTGCGTACGTGCTGATGAATCCCTTCGGCGATCCGATTACTGCTGCTGCACTTGTAAGCGGAGAAGATCCAGACCATGCAGATGGAATCGTGACCGATTTGTTGACCATTGCTCAAGAGCAGTAATAAATTATCGATTTACCGGTGAAACTTGTGCCCCGACACCGAATAGTTATTGCTGTAGAAGAGTCGGAGTCCTCGGATCAGGCGGTTGACTGGCTGGCCGGAAGCGGGCTCATCATCGATGCAGACGTGTTGGTCTTGCATGTGGCAGATCGCATGTCCGACTCCTCGAATGGTTCCATGATTGCAGAATCGGTTGCGTTGAAACTTCGACCAGTTTGCACTGCAACAAGAGTTGAGACAGCTCTGAAGGTTGGTTCTGCGGGAGCGGTGTTGCTTGAGAGCGCTTCAGGTTGGCAATCTGACCTCATAGTCATAGGTGGCAGCCGTCATTCCGGGCTTGAGAGATTGCTGCTGGGTAGTGTTGGTCAGTATGTCATTGAACGAGCCCATTGCCCGGTAGTGATAGGCCGGGTTTCTCAGGTTGAGTCCAAGAACAACGTGCTTATTGCGGTCGATGATTCTAAGTTTTCGGGGGCTGCGCTGGAATGGGTTTCGGCTCAACCATGGGCTCGAAACAAGAACCTCGTTATTCTATCTGTACTCAAGCCTTTGCCATCATCTTTTCATTCCGAGAGCACAGCTCGGGCGGCCGAGATGCTTCTAAAGCACACGTGCGCCGAGTCGTTGCTCTCTCTCCTTGTTTCAAGGTGGAGCGACATGTTGGCTGCGGATCTAGGCAGGGAACTTGTTCCCTTTGCTATTTCCGAAGGTAATCCGATAGATGAGATTCTGAAAGCTGTCGTAGAGTGGCCAGTCGAGATGCTGGTAATTGGTGCGAACGGACACACTAGCTTCAACGAGCGCCTGCTAGGCAGTGTCTCCCAGTCGATTGCAACCAGAGCCGGGTGCGCAGTGACGGTGGTGAGGGGAGCCACTTCCGGTCGATATGATGTGGCGCTGTCTGATTTAGAGAAATCGAGCGAGTTGGCCGAAGTGAAGGCCGAAAAACCGCATCCGGCAAAGATTACTGGTGGTCTGGCCGGAAACAATCTCTCTGCGGGAATGGGTTGCATGTATTAGCACAAGTCTTTGCGTTCGAACCACATTCCAATTTTTGAGGTGATTGATAACAGTTTGCTCAGGATAGTAGAACAAGAGCAGTAACTCATACCATGCTGACTCAAGGTGCAATTTACGCCTTCATAAACTTCGAGCAAGCTGCTCGATTCGGCCACATTGGCTGGGGATTTTTGCAGGAAGATGGTACTAATTGTTTGTTCGGCTCAAGTGATCATTTATACCATCACAACGTTTGGGATTTGCCTGCGTGGATCAAATACATGGCTGTGCCACCGGGTGGAGATATCGACTGGTGGTGCGAAAGCGGCACAGAGGAGCAGATGCTGAGAGCGATGCGAACAGGACGCAACACCGATGGTGGACGTCATATTTTTTATCATGCATACAAGGTAATTCTGGTGCCTTCACCGGACCCGGCGCGAGCGAAGTACACTGCTGAGCATCAGCAATTCGGCGGCTGGGAAGTGTTGGCGAACAATTGTGTTCATCATGCTTATCAGATCTTTGCGGACTATGGTGCTGCCGCAACTATTCCCAATCCCTCCGGCGACCCGTTCCACCGGATTCCGAAACGATGGTTCAACCTGTTGGCCGGTGCACCACAGTCGCTTTGAGCGCTGTGTCCCGCCCGCGTGCGACCTTCTGACTGCTCTGTTAATTGACTAAGTTAATCAGTTGCAACTTCTCAGAACGACGCAGTAATTTGAGCTGGTACTCTCGCTGCATGGCTTCGCGCTTGGAGTCAAAAGTCCAGCTGACCAACAGCTCAACAGGTCGTCGGGACCTCGTGTAACGAGCACCTCTTCCGCTGTTGTGGGCTGCGATGCGCTTAGTAAGATCTGTAGTCCAGCCGGTATAAATGGTGCTATCTGCGCACTGGACCATGTATGCATAAAAGGTAGGGGGCTTCCGCTCTTTCATCAATGGAATCGCTATCTAGTGAATGCCGACCGATGCTCCCATATTACCTGAGTGAGTGCAGAAAGCAAGGTCTTCGCCACGGAACAGGACTACTGTGATTCGCGCATGCACTATCCCTGGCGAGTTTCTGGCGATGCTTCCGCCTAGCCGAGAACACTGTATTTCAGAAAGCGAACGAACTAAAGGTAAGGCCCCCAGAGCATAAGGAGCGGGCTGGTCGCCCTCGCTTTCCCGGAGCTCGCCGCAATCCGCAGTACCTGATACGCTGCGCCCCGGACCTGGCAGCGTTACTCTTCGTAAGTGGGGGCGCGGTAGACTTCTCGTCCTTGGAAGTAAGTGAGAAGTACTTTTGCTTTGTGAATCTGGGCGGCTGGTATGGTGAAGAGATTGCGGTCAAGCACTACGAAATCGGCGAATTTACCGGGTTCCAGACTGCCGGACTCTCTCTCCATTTTGTTGAGGTAGGCACCGTTTATGGTGTATGCGGCCAGAATCTCTTGCAGCGATACGCGCTCCTCAGGCATCATCACTGTAGAGGCGGGCTTGTCTAATCCGCATCGAGTAACCGCTACCTGTATGGCGTCCAGCGGATTTTGAGTGGTGACATTCCAGTCGCTGCCGGCAACAACAACTGCGCCCGACCGCATCATTGATCCGATTTGATAGAGCCGCTTTGAGCGAATCGGTCCCAGCTTCGGTTCTGTTTGCTCTGCAATGTAACTATCTCGAAATGCCCAGAAAGGCTGATAGTTAGCCACTATATTCATATCCCGAAATCGAGGAATATCTTGCGGATTTATGAGTTCCAGATGCGCGATATGGTGGCGACGATCTCTCCATCCGTTAGTGGTTTGAGCAACGGTATGTGCGTCCAAAGCCGATCGGACAGCGGCATCGCCGATGGCGTGGATATGGATTTGAAAGCCTTCAGCATCCATTCTCGTTACTATCGCGTTGAGAACCTCCTGCTGGAAGTTCAACATGCCTGTGTTCTTCGTACCTTTCGTTTCAGGCAAATAGGGCTCTAACAGTGCAGCGGTTTCGGTTTCAATGACGCCATCACAAAAGAGCTTTATCGAGTTTGCTTTCAGGCATTTACCGCTGTACTTTTCGCGCCACTGCTTCAGTTCTTCCACGCGCGGGTCTGCATCGCCCGGCTCCATGAGCATGTTGGCGTGCACGCGCATCGTCAGCAGATTATGATCATCTAGATCGGCGTAGGCTTTTAGTAAGGGCTCCTCCACCGCTGCATCTTGCACCGATACGATGCCAAACTTATTGAATTCCTTCTGTACCTCAAGGACCGCCGCGCGATACTCTGCTTCGGTCGGCTGCGGCGCGACTTTGCTAAGCAGTTTCAGTGCCGATTCGCGAAGTGTTCCGGAGGGCTCCATCGAGCCGCTCTTCCGTTCAATTCTACCGTTCACCGGGTCGGGAGTCTCGGCAGTAATGTTGGCCAGTTTCAGTGCCGCCGAGTTCAGCCATGCAGAGTGTCCATCTTGAGAGTAGATCACCGCAGGCTTTTCGGGCAATACCTTATCCAGCTCTTCTTTTGAGGGCGACGCATTGGCAAAGAGGGGAAGTGCCCATCCTCCGCCCAAAATCCATTTCTTGTCGGGGTGTTCTTGGGCAAAGTTTGCGATTGTCTTGAAAATTTGGTCCCGGGTCTGCATTTCGGAAAGGTCGCATCCTTGCGACTCCAGCCATCCCGTAGCCGGGTGCGCATGAGAATCGTGGAATCCGGGCAGAATCATTTTGCCTGACAGGCCAACAATGCGAGTCATCGGACCGGCAAACGATGCTGCATCGGCATTAGAACCTACGAATAATATCTTTCCGTTGGCGATGGCCAGGCACTGTGCAATACTGCGCGCGCCATCCATGGTGTAAATGAAAGCATTGTCCAAAATTAAGTCGGCGTGAGTTTGCTCAGCAGC
>JAIELX010000120.1 GCA_019752635.1 Candidatus Obscuribacterales bacterium | reverse complement strand
CCGTAGTGGCTGGGGTGAATGTCGCGAACCGCGAATCCGGCTCTTTCTCTCGACAAACCACCAGGTCCCAATGCGGAAATTCTTCTTTTGTGGGTTAGTTCTGCAAGTGGATTGGTTTGGTCCATGAACTGCGACAACTGCGACGAACCAAAGAACTCGCGGATAGCCGCGACCAACGGTTTGGTGTTCAACAAGTTGGCAGGAGTGAGCGAATCTGCATCTTGCAGAGTCATTCTCTCTTTGACAATTCTCTCCAAACGGGACAGACCGATACGGAACTGGTTCTGAAGCAGCTCTCCGACCGAACGGATACGGCGGTTGCCGAGGTGGTCGATATCGTCGACGTGTCCTTCGTCATAGTGCAGGGCGATCAAATAGTCCACAGCGGCGACGATGTCTTCGCGGCTAAGGGTTCTTTGTTGCTCGGGAACGGACAATTCCAACTTCTTATTCAACTTATAGCGACCAACTTTGCCCAAGTCGTATCGCTTGTCATCAAAGAATCGGCTGTCGAGAATGCTCTGTCCGCCAGCTACCGAGGGCGGATCGCCGGGACGAAGCTTACGATAAACTTCGATCAAAGCTTCTTCGCGTGTCTTGGTGGAATCTTTGTCCAAAGTCTTGCGCAAGAAATCGCGGTGACGGAACAAGGTTTCCATTTCCGCTTCGGTGTAACCCAAAGCGCGAATCAAAGTAGAAGCAAGCAGCTTTCGGTTTTTATCGATCTTGACGTATATGATGTCATTAACATCTGTTTCAAACTTCAGCCAAGCGCCGCGGTTCGGAATCAGGGTCGCGCTAAACGTACGCTTGCCGTTCGTGTCAACTTCGCGCTTGTAATAAATGCCGGGGCTACGAACGATCTGCGAAACGATAACTCGCTCCGCACCGTTAATAATGAACGTACCGCGGTCGGTCATCATCGGTATATCGCCGACGTATATTTCTTGTTCTTTTATTTCACCGATTTCGCGGTTAACAAGACGCATTTGAATGCGCAGCTTCTTCGTGTAGCTGGCATCCATTGCCCGTGCATCTTCCGGGGTCTTAGGTTTGTTCGGCTCGGTGTGATCTTCAAATGTGTAACTGGGCAGAAAGTGCAATTCCAAGCGGCCCGTGTAATCTTTGATCGGGCTGAAAGCGCGAAGTTCTTCGCCTAGCCCTTCTTCACGGAACCATTGAAACGATGCTTTCTGAATTTCGGCCAAGTCAGGAAGGTTGGCAAATCTGGAGCCACCAACGCCGAAAAGACTGACGCGGTCAGGAACTTGTAGAGCCATTGACTACCTCTAAAAACGCTTTTTCGCCAGCAAGGGAGCGCATTCTATGAAAATTCGACGAATGAGGAACTATCGTAGCACCAGGTATTTCTGTCAATAATCAAATCTTTAGTTATTACGGCTGTCTGAGCCCCGCCGCCACCTTAAACGTAATTAATGGTTCGCGAAGGCGCATTAAACCTGGCTCTCCAGTCCTTAATTCTCGCTCATCCAGCTTCTTGCATCTTAACGAGACCAGCAAATTGACGTACGACAAATGGCAGCGTGAAGCCATTTAGTAACTGTACAAAGTGAGGCTCAAGCGTGCACACGGATGGTTGCATCGCCGAGGATGCCCTTGCTTTGTGCCTTTTGAACCAACCCACCGGCAAGTCGTTCCATTTTAAAAATGATCGCCATTTAACACCCCATCGTCAGGAAGCCGGGTCTCAATCGACGGCTTTCGAAACAAAATTGAAGCGAGAGGAAAGGAACTGGCGCATCACGGACTTTAGCGAACTGCGGTCCGGTTCAAAACTACGATGCAAACGAACGTAGTCAGGAGTTTGACAAGATTGCAGCGCCATAATCGTGGAATCGAATTCTCGGGGGGGCAAAATGAAGACACAAGTTCGTGACAAGTTCCGCGAGCAGTTGCAAGCGTTGTCTCAAGATGAACTGATGGAGAGAATCAGCTCAGCTCCTATCCCTGTGAGAGACCACCTACGAATAGGAGGGGTCTGCATGGGAATGGGAATACTCTATCTAGTAATCGACCTTGTCGGCGCAAGTATGAGCCCTGGTAGCAGCTGCGCACATGCGACTCCGGTGTATGTGTGCATGGGGATCATACTGATGACCACATTTACCCAGCTATACTCCACCAATGCACGGCTCTCGGCGTTGACCGAACTGGTCAAGCGTCAAAAGAACGAACTGGAAGCCCGAAACGCCGGTCCGATGTCCCCGGGGTAACTAAGCAGCGAACTGTGCTTAAATTAGCAGCACGGGGATGGAGCACTGCTGGTGTGGTGCACGGTCTTCAAAACCGTTGTGGGGCAGATAAGAACTGTCCCGGGTAGGTTCGATTCCTACGCGTCCCCGCCAATTCTACTTTTCAACGCACCCTGCTTTTCAACGCACCGGATACTTCAAACGAAAGCCTCCAGAACGTAAACAGGGAACTGTTGGCAACCGCAAACGAATTCATCGGCGCCCTGGCTTGAACTTAACGCGCTCTTCCCTTGTCATCGCGCCGCGCAGTTCACTGGCATCGCGAATAGGTTTGTGGCAGTCGAGGCATTTCGGGAACTCGCCTTCCCAGCTGGTGCCCGACACCCAGTTGTGCCCGTATGCCTCGCAGGGATCAACACCTTTGCGATCGAGCGGGGAAGCGAACATACCGCTGACCGCACCCGTCAAGGAGCCGACAAGCCTCTTGAAAAACGACTGAACCTTCACTTCGCGCGTATCGGTTTTTTGCTGCGCGCCCTTGAGCGCCTGAAGATTCTGATGTGTCATCTTGCCCGCTTCGCCCTGCTGCGGAACCGCTTTCAAATTCCTGAGCGTCAGCCGGCCAAGCTCTTCCTTCTCCCACTCACTGACCATGCCAAGACCACCTCGAGCTCGCTCACGACTGCATTATTCCCCTGTCTACAATATTGCAAACATCACCCGAATCACGCATACGGGTTGTAAGGACAGACATCAACGGACCCGGTTGCAAAGCAGCCGACTTCCAAGCAAAAACAGCCTTTTTCGGAAAAAATTTGGAAGAAAAATTGCATAAACCTCAAAATGACACGCCTGTATGTCTTTCGGGCCGAAAGTTGATATTTAGGTGATCCGAAGAAGGCGATCAATCCGAAAGACTTTGCGCCACCTGACAATCCGGATAGATCGTTGGTACTTTACAAAGCTGATCGGAGTCTTATAATGAATTTGTCGCTCATTGCCGAAAGGCCTAGAAAGCGGGAAGCTCTTGGACACTCCGCAAGTTCAGCAAATACCTCATACCTGGATCGACCAGTTCGCCCAGTATCTTGAGTTCGAACGCAATTACTCAGCAAACACAATCAGGGCGTATGTAAACGACCTGCGGCAGCTCATCGAAGGCGAACTACCAGGTACGCCTCCGGCTGACAGCACCACCGAAAGCGAAGGGACTTCGAATCCTTCGTCCGGTAAGCTCGAAGCAGAGATGCTCAAGGGTTACATTCGCTCCATACAAGACCGATACAGCAGGCAAACGGTGGTACGGAAAGTATCCGCCATCCGCAGCTTCTGCCGCTATCTGCGCCGCGAACAGCTTATCGATGAAGACCCTTCAAAGCTGGTCCGTGGACCGAAACTGGCTCGCAGATTGCCAGCATGCCTTGATCGCGAAGAAGTTCAACGCCTCTTCGACGCCACGGATATGCCTGTTGGCGACGAGAATGCCGACTCACTCAGTCGCATTCGCGATCGCGCAATACTCGAAACGCTTTATGCAACCGGCATGCGCGTTAGCGAACTGAGCGCATCGAAAGTCGGCGACATCAATTTCGACGCCATGGAAATGCGCGTGTACGGCAAAGGCTCCCGCGAGCGAGTCGTACTGCTCAACCAAAATGCGATTACGAGATTGCGTCGATACATTGATGCGCGCTCCGCCGCCGAACGCACGCCTCAGACTGCGCCCGACGCTCCGGTACCGGCTCCTGACGCTCCCATGTTTGTCAGCCGCCAATCAACACCACTGTCGACGCGCTCGGTACACCGCATCGTTCTGAAGTACGCACGTTTGGCAGGATTAACGAAAGTAATCACGCCGCACACATTGCGTCATAGTTTCGCTACTCATTTGCTCGAGGGCGGAGCAGACCTGCGTGTGGTGCAAGACCTGCTAGGACACAGCAGCATCAGCACAACGCAGATTTATACACACGTCAGCATGGAACGGTTGCGACGAATCTACCTCGCAAGCCATCCTCGAGCTTAAGTTATAATGACCGGCATAAGCCTCTGAAGCATTCTGTACTGACCTAGAGCGGCCGTGCCAAAAAGAACGAAGCCGGATAAAAAGACAAGGACTCCTAATAAGAAGAGGGGTCCTGTCTGGCGTTTTTTCCAATTTATCTTCTGGTCGATTTTTGCAGTTGTTGCCATAGGCGGCGGCTATGTCGGAGCCAAGATATGGCAGTACGTGCAGAACGTCCCCGACATAGCAGTTCTTGAACGCTACGAACCGATCGAAGCAGTCCAGGTCTTCGACAAATACGACCACCTTGTTTGCACCGTGGAGGGCGACGAAGATCGCCGCGTTGTAAAGCTGGGTCAGATTTCTCCGCAGATGCAGCAAGCGATGCTGGCGGCTGAGGATCACCACTTCTACGAACACCATGGAATAAATCCGCTCAGCATTGGTCGTGCGATGCTCGCCAACGTACAGGCCGGACAAGTTGTAGAAGGCGGTTCCACGATTACGCAGCAGCTCGTCAAAAACATCTTTTTTCAGGAAGCCGGGCGCAACATCGATCGAAAAGTCAAAGAAGCCGTAGTTTCATTTGAGATTGAGCGTCGTTACCCCAAGGAAAAGATTCTTGAACTGTACCTGAACCAGGTTTATTTCGGTAACAACGCATACGGCATTGAGCGCGCGGCGTTCCGTTACTTCGACAAATCAGCGGCTTCACTTAGCCTGGCGGAATCGGCTTTCATCGCGGGTCTGGTTAAAGCACCATCGGAACTTTCAACGCAAGCAAATCGTAAGGCGGCGATATCGCGCCAACATGAAATCATCAAGAAGATGGTCGAGTATGGATACGTTACGGAGAAACAAGCGAATGCCGCGCTGAAAGAAACGCTCAAGTTCAAAAAGGGAATCGACCCCCTTCAGAAGTATCCATACTACATAAGCTATGTGCTCGAGCAACTTCGTGATCAGTTCAGTCAAACAGAGTTGCGAAAACAAGGATTGAGAGTATTCACGAACCTCGATCCGGCGGTGCAGGAGCTCGCCGAGAAGACCTTGAACGACGGTATCAAGAAAGCGCCGAAGGGCGTTAACCAGGGCGCACTGGTAGTCGTTCAGGTGAAGGACGGCGCAGTACTTGCATTGGTGGGCGGTGTCGGCGACTTCTGGAAGAACCAGTTCAATCGCGCCACAAACCCGCACACGGCAGGCTCATCATTCAAACCGTTTGTATACCTTTGCGCCTTTGCAAAACGCGCGTATGCCCCGGACAGCATCATCGACGATTCACCAATCACCATCAAGCAAGGATGGGGACTTCCGCTCTGGCAGCCGAAGAACTTCGATCACAAGTTCATGGGGCGCATTCCGATTCGAACCGCGTTAGCACTTTCGCGCAACGTGCCTTCGGTAAAAGTTGCACAACAAGTTGGCGTTGGTAGCATCATCGAAACGGCTCGCCTATGCGGTATCACCTCCAAGCTAGACGCCAATTTATCATTATCGTTGGGCACGTCTGCCGTGTCGCCGCTTGAACTAGCCGGGGCTTACTCGACGTTTGCTCGCGGCGGTGTAATGATTAGCCCGCAGGTAATTCGAAAAATCGAAAACACCCGCGGACAAGTGGTTCAGGCAATCGAGCCGAAGTATGACAAAGCATTCGATACAGAGCCCGTGGCAGAGCTAGTTAGCGTGCTGCAAGATGTTGTGAACAAAGGCACGGGTACGCAAGCGAAGCTGCCTGACCGCCCTGTAGCAGGGAAAACAGGCACCGCCGATGAAGGCAAGGATATCTGGTTCTGCGGCTTTACTCCCGACACGGTAGCCGTGCTTTGGGGCGGCAATGACGATAACTTGGCTATTCCAGGACACAACATAACCGGCGGCACAATCATGGCCAAGATCTGGAAAACATTCATGACTGCTTACTATGAGAAAAACCCGACAGCATCGGGACAATTCATCGCACCGAGCAGAACCAAAATTGAAAAGCCTGAAGACGAAGACAACACCTCTGCAAGCGGCACCAACGAAGGCGGAACATTGTCACCCGGAATACCGAAGTTGGTGCCAATAACGCCAAAAGAAGACGCTCCGCCTCCACCCTATGGCTACGCCCCCGGCACCACGACCGGTCAACCAACGTCAGCTCCGACTCCCGGTGCGGACGGCATGCCTCCCGTAGCACCCAATACGGTGCCCGCCCAAGACCCTCAGTTAGCGCCAGCTCTACCTACCAATTAGGAATCCGGCGACAAGAAAGAGCAGAACCTAGCAGCAGCGCATTGGTCCATCACCAGTGCCGGAGATTGATACAGGTTCGCTTGGTGGCGCAACAGGTGTCTTGCGGAACCACGCGCGGACAGCCGCGACGACAACGATCATGACGAGGACCAAAAATCCACCGCCAACACAAGCATCCAGATAGTCGTTGAAAATGAGCGTACGGTTCTTTGCGATTTCCACTGCGGTCAATGTCCCTTCAGCAATCTTGCCTTCAAGCATATGCGCATGCGCTAAGAATCCAAGCTTCGGCGATGCAGCAAACAACTTCAGATAGCCGCCCGTCAAAGTGACCGCCAGCAGCCAACAGAGCGGCACGAGCGTCACGAATGAGTACTTCGCCTTGCCCATTTTTATGATAATTGTCGTACCGACACAAAGTGCCACCACAGCCAACAATTGATTGGAGATTCCGAACAGCGGCCACAAACTGTTGATTCCGCCCAGCGGGTCGATGATGCCCTGATAGAGAAAGTAGCCCCATCCGCCGACAATCATTGCAGAAGATAGCACTATCGAAGGGTACCAACCAGTTTGTCCCAGCGGCTTCCAGATCAAGCCGAGGAAATCCTGCAGCAAGAATCGGCCCACTCTTGTGCCTGCATCCAAACATGTGAGAATGAACAACGCTTCGAACATAATGGCAAAGTGATACCAGAATGGCAACTGTGCAGCACCGCCGGCAAAACGAGCAAAAATACCCGCCATCCCTACGGCCAAGGTAGGACCGCCACCAGTGCGCCCCCACAAACTCTCCTCGCCTATGCTATGCGCAAGAGCTTTCATCTCATCGGGCGACACACTGTAGCCCCAGCCACTAATAGTCGCAGCAGCAGCGATCGGGTCGGTCCCGACTACGCCAGGCGGGCTGTTGATAGCGAAGTATTGACCGGGGAAAAGTGATGCAGCGGCAATAATGGCCATCACTCCCACTGCGGCCTCGCACAGCATTGCACCATAACCGATGGGACGCGCATGCGATTCGCGATCGATCATTTTGGGAGTAGTGCCGGATGATACCAACGAGTGGAAGCCAGAGATGGCGCCGCATGCAATCGTAATGAAGCAGAACGGAAAAATATTGCCGGAGAACAGCGGTCCCTCGCCGGTGGTTGTGAATACTGTCATAGCAGGCATTTTCAGCTCGGGTTGAACAAGAACAATTCCTAATCCGAGCAAGCTAATCGTGCCGATCTTTATATATGCGGAGAGATAATCTCGCGGTAACAGCAACACCCAAACTGGCAGTACAGAGGCAATGAAACCGTAGGTCATGATCGAGTAGGCCAGCGTTTCGGGACCATGCGTGAACCACAGCTTCATCGAAGGATCGTCGGCGATCCACTTGCCGGCGACTACGGCGACAAGGGTGAGCACGACTCCGATAATCGACCCCTCCTTTACTTGCCCCGGACGGATGCTGCGAATGTAGAAGCCGACGAGCATCGCAATGGGCACGGTCATCAACAGCGTAAATGAGCCCCAGGCGCTCTCCGCGAGTGCTTTTACAACCACCAGCGCCAATACCGCCATTAGTATCAGCATGATGAACAAGATAGCAATTAGCGACACTACACCGGCAACGGGTCCAATCTCTTCGCGGGCCATTTGCCCGAGAGACTTTCCGTGGCGCCGCATTGAACAACACAAAATCACAAAGTCCTGCACTGCACCGGCAAAAACAACGCCGATAACAATCCAGAGCAGGCCGGGAAGGAAACCGAACTGCGCGGCAAGAATAGGTCCAACCAGTGGCCCCGCGCCTGCGATAGCCGCAAAGTGGTGTCCAAAGATCACCCACTTTCCGGTCGGAACGAAGTCCTTTCCGTCATTCACTTCGTGCGCCGGAGTGCGATTATTGTCATCTAGTTCGAAGACTCGTTCCGCGATAAATTTGCTGTAGAAGCGGTAGCCTGCGGCAAAACAACAAAGCGCTGCGGTTAAGAGCCACATGGCATTGACATGCTCGTTCTTCGCTAAAGCCAGCGCGGCCAGACCGCCCGCTCCGACGCAAGAAATGACGATCCATAAGAGCAGCTTGGGAAAATTCGATACGGCAGCCGACAAAGTATCTACGAGCCTCCAGACACTACCGCCCTTCAGACCGCCCATCTCTACCATGCAGCAGCTAAGTCCCGGTTGAAGTGCTGTCAGATTCTACCTTTACCGCAACATGCACGGGCATAAGAATTTTAATGTTCAAGCAGTAAGCTGCTGCAAGCGGTAGTGCCGGAGCCGCTCATCGAAGTTGTCATCGACTGCGCTCCTGGACGGAAGTACTACTTGCCGTCTTTCTCGCCGTCCGCGGCATCCTTCATGTTGTCCAACTTGTTGTCCAACTTTTCCTTCTGATTTTTGGCACTTTCGTCAATGTTTTTCTTAGCAGCGTCAGTTTTCTTCTCCAAGGCTTTCCTTTCACTATCTAAAGCCTTCTTCTCGGAATCAATCGCTTTCTTTTTCGACTCTTCTTTGGCTTCCAGGTTATCTTTCCTGGCCTCAGCGCTCTTATCGATAGCTTCTTTTTGCTTATCTACTTGCTCTTCAGCACGTTTTTCTCTCTCAGCAATCCGCCTATTTTCGGCGCTTCCGCAAGCACCAAGGGCCACTGTAATGAGGCCGACGCTGAGTAGCAGCGCGAAACTCTTTTTCATCGTAAATCCCTCCATTGAACCGGTCGTAATTCTTCGCGATTACGACAAATTTCCTCGGAGTCAGACAGGGCTGCAAACCCAATTGTTCCGCTCGACTCCGATGCAGTACCACCCAAAACCCGGAGCAGAGCTACATTGCCAGCGCCAGTGCTACTACTTAGGACAACTCCACAATACGAAGTTGTGCGCATGTTCTGCGTACAAGCGCGGCGCGAACAATCTATTTGCCCGGACAGCTTCGCAACGATCCCTCTGGCGCATTCGGACACATAAAGTCCCATTCATTTAGCCCTTCGCGCACGCAGGTGTAATACCCTAGTTACCTAACGCGGATGGAAGCACGGCACCGAAGGGGGCACGAAGCCTATGGATTCAAAGTGGACCGGGTTGCTCGGTGTCGCGACTATCTTCGGCATCGCTTTGCTGATGTCGAACAACCGAAAAGCGATCAACTATCGGCTAGTGATCTCCGGCTTGGTTTTGCAACTAGTGCTCGCAGTGTTCGTGCTGAAAGTAGAATTCGGACAACAACTCTTTCTAAAAGTGGGAGACATTGTAACTGCCGTGCTGCACTTCTCGGATGAAGGCGCCGGCTTCGTCTTCGGACCGCTGGTAAATCAACCAGAGAAGATGCAAGAGCTGTTCGGTCCGCCCGGCAAATTCATTTTTGCATTTCGCGTGGTGCCTACAATCATTTTTGTTTCCAGCCTGGTGAGCATTTCCTATTACCTGGGCATTATGCAAAAGTTCGTGCAATTGGTGGCAAAAGTCGTCGCATTTGTCATGGGCGCCAGCGGCGCCGAGGCCTTATCCAATGCAGCTTCTGTCTTTGTCGGGCAAGTCGAAGCGCAACTTTTGATCCGCCCTTATGTTCCAACTATGACCATGTCCGAATTGCTTGCATCGATGTCCGGTTCCATGGCCTGTGTAGCAGGTGGCGTTCTTGCGGTCTACATCGGCATGGGAATCAAGGCTTCTTATCTTCTCACCGCCAGCATCATGGCGGCGCCAGCAGCGTTGGTGATCTCTAAGATTGTGTGGCCGGAAACTGAAGAGTCAAAAACGAAAGGCAAAGTACAGATTCATGTGGAAAAGACCAACGCAAACTTGATTGATGCAGCCGCACACGGGGCATCAGACGGCTTGCGCATAGGCATGAATGTAGTTGGGATGCTGATAGCGTTCATCGCTTTGATAGCGATGGCAGACGCCGTTCTAGGCTTGTGCGGAAAACAATTGTTCGACTGGGGAGTTAAGGCGGACAGCCTCGGTTTGCATTTGGACAAGCTTCGCTTGTTCGACATCTTCGGAATTTTATTCTCGCCCGTAGCTTGGTTGCTCGGCGTACCCTGGCATGACGCAGCTACGGTGGGAAGGTTGATGGGAGAGAAGCTGGTAATCAACGAGTTCTTCGCCTATACAGACCTCTCAGCAATGATGAAGGATGCTGCCGGTCCAAAGCTGTCCCATCAGGCAGAAACGATTGCAACTTTCGCACTGTGCGGCTTCGCCAATTTAAGTTCTATCGCAATTCAGGTTGGCGGCATAGGTGAAATAGCGCCTTCCAGACGCGCCGACCTTGCTCGCCTGGGAGTCAAAGCACTTATATGCGGGACCATGGCAAGTTACTTATCCGCCGCGCTCGCAGGACTGCTGGACTAACGGCAGATCAAATCACGCCAGGGAGGCATTCAACCAATATTCGCCCTCCCGAAACGTGCCACAGGTCCGATTACTAGTGGCTCTAGCCCCGAACTGTACCGGAACCACGCAGCCAGTCATGCTTCAAAAGAAGATCGATACCCTTTAAAATCACTCGGATTCCTAACGTTCGCAATCGTTAACGACAGCCGCGCAGGATGACCGAATGCTGATGTTGCGATCGCCGTCGCAAAGCTCCGCCACCGGGTCAGGAGCGTATCCCAGACCCATCCCCGGCATCGCGTCCGACCCGGAAACATCTCTGACAGAAAGATACAACGCCGGGTCACCGGGTTTCTCCAGCAAGTTTCTCATAGCGACTGCAAACAGCCAGCCGGTCGGCAACCAAGCAAGCAGTCCAAGAGTCATGGTCCACACAACAAGATAACACACCACCCAGAAGTCGAAAATATAAGTTAGGGGTGATACCAAATAAACAGAGCAGACAAAGTTGGCCATGATACCAAACCAGGTGCCAACGGCATTGTAATCCAGTGCTTGATACTGCGAACCGGCCGTCGCCGCAATTCTGGCGCGATGCTGCTCACTTCGTATCCACGATTTTTTGAGCAATAGAACTGGCAGCCACCAGAGCGGAGACGTCAGCGCGAGAACAACTCGAGACGCAGCATTCCACATGCAAGGGATGCTGCCACCGCACGTCGGACAGAAGAACCCGAGCCAATGACCGAGTGCGTGATCGCCGCTCCAAAGGCTAGATCGCAGAAACGTGTAGCAATGGGGACAATATTCGTAGCTGCGCAAAGGTAACGGCAGCGGACAACTTTTGCAGACATAAGTTCGCTCCGGTACTCGTTGACCGAACAACAATTCAATGAGAGCGACTCCGGGGTTCAAGAGCCAATGGAGGTAAATCAAGCGAATGCCTGAGCTCGAACCGCGTGGACACCATACCTCGCAAACATGCCCCGCACAATGCGGGCATTCAAATTCAACCAGCATACGATGCAACTCCGCATGAATTAGTCCTGATGGATGCCGGAGTCCCCAAATACCAATCTCGAATTGCGACCGGGCGCTCAAGTGTATCCACGGGAAGAGACGAAATCCGGAGACTTTCGTTTCTCAAAAAGACAATTTCTCAGGATACGCAACCACCGCGGCGGTCCAGCGCACCTTCAGCGAATAGAACCGCAATTAAACGATCTGGTTTTAGCCGCAGCTTTGCTCAAGCACAAAACAAGACGAATCAGCCCCAACTAGATTAGGACTCTAACGCTTCTGTTATGGACTTCACGTAAGGAGCCCGCAAAACACCATTTTCCGTGATGACAGCGGTAATGAGATGCGCGGGCGTCACGTCGAATGCTGGATTCTCGACCCTGGTGCCTTCGGCGGCAATTCGTTGACCGGAAATCACTAACACTTCATCCGGATCGCGCTCTTCAATAGGAATTTCGGCCCCGGTCGCAATCAGCGGGTCGATTGTCGAAATCGGAGCTGCAACATAAAAGGGAATCTCGTGGGCTCGCGCTAAAACTGCCAGCGAGTATGTCCCGATTTTATTGGCAGCATCGCCATTTCTAGCAATGCGATCAGCGCCTACAATTACAGCGTCAACTTTTCCTTTCGCCATCATGTATCCGGCCATGCTGTCTGTGATCAAGGTAGGCGTAATACCGTCGCGCTGCAACTCCCACACAGTCAAGCGAGCACCTTGTTGACGCGGACGAGTCTCATCGACATAGACGGTCAGTTTCACTCCATTCTCCACCGCAGAGCGAATGACACCAAGAGCAGTGCCCCAGCCACACGTCGCTAGAGCCCCAGCGTTACAGTGAGTCAGAACAGAAAGACAATCATTCAACAACGCTGCGCCATTATCACCGATAGAACGATTAATGCGGATATCATCATCAATTAGGTTTTGAGCAAACTTCATCATGTCGTTTGCAATGACAGAGGCCGCGGACGCAGGCTGCGAACATGCGAGCGCAAAGACTTGTTCGGTCGCCCATCGCAAGTTGACCGCAGTCGGGCGCGAGTCCTGCAGAGTATTTTTGGCGATTTTCAGTTGCGCGATGAACTCAGCCGTATCGGCACATTCAGGTGCCAGTTGGATGGCACGAGCGGCCAGACCGATTGCTGCAGCAACACCGATTGCCGGTGCTCCGCGCACCACCATTTCTTTTATCGCAAAAACCATCTGAGACAATTCTGTCGCATCAAAATACTCAAGCTTCTCAGGGAGTTGGCGCTGGTCAATCAAAATGACTCGCCCGTCCTGCACTGAAATCGGCTGCAAAACATTCATTTCCGCCTGCCCTGGAAGAGTTGATGCAATCGGTTCCATAACTGCTCCGATAAATCACACAAGCTCGAAATGCTTGCATTGAAGAGACCCCGACAAATCTTATCTCAAAAGAGGCGATCAGATCGTCCGCGCACATGACATCCGGCGTCGAACAGGGCTAGTCTAGACCAAGTTTCCTTGTCTGCCAATGATTTAGCTGCGCTTGACCTTTCGGAACAAACTGATAAAAAAACGCACATTTCCACCAGCGGAATACTGACGGTGAGTTGACACGTGCCACCTGTGCCTACTACCTTGTCGGCTGCGACGAACACGGATCGGGACCAGCGATGAGCCTCACCCGTACGCCCCCTCTCAAAACTCAAAGGACCTATCCGGAAAAGCAATGCGATCGAGTTTACTCCTAATTGCGGCACTCCTTCTATCTGTCGAACTTGTTTCCACACCCTGTTGCACAGCGCAAGAAGCGGGCGCAGGACAAAGCAGAATCGTCGCCCCCCCCGCGGAGACAATTGATGTTGATCAGCGGTTGAGAAACATCGATGCAATGGTGTTGGAGCAAATGCAGCAACAAAACATTCCTGCTTACTGCCTGACTGTAATTATGAACGGGCGGACAGTTTTCCATAAGCCCTACGGGCTCGCAAATGTTCGAGCAAGAATACCTGCCACAAACGACACGGTCTTTGGGTTGGCATCGCTAACAAAAACGTTCACTGCGTTTACGCTCCTTATGCTGGTGGACAGGGGACTGGTCAATCTAGACGACCCGCTAGGCAAGTATGTAGATGGACTTACGCCCCCATATCGCCAACTGACTTTGAGGCAATTGGCGTCGATGTCGGCAGGCGTTCCGAAACAAGTTTCACCCGAAGTTCAGTGGAACAAGCAGATTGAAATTCTTGACCATACGCCCTTAGTTTCAGAGCCGGGGACTCAGTTCCTCTACTCAAATTTCAGCTACCGGCTGCTGGGCAGTGTCATTGCTAACGTAACCGGTCGTCCATTTCTGGAAGTAGTGAACGAAAGTATCCTGGGTCCGTTTCGTATGGAAAGTACCGCAACAACGGTATTGTTGGACTCGACAGGAAGAGTGGCTCAAGCCTATGGCGACAACCAGGGACAGGGACCGCTGAGGGAGATCGAATACAAAAATCCTGCGATATCATTTTCGGCGGGAATGCTCGCAAGCACATCAAATGATCTTGAGCGATACGTTTACGGACTGATGTCGCAGCAGCGACTGTCGCAAAATGGCTACAGAACGCTCTGGTATCAAAGACCACCGCTGACGACAGGTGAACCGAGCCCTTGGGCTTTCGGATGGCACTCCGGCAGCAACCCTTCCATGGGAGGACAACATGTCGTCGCGATGAATGGTGGCACGCCCGGTGTCGCTTCCAGCATCATCATTTTGCCGGGAAGCAACTCGGCGGTGATTGCATTGTGTAACTTGCGCAAGCCAGAAGTCTACAACATCGCAAAAATAGCGGCACGGATTGCTTTCGGTACTGACAGCCAGCAACAACAACAAGAACAATCTTCGCCGGACTACGGAGGAGATTGAAACGCAAACTGCTTCACTTTTGCCATTATTAGTGGTGGCATAATAAGTGCAACAACTGGGCAACCGGATCAACACCACCGCTGAGGAAATGGCGTCGAAACTAAAGTGGACTTCAGCGCCAAGAACTTCACCTGTAACGAATCCCGGGAGAGCCGGCTCTTCCAACCGGCATCGGGACGCGACTAAAGCAATTGCAGTTACGACGACAGCGCTGAGGAACCAAAATGGGCGACGATATCTTTCAAAAGCTAAAGGCGATCCTCTTTGGAAAGACCTCTCAAACTAGGCAACCAGGCGATCCAATTGAAAACTTGGGGCGGTCCGGTAACAGAGATGCGAACCGGCCCGAGCAGAAGAAAAACGCCGCCACAATCACAAAGCTCATGTCGCAAGGACGCGATTATCAAATCTACATAGGTGTGCCTCTCGACCGCCCCACGCAGTGGACAAAAGCGCTGCAACACGGCGACGAGCTTCTGCTTCAAAACGAAGTAACTGACTTGGCACAAGTTAGAGCCTTCATCTTCGCTTATCCATCCGGTCAAATCGTCAGTTGCGAACTGGGCAATCTTGGTTTTCCACCCGGAATATCCGGTTTAGAGCCGACGCCCGGGCCGCGCGACTCCCATGTCTTGCTCGACAGCGACCTGAAGGAAGGACGTCTATATGTACAAATTACCTATGGTAAAAGTGCGGAAAATCGAACGCACTATTCAACAGAAGTACTCAATAAATCCACAGGGCGATTGCGAGTCACCAAATTTGGTGGCTATACACCAGTGAGGCGGGGCGTCGGCTACAAGCTCAACACCATCACAGGTAAATACTTCTCCGCTGAGGAGTTTCGAGAGTGGTACGGTCAAGCAGCGGAGTGGCTGGAGCCTGGACAATCGGCTACGGACCCCAATAACTGCGGTTCTCCGCCGATGTTGTGGGCTTACTACTGCGAAACTGATGACGGCCACAAGTTTGTTGCTGGAGAAGTCCTGTCTCAATTGCCTTAGGCTAATGACATTCGCGCATGCTCGTCCGTTGACAACCGGCATCTGATGGCGACTCTGCCCGTCCCCCGGCCAATTGAATTGTCATAGCGCCCGAAACGCTTGGAGATTGAGAAGTCAGCGGGAGCGCAGCCCTCCAGCCGACCGCAGGACCTTCATCTTCAAGATTACAAACGCTAGATTAAGCAGTCATCCATTTCAAAGCCCAATCCCCGCGACTGCCGATTTACAAGGCTCTCCACGACTGCCCGGCTCGAAGCCCGGTTAACAAGCAGGTCGCTATAACAGCCTTCCATGCGGAGCATGGTAATATGTATCCCAGCGGGACGTAGCGCAGCTTGGTAGCGCGGCTGCTTTGGGAGCAGTAGGTCGCAGGTTCAAATCCTGTCGTCCCGATACTTTACAGACTTGAGCATAAATTCGTAAGCGTATCGTAAGCAGCACGAACGGTGAAGCGGAGGCTTGCATTGGCGAACTACAACGAACTCTTTAATGACAAGACACCAGTAACCACCCTCCAGCTGCCCTGGCCGGGCGGGCCATGCCTCCACTACCACGCCACCTGGTACAAGAACCTGTCTTCGATTCGCAGTGGCATAGACTTTTCAGAGGCACGACCGAACACGGACTTTGGCAGAGGTTTTTACTCAACCACAAGTTACGCTCAGGCCAAAAGGCTGGCGACAAGCATGGCAAACGCGAGAGGCGAAGAGACAGTTGTCATAATATTTGAGATCAATCGAGAAGCTCTAGCGAATTTGCCATCGCTAGTGTTTATTCGGGGTGATAGAACAAATCGCGATTATTGGGAGCTCATAAAAACATTCCGCTTAGGAAGGGCTGCCGAAGCGGAAGAGGCTGTAAAGTGCTACGATGTTATAATTGGAATGGTTGCATTGGAGTGGGACGATGACGTATGCATTGCGAACCCAACTTACGACCAATTTTGTTTTAAGAAGGCAGACAGCGCAACGTCTGTACTGAAGTATTCTCGCCACGAAGTAGTGAAACCACAGCCACAATGAAAGACAAGATTTACGACGAATTACTGGTGCAATGCCTAGTTGTATTTCACAATTGGACTGAGGGGACAGCACGAAAACGAGTGCACAAATACCTCCAAAGTTTGCCTCCTGCAACCAAAGAAGGATTGCATCACGAAACGCCTTTTATAGTCGCAAACTGGTTATCGAATGAAGATCTCGACTCTGTGGAGAACTACGAGGCATACGAAAAACTCCGAATCACTGTTCGAGATCGGATAGCGCGAGAGCAAAAAACCGAAGAAAGACTGGAACGAGTAACTAAGTTTGTTTTGGGACAGCTGCCCGGCACAGCCATTGTCTACAGCTCGGCCGCCTTGGCACGAAGCTTTTGCGTGGCCGCAGAAATGTTCACGCCGGAAGCACAATCAAAACAAGCAGACGCTATCTCAGCGCAACTAGACAAGTTTGCGCGAAAAGGGTTCAAAATTCCGAAGGAACAGACCTCTTCAATACTTCCTACAGAAACGTAAATTCCCCGTCAGCGGGTCCGGCTTATCTAGAGCGCCATCGCATTAACTGACTTCAAAAGTTTCATTGCTCCGGCTATACTACTTCTTTGTCGTAAATTCGAATGAGCACCGCATTCGATAGTTATGGCAACAATGCCTTCGATTTCAACCAGCATTCCACTTTTAACCGGCGGAACCTCACAGACGCAAGCTGCATGCAGAGCCTCCGCCCGTACTGACGGATGTCAGGTTCGACCGTTTTTTGTTCGGAATGCGAGGCGGTTCAGCTCTCAAACTCTGCGGAGCACCAACAGTCGGTAGCTCTGCTTGCGCCCAGACCTCGCCCTCGGCAACACCCCTCAACTTTTTGCCGCGCATTATAAGGCAGTAGATTGACGCACCGGACCATGTTTTCCCCCGCGGCGGAGGAATGTGGCTCCTATTGAGTTGTCGTGCGATTTCGCCGAAACTAATGCCCTCTGCGCGCATCTCTGTTACCTGCTTCAGCACCGGATAAGTATCGGGATTGCGCACGATTTGCTTGTTCGGTGTGATCATGTAACCGTAAGGCGTTCGCCCCTGACTCCAACCGCGCTCTGCCTTTACTCGGCTGAGTCCGTCCTCAAGGCGGGTTCGAATCGTGGACCGCTCTAGTTGTGCGAACGCCAGCAGGATGGCAAAGATGCATTCTCCGATGGGCGTGCTGGTGTCGAGCGCTTCTTGTATCAAGACAAGCTCTTTACCAGCCGCGCGCAGGTCGGTAGCGATCTTGAGTCCTTGCTGAACGTCTCGGGCAAACCGGTCAAGCTTGCAGCAAATGAGTCCGTCCGCCTCGCCCGCATAAATGGATGCGAGCGCCTTGTCGAGTCCTTTACGGGTCTTGCGTCCGTTCGCGCTTTCAATGTCCTGACGCTCATCGACCAGGATGTGCCCGTATAGTTTGCAATAGGCTGCCAACTGCTCCCGCTGGCTGCACAAACTAGTGTTGTCTTCTTGATTTGCCGTAGACACGCGCGAGTAACCAACTAGACGCATAGATGCCCCCTTTATTGAAACCTTCAAATCACAATCGCCTCAGGACAAAAGCTAACTCGTGTCATCGGGCAATTCGTTAGCATTGGGATGCGTTTGTTTGCTTTGAATCCACTCAATCAGCAAATACCTACGCTTGCAGATTTGCCGCACGGAGGGCACACTCCATGGTCCTCCCATCTGCGCAGGCACGCCCAACTCGTTCAAGTCGTCGGCGATTTGTCGATAAGCCAATCCGCATTCTCGCCACTCGATAATCTTCGCGCGCCAGTGCTGTTGCTCGGGAACAGGGACAAGCGTTCGCCTATCATCGACCTTCGCAGCCTTCCATCCGTAAGGAGGCTTGCCGTGCACGTATCCATTTCGTTCGCGCACCTTCGCCTTGCCGCTGCTACATCGCTCGTTTATGGTGCTGTGTTCCAGTTCCGCTACGGCAAGCAAGATCGTGAAGATACAAAGTCCCATCGGCGTTGAGGTGTCTACGCTAATGTCGACAATTACAAGGTGCTTTCCCTGCGCACGCAGCTCGTTCGCAACCTGCAGTCCGTCGACAACATTGCGGGCGTAGCGGTCAAGCTTCAATACGATCAGCCCGTCAGCAGCCCCTTGTCGAATCTCTGCCAACGCCTTTGCAAACCCCTTTCGCTTCTCCCTGCCGGTCCCCGTTTCAACGTCGGAGTGATGGCTCGCCAGCTCGTGTCCCATTGCCACGCAGTAGCCTTGGATGCGCTCGATCTGCACGGAAAGTGAGGTGTTATCTTTCTGCGATTGGCTAGAAACGCGCGTGTATGCGGCTAGCTTCATAATAAACACCTCCCCGAAAACACAGCAAAGCCGGCGATTGCTCGCGCATCCGTAGTCGGAAGCAAGGCAGCGCCACACAATGGCGCCATCTGAACGACTATTCTGTTAACCCCGTAGTGAAGCACGCGACACTTTGGCAAGCACCGCGTTCAAATTGTTTCACTTCAACTACAAATACCAATTTCTAATAGGTTTGTCCAACCCGAAGAGCCCTCGTAAAATAGGGATCCGCCGAGTTTGTCACGACATTTTGTCACACCCGAGAACGCTTACCAGAAGGCCGTTCCCGGGAGAACCGTGCATGGTGGCAATCTGCTTTGATTAAATGTGGAATCTGACATAGCCGGGTTGACACACAATAGGGGGGGTGTGTCAGACCTGCTTAAAACCCATAGCACCGCATACGATACCTGCACCGCTTGCAGACACACGTACCATTTGTTACGATGCCCCGTAGTAGAGAGCACGGAGACCGGACCAATGAGCACGAGCGAGCAATCAGCAGACACCGAACAAATTACGCAAAGCCTTATATCCGACGACGAAGCCAGGGACATCGCACAGACAAAGTACATCACCATGCCGGTGGTACGCCTTAGCACTATCGCGAGACTCTGCGGTCGGAGCAAAGAACAGATCGCAACTTGGAGAGATGAAAACAACTGGCTCTATCAGCGCGATGTCTTGCGCAGAGATGGTAAGCAGAAGCTAATCGAGTCCGTCGGAGATCCCGTTCAAGCGAATGTGAATATTCTGCGGGCCTGCAAAGCTCTTGGAGAGGTCCTCGCACAACGCTCCGAAAACATGGATAGGTTCACCCCGTTAGATGTCATCCTTACCCACACGCAAGCGGTCCACAAACTCTTTCAGGCTCAATTCGGCGCCTTCAAAGCGCTGGGGATTTCCACACGAGTGGGCGACTAGCCTCAAGCCACCGGTAAACAACGAGCGAGACTGCGCGATATATGCAGTCTCGTTTTGTTTTGCGCGTGTCTGATTTACGTGGGATCCTGCGGGGCACAATTAGATATATGCACTAGCTCGGTGATCGCTATGGCGAAGATCTCAAAGCTCACACTCGCACTTTCGCTCCTACTCATCACGCAACTGCCCGCCTTGTCTCATAGCTGGCAGGAAGACGACGCATCAGCTCGCGCGTTGATGAAACAAGGCAAATATGACGAGGCGCAGGACGCATTATTGCACGCGCTCGCGAACTGCCCGCCAGAACAACGAGGCTCGGTACTGCTTCACCTCAGCATTGTGCAGAGGAAGTCGGGCAACATGGAAGGCGCTCGAAAGACTTTGATGATCGCGAAGGAACACGCGAGCAAAGAGCGGAACGCGGACCTATCAGAAAAGATCGACAGGGAAATCGTCAAGTTGAGCGTGCCCGCGCGCGAATTACCGGAAGTCACGCAACCCGATAACGATCAGTCAGCCGATCCGAAGATACTTCATGCAGGTGTGCAGCTCCTGGACAACCTACCGGCAGTCAGTTCAAAGCTCTCCCCCGGAAACAGGTTAGACGAGCGACAAGCCGCCGAGATCTTAAAGGATAGAATTCAAGGCGCCACGCCGAATTCCACGGCGGAGACTTGGCGCAGAGTTCCCGATTGGCGAGCAGGATTGTGGACCCAATCCATGGCTACCAATGTATATACCAAGGACCTAATCACGGGACTGGTAGCAAGACCGAACGACACTTACCTAAGCGAGTCGGAACACTTCAAAGGCGAATGCGCGGACTCAGAAGGTCATGCATGGGAACGAGTCAAGAACGGCTTTTGGACTGTACCGACGAAGCACCTGGCCACTGTCGGCAACGCGTTCGTCACGAAAAAGGTGTGCGTTGAAACAGACAATTCGCACTGCGTCGAATACACCGAAGCGATATCCTTCACCAGTACCTACCACGGAATGATTACCGAGACCTACCAATCAGCACGGTTGACGCGGTACGACTACGTAGGCGATGGACTTTATCGCAGCGAGCAACGAATTCGCAGATACGATGCTGCCGGCAGACCGGTATCTGACTCCGTTCATACCTCGATAGGCACGCGCTCTTACAGCTTTCGCCCAGTCAGATCACCAGCGCTCGATCTGTCGTTATCCGCCTACCTTCAAAGTCACAACCTCGGTTATCTCTCGCCAGTGCCCATAGAAACAACGTCGTCAGCTCGGAGGTGAGTTCATGTACACGATCGGCAAGGTCCTGTTCTCGACTGTTGTCATTCTCCTCACTGTGTCCATGTCCTCGGCGGGAGCACAACAAAATGGAAACGGCGAGTTAGCCCCCGGACTTTACACTTTGATAGACCACCAGACTGGTCAGCAGAGTACATTCCAGAAGCTCGACAGCGGGCAACTTGTCCCCCTGCAAAATGCTCCAGTCTTCGCACCAGTCAGCGCGAACTCACCGCAACCCGCACAGGCAGCACCCAAACCAATCGACCCGTTCCCAGCGCATCGAGGTCTCGGAGGATGGGCTCGACGGATGCAAGGCGCACTTAACCCGCAAGTTCAAGCGCTGAACAATCAGCAAGACGTGCTCTACTATAATGCGGCCGTCAATCAATACAATGCGAGAGCCGGACGGCAGATTATGCAGCCGTCCAACATTCCTGATCCACCGACCTTCACGACGCCACCAGTCATCATCATTCGAGATCAACAGCCTTGGATTGAGCCAATTCGTCCGATACCAAAAATGCCCGCAGCTCGACCGGTTTATTGAGGCGGCGTCGTCTCGGAAAGGTTTGCGTCCATGTATAGCGTGGCAAAATCTTTGATCACTTGCGATGACATTTGCTGTAGCGCCTCATTAGACTTGGACAGTTGAACGCCAGATTGCACGCGCTCCAATGAGACAACTTGAACGACGCCGTGCGCCATTGGATTATCGAGTCTGGTGGCGTAATCGTTATAGGTTACGAGGACATGACAGATAGCTTTCTTCCCCAGGAAACCGCGAACCATCGGCATTACACTGATTGTGGGTCGGAACTTACCAGATTCATTCTCTTGATAGACCCGCAAACCAGCATGGGTAAGCGTGTATGCAGCATCCGAAGCAACCTTATCAGCAAAGGCACCGCCGACCATCAAATTGACCTCCTTCACACCTTTGAGCCAAGCGGAGTTCAGTTTGGCTAGCTTCATCGAACTCTGATAAGCTCCCACCTCCACTTCGGATATTCCTTCAGCAATAGCTGCGCGCACTCCAACAAGACAAGCAAGCACAGCTAGTACAGGCAGTAGCGCGAAACGGAAACTCTTTGATAGCACTTGCAAGCACCTCGTGAAATCCCTAACGATATCCTACCCCGACGGACAGTCGAAAGCATATCCGCGCGATAGTCGAAACCAATCGCGCACCAGATATTGCCAATAAAGAAGCCTGCGCATCTACCACGCCTGGCACCTTGGGCGGTGTCGTCAAGACTGCCGAAGTTGACTTAGCGCTAATGGTTGTGTGACAAAGGGACCGGTTTGTCATGCTCGAACTACTTGCGCCGCAATGAGTTTCAGCGAACTCGATGCCGAAGTAGTCGACACAAAAGGTCCGGATTGTGTCGAAGCGAACGTGACTAGAGATGTGTCAACGCATCGCCCTGCCTCATCCGCCCATCCAGAAGGGGCGGGCACCCTCGGGCGGGCGTGCATGCGGTAGTTGCGTGAAGGGGGCAGGCGCGTGTTCCGCGAAAATATCTCTCTCAGTCCCTCACCTGCATAAGTGCTCCAAAAATTTTCCCGGCAAATTTCAGGGGGTTCAGCCAAGTTTATCGCGCCTGAATGTTGAGTCAATTCGGAAGGCGACGGAGGTCGCGACGGCAAACAGGTAAGTCTGAAATAATTGACGGGCTAACCTGTAAAGTGCAGCGTCTTAGAGGTGCCTCATGAAAACCAATCCAATAGTGGTGCAACTTTACCTCATCACGCTCTGTGGAGCATGGGCGTGGTGCTTTTTGCAACCTCCCTGGGAGAACTTTGGGTACTCCCCGATTTGGCAAATGCCTTTTGATAGGCGAGAATATTTGTGTATTGATTGGTCAAGGCTCATTTGCGGCGTGATTGGCGTGTCGCTTCAGATAACATTCTGCTTCTTGTGGTTCATCAAAGCCGACGAGGTCAGAATCTGGTTACGTAGCACTCGCACACGTAGCACTAGCGTTCAACATGAGGAACAATGTGCTTCACTTGAGCGCATCGACACCGACAATAAAGGCGAATAGTATCGTGTGAAGACGCAAACTATTGGCAATAATGCAGTGCAATGCAGTAACCGTACTGCATCTCGAAATCATTACAGTGACGACCTTCCCAGCCACATGCAGTAAATGCAGTAACTTCTCTAAGACATTTTTCAAATACTATCTAGAGAAGAAAGTTCTCCCTGCACAGATTTACTGCATTTACTGCACAAGCCCTGAATCAGTTGTGCACCAATGAATCCGAGTGCAGTACGCCGTACTGCATAACACTGCATTTACTGCACAAGCACCGAAAGATCCATGTCAAGCGAGCTTATTCGATGAGCCATGGTGATCCGAAGGGTCTTCCTGCTCAATCATAGTGTTGCGTGTTGATTCCAACGCAGGAGCACGCGAACATATGAAAAGTTTCGAGCCGGTGACTCTCGAAGATCTGCAGAGCGGTCGAGTCGCCAGAATCTCAGCAAAGCAGTTGTCGAAGTTGGCAGGTTGCTCGGAAGCAACGCTTGCACGTAAGCGATGGCTCGGCACCGGGATTGCCTTCACCAAAGATCCAGAATCAGGCGCGGTGCATTACATGGCAGCCGATGTTTTGACGTATCTGTTGCGCCCAACTCACAAAGCAACGGTCGAATACGGCACTCATCAGCTTGGAAATCTTGAACGGGCCCGCGCGGAAAGAGCCGCAAAGAGAGCGGCGCTATGAAGATCGAAAACTTTGTGCGTTTATCTAACGCAGGAAATGTCAAAGCAACATTCGACGTGATATGCGAGGGCGGCATCACTATCCGCCATTTTGTTCTTGTGCAACAACGATTTCAACGTCCATGGATGGCTGTCCCGCAATCCGAATACTACAAAGATGGACGATTGCAATATCGCCCCCTCGTACAGCTTCCCAAGGAAGTCGCGGCGCGTCTCAAAGAAAGTGCGCTTAAGTTGCTTGCCGAACGCCAAGCTGTAACAGTCGAAGAACAAAGAGCAAAAGATCAGGGCTGGCTCGATGAGTTGATTGGCCCCGACGCCGCGGCTTGGGTTGAGCAAGTAGCCCCGCGTGCCTTTCCAATCGTGCCGAACCGCTATGTTGAGGACGAGGACAACAACTCATGCGATATACAGTAAGTCAGGCATACGAACGAGCTAAGGAGAGACCTGGACAAAAATTCTCCGCGCTCTGCCCCGTGCACAATGACCGCAGCCCGAGTTTGTCTCTGTGGATCGAAAACGGTCAGCTACGCGTCAACTGCTTTGCCGGCTGTCGAGCCTCCGATATTAAGTGGCGACTCCGATCTGCAGGATTCGACCTCGGGAACCGCGAAGTTAGCACCGAAGCAGAACCGTATTTTGATCAGCGCAAGATGAACCGAATACTGGAAACTTGGGAATCAGGAAGGGACCTGCTCCACGGTGACTTAGCAGATCTGTACCTGCAGCGCCGCGGCATTTCCCTGGAACACTTTCCCTCGTCTTTGCGGTTCTCGCCGCGAGTGTATTGCCATCTTGAAGACGAAGGACGCGTTTCATTGCCCGCGATGCTTGCGAAAGTCGAAGATAACTATGGCAATTTGGTGCAAGTGCATCGCACTTTTCTAGCCCCCGACGGCTCGGGCAAAGCCAATATTCCTGGACCTAAACGATTAATGCAGAGCCCATGCCCTGGTAGTGCCCGCGGTGCGGCCATTCGCCTCTTTCCACCCGGCAAGACTCTCGGACTCGCGGAAGGAATCGAAACGGCACTTGCTTGCTTTCTCGAAACTCGTATTCCGACTTGGTCCACCGTTAGTGCCCACGGGTTGGAAACTTTCGAAGTGCCTGAGGGGGTCGAACACCTCGTCGTATTCGCGGATAACGACGCAAGTTACACCGGAGAGAAAGCAGCCGAAGCGCTCATTGAGCGTGTTACTCAAAAGATAAGTGCTGAAATGCGAATCCCCGCCGATCAGGGCAGGGATTTCGCGGACGAACGATTGAGCAGGAGACAAGATTGTGAACGAATCCATTTTAAAACAAAACGCGCAGTCTGACGAGTCGTCAGATTTAGACGTAACACTGCAAGGCAAATGCGTCTTTTTCCCGATCCAATCGTGGACCGCTCCAACGCCATTGGCAGAGGAGAAACCTTTGCCCGAGTATGAGTCGGACCTGTTGCCTTCACCTCTGCGAGAATACGCGGACGACATAGCGCATCGCATACAAGTCCCTCAAGAGTACGCGGCCGTGTCGGCTCTATCCATGGTCAGCACCGCTATCGGTGCCAAGGTGGCAATATGTCCAAAGCAATATGACGACTGGATGGTAGCCGCGAATACGTACGGTGCGTTAGTTGGTCCACCTGGAGATGGTAAGTCTCCCGCGGCAGACGCAGTCTTTGCCCCACTTCGAGAACTCGAAGGAAAGTACCTCGCCGAGCACAAACAAAAACTTTTGGAATACGAAGTGGAGATAGCAGCCATCGAAGCACAGCAATCGGAGCTAAAGAAGGGCTTGAACGGCAAGAGGACTGCAGAAGAAATCGAGGCGGTCAAATCCAATCTTCTCGATATTAACTCCCCTCAGAAGCCCTCCGCGACTCGCTTCATTGCGAATGATGCCACCATTGAAAAGCTGGCCGAGATGGAGGTGGCCAATCCCGGATTATGCGTGTTTCGTGATGAGCTTATAGCGAGCTTCAAGAGCTGGGAGCGCGATGGTCGCGAAGGCGATCGAGCCTATTTTCTAGAGGCATGGAATGGTTTGTCCCCCTTCACAAAAGACAGAGTAAGCAGCGGTACGCTGTATGTTCCGAGGCATTGCCTGAGCCTCTTCGGCGGAATCCAGCCGGACCGAATCGCTTCGTATCTCCGTGGTGCAGTAAGCGGACATGACAATGACGGATTTGTTCAAAGGCTCCAACTATTGGTTTTCCCTGAGCCGATAGTCCGCGGATATGTCGACGAGTATCCCGATATCGCTGCGCGCGAAAGCGTCGACCGCACAATTAAGCGCATTATTGATGCTGACTTTGCCGGGGTCCATGCTTACCCGCCAGCGACACCATCCGGAGTGCCTTACTTCAGATTCAGCACCAAGCCTGAAGCCGATGGCGTCTCCGCGCAGGATTGCTTCAAGCTGTGGTATTCCCAACTCATGACGGAATGGGTGCCGAAGGAGCAGTCGAAGATTCTCAAAGAGCACTGGGTCAAGTACGCATCACTCATGCCGAAGCTGGCGCTCTTGCTGCACACAGTGAAGGTAGCGACGGCGACTGCACCAGATGTAAGAAATGTAGACTTCGTGACGGCACGGTTAGCAGTTCGTTGGTGCGAGCTTCTTTCGGCTCATGCACGAAAGGTATATTCATTAGCAATCGGGCGCAAGAACTCAAGCGTAGCTTTGCTGGCGGATAAGATTCGGACGGGTGAACTCGGAGATGGATTCACGATCAAAGGTGGGATTCTTCGCAACGGCTGGACGGGGCTAACGGATCATGCAGAAGTGGAGGCCGCTTGCAATGAGCTTGTGCGACTACATTGGATACGTGAGATTAACGCCGTTAGAGGTGGCACCAAGTACGCGATCAATCCAGCACTTTTGTCTTAGAACTTTTCTTCATCCTTGCGGTCTGTTTCTGCCAGGACCCTGTTCATGTAGATGTTAAAGGCGATTACGCATGCTGGGCAACCGGGCCCCCCTCCACGTTCTCTTTCCGCACAATTGGGTTGGGCACATACGGACAGCGTGCCAAGCGCCGGCGAAACATCGGCTTCCTGGTGGCTTGAACGAAAAGATCCGAGCATTGCATCAGGAGCAGCCTCATAGTCTATTTCGTCATTATTCTGTCCGGAGTGTTTCTTTCGAGCAGCAACGACGAGGCGAACCAAATACATCGGTGCGGCTTGATCGTCGTCCTGTACATGAAGCGTTTGCATAGCAGCGTCCAGAACCTTCAAGAAGTGCCCCTTGCTTGAGTCACTCACAGTTAACCCAAGAGCGGACATCTGATCCGCCAACATTTCGGCTAAGCGCAAGCGTGAATTCAGCTCGGGCTCATGCGGCTGCTCTTGCAAGAACGCTTCGGTCAGCTGCAACTGCGCCGCCCAATGAGCAGTCATACTTTGCATATCCGATGTAGTGTTGCCGAGTGTGTTGCCACTTAGCAGGCTAAAATCCAATCCATCTGGGCGGGCGGCGCTAAACGCCAAATGCAAGGTGTGTCCACCGCGTTCATAAATCATCTCCTTGAAGGACTCAAGGCGCCGTTTGGTTTCGCGAACGTGATCAAGAAGTGACCGCCGGTGACCAGGCACAAGAAGCCCTGTACCGCCCATGACTCCCCGCGTCTCCCAATATCTCATCAAGATATTAAGCAGGTCCGTTTGTGCTGACATAAGAGTTTGCAAGGTACGCGACCCTTTCGGAGTTCGTTGTCCTGCCGAGTTCAAGAACCCGATCTCCAAACGACGCGCAAATTCTTCGCCAATTTGGTGGCGAGATTGTTGAAGCTGCGCGATCAGTTCGTCAAGATCCGAACTAGGGTTCTCGGGGAAGAATCGAAGGTCTTTCCGAACGTCGTAACTCACGCTTCGGTTAACTCCGTCACAGGAAACAACTCGATGCCTATAGCTTTACGGATGTAACTGCATATCTGCTGCATTGGCTCCCGAAGATCTTCCACACTCAATTTGACATAGTGATCCCCGGTTACTTCCGTCTTCATCGAGTGGTTCATAAGCATCTTGTGTTTGTAGTGAGCGATATCAAGGCGTCCGGCAATCGTGCCGAAGGTTCGCCGCAGCGTATGCATTGAGAAATCGACGCCGCTCTGCTCAACTACTTTCGCGATTGCGCGCTTCGGTTCGACGAGGCACGAGCCGGGCTTCTCCCCGGGGAACACATACGGGTTGTCGATCATGCGGACCTTATCCCGCCGCTTCAAGATTTCCAGCACGACTTCCGGCAACGGGAGTTCATGAGGCATTCCAGTTTTAGTATCGTCCGCAGGAATCTTCAGAACTGGTCTCGGACCAGTTAGCCGAACAGAAGTCCATTTGAGTCGCGACGCTTCTCCTCGACGTAGTCCTGTGAATAAGCACACAAGCATATAGTCTCGAATGGTCGAGTTCTCTAACGTGGACACTGCAGTGTACCAAGACGGAAGTTCGTCATCCTGAATAACATCGTTGCGGCTCACATTGCGATTCCACAGACGCCGTGCCTTCAGCGTTTTGACCGGGTTGGTGGCAACAAGCGGCTTGTCTTTCGCGTCTCGATAAGTCTCAATTGCATGGTTAAAGAGCGTGCGCAGAACACGCATCGCCTGGTTCGCTTGCGCCTCTCCTTTGCCTCGCGGACCGTTCGCATTGGACAGCTCAACTTGCCGAGTCGCGATCATGCTTTCGGTTATATCTACGATGCGAAGATCAAGCCAACCCTTGAAGCACCGCTCGATAGCACTCCGATAAACTTGCTTGGTTTTCGGGCGGAGTTTCAGATCATAGGTTTTCAAATAATCATCAAGAAGATCATGCAGCGTTGCACCATTTCGGGACGCAGACTTCTTCTCTTTGTTCAGATGCGCGCCCTTCTTTATCTCCTGAATACGGGCACCAGCTGCGTCCTTGGCTACGTCGGGCGTGGCGAACTCGGCATAGCCGCCCAGAATGAAACGCACCGTTCGCTCTTCGGCTCGCCCCTGCACAATGTAGACGGCCTTGGTCGCGCTGAGTTTTAAACCGAAGCCGGGTAAGCGAGCATCCCAGAAGAACCGCTGGTCTTTGCCGCCCAATAGCTGTTGCTGCGGCAGTATTTCCTTTTCGATAATGGTTTTTGTCAGCTTCGGGTAGGTCGGCATACGGGTTCAACTCTCAATCGCAGGAGACATCAAAATTCGTAAGCGTATCGTAAGCACGAGAATGATAATACTTGATTGCGCCTACTAACAAATTACAACTTCAGGATAACCGCAAACTGGGCATTCTGACAATAGGTGATAATAGATTCGTAAGCATTCGAATCGATGATTTTACGGGAGCCCCCTGCTTTGGGAGCAGTAGGTCGCAGGTTCAAATCCTGTCGTCCCGATAGATACAAATTCGGCATCATAACAGCGTTTTCTGATTTGGCGCCAAATTTCTTCGCAAAGCGTATTTGCTTCGTGTACTCACTGTGTACTCAGGCTCACTGAATAGCGACAACATGCAAAGAATGTTGCTGCAATGTCAGGAACCTACAATTCCATTGGAATAACCTCTGTCGCTGCTGAACGATTACGTCACCCCGACGATAGATAGAGACGAACAACGCAATTGAGGGAGTCATGCTCAGGCGCTTCGAAACATAGCAAGGCACAACTCATAAGGTCTGGGAAATCGACTTACAAGGGACATTTTTCAGCTACCGCGCCGGACGCGTTGGCTCCTCCAACAATCCCAGGGAGAAATATAGTTATTATGCGACCGAAGATAGAGCGGCGGCGGAATGCGATAAGTTGATTCAGGAAAAACTTCGAGAGGGCTACGAAGAAGTCACCGTCGAGAAGCCACCAGAGCCAGAAGAGCAGGAACAATTTCCGTCAGAGATCGAAATGCATTTTCTGGACGTTCGCGACGGCATGCGCCAAATCATCAAGCTGAATCAAGTTTGGCTGGGTGACGATTACTGGCGCGAAGGCCTCGGCACCTGCGACCGCACAAGATCGAACATCATGTATGAGGACGATGAACGCAAGGAAGCGCCGTGCAATTGCGATGAAGCCGCTCGATTGGGGAAAGCAATTAACTCGATCGCAATTGAACGAATCGTCGTGGACGGCACCCGCGTTTACGCGGAGGACCCCACGGCGGAAACGGCCGACAGCGACGACTAGCGTTATAATGACGATGCTGCTGTCTTTTTTCGTGGCGAATCCCGGTCTTAAGCCCTCGTCCCATGACAAGCAGCAACAGTCCCCTGACCTCAAAATTATACTAATCACCCCTGTGTCCGAGAGCCGCCAAGCGACCAATCAGAGATCGGTCACAGTTTTGATCCAACCGTAAAATGATGGCACCCGGTCCACGCGAGGTCTCTTTTCAATGACAGCAAGACGAGGAATTGAGATTGTAGAACAGCTACTATCAGTGATGACAAACCCGGACGTTACATTGTTCGAGTTAGCAGATGCCCTTCGTGCCGGTGAATTGTGTGGTGATGTATCGCAAATGGATTGCGAGGAGGCGATCCTGTTAATCCGACAACAATTGAGATTGCAGCAACTTCGTGAAGAATCGATGATTTCAGAAAACTTGGCAATGCGGGTCGGTGACTTTGCGGACATCCTCGAGCACCAAATAAAGCCGAAAACGGTGCCGATTACTCCATGCTGCGAGTTGATGAACAAGATACTTGCGTCCGTAGAGGAAATTCCCGAGGTCGAGGCTACACAGTTCGCGTCGGAAATCCACTCAGGAAAGGCTTTTAGTGAAGTTCCCAAGCTGCTTCTTGAGGAACTGATATTGGAGATTCGGGCTAATGCGCGTGCGGCTAAACTTGGGAACAACTCTACAATTCCAGGGCCGAAATTACCGATCATGTGTCAAATAGCTGATCTCATAGAACATCGGATCAACGAAAGTACTCCGAATAGACAAGATGACGATTTTGATACCAAGTACGACTTCTACCAGAACTTAGCAGCAGAGAATAATCTTACGAATAGCACGTGGAGCATCTATGACGTCACTGACTTCAAGCTGGTGCCTTTTCCGAACTCTACCAAATTGGTTTATGCCGAACATTCCGGAAACGTTCCGGTGGAAATAAAATTACGACGAGGTTCTACGTGGCTAGACTTATGGACAGCTGCTGACAAAGCAATCAAGGAAAGTGGTGACAGTCACCATACTTTCATCGAAGCATTCGAGGAGGATGGTGAGGCGTTAGTCCTAGTGACTGGATCTTAGATAGTTTCCAGATGTTAGAGTTTCCATCCGACTTTGGCACTATAGAACTATGTCCTTTCGAGTTTGACAGCAATATGATGCATGCCGGTTGACTATCCAGTTTCGTTCAGTTTGATTTCCGCCACACGCGATACATGCTGGGGTTAGCCCTGTTCTCGAAATCAGCCTATAACGTTACGCTGGAAGCCGACTGACTGCTGAAAGTTCACCCGTAGTCAAAATTCAATCCTCCTTCAGAGAAGCCGTACATAAAGCAGCTTCTCTTTTTTAATTCGCGTCTTATACCGTTCCGCTCAATTCGAGCAGGCACAAAGCCGAGCGTAGCGAGCCATTACCAGAGGTTTCACCATACGGTAATGGCAAGATAAAGAGAATCTCTAGTTATCCCGAATGCCACCATCCACGGGGCTTTTAAGTACAGGGCCGATCAGCCAGCACCCGAGAATCCGCTGCAAATATCCGCAAGCACACAAGCATTGCTGCACTTTACGTACAGGAGGTTTTTTATGCCTAGAAAAAACAACAACTACAGATCGAAAATCGAAACCTACCTTTCGGCGATAGATCATGACAGATTCCTTTCCGTCTGCCGTCAAAGAAAGAGTCCCAATCTGCAATCGCTCGCGAAGCCATTCGCTGGTATCTCGACAATCTCGATCAAAGAAAAGACAACAAAATGGAATCGCAATTATCACAAAGCATCAAGAGCATGACAGATCGTATCTGCGGAATGCTTGCGCGACAAGGTGCCCAAACCGGAACGCTGTTCGAGCTGGCATGGCAAAACCATGTAGAGAACGGCGTGCAAGATCGATTCGTGACGGCGACAAATCTGGTGAAGTCGAAGATGCGCAAGCGGTTGGAAGCCGATGAGAAAAACATTGCTGAACGAATGAGCAAGGTAGTGGACAAATAATTGTCGATGATGCGCCCGCCTTGCTTTCTCTGCCGGCGCGACAGCCTAGCACCAGCACCCCGATGTCCAGCGCCGTGCAGCTTCGCGGTGGCTTCGCCAGCACTGGACATCGGGTCCCGTTTGCTGGCGCTATTCCGGCAGATGCGGCATGAGAGTGCGGCGGGCGCTAGGCGCTTCGAGCAGTCGCTTCGTCCTGGTCGTCAGGTGATGGAACTTCCTGTACCAGCTTGCCATCGCGCATTACGACGATGCACGTGCCTGTTTGGCGCGCCAACTCCCTAGCCTTCTTCGCGGCCCTCGACAGTGCAGCTTCCACGCCTTGGCTATATTCGTCTCGGTCCTGTTCTGCACTCATGGCTTTCCGCCTTGGTCGATCTTCGTCCATTCGTCACCGCTAGTATTATACAGGACCCAATCATCGACCTCATGACAATGAAGGGGCTTGATATTCAGCAGCCCAGCAACAAAACGCCTGCGCACAAGCTCATCCATTCTTGGTGGTAGACAACATGGCGAAGACTGACGAGAGCCTAAAGGTGTGGAAACACGAAGAAGCAATTTCCAATAATTTCCATGGTATCGTGAAGCATACTAAGCTTATCGGTATGAGCTTTCGTGGGCAAACGCAAAAACAAAATTTCATGCTCCCAGCGCTGGGCCATTTGGACCGTTTACGGTATGAAATGCTTTTGGTGCAAACGAGGTTTGAACTTCGAAGAGTGCGAAGTCGATCATGTCATTCCGCAATCGACTTCCAAGATAGTGCTCAAGAGTATGGTCAAGGACTATCAGCTCGGAGCTGACTTCTCAATAGACGACTATGGTAATTGGGTGCCCTCGTGCAACGAGTGCGTCAAGCTGAGAGCCAAGGGTGCTTACAGGCAGTCGTCAGCAATGCCAAGCTGGTTCGAAATCGTGCGAAGCAAGATGCGAATAGTCGAAGCTAAGGTACATCAAATCGAAGGCGAGCAGTCACTAGAATCGGCTTTGCGAACTCTTGTAGAGATGACAGAGAGGGCAGAAATTACTCATGATGCTGTCGAAAGAATTGCCGGTCCGTTTTTCAAGTCTGTCGAAGGCGGTTCCCGAGGCACGGTTGAATTTCGCTTTAACCAGTCGGTTCGCTTGCTTGTAGCACCAGATGGTGTGCGCCTCGTACCGCAATCAGAAATTAGATACGAGAAACTCGTTGACACAATCGTTGAATCTGGTGACTGGAAGAAGCGGAGATCCATCGAGGAAATTAAGGAAGGTCCCGGTTTTGGTGAGGGGCGATCGCGAAAGCCCGGAACTGGAGCCTAGGCACCCAAACCTGCAATCGAAGTTTCACATTGACCACCACTACCATTCGTAATCTTGTTAATGGTCGTCAAGATTCGATGCCAATTCTACATAGACAGGCAAGTGATCTGAGCCAAAGTTGTTGCCGAGATGAAACTCCCGGACGTCAAAAGGATCGCTAGCCAGTCGCAAGTGCAAAGAATATTCCGAAGCGAACAGATTCGATGACCTCGCTAAAGACGAGATCCTAGATGGACGTTGCCTGGACAAACAGGCCAGGCTCGACGCGCTGCATCGCGGAGCTCAAGTTACGTCGGAAAAGAAACAAGGGTTAGGCTGAATAATGCGACTAGCAGATTCAAGAAACCGAGTTAGCCAGTTCCGGTTTTAGTTTAGCGACACCGTGATTAATATCCCAGCGCTTGCACAAGTACATCGGAAATACGACGATCCACAACAATGCGCCCGCAATGGCCAAGCGGACGGGTCTTTCGCAGATGAATCCCTGGTAACGGCACAAACCAATCTTCTTTGAGTCGACAACCATCCAAGCAACCGAACAAAGCATTGTTCCAAACTGAAAAACATTGTTCACTATCTCACCGACATTGTTCGGAATGCTCATCATCTGCAGTACGGTCAGAAGGATGGTACCAACTACAACTTGTGTAATAAAAAACGCGAGCGTTACACTTACGGCGAAAAACAAATTCATTACTTCGTCTCCTGCAGCCTTTCTTGCTGTAAGTTTAACGGCCCAAAGCTGGCAAACTTGTGTCAGCGCTTGGCCGATGGCAATACACACTTAATCCGAAAACTCACAGAACAGACACGAAACTCTAGTTCGTTCCCCTGTCTGGCTCGGTGAAACTGCGTATAGACTCCTGCAGTTAACAAGTTCGCTGAAGGCGAAGCCTAGTCACTTGTCGAAGGGGAGCTATCATCATGGCAGACGGACGGAGTGTTTCTGAATCTTATGGTTCGGGCAATTCAATTGAACCACAGAATGTAGTCGAACTACTTAAGCACCAGGATTACGCCGGTGCGCGAACCTTGTTATCACAGGAGTTCATTCGATCGAAAGACGATAGAGACTTTCTAGAATTTGCAGGCCAACTAACAAAAGCAGCTAAGGATGCAGACCTTCCGGCAGTGTATATCCATAATGGAAAGGACGCGCAGAGTATTTTTATTGATGACAGCCTTGCTTGGGACACAAAGCTATTAGCGGTGCGCGGTGGATACAAGCCCGGGACCTTTGATAATTCCTTCGAGAAAGCTGCGGAAGAGGAAAATCGCGAACTAATCAAGAATGGTAAGAAGCCGAAGGATCTCCGGCCCTTCATCGACGATCGCCTGGCCGAACGCACTGGACGCCTCTTCCAGGAGCATGACGCAGTATCCGCCACACACGCAATTCGAGGACTACTCAGTATCAGCGGACGACAGAACGAGCATGAGCAGAAAGTGATGTTAGGAGTCGCAGACAGAGCAATTGCCGAGAACAATCGATTCAATTATTGCTTACCAGATGTGACGATCAGCTTTGCAGATCTCAATCACGACGGTAAAGCTGATGAACTCTCCGATGTCAAACTCAGGGTACCTACTATGGGGGGGACAACTAGAACTGGACCGAGACATGTCTACACCAATGTTGATCTATACGATCCAATTCCACGAAAGAGAGAAACTGTTCAATAAGAGGAACCTAACAGTGATTTATTGCCAAAACGTTGGCTCCAACTGAGCGTTACGCTGGTACCTTGCAGAAATAATCGACGTTAACCGCCGGCAAAGCTGATCCAAGTCAGGTAAGCCAAATTCAGGCAAGTGTCCGAAAATGCATGGATGCCGCCACCTTGATAAAATAGTCGAGTCGTGATGTACCACGAGTCGACCACGGTGTTACCAAGCAATATTTGCGAGTTCACGCCGATGAAACAGGTAAGGATCGAAAGATTGGCCGGTTATGGGACGACTAAGCGCAGAGCCGGTACGCTCGTAATTATTTTTCGGGGTGGATCGTGTTAAAGGTAACATTGCTTTTGCTTCCAGCAACTCTTGTCGGTCTTATATGTAATGCAGCTGACGCCGAAACTATCAAAATGGCTGGCGCAATCGATTCCAAATACGCAATTTCAGCAACTCTCAATTGTAATGGGGCTAAATGCGATGGCACATACCAGTACACCAGGGTCGGCAAGCCGATTGCACTTCGAGGCAGTCTGTCGCCAGCAGGTATTTTGAGCCTCAGCGAGTCGGGTTCGGACGGCAAGAGCACAGGTTTGTTCACTGGAAAAATGGTGCAGAACAAACGCTTTGTCGGGACATGGACGAATCCAAAGAAAGATAAGGCTATGCCATTTCTCCTGGCAAATGTGAATGATTCGACAGCGCTGTCAAATGGGATTGACGGAATCATACTGTCACTTGCGACAACAAGAGCAGCAAAGAAAGGCGGTCTCACGGACAAGGCAACAGTTAACTACCCGAAGGTAGCTCAGACACCATGGGGCGATCCCGCGCTGAACGCCAAGATCAACACCGCTATTTCACTTAAGGCAGTGATGAAGCAGTCTCCAGAGGAATTCATCGAGGAAGTAAAGTCCGGCAACTACTGGCTGAACTCCATCGACTATGTTGTGAACTACAACAAGAACAATCTACTCGATATCGATTTCACCATGGAAGGTTGCGGCGCATACCCCAGCGCGTCAGTTGAGCACGTCCTGGTCGATACATCGAAAGGCAGGTCCGTGAGCCCGTCTGAAGCCTTTACGCCGGCAGGAACTACCGCGCTGAAAAAGCTCATCGAAAAGGAAATGAAAGAAGAAGTAGCGGCAACCTTCAAAGAAAATCCAGTGGAAATGGACAGCCTTAAGGACATTTTTGACTCAGCGCCGAAGGTTACCACCAAAGATTTGCTTCCATTTTCGGTCAGCGACAAGGGGCTCACATTCATTTGTGACTGGGGCTTTCCGCATGCCGTATTGGCTCTAGAACCAGAAGGTAAGTACTTCTTTCCGTTCTCGGCTTTGAAGTCTTACATCAAGAGAACTGGACCTTTGGGCATTTTCGTAAAATAGCCGCGCAGAACATCAGCAATAGGCGGAATCACTTAACGCATCTAACACGCCTGCTTCGCAATCGCAGCCACATTGGCTGCGTCCAGGGAGCGCGCTAGACGAACGCTCGGAGGTCCAGCAGCGGAATTCCGTTGTTGAAGCCGGAGTTCCGGATGCCACCGGAAGACCGCATTCGCAAATGGAAGCCATGGATGTTCGACAACCATCGTTGCGAAATAGGTTTCGTGGTCCCGTTCTGTTGCGGCCATGACCCTCAAATCTCGAACCAGGTCTTGCAAATCGAGCGCATCTGCGTGCTCGGCAGCAACGTCGTATTCATCAATGTTATTGCTTTCAAGTTGACCGGCAAGGTACATCGGAAAGAACCACCCGATAAGGAAACATCCAATCGCCACAGTTCTACCGATAACAGCCATTTGAATTTCGCGCCACCATACAGGCTTCGCATCGAGCTGCTCCAGCATAACTCCCAAGTCGCGCCTGTGCTCCCACTCATCAGCTTCAATCTTCTGAATCGCGCGCTTTTGCTCCGCGCATCGCACGGAACGCCGGTGCCCCTGGTAAGCAAACGCAGCGGCTCTTTCGCCGGAATATGCCATTTGCAATATCTGAATCAAAGCCGATCGAGGTGCTCGATCGTCCGCTTTCTCTGGTGCAAACACGGTCCGCACCCCCGTCTTTTTTCTGTTGAATCCATTCTGACGCAGTTCATCGCAAATATGAAGATTTGATCACTTATCTTAATGATGCAAATTCAGACTTCGATTGTCTGTGTATTGCGCTTTCGACCGCACTCTGGACTTCAGATGCTCAGACCCATTATTACTGCGATTCCGGCGCCGGCATCGAGTCCTCAAATTTGATCTGCGACGGGTCAATTGGCGCGATATCGAACTCCGGGCCCTCATACACCGGGGTCTTCATTTCCTCACTGTCGTCATCACCAACTCCACGCGAGCAAGATCCGCTCAGCAGCTGCTCGGCGTTAGGCTTGCCGTATCCAAACTCATCGTTGCGCGTTCGTCCGGTAGTGTTCTGACAGCTGTTGATCATCAGAGATTCCAATTGCTTATTGGTATAGCCAGGGTAGCAAGCAACAGCCAGCGCGAAGAGACCGGAAATCATTGCTGCTGTGGCAGAAGTTCCATTAGTCAATTTCAGCCTACCATCCAAAATCTCTGCTCATAACAATCACAGGGTATAAAATCAAACAGGGCAATCAATGTGGAAAACATGCACAGGAAAAGACCGAAACTAGTCGCCATTGCGCTTGGATTATGCCTGATACTTTGCGCGGTCCCTGCGCTGGCAGATGGATTCCCGAATAATCCGGAAGCAAGAAGTTTGGTACAACAAGGCTCAGAGCACCTCAAAAACAAGGAACTCACCAAAGCACGCGAAGTGTTGGAAAAAGCTCTTCAAATTGAACCGTCGAGCGGACTGATTCATTTCAGGCTTGGTCTTACCTATTCAAAACTGGGAAACAACGAAGCAGCGTTGAGAGAGTATCTTGCCAGTTTGGAGTTGCAACCACACATTGCTGTCACCGCATACAACATCGGCAATTGCTATCAAGGATTAGGCGATCTCGACAAAGCACGAGAATGGTTCGAAAAGTACGTCAGAGAAGAACCAGGCGACCAACTGGTGCCGATGGCACAACAGCGTATTGAGGCACTTAAACGCGTAGCGGGCAAGTTCAAGGCGGCAAATAAAGAAGGTCCAGATTATTTTGATACGCTTATCGCAGATAAGGGACCGGAAAAGTGGTCCCAAGAAAAGATGCCGCTCAAGGTTTTCATAGACACGGGTCGAAACATGAAAGACTTTCCGAAGGAATGGCCGGCCATTATGTACGAATCGCTCCAGTCATGGGTTCAGGCGACCGAAAATCGCATCAGTATTGTCGCTGTACCGAACGCGGATCAAGCAGACATCTATTGTGACTGGACCACGGACGCCAGACAATTAAAGGCGAACGCAACCGGAGCAGAAAGCGGCCATACCGACGTGGAATGGGCCATGTCACGCAAGGATCCGACTCGCACCAGAAACCTCATAAGGGCGCGGGTCCGCATTTTGATCATTGATTCGAAGGGGCGGCCGATAGATGCGGACTCTCTAAAGAAAACTTGTCTGCATGAACTTGGACACGCGCTAGGAATCGACGGACATTCAGGAAATCCACGGGACATTATGTTCTTCGGCGAATCAACTTCTTGCTTGCCGGCTTTGAGCAAACGCGACAAGGCTACGATTCAGAAACTCTACTCTGATCAGACACCCGTTAAACAGCAACCCCGATAGTTTCCAGCAATCAGATGATGGCGCTGTTGGCAAGTTTTTTACTGGTGATTACTGCATTGCATCGGATACATTGCGGTTGAAAACATTGATTTCCTTTTCCAGCGTGGCGTCGTCAATACTTGAGTGACCTCGAGCTTTCATGTTAGCGAGGACGAATGCAAGCCTCGCCTTTTCGTTACTCAGAGCATCGGCCGTGGCTTGATCGAGCATACCGCGCTCAAGACCTAGCTGAATTTGATCCTGCAGCATGTTTAGGCGATGGTTAAAGTCAGACTGCCGCGGTGTAATCAAAACCGGTGCGGTAACCGTTCTTTCAACGGGGCCAACAGTGGTGGTGGTGAAGGTTTGTACGCTAGTTACAGGACGCACCATAAGTGGTGTACGAATAATCGTGGCACCATGGGGAACTGTCAGTACACGTCCCGTTGGTCCCATAATCAGCGTATCTGCTTTAACGGCATCGCAGGACGCGATCGCGCAACAGCCTAGAATCGCCATTCTGATGATATTCATACTCTTCCTCCTCGTCTTTGCCTATGCCCGAGGACGCGGTTTCGAGTTTTACAGTTCCTACGGCTCAGAATCACCAGCTGAAAGTTACTTGAATCTCCGTACTAGTCATCGTCATCGGATTCTCCTTGCGATAAACGGTTCAAAACTGGAGTTGCGCGTGAGCGCAGTTTCACGCAGACCTTTTCCGAAAGTTGAGTCCGGATAACTCGCTCCAACAGCAGGATTAAATGCGACGACGAATTCGCTCAAGGGCGTCGTTCTGATCTTGAAAGAACTTATCGGTCCGACTCATCGTGTGTCCTTGGTCAAGCGCTCCAGACAGCAACGGTATCATACACAAGCTCAAGCCAAAACCAATAAAACCTGCAGACTGGTATCGGGCCGGCAAATACTTCGATGCATATGCAATCGCACCGCAAAGCGGAGCCCCAATCACCAGGCCCTTCGGCAACCCCACGGCAAAGCGATAGTGTCCAAGATCTTTAGCGCCCTTTCGCTCATGCGCAAGATACTCATCACGCGTTCCATCATCGAAAAGCTTTCCTACGGCAGTCAGGTTAATACCTCGCTCCAGATTCATGTTGGAGTAACTGCGCGAAATTAGTTCTAGTTCGTTGTAATTGTCATTTAGAAAGGTATTGAGGTCCTTATTACCCGAGTTATGTTGGAGAGCTAAACTCACCTCTGTCTTGTCTACGTGGGCATTGCCGTCAACATCCGGTGCCTCGCCAAACTGCGACATCAATCGGGCGAACCGACTTTGCACGATCCCGTCGTAAGTCGGCTTGGCCGTCATCGTAGCCATATTCTTACTCAACACTTCGTTAACCCGGGCCTCTTTCTCAAGCAAGAACTTGTTGGCACTATCCAAATGTTGCTTCATCCCCCACGGAGCGCCAATGCATGCACCTAACACAGGAGCTCCAAGCGCGGCCAACGTCAGGGGCGCTCTCATTTTTGCAGGAACAAAATTATAGACACCAAACATGACCGCACTGGCCCCCAAACCGATACCACCTCCCACCAGCGCACCGTTGAGTGCCCCATTCCCATATTTGTAGGCTTCACGTCGCTGCCCTTCAATAAAAGCATCACGGAGATCGGGCGACGCAAGGCATCGCAGAGCATCAATGTCCTTAGAAGAGATCCCACTTATTGGTGCTGCACTATCGCAATATGCGCGACTAAGTCCGGCCACCGCAGAATAGTTTTGCAAAAGAAATCTGCTGTAAGTCTTGTCAGCATCGTTGTCATACTTACCCGGAAAGATTCCCGACCGCAGTTCTTGAGAATTGAGGCACCCGTCAGCATCTCTGTCTTGGCGAGAAAGCAAGGAGTCCGCCGAGCGGACCAAGCGCTTCATGTCATCGTCGAGCAACTGCTTATAGACTTCAAACGCGTTCAGCCCGATGTAGGTATCTTGTCCGTTTCCTGCCGACTCTGACTGCCTTACTTCAACCATACTGTGACATCCTTCAAAATGAAACAATTTGCACAACCCAATCAATCGCATGAGTTTGTACCTGCATGGTAACCAAAGTCCTCGACGAGATCCTCGCGATCGCGTCTTCATCTTGAATTAGGAGATGGCTAACGAAAGTTCCAGGACGAAATAAAAACATCACAGCGATCCAAACCTGTCACCGGGCGCCGCAGGAGCGACTGGAGACACTTAAGCATTTCTTGCTTAGTCAGCACGACACAGACCGCAACGGGTGCGTCAAAAAAAAACAGAACTACGCTAGGCGGAGTCAACAACTAAAATCGTTGGACTACTGCTCCTGGGGAAAAATCGGTTTGACAGTGCCGCGATAGTCAAACTGTGTAGTGCCGGGAATCACCACTCCTCCGCCGAAGCGACCGCTGCCGCCGCCGACACCAATACCGGGACCACCAAATACGGTACCACCACCCTGGTAGTTCATCTCGGACGGGCCGAACTGGCTGTTAAAGGTCGCACCGTACCCGGGCGACACGGCGTAGGGCGTGTAGGGAAGATAGCGCCCTGGCGGCAAAAGGTTGCCGTAGGCATCAACCTTTTGTCCGAAGGGATTCACATAATAGGTCGGCGCATACATAACGCCAGGGGTCCGCGAAACTTCCAGATTCGTACCTGGAGGCATTGAGCCGGCACCGTCGTTCTGTAGAAGAGGAACAATTCTTCCCTTGCTGTTAATCTGCGTCCCTGTATTGCTTAAGTCCACCGGCGGTGCCTTAGTTTCCGGTTTCGAAGGAGGGGCGCTTTCTTCCATAAAAACACCGCCAGTATCATTCTGGATTGACTGCTGTCCGAAAACCGGACAGACTGAACCGATGAGCAAAGAGAGCGCGACGCTGCGGACAACGAATCTACTTGCAGGATGAACAGTTTTCATTTCATTTCCTCGGTTCCGTCACTGCCTCCATCTTAGTAGAATCGAGCGCGGTCGTCCCGAGTCATTGGCTAACATTACCGTTTTTGTTCTGTTCTTTGCGTCTGCAGCATACCCACTGCCGTTACCAGCTTAACTTGCTCGTCACTGAAGTGTTTTGCGCTAAGCCAAACCTTCTTGCCGGCACCAACCATTTCAGCGACGTCATAAAACGCGGCTACCTTCAACATCGAGATTCCAGAGAGAAAGAAGATCAACGCGTATGGCGCGCCTCCACAGGAAGACGCACTCTATTTTTTCTTAGGTGGCGCCTCATATCCCAACTCTTTAAGGCGGGCGGCATGCGTGCGCATGGAATTGAACACAGTGTCAACGCTGAGCTTCTCACCGCGACCGGGTTTCCCAAGGTGGTCGGAGGCGTCATCCCAAGTATTGTCGAGCGCAACCATCTTTGTCCTCGGATCGTATCCGGTGATGGTAACTACGTGCCATCCACCCGGCATCTCCTTTAGCTTCTTCGCTTCATCAGCCTTGATGCCGGCGCCAGCTGCAGAGCCTCGGCCGGAGTCTTTCCAGAAAGGCTCGTTTGAAGTGTGAACCATAATAATTACAGGCAAGCCGCCTGGTTTTCTGCTCAACTCCCCCAATTTCTCATGGAGCTTTTCAGCAGACTCGACCTTCAGCGCGCCAGGGGCCGCAGGCCCCTCCGTCGCAGTCAAGGCAACTACATCGGGACGATTACCGGCAATCCTGCGATAAACTTCCGGCAAGTACGTGGTTGCTAGCCCCGGCGATTTATACAGCTCTTTTACGACTCCTGTCTCATCAACCCCGGTGACTCGCTGACCAGTGTCGGTCTTAGTTACAGGCGCGCCATCGTGGCGATACCTCACGTCTGTGTAGGGTTTCTGGTCTTTTACGAGTTTAGTGTCGTTCCAAAATGTATTGACTGCCAGGTCTTGGAAGATCTGGCTGGCAAAAGTTCTTGCGCCGGCCTTGGGTACGAAAGTTGATGGCGGCAGCTCAATGCTCTTACCGTCGGCCGTAGTAAACTTACCGGTTAGGGCAGCTTCCGTGATCGCCTTCATTGCGGCCGACGGTTGGCGCGTATACATGCTAACTTCTACACTTGTGACATTGCATGTTTTGAAAGGTCCTTGTTTGATGCTGGTAGGTTCAACAGCTTGCTTCAAAGCTTGAGCGGCCAGCTTTGCTCGTTCTTCAGCCTTGACAAACGTATCGGTGTTCGAGCTGAGAAGCCTGGTAGACTCCTTGAAGAACTGGGAAATCTCTTTCTCGCTCAGTCCGCGCTCCTTTCCCGCAATTTGGAACTTCTCGATATCCGCCATATACGCCCTACGTTGGGCCGGATCGGCAAAGGCTTTCTCCGCTGCCTCTTGAAGTGCCTTCTTGTCGGCAGCCAAACCGGTAAGTTTCTCCGGTCGGGGCGGTGCCTCTTTTTTCTCAAGCAAGTCTTCGACAGATTTACGCGACTCCAGCTTGATGTTACGTGTGCCGCCCTTTCCGACGATTACGTCACCGACCACTTCACTACGTCGTCCGGAGGAGTTGACGGTGATCCATTCGCGCTTGCCGCAGATAGAATCTTCAGCCGACTTCTGCACAGCCACATATGTGGTGGTGGCTTTGGTTTTTGTATCCTCCCGAACCATCGCAATGACGTTGTTTGTATCGCCGTCATACTTAAAATGCATGCGAACATTCTTCGCAGGGTCTACCAGGCAAACAACCCGACCATCGGCATCTTTCTTGATTATGCAGGAGTTGCGCGTTGCTTCCGAAGTCTTAATCGCAGCAGAATCCGCAAGCATTTCCTTAGTAAGCGAACCGACCTTGGTCGCCAATGCCTTCTGCTCGTCAGGCGAAAGTCTATCCCAGGCATTGTAAGCAGCTCCATACCGCATGCAATCCGGAATAGCCGATTTGATGTCTACTTTGTCGGAATCACCATTTCGCGCAGGTCGGCCAACCTCATCCCCCCCACGCGCTCCGCGGACTTGACCTCTTGTCTCAACTCCCACCAGAGTAAAAGGCGGCAGATATCGTTCCGCAGTTAAGCTGCCGGCGCCTGCACCCGTGCGCGCCTCCGATTTGAGAGGCTCGGCGGAAGCAAGGTTCCACGACACGAACTCCGCTTGTAGCGGGGTCTTGTCAGAATTTTGATCGTTAAGGGTAAAGGATCTATCCACGGAGCGTCTCCCCAATATGACTGGAGAAATTATCGAGAGACTTCGTTGGGAAAATGTTCAGTTTTCGAAACGAGCTTCTTTGCCCGCCAATCGGATGAGCCTCAGTTGGCGCTGGAAGTAATTTGAGTTGAGCGACTCGAAATCGGAGTCGACGTCGACCGTTCATTGCTATGAGAACGCATCCATCCCAACACACCGATGGTGATGTCATCTTTAAATTGGCCGGCCTCAAAAATGAGATGCTCTGTTTTGCCGAGAAGAACCAGAGTTTTCTCTGGCGTACCTAACTCCTCAAATAGGCGAAGAGTCCCCTCTTTCTTCACCAATCGATCATCGTCCCCCTGAAACAGTATGACCGGTGTCGTCTTGATAGCCCGCGCAGAAGTAGTTGTGTGGTCCATAAAAGAATCAAACTGCATCAACTCCGCCGGTGTCAGTCGCATACGAGCACGAGGATCAGCAGACCAGGATGTGCGCAATGCCGGCTCGTTTGTTGCCTGATCGATCACTTGCCCACCAATATCCATCGGTTTGTTTTTGTCAGTCAAATAGTGCAAACCAACTTTAAGCGCGGTGGTAGCAGCCTTGTAGCGGGCCCCTGCAGGAACTGAACAAATCAGTCCGTTGAGTTTCGATTCAGATTCAGCGGTCACTTTTAGCGCAATCGCGCCTCCCATCGACTCGCCCAACAAGAAGAGTGGCTGCTCTGGATAGTCACGTCGCAGCAAATTGACAATTGCCTTCAAATCATTGACGCAGCCATCCAAATCCAAGGTGTCACGTCCGTCGGACTCAAGGTTCGAACCGAATCCGCGAACGTCAAATGAAACAGACATGATTCCTTCGGCAGCAATCAGCTTCGCAAATGATTCATAAGACCTATTATGAAGCCCTAATCCATGAACGCAAATCAGAACCCGTTTAACGGGAATACGAGGATCAACCCAAACCCAGCCCGGAGCCTCAGTTTGGTTGAAGTGCTTACGCCAAGTGCAATTTGGCAGTGTCATCTTTTGATTGGTTGAAGAAAGATATCTGCTCAAACCCTGTAATGAGGAGTCGCCGCACTTGTATTCGGGTAAGTCCCCCTTGCCGAACAGGCAACTGCGAAGTTGTACCGGGTCTATGCTCTCCTTGTCGAACTCCTTCATCAAACGCTTGTAGTTTGCTTCGCGAAAGATCCAAATGCTCTTTTCGTAAACGTTCCTCGCCTGTTCCGGCATTGCTAAACTGCGATAAACAGTTGATAGCTGAAGCAAGGCCCAACCATAATTGGTATCATCTGGTCCAAAGAATTCTCGATACAAGCGAGCAACTTCTTCGTAAGCACGCGCCGCATCCTCGAAGCGACGCTCTCTCTCATTGCATGCCCCCAAACCTTTCAGAGCCAGACCAGCTACGAGTGTTGGGTCCTTGGCCTTGTCCAGGTTGATCAAAACGTCCTCAAATGCAGCACGTGCATGCGGCAACGAATCCTGTTTCAGCAAACACTCAGCGATTCCCAACTTGATCATCGCCTTGGTATAGTGCTCGCCGCTCGGGCTTTTCAGCGCCTGCTCACACAATGTCTTCGCTTGATCAAATTCCCCCTTGCGAAAGAGCGCCCCAGCAAGTGCCATCTGCGTATCGGCATCATCATTCTTTAGCAAGTGGCGCAGAATCTGCTCGGCCTTATCAAACTCGTTTCGATCAAGATGCTCTATTGCAGATAGTCTGGCAGCTTCTTTGTCTTGAGTTGTGGTTCCAATTGCAGCAGGTTGACTGCCGGAGAGCGAATCGGTAGTGGTAGTGGTTGTTGTGGTCTCGGCTTGAGCCCGACCGAACACTCCGGAAATCAACACTGCCAAAATGCACAAAGCTGTTTTGCTGAAGACTGCGCGTTTCACGAAAATCCCTCTCATCGCTTAATGCGAATTATCGCGCTAACAGTCACAGATTAACCAGGCAATGTGTCTAAGGACTACTTCTCCTCCTTGCTCATCTTGGGCACTGACAAGTCGAGAGAGAGGTCCTTGGCGGTCTTAGCGCTTAGCAAACTGATGAGTTGTTGTGCGCCCGAACCCGCTACAGCATCAGCATTTCCACCGCCGCTGCCGCCACTGCCACCGCCCATGACAATGCTGGGGACCCAACTACCGCCATAGCCTTTGATCGCTTCTGCATACAGCCCGTTAACCCGTTCATATGTCGCCAACTTCTTGTCCAGAGCGCCGTCGGCCGTCATTACCAGCTTACGCGCAGCAGCTTCACCCTCACCGCGAAGGATCGCAGCTTTCTTTTCGTTTTGCGCAGTTTCCACAGCAAGCGCCGACACATCGCGCAGTTTCTCAGCCGAAGTTACAGCTGTGGCTTTCTCAACTTCCTGCGCCCATTTAGCTTTTGCAGCCTCGGCCTCACCTTGCTTAGCCGAAGTAATCGCAGCCTGCTCAGCTTTTTTTGCCTCTGCGATCGCTATCGAAACGCCTACGATGGCTTGCTGCTGCATAGCGATCTGCTTCTCAACTTCCTCAGGATAGTGAATGTCGTTCATCGACAGGTTATAGGTCAAAATGCCAAACTCTTTCAGCGGAGATTCTACCGCGTGCTTCGGCTTGCCTGCTTCCAGCTTAACCCGAACAATATTCACGGTTTTGTCTTGCCCTGACATTGGATCTTTGACTCGCTGAGGCTGGGTCTCTGTTTCGAACACGCCCAGATCGATCTGCTCTTGAATGTCGGCCAGTAATTCGTTTTTGCGTTCAGCGTATGACTCGGTACTGCTCATCAACGGTCCAGCGGTGTACACGGCCTTCTCCAGTACCGTTCTAACAAGCTGTTTTGTAACCGCCTCCGGACTGCCGTACTTAGAGTGAATTTTGTTCAGGTGGTCGACATCCATCGGCATTTCCCAACTGATAGAACCACTTATGGTGGCTCCAGCACCGTCGTTGAATCGAATTCGCAACGACTCGTCTTTTGCGTGCTCACCTTGATCATTCTTCGATGAGAACCAGAACTGCTCTCGCTTGGGATACCTGGTGACACGCCCCCACCAACTCATTTGCGTACCGGGCGTGGTATACCAGTTCAGCGTGCCGACAATCGGCAGTTGCACAACCATGATCGAGTTAGCCTCATTGGTAGCGATGGCACCGTCCAGAAACACCACTGCCAGCCCTACGAACAGGATCGAAACACCCCCGACGATGAACCCTGTCTTTCCAATTTTCATTTGATCTCCAAAGGCTTCTTCGAGCCTCAAGGACCCGTTCTAGTCATTTCATCCGCTAGCGTACGATCACCAACTGAGCGCCGCCCGGGTCCATAGGCTGCGTCAGCTCCCGCTCAATCGGCCTGATTCATGCCGTTGTGCGTGGATTCAATTTGATGTCGCAGGGAAACTCAATTCTCGGCGGATACACCGAATTCAACACAACAAACGCTGTTCTTCTTTTCTTGCTGTTGTTGTCCATAACCATCTGCTTGGTCATGTAAATACAATAGCCGATTCCTCTTTACAACGCCGAGGACTTAGCAATGAATTTATGGTTGCGGCCTAATTCAGCCGGGCAAGATTGTAGACGTTTTCGACAGGCAACGAGGACAAACAAATGGCAGTGCCCCATGGCGATTTGCAGAGTTACCAGGCAACAGACAACGCCGCTCGGACAGCAGACGGCAGTCACGGTGATCTTTCAGCGCAAATGTGGGACGGCATGAGGCAGAACGCCCTCGGAGGGCTCCCGCGAGAAAACCAACCCTCAAGCGGCTATCTCGATTTCGACAGCAATATCTACGGAACCGGAGATTCAGTTGTATCCGCCAACGAGCCACGCGAAGCAGAACCGCTATCCTGCCCCGAAGATCCTCCGCAGCCTCACGGACAACAACTAAATTTCCTCAAAGACCTCAACGATTATGCCGATAAGAATTTCGATCGCGTCGACGCCGACAAAGACGGCTTTCTTTCAGAAGAAGAATTCGAAACTGCTCTGAAAGATCAGTGCTTGCGAGGCGAAGATCGCAAGGCTGTTGAGCTAATGCAAAAACATCAGAACGAAATTGAAGAACGCTCCAACGATGAATTCGGTGACGAAAACAACGGAGTTACGCGCGCAGATCTGAAAGAGTTCCGCGATCTTTCCGAGCGGTATGAAGACGCATCGGATATGTCGATTTACGGAAAGCAAAAATTCGACAGCGCCGATACGGACAAGGACGGATTTCTCAGCGCCTCTGAACTAGGCAAAGCAATCGACAACGCAGCAGAAAACTCAGACGACAAGAAAGTGCTCGAGAAGATGCGATCTGATTACGAAAGACTCCAAGGCGCCTCGAACGACGAGTGGGGATTCGACAACAGCGGAATCAGCAAGGATGATCTTTTGGAAAATGCCATGTCTGAGGCTGTCGGATGGGACGATACAGGGTTTATGATGGATGTCTCCTCCGACCTGATGCGCCACTGGCTCGACAAGCAAGAAAAGGAGTTCCCGTCTCTCAGAAAGAGACCCGGCTAACTATCTGTCCTTGCGTAAGGTTCCGCTTTCAACGTAAGATGAAAGCAGAATTCAAGGACCAGCGAATGAAGCGACTGAAAAACATCATCAAAATGCTTCTCAAGAAACTAATAGATTTCTTGAAGGAGAGATTGTCCACGATTGCTCGAATATGGCTGTTATGGGCATCCGCAATCCTATTCGTTGTCTTCGTGGCCATTTGCCTGGTCATTTGGTTCTTTGTTAACCGCTAAGCTTGGATCGAGAAGGTCCTTGTCTGTGGTTGAATAGTTCCTGCAAGTGTTCGTCCTTTACAAGAGGTCAAAAATGGGGCAGCAGGAATCGGCTTTTCCAGTCTCGGCAACAATGCGGAAAAACCTGAATCACCTTCAGCAATCAATGCTGGACTTGCACAAAGTCCTGGTAGATGCCGAACGAGCCGAATATGAGCGAACTAAAGGTCCCGTTTCCAACAATGAAATGCTGCAGCTCTTGCTAAGCGCCGAGGAATTTTCCTGGCTTCGCGTGCTGTCCAAGATGATTATTGTTGTAGACGACATGACTAGCGTGCGCAAACCGGCGCCGGCCTATCATGTACCTCCATTACTGGTAGAAGTCCGACGGCTCCTGGAACCGGAAGACAACGGAAACGAGTTTGAAACGCGATTCTTCGCTTGCCTGAATCAGAACGCCGCGGCAATCCGAGCGAGGAGCATCGCAATGTCCGCACTGGAAGCCTGCGAAGATCAGTCGTCTTAACAACCAACTAATCAAAACTAATTCGCGCTGCCTGCCGCTGCGGCCGGGGCACTATATGTAATACCAATCTCGGCAAGCTTCTTGCGAATCTCGGGCAACGCTGCTCTAGCGGCTTCTTCTCCAGCAATAACGCCTCTTTTAGCATCTTTTTTCTTGGTACTAATTAATGATATTCCGGTAGTGTCCGGGTGAATATCGACATCGGCCATCATTGCCTGAGGTTCATCCATATCGTGGAGTTCCCAGGTCAACATCCGCTTCACCATACTGCCAACTTTCGTCAAATCATGCAGCGGAATAGGCTTGAATGGCTCGTCTATGTTCACAGCGATGACGAAATCGGCGCCCAACTGGCGGCACTGTTTCACCGGTAAATTGCAAACCACGCCACCATCGCAAAACAATTGTCCGTCCATCTCAATCGGCTTGCGCAGCTCCGGCACCGCGCAACTAGCTTCCATAGCCAATCCGAGATTGCCGGACCGAATCATGTATGGTTTACCGTCGATTACATTGAGACAGACCGCAGCAAATGTGGGTTTGAGGTTTTCAATGTTCTGATCATGCGCAGACATTTTTCCGACCAGATACTTGCGAAAAGTAGTGCCCGAATAAAGTCCGTCGTAGGACTTGGAGCCGAACAGCCGAGGAATCATGGTGATTGGCGCGATGACTATGCGAAACGGCAGTGGAACAGACATGAAATGACGCATGACCTTGCCGGTCTCGAACTGTTCTTCCATTTGCTCGGGAGTCGCGCCCAAACAGTAGAACCCGCCGACTACGGATCCGATACTGGTGCCAACGACGTAGTCAAATTTAATGCCTTCTTTGGCAAGCACTTTCAGAACGCCGACTTCCGCTGCGCCTCTAGCGCCACCACCACCTAACACCAAACCGATCTTCGGCTTGCCGGTAATGTCGCGCTTCAGTTGCTGAGCTTCGGTAGCGTTGGCCGCCGATGTTTGGACAAACCTCTGTGCATTAGCTGCAGGAACAGAAAGAAGAATTGTTAGCAAAACGCTGATGAATATTCCAATGCTTCGCATGGCGCTCCATGTGGTCGGCTCAAGGACGCCTCATAATACCACTCCGTCGCAGCCCTACACGCTTGTCAAGCAAAACTACAGTTGGGTGCAGGCAACCTCCACGTCCAAGTGGTACTCCGGATGAACAACACTTATCACAATGCGAGCAAGCTCGGAAAACTCCAGAACGACCCGGCCTGTTCTGGTTACGCCAAACCTTTTCCACGTACGCGGAACTCTCAGACGCACATGCTCCGCGCCCCACTCTTCAATTAGCGCCCGCAGTTGCAAACAGAGTGTGTTCTCGGTTTCAACATCAAAACATACCACGGTCTTCCTCCCCCTGCGCCGTTCGCCCGCAGCGCACCAAACTGACCATGACAGTATTGTCTTCAGAGCGCGGGTCCCGGTCAATTAAATGTCTCGTGAACTAATCGTGAATCGCCTTGGTGCTGTTACAGAGCCACTTTTCGGACACAAATTTGTTAGAATGAAGCCCTCAATCTCCGGGGGCGAAGCAATCGATGAGAATACCCTGTCAGCGCGATCAGCGGTTCAAGCATTTAGCGCCTGCCCCGGGCACACCGTCGAAATTCCCTTTACTCGCCGGGGTCGTCTTCTTTCAGAGCCTCCTGCTTTCCGCGCCCGTCCAAGCGGAAGAATACAAAGCACAGGTAGTTTCAGTCACAGACGGCGATTCGCTTCTCGTATCGCGAGACAGAAACAGCGAAAAGGTGATTCTTTACGGGGTGGATTGCCCCGAGCTCAAACAGGAATTCGGCTCCGAAGCTCGAAAGTTTACCGTTGACAGTTGTTTCGGGAAAACCATAACAATAAAACCGCATGGTACGGACCCGAGAGGGCGCGTAATTGCCGACGTCACTCTTAGTGACGGTACAGACCTGAATCAGGAGCTGGTGCGCAAGGGGTTGGCCTGGTGGAGCGACAAGTACGCCCCGTCAGACAAAACACTGAAGAATCTTCACCAGAGTGCCAAATCAGCAAAACTTGGCCTCTGGGCAACAGCAAACCCGGTGCCGCCGTGGATATTCCGCAACGGACAGAAGTCCGTTACCGCTACCATCAAGCCTTCGAAGCCATAAAACTGGCTCTCAGATCTACTTAGAACGAAGCAGCACTGATTTCCGCCAGTTCTGCCGGGTTGCTCAGCAAAACCTTCAGCTCAGAGATTGCATCCGACGGCAACTTTCCTTTGAATCGAATATCCATTTGGCAATTCAGTGCCGCGGCCACCGCTTCGGGAGACAAGATCCTAGCTTCGATCAGTGCATGTCCAAGCGGCTTAGCGTTGCGTTGACTTTTCTCCAGAAGAGGCTCTATATCCTTCTGCGAAACTACTCCGGTGGCGACCAGAAGATCTCCGAGACGAAATCTTGGACTACCGAGAGCAATATCATGCTTGGCGTAAAGCGATTCAAGGCTACACTGAGTCTTGAAGCATTCCAATGCCAGTTCTCGCGCCAGCGGCTCTTCAACAATTCCATCAAGCAGCAACGAATGAGTCTCGTGCAACAAATTAAGTTGCCTGGTATTTATGCGCTTGCAACCCAGCACTAACTCCCCGAAAGTCATGCCCAATCTGCTGGACAAGCGAGCCATGTCGCGAGCTTCTTCGGCGGAAATCAGATCCAGGGAAACAAGAAACTCTCCAAATGTCGGCAGCTCTTCGCGCATGATTCCTCCAACTCTAATAATTGGTAATTTTGGTCGATCTGACTGCCGGATCGGCGTCGCCCTTAGCTAATGCTGCCAGCGCAGCCTGTTCAGAGATCGCCCCTTCAAAAAGCATTGTTTGCATTTCCAGGGCCTTCGCCACTATCAACGGCGGGACTCTTCCGCTAAGCACTAAATGCTTGCCCAAAGGAACGTCCGCTTCTCTAGAAGTTCTTAGCGCATCGGACAATTGGGTTTCGGTCAGATGTCCGCTCACTACAAGCAGCCGACCAAGCCGATACCGCTCGGACGCTTCTTTTTGTTTGTCAGCCGCGCCGGACATTGCTTCGGCAACGGTAATCTTTTCCTGGCAACAACGCATAAGAAGCTTGATGCCGTCGTCCATTTCAATTTGATCGGCGCGGATCATCGACTGTACTTCCAATGCAGCAATAATAGCCGCTCTCTCAACAAATCCGCCCGCGATGAGTGCTTCCCCCAGGGGAATTCCAATTGTTTTCGCTAGCTCCAAATTCTTGCTCAGCACCGCATATGATATTAGTCCGGCGGAGCGTAGCATTTGCCCCAAGTAAGCCTTCCGCTCAGGTACAAGGGGCTGAGCGAACGTTCCTGTAGGTTTCTTCAGTGGAGCCAGAGGCGGCGGTCCCCCCGGCTTACGAACTTCGCCGGTCACTGATTTGATTGACGAAAGTACTGCCTCAGCCTCATCAGCTTTGCGCAGCTCCATCAACACGTTAGCCAATCGCTTCTTCTTGCTGACTGTCTTTTCGCCCCCCTCGCCCCATGTCGCAACACAAAGTTGCACAGCATCCTTTAGTGTCTGTTCGGCCAGCGGCAGGCGCCCCTGAATTTCGTAGCACCGGACAAGAAGGTCTAGAGTCTGCAAAATTTTATCGGTCTCGACCCTGGACGAGTGCTGCAACCCCAGCAGGCGGCTAAGGTGTCCCACCGCCTGCGGATACTGAGACATCTCATAGCAACAGCGTCCCAGCAACTCAAGAGGCTCTTGCAGGACACTAGGACCGGCACCAACTATTTGCTCCGCCTTCCAGAGCGCAGCTTCCAATGCACGACGCGCGTTGGTGTAGTCATGGCTCTCAAGCAGACTTTTGGCTCTTTCGACGTTCTGTTGAACAAGTGCGGCGGTAGTCGAGTTCATTGTTTATAGTCCCCCGACACTATAGTTACCTCGCCGGCCCCCCGATATAAACTCCGATAATTCGGCATTTTGCCAAATGTCCCGAGCTAATTGGCGGTAAGTATTGAGCGGGGCAGGGATTACGGGCAAAATGACACTGCTCGACTACGCGAAGTATTTTGAACTAAAATTCCGAGCGCTTCAAAACTGTTGGTCGAGCTACTTGCGCGTAAGCGCGCCGAGTTGGCCTCGAGAACAGGCTGCTCCGGGTCCCGGTTACTTGCCGAGGTCGTTGAAACTAACCGCTGCGTAGCTCGGTCGGGCCTTTTTGGCTGGAACGAAGACGCGTGCCTTAGATTGATACAAACCATGCGACTGGGTGACAGTGTGCACAGCCGCAGCAGTCTTCATCATCTTGGCTTTCAGATTACGCTCGACCATGCTTGCGGGATTACGAAGTCCTTCTAAGTGAGCAGTGTTAGTTAGCACGCCAGAGATTGAAACTTCGCACATGGTGGCATGTATTCCGCCGTCCAGAGCGATTTTCTGGAACTTGCGCCGTCCGATGCCATCGGCTTTCTTTTGCTCGTCTTCGGTGAGTTCGTGATCGGAAATGACCACTTCTTCGCCCGATTTGAGTTCGAACTTATGCTTGCCCACTTGCAGAACAACAGTTCCGAGGTCGCCGCAGTTGTCGAGCCTCATGCCGGCGTCTTCGATCGAGACCGCTACCAAGCCGCCTTTCTTGACTTTCACGTCAGCAAGGGTTGAGTGGATGGTGGTGTCAACTACAGGGTGCAGGACCAACTCACCGGTTTCCAACGCAATATTGACGGCTCCGAGATCGCGTGCACGTCCCTTACCTTCCTTGCTTCTGGCGGTCAGAACATGAGCATGCTCGCTTCCAGGAACGAACATGTCGGCCAGTTTCCGTACGGTACCGTCTTCATCATCATCTACCAAAATAGACGTTGCTGCTGCGACGGAATAACTGTAACCGATCGCCTTGTAGCCGCTTACGGTGAAGGTCGCACCATCCATGCGAACGAAGTTTGCCGCTCCGGTGGAGTCGATGACTATGCCGCCACCATTAAGGTTAAAGGTCGACGGGTTGCCGTTCTGGGTAAAGTTGACACTGCCGCCGGAACTCAAATTGAGGCCGAGTGAGCCGCCGACATTATTGACGACGGTTCCGGCTCCAAACGCTGCCGGTGGCGGATTGTTCTTGAGGCCAAACAATTGACTGCTTACGGTGCCGCCGCCAAATTCGATACCACCGCCAGTGGAGAACGCGAGCGACCCGACAGCGCGAGCCTGGAACACGTTGCCCGCTGCCGGTGCATTCTGCGTGATTGGTCCGTTGCTCAGCACCACCAGATTGCCGCCATTAGCTTGCATCACTAGTCCGGAGCCCAGAGTGATTCCCTGTGTTCCGGACGCGGTGATGTTGATGTTTCCGCCAACCGAATTGAAGGTCGCGCCATTACCGATCGCGATACCTCGCTGAGTTGTTATATTGACGGCGCCGCTGGTGAATATATTGGCATTCACCAGTGGTGTCGGGAACGCAGGCGCGCCACCGGCCAATGTACCTGCGGACACATTGCCATTGAGTACAAGCCCTTGCGGTCCATTGATCGATACATTGCCGGCATTAGCCCTGATAGTGCTGCCTACGTTTGCAGTGAAGGTTCCGTTGAAGCCGGCGGTCATCGTCGTGCCCGTAGCGCTTTGTACGCTGGCGCCATTGCCGACAACAACGTTCAACCCGGAGTTCACGTTAATCGCGTTAGCGGTCGAGGAAACCAGGGCCGTACCCAGATTGACGGAACCGTTGGTACCACCGCCAGTGATGCTTATAAACCCGGGCGCCTGTATGAACGTCCCGCCGAGAGTGACTGCGTCTAGACCAGCGGCAGCATTTTGTCCAGAGATGTTTACGCCACCAGAGGTACTGGTGAACTGAGAACCAGCATCAATGAACCGTCCGCCGGCAAACAGCGAAGTGCCCCCGGCAGTAGTCGAATTGTAAGAAGATCCAGCGCCGATACTTATGTTACCGACGGCGCTGACCGAAACCGATGTGCCGCCAATGGTGTTCGAACCCAAGTCGGTGTAAGTAGTGCTGGAGTTGAACGATGTGCCTGCGCCAGTGATTTGAACCCGATTCAGTGTGATGCTTGGTCCGGACACTGATACGGCACCAGAGCCACTGATGATTGCGTTAGCACCACCGCCACCCAGTTGAGCCATACCGCCGGAGAATGCAACTGTTGAACCGGAGTTCAAGAACACTCCGTTGTTGACCAGCAAAGTTGCAGCGCTATTGGTAGTGTTCACCGCTACGCTGCCCATCGCAGCGAACGATGTATTGGCGCCGATATTGACCCCGCCGGAGGTGCCGGTCAGAACTACCTGCCCGTTGGTTCCGCTTGCAGTCGTCGTGGTGAATGTGTTCGACGCACCCAACAATACGGCGTTCGACGCAACAAGGTTGACGTTGTTACCGCGAGCATTAAAGACAACACCGGTTCCAGTGGTGATGCTACCTTTGGTGGACGTCAACACATTATTGAATCCGGTTGAGGTCAGATTCGAACCATTTCCGATCAGAATGCCACCGGTTCCATCGGCTCCTACTTGGATGTTGCCGAAGGTCGCAATGTTGGAGAACTGGATTGCCGCAGCGGGATTGACGCCCGCGGCAAGCGTGCCTGCGGTGATGTTTACACCCGAACCGATGTTGATTTGGCCAGCCGCGCCGCTGTCGGTGATAACGATGCCACCATTGACGCCGGTAGCGACCAGGTTTTGGTTATTGCCGATCGTCACTCCTCCAGCCGATTTCAGCGAGATGGAGCCCGCATTGATTGGTGTGTTGTTAGCTGGAGTGGTGGACAATGTGAGAAGACCACCGGTACTGGTTATGTTCACCGCACCACCGCTGGTGATAGATGTAGCGGCTCCCGTTATCGATACAGTGGAACCGGTAATCGAAATAGGATTGATTCCCGGTGCAGCACCAGTTGACGTGATTGTCACGCTGTTGAGCGCAACAGGAGTTGCACCGAACGAGAACGGAGAAGCTCCGATGCTGATGCTACCGTATGCGCGAACAATATCGCCCGCGCCGAGGTTTGCACCGGCAGAACCAATGTTAACGATTCCATTGCCCACAAACGTCGCACCGGTTTGAAGTCCACGAGCTCTATAGGTCACATTGCCAGTGTCGCTCAAGTTGCCTGTGACAGTAAGGTTGCCGCCATTGGCTTGCAGAACGATGTTGTTTCCGAGCGCGACGTTGCCGGTTGAGGCAACAGTCATCGCGGAACTGATGCTGTTCGAAATGAGCGTACTTCCATTACCGATTGTGATTCCACCATTGCCGGCGGATATGGTCAACCCGCCAAAGGTCTCGAAGTTCGGAAGGAACAACGTTTCACCGGTGGATGCAAACGGTGTCAATCTGCCGGAGTTAATGGCTACGTTGCTGCCGATTCCGATAGCAGATGTCGTCGCCGATGCAGTAATTCCGAAGGTGCCTGCTACATTGATCGTCTGGTTCGCACCGATATTGATGCCCGTTTGAGCCGCCATCGTTAGGCTGCCATTGTTGATTGTTAGTGTTCCCGGAGTGGTCAACAGAGTAATAGCACCACCACTGCTATTGAACGAAGAGTTTCCGTTAGCGGTGATACCAGTCGACGTAATGGAGAGTCCCGTCGAACCGGACAGAGTGACTCCAGATGCGACGGCATTCAGAGTATTGCTTGTGAGGCTCAGCACACCACCAGTTGCAGATATGCCGATTCCAGCCCCCGCGATCATGGTAGAGCCGGCTCCGAAGGACGCACTCTTAGCCGTTATCGTTATGCTTCCATTGCCTGATGCACTGATCGGCTGAGCATTGTACGCGCTCATGCCAGTATCAGTGAATGTCCCGCCAGCGTTGATGAACAACGAGCCGCCATAAGCGTTGTAGTTGAAGCCACCAACACTTACAGGCGCATTGGTGCCGCTCGCGCTGATGGTGACAGAACCGACTGCGCTGATGTTCGAATTGGCACCGATTGTGATACCGGCCGCCCCATTAGTACTCAACGAAACCGAACCAAATGACGCTACCTGTGAGAATTGAATCGGAGTCGGCGGAGCGGGAGGAACTACGTTCAGCGTACCCCCCTCGATGTTGATGCCGGTTCCGATGTTAATACCTGCGGTCTGTCCAGTCGCGCTCATACTAACAGGTCCACCGTTGGCGACGATGTTCGAACTTCCGCTAGTGATCGTGATACCGGTGGCACCACCGGCAGTCATAGTTATGCTGCCATTGGTAGTCTTAAGCGCCGCCGTGTTAATCGCGATATTACCTTGAGCACTGAAGCTCAGATTGCGCCCGTCGTTTATCGCACCGCTGAGGGTGATATTGCGAGCGTTCATGCTGTTGCCTGTGACGGTGGTCATGGTGCCACCAATCAACGTAATGTCCGGTGTTCCGACACCAAAGACATTCATCGACATGTTGCTGGCGGCATTGAAGTGCGAGTTCGTTGCGTCGATTTGACCAGCACCAATCTGCATATTGCCCTGGAAATTGTTCAGGGTCAGAGCATTCATGCTGCTGTTGCTTGTCAAAACCAACGGACGGCTTGAGTTGTAACTTAGGAAGCCTCCGTTGACGGTCACTGAGCTGCCATTTGTAAGCTGGAAGCTGCCGCCCTGAGAGCTGAAGTTAATACCGGTAAAGCCGCCATTAACGGTGATGGAGCTGTTGTTCAGCAATACGCCACCGCTGCCCGACGAACTGAAGCTCAGGCTGCCCGCTGAAGCGATTTGCGAAGAATTGACATTCGGGAACACCGCCGGGGCATTCAGTGCCCCGGCAGTGATCGATGCGTTAGTCATGGTCATTGCACCAGTCTGCCCCGTAAGCAGCAGCGTGGTGAAGCTGTTAGCTGTTATGGCAGAGCGGTTGTTCATTGTGAAGTTGCTGCCCGCGAGAACAAGCAGACCACCGCTGGATTGCAATATGGCTTGCGGAGTTCCAGCAACGCCACCTTCACCGATGGTGAAGTTACCGGCGACGTTCAAGTTCATGCTTCCGAAGTTCCCGGTCACTCCCAGAACAGTTGCCACCAATGGAGTCAACGGTGCCGGATTGGCAATGGTCACAGCGCCGGCAGCATTTATGGACAACCCTTGTTTAGCGGTAATGTTTGCCGAAGCAGCAAGCTGCCCCGTGCTTGAACCAATCTGCAATGCGGTTGGTCCGGACGCACCAATGACCGACGATGTATTAATGAATAGCGACGACGGGTTGCTTATGGTTCCACCGACTACAGCAGTACCAGGCGCATTGACCGGCGTACTCAGTCCGAACGAGAGGCTGACAAACGGCGTGGCATTCACGTTGGTGCCGAAGTTTCGAGCCAACGTTGTGTAACGGGTTTGGATCTGTCCTGGAGCGAATACTACTGGAAGGTTGAAGTTCGACGCAGTTGAATTGACTGTGAACAGCATGGTCGAGGACAACGAAGGATTGATCAGTAGAGCCGGGAACATTGAGCCGGCGGCTCCTTGAATAGTACCTCCGTTTGTTTGGTTGAACGTCGCTGAACCAAAATCCGTCGCGATCATCACGTTGCCGGCTTCTATCAAGCCACGGTTCGTGAATGTGGAACCAGCTCCACCCAGAATCAATGTCGAGGTATTCGACGCGCGCAAGACTCCGGTGGTGCCAAGATTCATGCCGCTGAAACCGAAGTCGATAAACGGCGTAGCACCGGGCGTGGTGAAGTTCAGAGTTCCGGAGATCAGGTTCCCGAAGCCTCCGATAGTGACGAGCGGGCGCGCCCCCGCGACATTCATCGTGAAAGCACCAGGCGACCCGCCTGCTAGCGTCAGATTGAACGTAGAGAATGGCTGCAGGTCGAAACCATTGACATTGACCACGCCACCGGCGGTGGCCTGCCCCTGCGCATTCAAAGAAACAGTTTGGGGAAGACCTCTGCTCACCTGATAGAGGGCCAACGCTTGTGATGGTGAAATTACAGTCCGAACTCCAGCGCCGTTATCCGGATTCACAACTCCAAGCGGAGCGATGTTTTGCGGTCCACCAGTGACGTTGATTGTCACGTTTCCTTGAGTGAAGGTGCCTTGATAAATGCGTCCCGTTCCATTTACTGTGGAGTTAACGATGGCACTACCAGCAATGGTCCCTTGGACTCCATTAACGACGGAGAAATTGCCTACGGTGAACAATCCGCCCGGCAATGCGAATGTCTGAGGGAAGCTGAACGCTGCCGACGTAGCAGCAAGATCCAAATTGGTTGGAACGTTTTGAGTCGCAGATGTGGTTAAAGTGATGGAACCGGCGACTCCGTTGATACTGCCGACACCACTGCCTTTAGTACCGCCGCGAGAATCAACACTGGCGCCGCCACTATCACTTCCGGAGATCCCCATCGAACCGGAAGCCATGACGATGTTGCCGCCATCGCCACCATTGCCGGTACTCGAGAAGCTCACGTTACCACCGCGAGCATCTACTGCACCGCTGATGGCGATTGTGCCGACCCGAAGTCCGCCCCCGGTCACTTGAGTGGTCTGAATGTCGATGTTGCCGCCCTTGCCACCGGCAGCATTCCCGGACAGCACGCTTCCACCAGACGATACGACACTGCCGCTTATGGTGATGAAACTAGGCGCGCTGATCGTGATGCTCGCACCAGCGCCACCCGGATTGATGCTGCCGAATGTGGGACTGCTACCATTTGCGGTTACACCGCCGAAGCCGACACCAATGCTTCCATCAAGCGTTTGCAGCGTCACGTTACCGGCAGCCGTCGGACTGCTGGTGTTGATTCCACCTTGAATAGCAATTTGCGAATCAGAATAGGCGTTAACGAAACCACCGGCTCCTGTGGTGCCATTGGTTGCAATCGATCCGTTGATGAAAATCGCGGCACCAGCCCCGGCCACTGCGACCGGATTGGCTGTGAATGAGCCACTGCCATTAACCAAAACATTTTGATAAATAACCGGCACCATGTTAACTACCGATGTGGTGCCGGCGAGCGTGACGTTGCCGCCAACAGTGCCGGAGGCATTAATGCCGCCTTGGTTTGTGATGATTCCGCCGGCGCCAATCAAGGTAACATTGCCACCCTTATTGCTGAAGCCTCCGGAGGCATTAATGGAACCAACGTTTATCATGCCCACATTGGCAGTGCCAGCATTGGCGACGATGGTTACGTTGCCGGCTCGTCCGCCGCCAGCAAAGTTGCTGCTGGAACTGTCGATGGTCAATCCGGCAAGCACAACGGAACCGCCCTGAGCAGAAAGCCCGGTGACTGTCGATTGTCCAAGGCTGCTGGTCGTGAAATCGTAGCCGGCGAGAATGAGTATATCGCCACCATTTCTGTTGAAGCTCGATGTGCTGACCTGGAATATGCCACTGCCCTGCAGAATATTTCCTTTCGCAATTAACGCGATTGAATTGCCGCTGAACGAGATGTTGCTGTTCAGCACCAGGTCGCCATTGGGGTTTGAGAATGTGACGTTAGGCGCACCCGGGGGGTTGTTCAGGTTGACGGTAGGCGCGTTGAGCGTGCCACTTTGAACAAAGTTCGAAGTGTTGACGTTCAATATGCCATTGACCGTCACGGTGGCACCAGTATTGATGATTACCGACTGGCCGCTCCCCGGAGCGTTGAAGTTAGTCAATCCGTTGTAGGTTTGGTTAGCTCCACCAGCGAATACCAGGTTTCCGCCAGGACCACCAAATAGCCCGGGAGACGCGGTGAGGCTTATCGCACCGTTGACGCCGGTCGACGTCGTAGTACCCGTGCCTGCTATCGTCAACGTCTGTCCTGCAGTGCTCGTCACGTTCACAACATTTCCGCTGAGCACGCTGTTGTTGATCAACGAGTTGGTATTGAGGTTCAACGTCCCCGTTGGCGAAGCCGTCACAGGTCCCGAGACAGTTATGCTGCCTGGCGTGCTGAAGCCACCGACAGCAGTGATGTTGATGTTATTACCGGTTGATGGCCCGGGTCCAAGAATAACGTTGCCATTGTTGCGGATGAATACATCACCGAGAGTATTCGCAGTGATTGTCGTCGCTGCAAGTCCTGTTGGCGTATTGATCGTAATTGGGATAGCAGCAGTACCTACGTCTCCGTTCATCGTGCCTACAGGCACGCCGCTTCCAAGATTGACGAAAGCCGCAGTGATACTTGTGTTCGCAGCCTGAGTTACCGCTACAGGCGGCTGCCCCGGGACTACGACCTTACTACCGCCGACTAAGGTGACGGTGCTACCAACTCCGGTACCAGTAATATTCGCATTCTGGAAGACAACTCCGCCAGATTGCAGCGAGATATTGTTGCCGGCAAGGGCGGTCGCGATAGTCAGATCGCCGGTTCCTGTAGCAGCGTAATTAAGCACGCCTCCTGCAACACCCTTCGTCAGGATGACAGCACCGACGCCAGTGTTGTTCACAAAAGCATTACCTGTTGCAGTGAGCGACAGGTTTGCAGTCAGCATTCCCGGAGCCTGGAAGCTAACAGCATTGCCACCGGCAGCGCCAATGTTGTTTCCGGTTAGCGTTATGTTCGCCGAAGTCAGTAACCCGGTGCCACCAGGCGCGATTATCGAACCAGTGCCTGTCCCGGTGATAGTTATGGCACCCGTGTTGCTTGATGTGAGAGTAGCAGCCGGTCCGATGTTGAACGAAGTATTGGTTCCCGTGTTGCCCTGCAATAGAATGGAAGTTGCATTCACCGCACCAGTAAAGCTCACGGTTCCGTTTGCCGGAGTACTGGTCAGCTGGAACTGACCGCCGTTTGCGTTGACGTTGTTGATGGTGCCGGCAGCATTGGCGTTAGTTATGAAAACGCCCGCAGTGCTTGCGGCACCAGTCTGCACGTTCAACACGGTTGCTTGAGAGTTAAAGCCAGCGCCCAGACCGCCGACGCCACCAGTGCCGGTGTTAAGATTGACCGTGCCTCCAGATACGGTTCCCGTGCCGGAAGAAGTTATTGAACCTGTGCCGGTAGCTGTTAGCTGAACAGTACTTGCGACACCACTTCCAGTGATAGGTGCTTGCACCGAAATGCCAACATTATTGGCCGGGTTGCCGGCTAGGCTTATGACATTAGCGGAGATCGCTTGCGATACCGTTATGTTAGAGTTCGAAATTAAGTTGAATGTATTGCCAACTCCAGCACCGGCTCCGGGCCCGTTCACTGTGACTGCAGCGGCTCCGGTACTATTAAGGAATGCACTTGCGCCAGTGTTTACGGTTACAGTTCCGGAGTTGAATGCAAGCGGGTTAAGCGCTGTGCCAATGTTTCCATTGACCGATGTCAGATTCAAAGTTGCCGAATTGAGACTTCCACCCACTACATTGATCGTGCCATTGCCTGTAGCATTGAGTGCAATGTTGCTGGTGGCGGTAAGCGGCGACTGAACCGAGATTGATCCGCCGTTATTCGCATTCAACGTCAGGTTCGTCACATTGACGGTACCACTTGTAGTGATGTTGCCGACTGTCGGAGCTGGATAACCGACCAAAGTAGCACCGGCTGTAAGCACGAAAGTTTGAGCGGTTATGTTTCCGAGCGTCACCGCATTGGGCGACGCAATAAATGCGTTCCCCGTGGTGTTCAACGTTAACGGCGAGGCGTTCAGTACGAATGGATTGGCCAATGTACCAATGTTTCCGTTGCCAGCAATCACCAGGGTGTTGGTATTGATCAACGTACCAGGCGCAGCGGTAAGCGTTCCGCCGTTATCCGTTAGTGTCAGTGTGCCACCAAACGGCGACTGAACATTGATTATGCCTGACAGCGTGAGGTCGCCGGCCAAGGCAGTGAGATTCACTACGGGCGCGCTGCAACCGATACAGATAACCGTCAGCCCAGCGCCATCGACGGACAAACTACCAGCAGAAGTGGCATTGATCTTGCCGCCATCAGCCGCGGTTAGATTCAACATGCCGGTGCCCGTTCCTATTCTCATAGTGGTGCCGCCAGCGGTCGTTGTGAGGTTGATTGTGCCGCCAACACCTTTGTTGGCTCCGTTGGCGTTGATGGCCGTCGCGCTGACACCGAACCCTGCTGCCGCAGTATTGAATTGCGTTACTGCGATCGTGACGCTACCGCCGGTCTGCGCGGCTGGTCCGTTGGCATTAGCGTTCAGAGAGCCGCCCCCGATGCTGAACGCACCGGCGGTGCTGCTCAGGCTGATCGTGCCGCCATTTCCAGATGTTAGCGCTGAAGCAGAAACATTGCCCGAAGAGGTGAACACAAAACCACCGTTCTGGCTCTTCAGGGATATGGTTCCGCCGTTACCGGTCAGAGTGCCACCGTCAGCTGTGATACTGCCATTGACACCACCGACTCCAACGGCCAACGCTTGACCGATCTGGAAGCCACTGGCTTGTCTCGAATCAATACTGATGGTTCCGCCATTACCGGTAGTTCCGGCATTGGCTTGGAGGTTGCCTGTTACAGCAACAAAACCATTGACTGCGCTCAAGCTAATGGTGCCACCGTTACCAGTGCCGAGACCGTTAACTTGCAGGCCCGAGGCTAAAATGAGGTTGCCGGAGCCCGCAGTTCCGTCGGCAAGGGTAATAGTGCCGCCGTTGCCATTCGCCCCTCTGACGCTTACATCCACCCCACCGGCGTTCACAGTTAGTGTTCCACCGGTCGTCACGCTCACCTGCCCGCCGGCACCAGCACTGGAACCACCACGGGACCTTGTCTGAACAACGGCTCCAGCGTTGCCTAAGGTAATGTTGCCAGTGCTTGCAGCAAGCTTGATTTCGCCACCTTGTCCAAACGCGACCCCGTCGGCGCTGAGAATAGATGGTCCCGGACCAGCGGCAACAATACTCGCACCAGTGATTGAAATTTTGCCACCAGAGTACAGGTTTTGACCAGGATTCGCGAGAGCGAATGCGGATGAGACAGCATCGGCATTTAGAGTACCCGCACCCAGTGTTACTGCGCCCAATGTGGCAGAAAGTGTGAATGTACCGCCAGATCCTCCGTTGGTAGCAGATGGCGAGAGTACGATACTATTCAGATTGCTAAGATTGACAGAAGAAGCGGAGTTGGCCGTTATAGTGATGGCACCGCCATTGGTTCCAATAAGTCCTGCAGTGCCGACGCCGCCGGAAACAGAGAGCGACCCGGCTACACCCTGGTTCGCACCGAGTGCTGCCCCGATAACAAATGGAGCCGATGATGTGGTAGTGATATCAATGGTGCCGCCCTTACCATTACCGAATCCATTGGCACTGACACTGCCGCCGACAGTGACGCCCACACCGGTCAACTTTATCGAACCGCCGGCCGCGTTCTGCACAATACCGTTGTTGCTCAGTCCGCCGGCATCGATTGTAATCGCGCCCGCAGTGGCTTTCAGATCAATTGAACCCGCTCCGGCAGTTCCGGTGACGATAATAGAACCAGCAGCGTTGCTCACATTGATGGCACCGACAGTGGTGATAGCCACCTTGCCTCCGTTCAATCCGGTTCCTGCTGCAGACACCGCAAGTGCACTGCCCGCCGTTCCAAAATTAAGCCCACCGGACGACAGGTCTATTAATACCGAGCCGCCATTGCCGGCGGAGCCATTTGCCTGCAGTGATAGAGGACCGCCCATGGTGATCCCGGAGCCCTTCATGGTGATGGTACCACCTAAGGTAGTGCCATTCACGGCGAGCGTGCCAGCGTTGAATGTCAGTGCCCCCGTGGCGTCCAGAGACAAGTCGCCCCCCGTCGCCCCGCTGGTCAGACTGATCAGCGAAGTATCGACGGTGATGCCGCCAGCACCATTGACCAACTTGATAGTACCGGCGTTCAATCCGGCATTGACTGAGACCAAGCCGGTAACACCACCGGTACCTGCAGTAGCAGCAGCTCCAATAGTTAAGGTTCCAAGCTTTTGGGTGATTTCGATAGAGCCGGCTCGTCCGAGCGCTCCAGTTGCAGTAACATTGCCGCCGACGAAGACAACGCCGGCGGTCGACGTCAGCTTGATTTGACCAGCCTTGGTTGCGTCGGCAGTTCCTGCACTGTCAGCCGTAACGCTTCCGCCAGTGACGGTTATAGAGTTTGCGGCAGAGACGGTCACTTTACCGCCTACAAACGCACCGCTTCCAACGGCGCTTGCATTCAACGAGCCGGTCACGTTCACAAATGTCTTGGCCGTTATGTCAATGGTGCCACCACTTCCCCCGGTGCTCGTTACCAGAAGCGCACCGTTGCCGACGGTGACGCCGCCCGTACCTGACACGAGCGTGATAGAGCCGCCGGCGCCGGATGTAACACCACCGGTTGCCGATAGCATGTACTGGCCGACACCGTTGCCTAATGTGATGGAAGGCGCAGTCTCGATGACGATCGTGCCACCGCTACCGGTGCCCTGACCGTTGACGGCAATTGTTCCCGCAGGAACAAACAGATTGCCTTGAGCTACTTGCAAGGCGAGGAAGCCACCGTTGCCATTGGTAGACGGTGTCAGGTCGATGACGGTATTCACCGCACCACTAATCGATATTCCCGGAGTTAGCCCACCGGATGGCGCAGCAGAATTCTGAATCTGCACCAATCCACCGGAACCGCCAGAGCCCGCAACCCCGCCGCCACCCTTCGCAGAGATCGTACCGCTCACGCCGGAACCTGTAGCGGCGCCGACAGTAAACACGGCGTTGTTCCGCACGAAGATTCTCACGTTGCCGCCAGCGCCACCCGCGGCCGCCGCGTTAGCCGTAATGTTGCCAGTGACCGCAATCGGAGAAGTACTGCTTCCAGTCAAATTTACCGTACCACCATTGCCGGAAACGGTAGCGTTGACATTTAGATCGCTGGTGACGGAAAGTGTTCCGCCGTTGGAAGTTAGATCGATGGTGCCCCCGCCGGTTGGTCCAGTGGCAACCAGATTGCCGGAGACCGTCATGCCCGAAGTATTAGCACCGGACCCCGTTCCATTACCCGCGCTCAACGTAATCGAGCCACCTTTACCAGTCGATCCTCGCGGCGCAACATCGATTGCTGCCCCCGCGACTGTTAGAGAACCACCGGCACTGACGTTAACAGAACCGCCATTGCCTCCGCTGACTCCGCTAGTGGCACTGAGGGTCAGGTTCCCGGGAGCCGAACCAACGGTGATGCTAGCAGTTTGACTCTTGGTTTGAAATGCAAGAGACCCTCCGTTGCCTAACCCGGTTCCATTAGCGCTTAAAGTGAGCACCGATGCAGCAGGGAACTGAATGGTATTTCCGCTGATGGCGATCGTACCGCCGTTGAAGATATCGCTAACCGACGTGGAACTCGCATCAACAGCCAACAGGTTGGTGTTGAACTGCAAATTGGCAGTGGTTGCGGAAACACTTATAGATCCACCGTTGCCACCAGTCAGTCCTCCCCGAGCAATTACGGTTCCACCGAGTAGCACGTTCGGAGCCGTTCCCGAAGACCCGGGAGTAGTAGCGGTTATCGATATAGTACCGCCATTGCCGGACCCGCCGTTGCCGTTGGCTGCGAGATTGCCCAGAATAGTAGCGTTGCCGTTGGACGATATCGAAATGGAACCGCCCTTTCCTAAAGTGTTTAGACCGTCTGCGATTCCGCTGGCATCGATACTGGAGTTAACTGTCAACGTGGCGCCGTTTGTATTGGCAGGGTTGGTCAAGATGAACGTGAAGCTGGCCCCGTCACCACCGGTACCGTACGGTCCCGTCGTCGCTCCGTTGAACGTCAGACTACCGCCTGCCGCCACCTTGAGGCTACTTGCCGAGCCACGGTTGTCGACGCTAATCTGCGTCGCCGACAAGCCCAGAGTCACGAAGCTCGCTTTGTCCGTTACCGCGATATCAACTTTTCCACCAATACCACTATTGGCAGCGGCCGCTTGAATCTGAAGCGGTGATGCACCCGTAATCAATAAACTGTTCGCAGAAATGACGACACTGCCACCGTTCCAATTGTCTACGCCGACTCCAGCATTCGCGGCAACATTCAGCGTACCGGCAAGGCTCATGTTGCTGTTTGCAGTGGGAGCAGAAAGCGTGATGGTGCCACCATGACCTTGCACCGCGGTCGATGCGATAGTGGCCGATCCATCGACTGTAATTCCACCTGTGCCCAAATTCGTGATAGAAATGGTCTGCTTGTCGACAGGCAAATTGATGCCCGGAGCGGTCATTGCACCATTAGCTGTCAGACTTCCGTTGACGCCATTTGCCGAGCTTGTGGTTGAGCTTATAAGGAATGCGTTAAAGCTATTGCTTTGCAGCTTGATGTTTCCACCGTATCCGGACCCCGTACCGTTCACGTTCAAAGAACCGAATACTTGCAACGTGCCGCCGGTGCTGGAGGTACCGGCAATGAGCGCAATGCTGCCACCATCCCTGCCGCTTGTTACCGAAAGTCCAGCCGGGCTTGCCGCAATATTGCCTCCGGTGCTAAGCGAAATAGCACCGCCATCGCCAGTGGTCCCCTTGGCGGAGAAAGAGTGGTTGCCCGCTCCGAGCGTAGTTCCTACCACAAAATTTGATCCGGCAGTAGTTCCGGCGTTCACAGTTATGCTCCCGCCGGAAGCGCTACCATCAGCAATGTAGGTCATTAGACCACCCGGCACTGTGGTTGTAGTCGCACTCGCGCCGGTAACAGTAATCTTGCCACCATCACCACCTGAGCCCGTAGCGCTCAAAGTAGCGGCCCCAAAGGTCAGTGCACCGACGCCGCCGGTTAAGCTGATGGTGCCACCACTAGTTCCGTTAGCAGAAATCGTGCCGCTAGCAAGGTTAAAGCCTCCTGTGCCGGTGTTCACAATACTGATAGTACCGCCGATTACACCGTTGGCAGTGAGGGCTCCAGTTACGCCGTTTATTAGTCCGGCGGCCCCGACAAAGAAAGGTGACGAGCTATTCTCAGAAATTGTGATCGAGCCACCATTGCCTGCGCCGTTGCCAGACGCGTTCAGGTTACCGGTTACGTAGACGTTTCCGGAGCCGACAGTGCCTGCCACTAATTTGATTACGGCTCCGTTGCCATTTGTACCGGCACCGACATTGAATGCAACACCGTCAACAGTTATCGTTCCTGCAGATGTTAGATTAACGATGCCGCCATTGCCACCACCGTTTCCGCCCAGAGCCGAGATGTTGAGACCGCCGGCCACATTGCCCACCGCAATTGCGCCGGGTGCTTTGGTCAGCTTCACATCAATTGTACCGGCATTACCGATGCCACCGACGTCTTGTGAGCCGTTCGCCACGAGGTTCGTCGGTCCGGTCAGTGCAGCCGGATCGCTAGTCGCTTGCAGAATCGTAATTGTGCCGCCATGAGTTCCAGCGACGCCGCCGCGTCCGCTAACATCGATTGTTCCGCCAGCGAACGAAGCCGCACCATTTTGGCTTGTTATCGTGACAGATCCGCCGGCACCACCTGTAACGCTACCCAGAGCCTGAACCTGCGCAAGACCAGTGAAGCCTATTCCACCGACTCCCGTATTGTTGATCAGCACCTGACCGCCATTTCCATTGCCACCACCATTGGCTACAATCGAGCCGGTGATTCCATTGGTTGTGGCGCCCGCACCCAATACAAACTGATTCTGGCTGGTTGTAAACATGTTGATGACGCCACCGTCTCCGGCGCCGGCATTTGCGAACACGTTTCCTTTAATAAATAGATTGGCACCAGCCGTTAGTATTGCTTTACCGGCAATACCAGTTCCGGCACCACTGGCATCTATGTCCCCGGTAATAGTGAGATTAGCCAAACAGTCGTTGGCGCCTCCCGTGAGCACATAGCGTGCGCCGGCACCGTTTGTCGCGGCTTGAGGAGACGCGTCCAATCCTAGTGCCCCAGGGTTCGAGTTGTCTATCACCAACTCGTCGCCGATAGAGATTGTCACGGCACCACCATCACCAGCGACGGCTCCGCCTCTGGCACGCACCTGCATGGTACCCGCAGCTGAACCGAGCGTGAGCTTGTAATGTTGGTTGGGATTACTTGGTGTGGCACCTGCGAATGTGGCAGTAATGTTTATGTTGCCACCATTGGCCGTATTGACTCCACCGCTCGCATCTACGAGTACCGGTGTAACGCCTACAGCTCCCGTGTTGTTGAACGAGAAGGTGTTGATTACTATGCTTCCACCGTTCTGCGAATTAGTACCGGTCGCCGTTATCTGACCTGCGCGCAGACCGAATGAGCCCAGGGTGCTCTGCATAGTCAAGGACCCGCCGGTACCGCTTGTTGCTCCCGCACCACCATTTGCGCTGATGGTGGCACCGTTCATGGTGAGCCCGCCAGTGCCGGCATTGGTGATTAGGACAGAACCACCGGAGCCACCATTCAGTGATGAGGCCGATACATTACCACGCAGAGCATTGGCTCCTGCCGCAGTCGCATTGCCAAGGAACAATGAAGTAGCGCTGTTAGAGAAGATACTTACAGTGCCGCCGTTTCCAGCCACCGAACCACCAGTGGCCAGCAAGTCAACTCCGGGGACGCTATTAAAGACACCAGGATTCGTCGCTGTACCGGCGGACAAACTCAAACTGCCACCGTTGCCGGTAGTTAGCGCGGAAGCACTGAACTGTCCCGCTCCCGGCACGCTCAGAACAGAGATGCCGCCACCACCGGCTGCGGTGCCGGCATTCAAAGTCAGATTGCCACCATTGCCGGTAGCCAACGGAGAAACACTCAGACAAGTGTTGCAGGTTCCGATCGTAAGGCTTCCACCGGCAGCTACGCTGACCGAACCACCATTGCCACTCAGACTACCGCCATTAGCGTTTATAGAAATACCTGCATCATCAATAAGAAGGCTCGAGGCTGGAGCCGAAGCGGTTATTGCAATTGAACCACCGTTGCCGTTACCGGAGCCGTTTGCCTGTACCAGAAGGGTTCCGGCCGGAGCTATAACGGCACCGGAAACGTTGACGGAACCACCGTTGAAATCACCCACGGCCGCGCTGGCCTGAAGAATTCCCGGTCCCGCGAACGCAATAGTCCCCTGACTGTTGATGATATTAATCGAACCACCGGCACCGTTGCCGGGTGCGACGTTGACCGAACCGGAGCCGATATTAATGGTGGATGTACCAACATTGGTTATGCTGACCAGTCCGCCGCTACCTACGACCGCTCCGGCAGAAATAGCGCCGTTAACTCCACTGACGGTTGCCCCGCCACCTGCCCCTGTGAAGAAGTTGTTTGCAGGTCCGGAACTATTGAAACTTAGAATGATCGAGCCGCCATCACCCGAAGTAAGGCCTCCATCAGCACGCAGAGGTCCATTGACGAACAGGTTGGCTGATGCAGTGAAACTGAGCGAGCCGCCTCTGCCGTTGCCCAAACCGGATACATTGAATCCACCGGTGGCCACAATGACGGAGCCTACGCCCGCCGTGCCAGCCGTAAGCGACACGCTGCCACCATTAGAGTCGGTCCCGGCGTTCGCCACCGTAAGAAAGGAAGAGTCCGAGACAAGGACACTTCCGCCGGAAGAAACCGCTACAGTACCGCCATTTCCTCCGTTCAACCCACTGTTGGCTCTTAGGGTGTACTCATTTGCGCCACCACCAATCAGAACATTCGCAGCAGAAGTAGTGGTGATCCGGACAGTGCCTCCAGCGCCCAGGTCGCTACCAGACGCATTGATACTCGACACGGCACCCGAGTTAGTGAGGCCTGCTGCGTTGATCTGGACACTACCACCAGTGAAGGTCCCTGCGCCGGCAGCCTGTGCCGAGAACACCGCGCCGTTCGTACTAACAGCACCCGCGGCGGCATTTATTACCAGGCTGCCACCATTTCCCGCCCCGATTGCACGAGCCGTAACTTGGGCACCCGGTGCAAGCTGAAGTCCGCCAGCATTGACGTTAGAGATACTGACAGCTCCGCCGCCTCCGCTAGCGGCACCACCGTTGGCGCGTATGGCTCCGACGATACCGCTAGGTGCAGCAGAATTGGAAAATACGGTGACCACGCCGCCGTTACCAATAATGCCACCATCGGCGGAAACAGATCCGTTGACTTGAACGTTTCCAACAAGTGTCGCTGTGCCGGCGCTAAGCAGGACGGTGCCACCGATACCAGCTCCGTTACCGTCGACGACGACGGACTGATTCACAACAAGATTGCCACCACCAGTGGCTGTGCCGGCAGATAATGAAAGGGAGCCACCATTGCCGTTGTTGCCCAGCGGAGCGAGGACGATAGTGCCGGCATTGTTGCCGACCTGGATTGCACCACCGGCTATCGCGGTGAGACTGCCGGAATTTCCGGCTGCGCTACCACCACTACCACCTGTGGCACTTACGGCGATCCCGGCAACAGTATCAAAGTTGAGCGTTGATCCCGCACCAGTTGCGCTTACAAACACTGAGCCGCCATTTCCAGCGCCAACAGCGTTCGCATTTAACTGCAATGCGCCCATAACAGTAAGGGCACTTGAAGTAATGTTGATGCTACCAGCATTGTAGTTAACGCCCGTGCCCGTTGCACTGACGTCGAGTGTGCCGGCAGTCATCGTGATGCTGCCGTTCGGATTCAATATATTGATCGAACCACCGACTCCACCTGCGGGAGAGGCAGACGCCGCAGCAGAAAGATTCCCGGTAGCAATTTGCATCGCGCCCGTACCTGAATTCGACAATATTATCGAACCGCCATTGCCTCCTGCGCCTCCGCCCTGAGCCACCACATTGCCCGTGACGCCGACAGTGGTGGCCCCTGGTCCGACGATAAAGGGAACGCCGGTACTATTGTTAAACGTCGCAGAGATCGAACCGCCGTTGCCAGTTCCACCGCCAGCACTAGCAAGGAGAGAGCCGCCGGCAAAGAGCGTCGATGTCGAACTAAGAGTAATAACACCTCCGTTACCGTTTCCGGCGCCGTTTGCGTTGACGCTACCAGTAACGATAGTCAGAGCTGCCGGCACGTTGGTTCCGGCAGACAGAGACACCTTGCCGCCGTTTCCATTCACGCTTGCAGCTACAGAAATGAACTGAGCATCTTCAACTCTTATAGCATCGCCGTTACTGATCAAAATGCTACCGCCGTCGCCTCCCGCGAGACCGCCATTTGCAGTAACCAGGAATTGATTCACACCGCCGCCAGCGCCGGTAGTTCCGTTCCCGATCGTTAATGCCGTGGCGGCCGGACCGGTCGCCTTCAAACTAAATTGACCTCCACTGCCGGTACCGGAGCCATCAACGTTGAAACTAGCCGGTGCCCCTGCCGCAGAGGTGAAATTCATGCGGCCGCCTTCAAGCGATATGCTACCGCCCTTGAACGCACCGGCACCAGATGCCGCCGCCGAGATCGAGCCGCCCCCGGTGAAGTTAAGAGTGCCATTTGGCGACAGCAGTGAAATAGCGCCGCCATTGCCACCGCCAGTAGTGCTCACATCCAGACTAGCAGAACTGTCTACATCGAAACCACCGCCGCCGTTGTTCGTGAGTTGAATAGAGCCACCGGTACCGACCAGGCCAGCGCCGGCATTACCTTGCCCCTTCGCTTGAAGGGTTCCGCGAATACCATTGATTGGAGTTCCACCACCAGTAGTGACGCTAAAGGAAGAGCCCGTGGTGCTGACCTGAATTGAGCCGCCCAAACCGAAGATACCGCCGGCATTGGCAGTAACATTGCCGACAACAAATAAATTCCCTGACGAGAATAGCTTTACGGACCCGCCGTTACCGAAGCCTACGCCACTCACATTCAAGTCAACAGGTGAACCAAGTGTGCCAACCGAGTTCACTGTCAAATCATAATTACCGCCGTTTCCATTGAGTCCGAGCGGATTGTTGGCGATACCACCGGCAGTGATGTTTAGTGCGCCTGACAGGTTTACGGCAATCGAACCACCACTGCCAAATATAGATGGAGTTACTCCACCTTGCCCGCCAGTTGCAAGCAGCTGCAACTCACCAGGGGCAACGACAATCGGCAAGCCGCCGGTCTTTTGCGTCGAGATAAGACTGATAAGTCCGCCATCACCGCCAGTGACACCAGAGGCCGAAATATTGAGCTTAGAGGATCCGGAGGGTAGCGTGTTTAGAGAGTTCAGCGTGATGGTTCCGCCAGCGGCTGTCCCGAGACCAATGGTGTTGGTGTACCCTACCCCCCCGCCATTGGCACTAATTACCGCCCCCGTTACATTTGTCGCCTCGATTTGACCGCCTGTGGCAGTGATGTTGATGGTGCCCCCCGCACCCGCCATGCCATTGTTGGGAACGAAATTCGAGGCCCCCCCATTGGCCTGTAAAACAGCAGTCGGCAAGAACCGAACGCCGCCAGTTCCTTTGTTCGTAATCGAAATTAGACCGCCACTCGGGTTTTTGCCAACTCCTCCGATTGACCCGTTCGCTAGCAGGTCCGTAGTCAAATCGAGCGGCTGAAGTGGATCCAACGGATCGAAGATACCGTTTAACGTGTTATCGCCCACAATGAAAGGCAAACTGCTGTTCATCTCCAAAGTGATTTTACCGCCCGCCCCGCTGAAAGTAGGAGCAGCAAGAGGCACTGCCGGGGCAGAGACATTGATGTCACCGGTCAATATGAGATTACCGGCGCCTCCACCTCCCGCGCGTAGATCAATTACAGGACCGGAGCCGTCGGGTACCGTAAATCCACCCAGTTGTTGGCCCTGGAGTCCGTAATTACTGCTGCCGGGAGCCGCCGGACCATAAGTGATAGCATTGAAGTTCGAAGTTATGTTTTGGCCGGCGCTGACCGCGTAGTTCGATGAATCAAAGAAGATATTCGGCGTTAAATTGTTAGATGAGTCGAAAGCCGAATTGATAAAGAGGCTTCCACCCGAAGCCCTGGTCAGGATGGAACCGGCCGTATTCGAAATTACGAACGTACGCCAGTTCCCTGACGGTGCTAAGGGTAACAGGTTAAACTCCGTGATCGTGATCTGCACCACGTTAATGGAACCGCCGGATAGCTTGGAAAACCCGGTGACCGGCCCGCCAGTATTGATTCCCGTTAGCCCGTCGTTCCCTCCAGGCGTAAGAATCAGCGCTCCATTGCCGGCATCAAGGTCTATACTCGCTCCGGTTGCGGTGGGCTCAATTGCTCCCTTAGCAGTCGATGTCAACTTCAACAGCTCCGGGCTTCCCAGAACAATTCCGCCGCTTCCTTTGTTCGCTACATTAAAAGAGCCGCCGCTGCCGTTAGTGGCACCAGCATTAATCGAACCTGTACCATTGCCGGTGATACCGTTGTTTTGTGCGCTGCTCGCAATATTGAATGCCGACGTACTGGACACGGAAATTGAAATCGCCCCGGACTTCTTGGTCTCAGCGCTATTCTCCGTGCTCAATCCTCCAGCTACGAAGAGTGTTCCAGTCGAACTGAGGGTAATGTCGCCTCCGCCGTCTCCACCGCGCCCATTCAAACTTCCATTTACAAGAAGATGTGAGGGCGTTGCCCCGGACACAATGGTGTTACCGGCCTTCAAGGTATACGAGGCCCCCTTTCCAACAGACGGATCGGCGCCGGCATTCGGAGCCGCAATCAGGCTACTGGTGTCCACGGTGAGGAAGCCCCCGGCCTGAACAGTAACAGTTCCCCCGCCACCGCCGCCAGCATCTGGCGAAGCATCTATAATCAACTGCGCGCTGGGCACGAAACCGACGACACCTACGGCCGGAACGGTGCTGCCTACATATATATTGCTGTTCTGATCGGTCGTGGTGATGCTGATTGTTCCACCCTTGCCGGCCAGAGGATTTGCATTGGTGGCAAAACTGTTGGCAATCAATGATAGGGGCGTTGTCGCAGGAGCGCCTGCAGCCGTTTGCGTCAATACATTCTTTCCTGACAGGGTGATAGTGCCACCATTACCGGTGTCATTCATCGGCGGAGCGTTAAATGTATTGGCACTGGCATTCAAAGTCGAATTACCGGCAGAAGTAATGATAGTAACGGTGCCATCAATGCCGCCGTTGAGAACGATACTGCCGCCGTTGCCCTTGTTGTTGGTATCGCCGGTGTACAACAAAGTACCGGCATCAACATTAATGCTGCTTGTACTCCAAAGCTTGATGCCGCCGCCAGTGAGCTGCCCGTTAGTGATGCTAACAGTACCGCCACCACCACCGTCGCCGCCCTTCGCGCTGAAAGTACCGAGTATGCCCAGCAATGTTGTGCCGGAAGTCGGATTGATATCGAACACAGTTGCGTTGTTGTAAGTGATCTGAATCGTCCCGCCGTCGCCTTGTCCGACCCCGTCTACGTTCAGGTTTCCATTGATGAGAATGGTCGCAGGCGCAATATTACCGTTCCCGGCACCAAACACGAGTTCGCCGCCCTTGCCGTTCGTTCCGAGCGGATTTACCGCTAACCCGACCGGGTTGACAATGAGGTTATGTCCGGCCTTAACAGTGACAGAGCCGCCATCGCCCTTAAGACTAGCGGCACTGCCGCCTTTAGAGGTTAATTTAAACTGTCCCGCGCCAGTTCCAATAGTTAGATTGTTGCTGAAGGAAGTGGTGGCGATCGATATCTTTCCGCCATTGCCAAGTCCATCGCCACTGGCGTCCATGACCACCGCCGTCGCACCAAGAGCTTGCAGGTCGAGAGCCGCTATAGTTATGTTGCCGCCTTTAAACTCTTCTGCCGGTCCGCCCGTTCCTTGCACAGCCCTTGCGAACAGATTTCCACCCGAAATAGATATTGTGCCGGTTGTCGCGGTCAAGGATATGTCACCACCGCCATTGCCCAAACCTGTAGCGGTGCCACCAAGTTCAATGGACGCGGGATTGAGAATGCTGATACCGCCCTTAGTGTTGGTGATAGAGACACTACCTGCTTTGGCCGTTTTGTCTCCGCCGGCTCCGGCGTTTGCACGTAGGGCGCCAGTAGCACCATTTGTCACGGCGTTGACATCAAGAAGGAAGTCGCCAGCACTCGATTGCGCTATGGTAATTTTGCCGCCCGAACCAGCACCGGCACCATTTGCATTCACGTCTCCTTGAATATACACAAAGCCGATACCGCCACCGGTACCTGCGTTGAAGTTGAGATTGGCGCCGTCGCTTTTCGCTACAGCGTTACCGGAAGTGTTCGTGACCAAACTGTTAGTGTTAACCAACAGATTTGATTTAGAGTTCAGGTTGACTGTTCCTGCATTACCGCCATCAACACCGCCGCTCGATGTAATTTGAAGACTGCCGGGCTGGGAGCCCACAACAAGATTGTTGAGCGCAGAATTCTGATTAACGGTTATTGTACCGGCGTTTCCAGTACCGCCAGTCGTCTGAGTACCACTATTGATCAAATGCAACGGTACCGGGCCGGCAATACCTATTATGTTGGCGGTCAACGTGAAGCTGCCACCATTTCGCCCTGCGATGTTTCCTGTGCCGCTCAAGTCGAGTACACCGCCCTGTCCGAAGGACAGATCGCCGGTGGTGTTGAGGGTGAGGTTGCCGCCAGAGCCGCCATCCGTGCCCGTTGAGGCGGACGCAGATAAGACGCCCGGATCGGCGACAGTCAGACCGCCGGCTCCCGCAACGACAGTGATAGTGCCGCCACTTCCCGATGTCGCACCGGCATTAGCCGAAATTTTGCCATTGACACCGTTGGTCACGGCGCCGGGACCAATCAAGAAATTGCTGGTTGCGCTGCTGCTAGTTATCGATATCAGGCTGCCGCCACTGCCCTTACCTGCGCCGTTCGCTGAAATACTGCCGTTGACAAAAACCGTTTTTCCGGTGAGCGTGAGTGAACCACCGCTTCCATCGCCACCAGCGCCGGCATCGAGATTGAACCCGTTGGTATTTACGGCTACGGCACCGTTGGTTGCATTGAGCGTGACCGTGCCACCGGAACCGGTGCCGGCATCGAGCTTGAGATCTTGACTGTTATTGATTAGAATTCCGCCAGCGGAGGCGGCAGTCATGCTGATGGTGCCTGCGCCGCCGGCCATGGGCGCGGTACCGCCGTTCGCGATCACCGTGCCGCTGATTCCGTTCAAAACAGCGCCCGGACCTACCGCAAATTGAGCTGGTCCATTGGCAATGACGGTCAACGAGCCGCCCTTCTTATCGCTGCCCGCGCCTGCGGAGACATTTACATTGCCGAAGACCGTCATGTTTCCAGCGGTATTGAAACTGACAGTTCCACCGGCGCCGCCGGCACCGGTATTGCCACCGAGAGCGTCTATCGGGCCGTTGATCAAAGCAAGGCTATTCGCATTGTTGGTCTTGACGGAGATGGTGCCACCAGCTCCAGTGCCTGCACCCGACGCGCTAAGTGCACCACCTACCGAAATATTGTTGTTTGCTTCTAGATTGATGGTGCCGCCTGCACCGTTCCCGATACCGTTGTTTGCAATTGCTTGAGTAACGTTTAGATTGCCGCCAGTTGCCTTAAATGCGAATTTCGCCCCCGTGCCGTCACCCACGGGACCAGCAATAATAACAGTAGGATCAACCAATAAATTTCGACCCGCCGTTACATTTACTGTTCCGCCATTAGCGTTAGGCCCGCCCCCCGGTCCGCTTGCCGCACCGATGATGATGCCGCCTTGAGAATTAGCTATAGATAGATCAGAGGTAGTTCCGGTTGTAGTCACATTGATATCGCCACCGGCACCGACACCGGAGCCGTCGGCATTTAGTGTGAGAGGAACTGTACCGACGATATCTATGCGGGTGCCGCTCAACGTAACGGTGCCGCCCTTCAGATTTTGAGCTGCACCGCCGGCGGGATCGGCACTGGCATTCAGAGAAGCAGCACCGGCACCGACTGGCAATACAACGGCTCCACCTGTCGAGTTCAGAGAAATCAGCCCACCGCTGCCACCCGCTGTTCCTGCGACGGCGCGAATGTCGATGCTGCCGGCAGAACCGTCGAACGCGCTGAGTACTCCCATCACGACGTTTCCGGTACCAAGGTTAGTGATTCTGACTTGGCCCCCGTCACCGCCGCCAGCGCCACCACCACCTTGAGCTGTGATGCGGGTGCCCGCTCCTGTGATACCGTTTATAGTTGCCCCGCCAATCAAGAAGTCGTCACTACTGTTGGTTGTAATTGTGAGTTTAGATCCGGCGCCGCCAGCAGTGCCTCCACTGGCCGTTATGGAGTTGGCAAGAAAGTTCCGCGCTGTGGTTATGGTGATGTTCGCGGCCACAGCGTTCACGCCAGTCGGACTGTTTGACAAATTGTCCAGAGACAGCGAGTTGCCGCTAGTAAGCACTATGTCGGAGCCGTTGGCTGCCAAGTTGCCTATTTTGACGTCACCCATGCCGAGAGTCGAGCTGGGAGTAATGGTTCCCAAAATCTTCGTACCGGCGAGATCGAACTTAACACCAGAATACGTTGGCACAGTTGCCGCTATGGTTATCTTGCCGGTGCCTGGCAAACCGCCGGTTGTGTCGATGTTTCCAACAGTAATCGCGTTGAGAGTTTGCGCTGAACCGGCAATCGCCGAAAAATTCCCGCCGATTGTAGTAACCGTTAACCCGGTAGGCAAAGAGATCGATCCATCGTTGAAAGCACCAGCGTTGGAAGCAAGAGTAATACTGCCACCATTGCTCTTGAGCTCAATCAGCGGAAACGTAGAGAAATCGATAGTGCCGCCGGTCGGCGACAGCTTAGAGAATTCCTGAGTGGTCGGGTCCTTTGTTATCCCTGCCAAAATGAAAATGTTTCCACCGGCCCCGGCGTTTTCGATTTTCAAATTCGCCGCACCGGTACGTATGTTGCCCGATGCGATCAGCCACAAATCATCGGCGCCGGCAAATTGATCTGCGACGAGAACAATGTTGCCGTTCGAAACAATCATGCCAGGATCGCCGGCCGCTTTTAAAACGCCCATGTACAGATCGCCACTTTCGGTGTTGACGTGCACATTGTTTCCAGTCACGTTAACAGTGCCGGTCGCGCTGCCGAGGGAGAGGTCGGCATCGCCATAGGCGCTGTTGACGTTTAAAGTTTGCGAGTTCCATGCTCCACCTGTAAGCGCCGCATTTGCGGCACCGCTGTAAGCCATGTCGCGCACATTTATGGAGCCGGTCAGTGCGCTTATTACTCCGGAAGTGTTAAAGACGCTCAGATTGCTCGGACTGTCGAACGTAACATTGCCGTTCAAAGAATTCATCAATCCGGTATTCACCACATTCGGTGCCATGATTGCCAGATTGTTCACAGCCTGCATCACAGGCGCCGCCATGGAAGTGATACCGGCAGGCAAAGTGTTCATTATCGAATTGCCGGCTACCAGATTCAAATTGCCGGCACTAGTTATGGTGCCCAAGTTAGTCAGCGTGTTAGCCGCGCTCAAAGTAAAGCTGAGATTGGAAACGGTACTTCCGAGCCAACTGGCGGAAGTCGGCAAGATAGATGTGATTAAGCCGCTTGTATTGTTCAAAATATTGGTCGCAGAAAGCGTACCGCTCTGCACAGCGCTGTTGTTTGAATAGACAAACAACGTACCTGCGTTGGTTAGCTGATTGCCGAAATTGAGAAGATTTGAAGCCGTTGCGACGTTGCCATAAGCGCGAACACCCTCAGGAATAGTGAGGCTTGCTAAGTTGCCCTGAATGTTGTTGATCACGAAGCCGCCGCCCGTTGCAGCTCCCTGCGCATTGATGACCAGGTATTGATTCCCCGTGTTCAGGACCTGATTGAGCGCTATGTTCATTGCCGGAGTCAAGAACATGCCGTCAGTAACGTGCATCGATTCGCCGCCGACGGTGATGACTGGCGCATGTGCAGCCGCATCGGGAATATTCGCCTCGATCGACGCAGTCGTCGAAGACAGGTTCATGTCGTGAGCTTCTTCCGCCCATGCCGCAGCTGGTATCTGAAACGCTATGAAGGCGACACAACTGAGTGCAATCAGTCGATGACGTGTCGTGACCTCCGAAGAACCAGGTATCGGCTCGACTTCACGGGAAGAAGGTTGCATAATTCAGCGCCTCTAAAAAGTCACAATCGGGGCAACACAAAACTAACGCTGCATCGACAGCGTCGCGGCGTAACACGGGGACAAAAACCGCTCTCATAGTGTACTACCCGTACGTATCCGCGCGGTACCACGGAAACGCCGTTAATCCAAATTTTAGAGAGAAACTTAATTGGCGCAGCCTGCGCGCGACATCACCGCTTGACTTTCAGATCCCAAGTTACTTTCATCGCCGGCCCCGCTCGCTGAGCCGTTTTTATCGAGACCAGAGCGACCGGACCTTTGTTACATTCCTTTACCGCGCGCGACGTTATGTTAACGCCCGCTGCCGAATTCCGCGGACCCAAGAAAGTCAGGTGGATCAGCCACGCTTATCGCCCGAACAAGAGTCCCCTCCGCCGGTCATTCAGCAAGCAGATAAAACCCGAGAATCCGAGCTCGGGCTTGCTAACGGTCCAAATAACAGTGCGATTCCTGCAGAAACTGATGACAAAATCCGTAAGAAAAACTACCCGAGTGACGGATAGCGAAGGCTCCGGCTGCGCTTTGCCGGCAACAATTCCTCTATCACCGTCGATGAACCGTTTGTTTTCGATTCGAACGCACTCGTCAATCGAAAAGAACCGACTCACTACAACATATCGGTCAACTGACCGATTCGGAGCGACAAAGCTGATATTATGCCGACACCTTACGGAGAGAATTGTCATGCGCAAGTTAGCAGCACTCTTGGGCGCGTTTTTTTTGATCTCACTCCCGTCCGCACTGGCAGACAACATCCCTGAGCAATCAGTACTCGGCGGAACCGATCTTATTACTTCGACGACATCCGAACTGCAAGGATTTCGCATTCGCAAATACAAGGGCGTTGTAAAAGGAACGATAGTGAGACAACCCACTGTCGGTCAGGGACTAAGCGCAAATCTTGAACGTCTGGCCGGTGGAAAAATCAGCGCCTATGCCAACATGAATGAGACTGCGGTACAACAAGCATTCGACCTCTGTCTGCAGAACGCACGCTCGACAGGAGCAAACGCGATTGTCGGCTTACGATTCGACAGCGTTGCATGGGAGCATGGCGACAATATCGCCACCAGAGTCACATGCTACGGGACTGCTGTCGAGGTTGACGCAGAGTCGAAACCCTAACAGTACATTTCGGCTAGAGCGCCCCGAGCGTTTCCGTAAAACGCTTCCAAGCAGACTTTCTCGCTTCCTTGTCCTTCAAAGTGGCATCCGGAGCCTCACCCGCACGCATGAATCCATGTCCGGCGCCTTCATAAGTGACGGGATCGAACGTTTTCTTGTTCTTCTCCATCAAGCCCTTGGTGGCGTCAATCGTGGCATTCACACGAGCATCGTTTTCGCCATAGAATCCGTAAACCGGAGCCGCAATTTTCGCGACTTCTTCACTCCGCGATGGTCCTGTTCCATAGAATACAAAAGTGCCTTTGAGATTTCTATTCGCGTTCGCAAATGCCCATGCCTTTGTCCCTCCCCAGCAATAGCCGGTCGCGGCGACCTTGCCGTTCGCAGCAGGAAGTTTTGCAACGTAGTCGGCGGTACAATTCAAATCAGCAACAACCTGCTTCACATCGAGGGCAGAGACGGCCTTTCGCAAGTCGTCCACCGATTTATAAGCACCAGTGCCGGCACCGCCATCCGACAAAAGATCAGGTGCAATCGCTATAAAACCAGCCGCAGCAAGCTCATCTGCAAGATTGCGAATCCAATCACTCAAACCAAAAATCTCATGAACAATCACGACAGCAGTGGCTTTATTTTTTACTTCAGGGTAGGCGATAAAACACTTCACATCACGCTTGCCATTCTTAACAGTGATCCATTCCAGATGCCTGGGCGACTTTTCCAGGTTGGACTTTGCCCAATCCTGCGCATTGGCCGAAGGAACCAAACTCAGTAGTACCAGCGATGCCAACGCAACTAACGTCCACTTACTTCTCATACATTCCTCGCCTGATCTACGGACCTGTTCGTCCACAAGATACTTCAATTTTGCAAATTAGTGAGCACTTTTGAATCACTATCTATTAACGTCGCGTGTCACTGATTCCATTGTCCAATCGATCTCACCTGCCAGCAGTATCTACAGCGTTCCGGCGAGTCGAAACAGGACACCGCTCAGTTGATAACTATGTCTATTCCGACTCGATGATATACTCAGTGGACCAATCTCAGATTCGAGAGCGAATTACGAGGTGAGCTTTGACTGAAGCCAACACGGACAAATACTTGGGGAAGATCCTGGAGAATCGCTTTGTAGTCTTGTCGCCTCTCGACAAGGGCGGGATGGGCTCGGTTTATAAGGGACGAGACGAACATCGCCAAATTGACGTCGCAGTAAAGTTTCTGCTTGAAAAAGAAGCGAAACAAGATGACACGGTCAAACGATTTAAGCAAGAAGCGTTGCTCCTTAACGATCTAAACCACGACAATGTCGTGCACGTTTATGCTTTCGGATGGCATCCGGAACTTGGGGCCTATTTGATTCTAGAGTATGTCCATGGACAAAGCGTAGCTTCCTGCATCGAGAAGTACGGACCGTTCGAGATACACCATGCAATAGATTTGCTGATTCAGATCTGCGACGGACTGAGTCACGCACACGAGTGTGGTGTGCTTCACAGAGACGTAAAGCCTGCCAATTTCATGCTAGTAGAGAAAGAAGATGAAGCCGGCCGCACGCATATTAAGATATTGGATTTCGGAATCTCCCGACGACTTGAACCGGAGAAAGCGCTCGCCCTGACGCAACAAGGTCATGTTTTTGGAAGCCCGCTGTATATGAGTCCGGAGCAATGCCAGGGACAGCAACTCGACGAGCGTGGCGATATTTATTCTCTAGGCTGCGTCGCCTATGAAATGCTCACAGGAGCGCCACCGCTCATTGCGGACACGTGGCTTGCCACGGTCATTAAACATGTCACCGAGTTGCCACCGCCACTTAGCACTTACCTTAGCGACGTTCCGCCCGGCTTAGAAGAAGTAGTAATGAAATGTCTTTCGAAGAAGAAGGAAGAGCGCTACCAAAGTGTTGCTGAGCTGCGAGCGGATCTGCTCAAGCTGTCCCATTCAAAATCAACACCCACCCGAACTTCGGCATGGGACTAGCGCCCGCGTCACGTTAGTCGCGTGCGTAACTCTTAGTTTGATTGGCACCAAACCCGGTTGAAGAACCGGAGCTAATGGCCTGCCTCAACGCGGCAAGCGGTGCATCGCGACGAAATGCAACCTGTCCATCGCGCCGCTCAACCCCAATTGACCGAAAAATCTTCGGTAGATCCACATACACCGGCTTGTCCCGCATCTCCTTATATAGTGCTTGAAGCACAGGCACCCCGGTGGCCTTGTCGCCGACAGCGAAGCATTCCTCAACGGTCCATCGCGAACCTATGTGACCGCCGGCGGCAGCAATTGCAGCCAATGCATCCTGTAGCCCTCTTCGATTGTTCGTCCGAGAACGAATTTCAAGATCCGCAATAAAGAAGAACAACGCACCACCCCAGTATTTGCGCTCCCAGGTATTCGTGTAATCCAAGCCTCTGTCGCCGCGTTCGGGCAACCCCTGCGGGATGTCTCGGGCAAACTCGCTCCACACCTCGCTGGAGCTCACACTCCCGGCCTGCAGTCGGGCGATCGGTTCGACGTAAGTCGCCATCCCCTCGGCAATCCAGGTCCGGTTGTCGGTAACCAGCGGAAAATTCAAATGCACCATTTCGTGAGTCAGTATCCAGTCCCGGGCCAGGTCGTCGACCGTGGTATGCCGCCCCAACGGGACTTCAACCAAACCATTGTCTTCGGCGTCCGCGGTGGCAGTCGAAAAGCCAACGCCGCTGCCGGAGGTTGTTTGAATTCGAACAACAGTTTTTCGCAGAGGAAACTTTCCGTAGTAACTGGTGATCGCCTTGGCGCAGTCCCGCACCCAAGAGACGACAGCCTCGTCGGAAAGGTCAAGCTTGCCGCCCTCAAAATTGATTAAAATGCGTCCCCCCGGAACATCGAGGACGCGGGTGCGATCTGCCGCAAAACATGGAGATTGCATGGAGCAAAAAAACGATGCAAGAAATCCGAAAGACAACAGGAGTGCTGGTATCGACAATCGCAAGGGGTGTCCTCCATTCAAGCCTGACAGAGTATGTTGAACAGCCGTTGACCTACCTCCTCCAGTGTCGCACATTTGGAAAAAGTCCGCCGCTCTGTCGCGGTCGCATGCTATAGTCATTTACCGTTCTCCGGGGCTCACAATGATTGAATCGGCAAATTGCCCTTGTTCCAGCGCCCTACCCTACGACATCTGCTGTGCGCGATATCACTCCGGAACTCCGGCGCCAAACGCACAACTGTTGATGCAGTCGCGTTATGCAGCTTACGCCAAGCAACTAATTGATTACATCATCAAGACGAGTCATCCTGCTTTGGCCGCCCGCAATAGAGATGCCTCAAAGTGGAAACAAGAACTCTTAAAGTTTGTCAAAGCGACGAAATTCAACGGACTAAAAATAAACGAGTTTGTTGACGGTGAAGTACAAGCGACGGTCACATTCACGGCCTTTCTCATGCAAGGCGGCCGCGACGTGAGCTTTACGGAAAAAAGCACATTTTTGAAAGTCGGCGATGCGTGGCTTTACCACTCCGGCGAGAAACAAAAACGTCCCCTGTAGCAAGTGCCGGGTCAGTGATTCCGACACGCATCCACGTTCGAGGTTTGCCCGCCGGACAGTTGCACCAGGTACGATACCGTCTAGTTTCCGAAAGTGTCGTGGAGCGCAGACCATTTTCCCCATCATCACCGGTAACTAGTGAAGAATTCCGCACTGTTAATGTGGTCTATCTGGAAGCTGTCAGATTTTCTCGGGTTTCTTCCGACGCGTCGAATGCCTTGAGCCAAACCGGTTGTCAGTCCGTTAAAAGCGCACATTACAACCCCTGCTGATTGTCCGGAGGACTAGTAACCGGATATTCACCGCTGTATCATTTCGGATATTAAAGTCACCATCGAGTAATGGTGCCCTGGATTGTCATGCGGCTCTGCGAGGAACTTGCGGTGGGTATCAAAATGAAGTGCGCGTCGATGCTTGTTCTGAGTTTGTTGAGCATCTGCGGAATCGGGCAATTACTGCCTTTAGAGTCTCGTGCCGCGTGCTGTTACTTCGCAGCAAAAGACAAAGACATCAATCAGCCCGGACAGAAAGCATTTATATCCTGGAACCCGCAGTCAAAGACGGAAGCATTCACGGTTCAGCCGAAATTTGAAGGAAACGCCGCTGACTTCGGGATGGTAATTCCGACACCATCTCGCCCGAAACTCGACGAGATGCCACGCGACTTTTTCAAGGACCTGGCTATTTACACTATACTGATGCCACTCCCGCAGCCAATCTATGGTCCGGAAGACCAAATGATGATGAGGGCAAAGAGCGCTCAATCGGGCCCAAATCGCGGTGCCAGATTCTTATATGCGCCGGGGGCGTCCCAAGTTAAAGTACTTGAGTCGGGCGTCGTGGGTTCGCTGGACTATAAGATCATCGTCGCAAACGACGCTAAGGGATTGTTCGAATGGCTAAAGCAGAACAAGTACTCATACGGCGGCGACGAAAGCACTCTGAATTTCTACATTCAGAAAAAGTGGTTTTTTACTGTAATGAAGATCGATCCCAAGCAAATGAAAAAGGGAGCCGAAGGCGCCTACACAGGCGAAGTTACACCAACACGCTTTACTTTTTCCACAGAAAAGTGCATCTATCCGTTGAAGATCACGCAGATCTCAGTGAAAAACAAAACCGATGCTCTATTTTATGTGCAAGCGCCAAAAGAAATGGATCTCGCCGGTGATTGTTCATGGCGTCCTTCCTATCGCAGCATGTACATAACCTATTTGCTCGGTTGTGGCGCCGGTCAAGCAGAGATGTCCGAGCTACAGCAACACAGCAGATGGATAACGGAAAAGAAGAGCAAAGATCCTCAATTCGAAACAGCTAAATTAGAGTGGGCGCGACACCTGGAAGATTCAGAAATGAGCGTGCTTGAAGATCCTCTCAAAAACTACGGACAAGCCGGGGCCGGTCAGCTTCCCCCCGGGGCGAAGGTGGTGGCACTGGATGAATTCATCAAGGACATGCGTGCTGCGTACGCCCGACAGGCGCAGGGAAAACCTAGCGAGTACGGCGAGACTCAACTTGCCCGTTGGGAAGATCAATATCAGCCTTCAAAAGGAGTCATCGTGCGCAATTACGACGACGCCCAAGAAGCGCAGAAAGTCCGCTATCTGGGCACCAAGTACTCCTGGTACCCGGCGCGCGAAGCACCACAAGATGAAGTAAAAAACCTCACTCGCTTGAAAGGTCATTTGCAGAGAGGCCAGTGGCTCACTAAGTTTCGGAAACAACTTCGCAAAGAAGAAATGACGGACGACCTTCTCCTGGTCGAAGTGCCCAAGGAGAAGGAACAGACATACAGCCGCATCATGCCTACATCTCCTCCCTAAGGTCGGAGTTTAGAGGACCGAAGCCAGCCGGCTTCAGTCCTCTGGGCAACTGCCAACACTACGTGAACTAAGTACTTTGTTTCAGGAGAATGCGATGGGCAATAAGCACAGTATCACGACAGCGCTGATTTTGTTGGCAGCGTGCGCAAGCGCCAGCTGGCAGAACCCTCCACTTGGTGCAAATGCCGCGTGCTGCTATTTCGCGGCAAAAGACAAAGACATCAATCAGCCGGGACAGAAAGCTTTTATCTCCTGGAACCCGCAGTCCAAAACGGAAGCGTTTACGGTTCAGCCGAAGTTTGAGGGAAACGCCGCCGATTTCGGTATGGTGATTCCGACACCATCGCGTCCGAAACTCGACGAAATGCCGCGCGATTTTTTCAAAGATCTCGCAATCTACACAATATTGATGCCACTCCCACAACCAATCTATGGTCCGGACGATCCGCGGATCCAGTACTTCCGTGGCATGGCCGGCGGCGCAGTGCCTGCTCCGCAGGCCATGATGGGGGCACGGCCCAAATCCGCGGTCCGGGTACTCGAGTCTGGCGTGGTGGGTTCTCTAGACTACAAGATTATTGTCGCTGAGGAGGCCAAGGGATTATTCGACTGGCTCAAGGAGAACAAGTACTCCTACGGCGGCGATGAGAGCACACTGAATTTCTACATTCAAAAGAAGTGGTTTTTTACTGTGATGAAAATCGATCCCAAACAAATGAAGAAGGGATCTGATGGTGCTTATCTCGGAGAAGTTACACCGACACGTTTCACTTTCTCTTCCGAAAAGTGCATCTATCCTTTGAAGATCACGCAGATCTCAGTAAAGAACAAAACCGATGCGCTGTTTTACGTGCAAGCACCGCAGGAAATGGATTTGGCGGGAGATTGTTCGTGGAGACCGTCATACCGCAGCATGTACATCACTTATCTGCTGGGTTGTGGCGCCGGGCAAGCAGAGGCTTCGGAACTGCAGCAGCACACCAGGTGGATCGCCGACAAGAAGAGCAAAGATCCTCAATTCGAAACAGCAAAATTGGAGTGGGCGAAACACCTCGAAGAATCCGAACTGAACGTGCTAGAAGATCCGCTCAAGAATTATGGACAAGCCGGTACTTCAAGTCTGCCTCCCGGTGCGAAGTCCGTACCGTTGAGCGAGTTCATGAAAGACATGCAAGCCGCATACGCGAAACATGAAGGCGGAAAACTCAGCGACAGCGCCAAAGAAACCCTTGCACGTTGGGAAGATCAGTACCAGCCATCCAAAGGAATGATCGTTCGCAACTATGAGGACGCCAAAGCTGTGCCCAAGTCGCGCTTTGGGGGCACCAAGTACTCGTGGTATCCCGCAAGAGAAGCGCCGCAGGACGAAGTAAAAAATCTATCTCGCCTGAAAGGTCACCTGCAGAAAGGACAATGGCTCACGAAGTTCAGAAAACAACTTCGCAAAGAAGAAATGACCGACGACCTTCTGCTCGTTGCCGTACCGAAGGAGAAGGAACAAACATACAGCCGCATCATGCCTACCTCTCCGCCCTAAAACCGGAGTTTAGCAACACCCGAAAGCCTTTGGCTTCAGCTCCAGGGATCGCCGACTTCCTCCCGGCTCCTAAAAGCCAACACGAAGTGAGGACTCAGTACGATCGTCCCGGGAGAACGCGATGGGCACTAAATACAGTATCATAACAGCACTGACGCTAATGGCACTATGCGCTAGTGTCGGCTGGCAGAGCCCCCCGCTGAGTGTCAACGCGGCATGTTGCTACTTCGCGGCGAAGGATAAGGACATCAACCAGCCGGGACAGAAAGCTTTTATAACCTGGAATCCCCAATCCAAAACAGAAGCGTTTACGGTGCAACCAAAGTTCGAAGGCAATGCCATGGACTTCGGGATGGTCATACCGACTCCATCTCGTCCCAAGTTGGATGAAATGGCACGCGACTTCTTTAAAGACCTGGCCATCTACACGATATTGATGCCGCTACCGGTGCCCATTTATGGCCCCGGCGACCCGACAATTAAGTATAAGCAGAACAAGAAAGGAGGAGCTTCTCTGGGTCTTGCAGGAGCGGATCTGGTCGGCAAGAAACCTGTAACGATACTGGAGTCGGGCGTGGTCGGTTCACTCGACTACAAGATCATTGTTGCCGACGACGCTAACGGATTGTTCGATTGGCTCAAACAAAACAAATACTCCTACGGGGGAGATCAGAACACGCTTAACTTCTACATTAAAAAGAAGTGGTTCTTCACCGTTATGAAAATTGACCCCAAGCAAATGAAAAGAACCGCCAACGGTTCTTACTCCGGCGAAGTAACCCCGACCAGATTCACCTTCTCAACAGCACAGTGTGTCTATCCGTTGAAGATCACGCAGCTTTCGGTAAAAGACAAGACCGATGCGCTGTTCTACGTCCAAGCTCCGAAGCAAATGGATCTTACCGGAGACATGTCCTGGCGACCATCATATCGAACAATGTACATCACCTACCTTCTCGGTTGCGGTGCACTTAAAGACGAACAAGTCGAACTCGATCAGCACCAAAATTGGTTGAGCGAAAAACGCCAAAAGGACGCAAAATTCGAAACCACAAAACTGGAGTGGGCCAAAGAGCTTACTGATTCCGAAATGAGCGTGATGGAAGATCCGTTGAAAAACTACGGACAGGCCGGTACGGGCAATTTGCTACCCGGCGCCAAATCCGTCTCACTGAGCGAGTTTCTCAGCGACATGCGCGCGCAATACCTAAAGGAGAGCGCCGACAAACAACTCGCAGAGCACGCAAAAACCCGACTCGCTCAATGGGAAGACATGTACCAACCGTCCAAAGGAATGATCGTACGAAACCCTTCAAATCAACAGGGATACAACAGAACGAGATACTCGTGGTATCCGGCAAGAGAGGCTCCACTAGAAGAAGTAAAAGCCTTGAGTCGTCTTAAGGGACATTTGCAAAAATCGCAGTGGGTCACAAAATTTCGCAGACAGCTGCGAAAAGATGAAATGACCGACGATTTGCTGCTTGTAGAAGTGCCGAAAGAGAAGCAGCAGACCTATACGCGCATAATGCCGACGTCGCCTCCATAACCAAAGACTCGCAAAGCTCGACCGTGCTTTGCGCAAGGTCCTCACCAACCGTTTACCGGTAGAAAGTCTCAGGTAAGAGCTCCGATGAAAACATTGATCAATAGAAGCATTTTAGTAGCACTGGCATTGCTTTCCACCCCCGCCTTCGGCGGCGACATAAACTGGTCCCCTGAACGCCCGGGGAACTCCGCCGATGATCCGATCGAACGCCCGAAAGACTTAACCGGCAGATCGATAAAATGTCCGCGAGTACGCGCAGTGCATTCTACCAACGTGGACGATTCCGGTGCTACGGAATACTTGTTCAAAACCGATCCCTGGCTCGGTTACCAGCGCGGACGCGAGCTCTTCGTTCGTGAATTCTCAAAGTCCGATGGAGTATTCGGCGAACCGGGACAGATGGCGGGCAGAGTTCTGGAGGATCAGGTCAGCAAGATAATGACCAGAGACCACGTAGCATCATGCGCACTTTGCCACAACGTGCCGTTTCGTGATGGTGGCGCTGGCGCCACCATGTTCAAAAACAGCGGACAGGGGCGAAACACCCCGCACGTGTTTGGCGGCGGCGTACTGGAGATGATAGGCTGGCAAATGCGACTGAAATTGATGGAAAAGGCCGACGTCAACCGTAACGGATACATCGATATCGGCGAAGCAGACACGGTGCGTGCGGTGGTAACGAATCTTCCTGCCGGCGAAGAAGGTAGTACCGCGATCGATCTCGGATCCTTTGGCGACGCAGATAAGGACGGCAAACCGGACCTCAATAGCGTGTGCTTTGTTTGGTATGTGGACGCAAACGGAAAGAGAATTCCGTGGGCTCGATCATTGAAAGATGAGGGAGTAAAAGGATACAACCTGGAAGTTCAAGTGTTCGGCTGGGGACACGGGCGAGCAGGTCTGGCAGGTCGCATACCAATTACATCAACTTTGCGCGCGTTCACAGGTCAGGCTTTCGACAATCACCAGGGGTTACAGGCCTGCGATCCGACGCTGAATGAAGAGCCCGATTCCAACGGCTTTGCCCTTGTTTCGCAACTCGGGGCGCAGCAATTTTACAACGGACGCACACGCGATCGCGGACAAACAAAAGATGCAAGAGGCTTCAGCATGGACGATCCGGATCGCGACGGCGTGGTGGAAGAACTGTCCGAGGGAGACATGGATCTGATTGAGTTTTACCAACTCAATCACCCTAGGCCGGCAACGGCGATCAACACGCCGCTGAAGCAAAAGGGTCAGGCACTGTTCAAGTCACTAAACTGCGCGCACTGTCACGTGCAAGATTGGAAGATCGAAGCAAACAACAGTGGTGATGCAGACTACACGAAGCAGTATCCGGGTGACAGGAGATTCTTCGATGTATCAGTAACGCATAATCCGACGACGAACCGCCTGGAAGGACGCCTCGAGCGACTAACGAAGAATGGCTCGCCAGCGCGGAACGCCTTTACAGCACGACAGGTTTACTCAGACTTCATACATCACGATCTGGGTCCCGAGTTTTATCAAATGCAGTTCGACGGTACCTTGATAAAATCCTGGCGCACAGCGCCTCTGTGGGGAGTCGGCAGCACAGCACCCTATGGACATGACGGCGCAAGTTTAAGTCTAGACGAAGTCATTCGCCGCCACGGCGGCGAAGCCGAGTCCGAATCGAAAGCCTACAAACAGCTGTCGGAATCCGATCGTGTGGCGCTTTTGGAGTTCTTGCGCGGTCTTGCACTGTACTCCACAGACGATCTGCCTTGCGATGTCGACGGCGACGGAAAGATTACAGAACATTTCATGGTTGCGGGAAAAGACACGGGAATAGAGCGGCTGAATCCGGAATGGCTATTCAAAGTTCCCGGGCAAATTGAAGGCGAAGTGACGAATCCGCACGGCGTAAAAGTTCAATCGAACGCACTGACAAATGTAAGCGACGCCTATGGTTGCAACCTTAAGTACTTGAAAGACGACGATCGCGACGGATTCCCCGACGCACTTTCGATCCCGGCAAAGCCGGTTGCGCGAACAGTTTTGAAACCGGTCTCGACGCGAAAGAAAACCGGCAGGCAATCAGCATCGCACAGCTAAGAGCGCTAGACAGCAACGTCAAATTAAAACAGGAAATCGGAAAACGGGCTCAGTGTTTGATTGGAGAACTGACAATCAAATCGAGACGCAGTCTTGAGCCGCACCGCCTGTAGTGCAATAGATCCGCCAAACAGAAGAATGTTGCAGACAAAATATCGTAGATTCTCGGACAACTCGGCGACGGTGAAGTCCTGGTCCCCGCCGTAACGGTGGCAGAATTTGCCTGCAAGTATTTATTTATCAGCCCGTTTCCGAATAACCAATCCTGACGGCGGAGTCACGAGACGGTTGCAAAGAGGCAATCTTTTCAATATTTGTCCTTTTTCTGCATGAAACTCAGGCTCCTTATATGCAAATTGGGCATATGGATTATGCGCGCTCCCGGGAGGTAGCGAAAATGGAACCCCAAGACTCTCCTGCAAAACTATTTCTAGCTGCTGTTTCCAAAGCTTCCCGGGAACTGGAAGTTGCGATTGCGCAGACCTACGAAGAAGCCCTGAAGCTCAACGTACAGTTAACCGATAGTGCAAAAGTGCACATTGAGCAATCGGACGCCAGCGTCGAAGAAGAACTGAGGGCATCCGTCAACAGCCTGCAGGAAGAACGCCAACAGATTCTTGATGAACTGGTGGAGCTGAGAAAGCAAGAACTGCAGACACTATCAGAAGCAGGAGCCAGGGTTCGAGAATATCTGACGGTGAAACTGGAAGAACTCGTCCTAACCTTCGAGCAGAAAATTCAGGAAGGCGTAACCCGGTACCAGGAACAACTTGCGGGCGTAGAAGCAAAGCTGGCACAAGATATAACGGGGCACTCAAAACAGCTCAGCACCGCCAAAACCACATTCGCCAATGAAGTGGCGGCAGAAATAGGCAGAAGCAAGCAACTTCTGGATGAGTTTCAAACCCAACAGCAGCAAATTCTCCTTACACAAACGGAGAATTCGGTAAGCGAACTCAAATCGCTTACGAAAACAATTGAAGTCTCGCTTCGCGATGAGGCGCGAAAGATAATTGAAAGAATGTCCGAAACCCTTCAGACACAAATGCAATCGACAGCTCCCTCAGCCAGAATATCGACTCTCAGCCAGAACGCTCTGACCGAGGACAAAGTGACTTCAAGCATCGCAGCCGACTTAGCATCGATGCGCGCCCTACCTGAGGCATTCGAGGAGACAAGCTCTACCGTAGCGAAGATGCAGACCGAAGTTCACGCTAAAGCTATCAAGAATGCGTCGGTTCGTTGCGCACGCGAACTACAGAATGCGGTCGATCAAGTGGAAGAGCAGCTTAGCTTGATTGGCGAGGAAACGAAACTAACGCTTCATCAATTCGAAGAAACGTACATCGAGCGTTTCATCCAAAAGCTTGAGGATTTTGAGCGTACAGCACAGAAGGAAGTACTGGAAGGGTTGGCAGAACACGAAAAAGCGGGTCTCAAGGTTACAGCTTCCAAAGACAAAGAGTTGAAAGAACTCTTCCTCAATCTACGAAAAAGCACCGCTGGCTCCGTAAGAGCCTGCCTGGCCGATACGGAAAAGTCTTTCGAAGCCGACTTCGAAGAGTTCAAAAATCTGCTGGCTAAGCAGCGTGAGGAAAAAACGCATAACCTCGAGAAGGAATGCAAAGCCGCGACGGAACAGCTGGAGGAAATTTTCAAGACATTCGATAAAGAGAGTACCGACGTCGAAAGACAGCTTTCTGAGCTGGAAGCCGCTGCGTCCGAGCTTGATGAATTCGTCAGTGCGTTATCCCATGCCGATTTGGATTTCTAGAAATGAGCAAGAATCTAAAAGACATTTTTGAAACAGGCAGAAAGCGACTGGACGAGTTGGCAGAAAAGCGGAAGGAACTGCTGGAGCGCTGTGCGGCATTGAAAAACGGCGCCGGAGAGCAACGACTACAGGAATCGAAAAGGCGATTAGAACTGGTAGAAACAAAAGCTAACGAGCAATTGCAGACACAGATTCAATCGATGCAAGAGAAGCATCGAGAGGCAATCGTTCAGATCTTGGCATACAACGAGCAGCACCTTCTACATATAAAGGAAGATCTGGACTTTAGAGTTTCACAGTTGACCAGAGAGTTTCTTTATCAGCAGGAATGGCACGGCGAGCTCAGTACCGACAGAGTTGGTCAGTCTTTAGTTCCTTTGCAGAACGGTTTTCGGTCTGCTACTACGGAAACTCGCACCACTGTCGACACGGCATTGAACGAGCTGGATGCCGCAGCGCGAAAAGCTCGGGCTGTTTTGTCCGAAGAAAGAGAGCGCAGCTCGAGCGGTTTAGCCGGCAATATAAAGGAAGCACAGGACACGTTGACCGTAGCCATCGGCGAGGTCACGAAAGAGCTGCAAGACGGTGCGGCACAATTGGCGGAAACAGCCAAAACAGAGCACGCAACGCAACTAAAGACATTAAAGTCTGTTTGCGCTCAAATCGAAGGACAGCTGATAAAAATCAGCTCGGAGCAGCCGACTGCTATTCAAACAATTCGCCAGGAAATAGAAACCGAATTGAAGCAGCGATTCGACAACGTGTGCGCTGCAAGCGAACAAGAACTCGCAGAGATGGAAAAAGAGCGTCAAGCAGAGTTTGAAGTAGCGCGCAAGAAAAGCGTTGAAGCACCGGCGAAAACACTCGCGACGCTAAAAGAACAAACGGCTGAAGCGGTAGATAAGCTATCCCAACTTCTGGCCACAACTGAACAAGAGCTGCGCGAGAAAGGCGACAAAACTTCCAGTGAAACGCGAAAACGTTACGACGACGCGATGCAGGCTAAAGCAATGGAATTCAGCTCCGATAGTGCCAAAGCACTACTGGAAGAAATGTCGGGCGACATGGAGAAGATGTCGAACGAACTTAACAAACAGCTTACCAACAGCGTGCAGGTCTACAAAACCCGTTTTGCAACACTGCTGCACACTTCCGAGAAGAATCTGTCGGTGTCGCTTGATTCGCTCAAATTCGAAGTTGATCGAGTCCTGGAGATGCATCGTTCTACATTTGAAGAGAAGGACAAACAACTCAATTCGCGTTTAACAGCCCTAGAAGCGCAGTACGCCAAGATCATGGCAGGAATGGCGGACAACTGAAGCAATTGAGTTAACTGGAGCATGAGATGAAGATTACGATACCTGCAGCACCAACAAATTCGAAATTCCGCCAAGGCCTTGCGGCCTGGATACAAGGAATGGAGACCCCCCCCGATGCTTGGGCTTCCGAACAAGTTGAGCAAGGTCAACGTGGCGACCTGCTATTCATTCTCAAACCATTTGCTTCGCTCGACAATCTAAATGAATCAGCGGAGTTGGACGGCGTTGCTTTCATTTTCCGCGTTGACGCCGGACTAGCAATGGCTTACTACATTGATGCAACCTCCTTCGAAATGGGGATGCTCGATATGGTCATGTCCTCAAAAGTTTCCGAGGCCGCAGAAGCAGGACAGTGCTTCGCCTACTGCTCCGCGCATCTAACCAAAGCAATAAACGAGGATACAATCAAGAAACTAGCGACAGACCTCAACAAGTGGCCAGGAAAGGGAAACCGGGGTAAAGTGAAGGACGGATTGCCTGATCCTCTCTATTTTTACCTAACTTCATTGGGCATTCCAACGGATCCTACGCTGGCAAATGCTCCTGTTCCACTCGATGAACTGTTCATGTCGTTAATCGATCCAGGAGCGCTGTCGATTGCCAGCAAGTCGCCCAAGTTAGCGGACTACCTTCAGTTATACGTAAAGAATCCGTCAGCAGCAGTAGATGCGGACAATGCACCGGATGCCGCTCCGGATGCAGCGCCAGCGGCAGCCTCTGCTCTCCGTGATCTCTTTTCGGATTCTCCTGCAGCGAAGCCACAACCTCAAGGAAATGCTTTGCGAGACTTGTTCAATGACGCCCCGTCCGCAAAGCCGGCGGAAGCAGTCAAACCGGCGCCGAACAACCTTCGTGATTTGTTCGGCGATCCAGCCGCTGCGACTCCTGCACCGGCAGCCAAACCAACTCCACCTTCGGCAAGTGGTTCACTTCGCGATCTCTTCTCAGATAACGCACTGCCAAAGGCAAAACCTGTACCTCCGGCTGCAGCAAAACCCGCTAGTAGCGGTCTTTCATTGCAAAGCTTGTTCGATGATGACGAGCCATCAAAACCTGCAGTCCCCGAGAAAGCGACTGTACCTGAAACGCTTGAAAAGGAAGCTGCGAAACAGGCAGACAGCGGGTTAAATACGCTTCTCTCCGACCCCCCGCCAACTCCCGCGAAGCCAGCGACGCCGAACGGATTGAACTCACTGTTTGCCGATGAACCAGTCGAAAACGTGCCCGCGGAAAAGCCCGCCAAGGGACTGAACTCACTTTTCGAAGATCCGGCTCCGGCAAGCTCTGCCGAAGCACCGAAAGCTCCCGCCAAGGGTCTCAGTTCGTTGTTCGACCCGCCGAAACCACTGCCAACCCCTGCGCCCTCAACCTCGGCACCGTCGCCGTCCGGTCTTAACTCACTTTTTGCCGACAATGAGCCCGAAGCCGCAGCTGCACCTCTAAGCATCAAACCGGCCCGCGCAGGACGTGGCTCGCCGAGTCTTAATTCGCTATTCGATGAACCAGCACCAGAGGAGCCCGCTAAGGCAACTCCGGTTTCCCGCGGATTGAACGATCTTCTCGCTGATACCACTCCTCCAACGCCACCACCTGCTAGCGCGGAATCTCCGGTTTCCGGCGGGCTGAACGATCTTCTCGCTGATACCACTCCTCCAACGCCACCACCTGCTAGCGCGCAGACTCCGGTTTCCGGCGGATTGAACGATCTTCTCGCTGATACCACTCCTCCAACGCCACCACCGGCTAGCGCGGAATCTCCGGTTTCCGGCGGATTGAACGATCTTCTCGCTGATACCACTCCTCCAACGCCACCACCGGCTAGCGCGGAATCT
>JAIELX010000076.1 GCA_019752635.1 Candidatus Obscuribacterales bacterium | reverse complement strand
AAACACATTACCGTTGACAGGCAAGGCGCCGGCTCCCGGCAAGCTTCCGCCACCAGTTGCCAGCACTCCGGCAGCTGAATTTTGTGCCGCAGAAGCGGCGCCGCTAGCAGTTCCAAACACATTACCGTTGACAGGCAAGGCGCCGGCTCCCGGCAAGCTTCCGCCACCAGTTGCCAGCACTCCGGCAGCTGCATTTTGCGCTGCAGCAGCGGCGTTCTGCGCAGCTAAAGCAGCGCCACCAGCGGTTCCGGATAGGGCAGCCCCGTTACCGAAGAGCCCGATCGATCCACCGCCAGTGGCGCCGGCTGCCGCGTTAGCTGCAGCGAAAGCAGCAGCACCGGGGACGCCGAGGAACTGAGCTCCGACCGGCAAGCTTGGGGGTACCGGTACACTAAACGCCGGAAGATTACCTGCAGTAATGATTGCAGTAGCGGCACCAGATGCGGCACCAGATGCGGTACCCGCAGCGGCCGCGCCAGCATTGATAGGAAGTGAAAACGCTCCTAAGAAAGCGCTACCGGGAACAGCTGCCGGTACTACAGTACCGAGTGAACCGAGGGCTGAGCCGGTTAGTCCGCCGACAGCACCAGCATTGACTGCGCCAGAGCCCTGCGCGCTTCCTGCCCCTGCCGCTCCAACGCTGACTCCGCTAAGTCCGACGGACAATTGCCCACCGCCACCCGCGTTTAGATTCAACAATGCTTGCGCGCTGACTGGAGCAGCAAAAATTATTACCGACATGGTTGCAGTTACACCAGTAACGCAATTGTTCTTACTCTTCATAAATTCTCCTACAGGCTCAGTTGAGTTGGTTATCTCAATATGGCAGCGGGAAGAGAAACAAAGCAATTGTACTTGACGTCTTCGCCTTCACAAGTTTTAGCGCACAGTGGCAAACTGATAGCGAGCCCGCCATTTTTCTAATGCCCTTTTGCGCTTTACCTCTTTATCCTCAGAAAGCTGTGCATTTTCTGCCGGAGTCAAGAGCTTGTCGAAAATACGATACCCGATTGTCGCCGCAGCTTTAGAAGTCTTGTAACCAAGTTGTGTTGCCACTTCAGCCCATGTAGCCCCGCCGTTGATCAGTTCCATCAAACGGGCTTCTTTGGCCGATAGTTCATCGCGAATGAACACATGCCGCATTTCGCGAGAGACGAGAACCACACTTCCTCGTAAGGCAAGTTTCAATTCGAGCACCATGGACGGTATCTCAGACATTTGAGCATGCTTGCACAAATAGCCATCACATCCAGCTGACAAGGCGCGTTCGCCATCCTCCAACAATCTGGAATTTGTCAAAACAATTATTAGTCCTGAAAAATCAAGTTCCTGCCTTAACGAATGCACAATGTTCAACCCGACCATAGAATTAGCGCTGCGCGCGCCGGGAATCCCCGGCAAAACAAGGTCCACTAGCGCGCAATCAATACCCGCCAATCCGTTTATCGCAAAATAATCCCGCGCCTCCTGCTCACTATGGAGCATGGCGACAACCTTGACTTGATTGTCGTCCTCGAGTTCTTCCTTGAGAATTTCAGCGAAATCCATGTCGTCCTCGACGAGGATGATTCGTTTCATAGTGTCTTCAAAGTCGCCCGGCGACTTTGCCCCCTTCTGGTTTCCGTAATTACGCCGACAATCTTTGCTTGAGCCGCACTGCTTCGCCTCCGTTTTCACTGAACGGCTCAGCTTGCGTGGCACTTGACACCGTTTGCGGATCTTCGCAACCAGTGTCAAAGGTATCGCCTCCTGCCACTAGATCTAGTGACGGGAGCGTCACGGTAAAAGTTGTGCCGCAACTTCGTTCGCTTGCGACCGTAATAGTTCCACCGGACTTTTCAACGAACCCACGCACTATAGCCAATCCAAGACGCTCTCTTCCCTCTTCATTCCTGCTTCGTTCAAAAAGCGAATCCAACCGGTCACTTTCAATTCCGGTCCCTTGATCGGAAATACTGACTTGATGCCGGTGCGCTTGAGAGCGGATTTCAACGCAGACGCGGGTACCATCGGGATTATGCACGAGTGCATTTCGAATCAAATTGTCAAACACTCGAGACAGCTCCAACTGGTTCGCCGAAACCCAAAAGCGGCGCGACGGCACAATCAACTCAATCTTTCCTCCCTTTGACTCCGCAAGCGGTTGGGCCATTGAAATGCAATCGCGAATCAGAGTGCTCAACTCACACGACTGATGCTCGTCCGCGGCAATCTCTTCAGCGCGATCATAGTTGTTCCCCAGTTCATGAAGCAAACCGACCAGGCGATCGCAAGTGCGCACCATGCGTTCGAGTTTTTCATTTGCAGAATTGCAATGCAGTCCTTCTTTGTTCCACTTTGCCAGAGTCCAACTCATTACAGTGACAGGCGCCTTCAAGTCGTGATTGATTTTGCGCACAAAGTCCTTCCGCATGCCCTCAGCTTGGGCAATCTGTCGTGTCCGGGCCTCGGCGGCGCTTGCTCTCAACTCAACTTGATGATTGACCTGCTCGAGGCGAAAGTTTTCTTCCATCTGCCTCAACTGTTCTTTGAGCAAGTAGGCCGTTTCCGCCTCTCTTTCCCACAGCGCCGTGGCCAAAGCGGCGATAGTCAAAGCGATTATCGGCACCACTAGAGGTGCTATCAATCCTGCGTAGGAAAAAAGCATACAAGCTGCGCCAAATGAAAGCGCGATCGTAGCGCAATAGAATGCCAGATCGACGCCAATCATCAAGGCGTGAGCTCGAAGTGAGGACTGGCGGCCGGTCCAAATGAGCCGGCGGAAGCACCAGAGTGAGGCCCCGACCACGCCGCTTGCCGCAAGATAGAACAGCGACGCCATGTCATCAAGCCTTTGAGGCCAGCTGCGCCGCGCAATTGTGTCAACAGACTGCGCAATAATCTCAGACCCGCTGCGCAAGTTTACGCCTGCATTGGTGTACGGAGTCGCGAAAACATCCGTCACTCCGTCGCCAAGAATGACTATTGAATCTTTCACGCAAACATCATTGGTGGCACTTCCGGCGATGCGAGCTTTAAGCGCCGGATCAAACAGATAGGTGAAAGGGCGCACGGGAAATTGATCTGAATTCGGTGGACCAATGAAGTCTATATCCATCACTGCCGGCAAGCTCTGTGGTAGAGCCTGGCCAAGGGCAGTCAAGCTTTTCATGGCAATGGAAGGCACGTCGGGACCGTCCAAACCAAGTCTGGTACAAAGGCAGCGCCGAACTATCTGGTCCTCATCCATAACCATGTTCACGTTGCCGACGTATTTCGCGGTCAAGTCCTCGCCCGGCTCAAGTTTCCCAAGTTCACCCAATACCCCCGGAGCCGGTGGCGCAAAGTTCACTTGAATGGCATTACCAGCGGTCCGATGAACAACGGTACCTGCGATAAGAATTGGTACTTTGCGCCCGCCAAACTTGCCACTTGAACAATTGTGAATCGTTTTTGCCAAAATCGCGTCATGTTCAGAGTACTGCGGAAAATCATTATCCAGGATGATCAGGCGAGCGCCCGAGCGAGCAAGAAACTCGACAATGGAAGCAAGAGATGCCCGCGAGATAGGATACTTTGCTAAAGGAGCCAGCCAGGGGTTCTCTTTAATTGCCTCCACAGGCGGTTCATCCTCCAAGAGGTGATTGAATATCACAATCTTAGAAAGAGCGCGCGTTTGATTCGGCTCAATCAGCCAGCTAAGCGTATAATCCCACGCCCACCATCTAAGTGGAATTTCATGCTCACGGTGATAATCGACTAGATTTGCAAACGCCAATCTGCGGCTCGATTCAGCGTTCCATCGGAACCAACTGCGCAACTCGAATCGCCGGTCTATTGTTTGTAGCTCTGCCCTTCGCATGATTCCGGAGAAGGTGAGCACACTGCCGGCGGCTATAACAATGCAGACATAGAGGAAGAATGCGGTCTTGCCGCGGCGCGTGCCTGAATCGATGAAGTTACGAAAGAAGAGCGGAATAGTCACGCGGCTAGATCCTCTTTTTCTATTTTTTCTATGCTTACTTATGGACCAAGTGACTTAATGAACAAGCGAGTTGAGTGTGCCGCCCACTCCGGTTGTATTGAGAATTTGAGCAGGGAATCCGACTCCTGCAGCTGCGCTTGGAGTCAGCGACTGGCCCATACCGGCGGCACCTGTATTTAGCGTTCCAGATTGAAGCACAGCGGCACCGGTTCCAATACCGCCGGACAACTGTCCAACTTGCTTGCTGCTTCCACTTAGGTCAAATGGTGCCACCGGCGCCACCGCACTAATTCCTTGCGGCGGAAACTCTGAGATTAATGCCGGTGGCAAAGGAATCGCCGTTCCAACCTGCGGACCCAGACTGTAACTGAGCTTCTTAGGGACCGCCACAATTTCGGCTATGGAAGACAGGGCTGGTACCCCCGCGGTTCCCATTGCCCCCAGTGCATCCTGCACAAGAGAAAGACTCTTTAGCGGGCCGGTAAAGTTAGAAATCAGGGAATTGCTCAGCAGCGCAATACTATCGGCCTTGTATAAGGAAGTGGTGGTCGAAGCAGTATCAAAGATTTGAATGCCTGATCCAGTAGCAATAGACGGCGACTCGCCGTCATTAGAACCTGCGGTGGAATTGCTTCCACCAGGCAAGCTGCCTGTTACTTGCTTCTCGGTAACTTCAACTACTGCTCCGGGTTTTACACGAATCACGCTTCTATCAAGCCGATTGAGAACTTCGGCGCATCCCTCCAGAACAGTCATTCTGGTAGTGTTTCCGCTGGACTGAAACAGCACGGTTGTGCCGCGCATACGAGCCTGAATCAGTTTTGTCCAAACATAGTATTCGGAATTTCTCTTGCGCTTTTTGTCCAACTGATACAACATTTCTCCGCCGAGGAGATAGACAAGGCGCTGATTGGGCGCAATGGCGTAGACGGAATTGGACCAAACGCGCGTAGTAACTTTCGGCCAGGTGATCTGAGCTCGAGAGTGTTCGCCCGTCCCGATTTGCATTCCTTCATGCAACATATCGCCTTGACGAGCAGGCACGGGTTCAGACCAAACTTCCCGCTCCCAGTCGACAAAGCCACGCTTGTAAACGTCCCCCTGAGCTTCAGTGAGCCGCACGTCATCCTTACTGAAAGCGGGCTGAACAACTGAAAATACGAAAGCAAGGCACCAAAAGATACGAAATAGTTTCACAGCAGCTTCCAAAGACCCCACAGAGAAGATTATTAACGGGTGGCCCCTAACACTTCAATTAGGGTCCCCAACAGTGCTGTCCGCTTTGCTTTAGTCGTCGGCGTCGTTATACCCGGCGCGAGTTTTCGTGCCTTCATCGGCAGCGCTGCGAATGCACTTGTAGATAAATTTCTTTGCTTCATCTCCGGCCGCATCGCCACGCCTGTAAGCTATGGCTTCAACTGCGCCTGCAAAAGCATAGAAGCGCTCAAGGGGAACGCGCGTAGCACGCGGATGCGGCAGCAACGCGCGCATGTAGCCTTTCAGATTTTCAGCTTCATTACTTTCCAACGGTTGTACAAAGTTGAGAAGGTTCCTCAGATACTTCAGTGATACCAACGGAGTCTTATATGTCATCACCCCTGCGTCGAGCGCCCGGCGAATCAAAGAACACTGCATTAACGGAGCATAACGATCATCATCGGTGGAATCCACAGACTCTAGTAGCGCTTGATAGTTTTCAAACTCGTAAATTACTTTTAGCACCGACCCGACCGGCTCACCTTCTGCAGTCTGCACCAAGAGCGGTCCATATATGAACGGGCGAGCCTCACACGAAGCAACAGCCTCAGATTGACTCTTTAAAATCTGATTCAAATTCTCGGTATCGAGCAATACGGATCTGTCGCAACCATCTCTCCAACTGGAAACGGTCGAAGGCGCAAATTCAATTTCGGTAATAGACTGCTCCTGACAAAACAGCAAATCGAATACAACTGCGCCCTTGAGCCTCCCGAACATTGCCGCAACGGGATCTCCGTCGATAAAGTGAATCTGCGCCGGAGGGTTGCTTCGCCCAAAAGACAGACTCAAAGTGCCATTCGATCGCTCTCCCGACAAGTACTGCACTGTAGACTTGATAGTGCCATCTCGAATCGTACTGATGTGAAGGTTTATTCCCATGGTTCGCTCGGTTGGTGCTCCTTCATTTTACACAGAACTTTACCATCGTGCGCGGGATTCAATAACGCACAAACGCCGCAAGTAAAGTGTGAAGGACACTTGGACGGATGAACGAAGCCTTCGCGCCATATCCTCTGCAGGCAGTCCTGCATATACAGGAACGACGCTCGAAAGCCCATGGTTTAATATTGCATCCTAAACTCCGGCGAGACCGACATGGAATCTTTCACACCACAGAGAATTGCAGTAGTCGGCGCCGGATTGGCGGGACTGACCGCCGCAGCTGAGCTCGTGAAAGCAGATCAGCACGTAACGTTGATCGAACGATCCGGAACCGTCGGTGGACGCGCCACAACACTGCTAAAAGACGGTTTCTATTTGAATCAGGGGCCACACGCCCTGTATAAGAGCGGCGCCCTCTATCAATATCTGCGCGAATCGAACATCAGCCTGTCACACGGTCCGTCGCCAAAATTCAAAAGGGCATTTGCGCTGGCAGAAAGCATCTTGTTCGATTTGCCGCTCAGCATGGCAACCCTTGTCAGCACCAAAGTCCTTTCCGTTACTGAAAAAGTTGAACTTGTTTCGCTCGTTACAAGAATAAGCGCAATCTCAACGGCAGAACTCGCAGGAATGCCCCTGTCACGGTGGCTGAGCGGCAATACGCACCACAAGCGCGTTCGAGAAGTGATCGAAGCGCTGGTGAGGCTATCAACTTATGCCAATATTCCCGATGAAATGTCCGCCGGAGCGGCCATTCGCCAACTGGCCCTTGCTTTGCGCGGTGTGGTCTATCTGGATCACGGCTGGCAAACGATTGTTGATGCTATCTACAAACTGAGCAAAGATGCGATTGATGTAAGACTGGAAACATTGATCGAATCTATCAGCCCCGACGAAACCGGCGTTGACGTCCATATCAATGGACTAGTCGAGCGATTCGATGCGGTAGTACTGGCGATACCGCCAGATGGTGCTGGCGCGGTGTTGCCAAAATCTTCCACCCTTGATCGTTTGAAAAACAAACGTCCATGCACTGTGGCTTGCCTGGACGTTTGTCTGAGCAAATTGCCGGAGAAGGATAATACTTTCGCCCTGGGCATCGACGAACCTCTGTACTACTCTGTTCATTCATCTGCCGCTCGACTTGCCGATGGCGATCAAGCAGTAATCCATGCCGCAATTTATCTGCCCCCGGGAGAAAGCGGGACAGAACAACATCAACTGCGACTCCTGGGGTTGCTCGATAGTGTTCAGCCAGGCTGGGATCAGTTTGTGGTCTCCAAAAGGTTCCTGCCAAACATGGTGGCAAGTTACGGCACAGCTCGCGCCGTCGATGCCGGGAGCAATGGCTTAGCAGATGTCGCCGCAGGCGGTGCCTATCCAAATATTTTCTTCTGCGGAGACTGGGTCGGAACATCGCATTTGCTGGCCGATGCAGCAGTTGACTCAGCCAGGAAGGCAGCGGTTGCAATACTTTCGCACGCTCGACAACGCCAACCGACCCGATAGTATTCGGTCAACGCATCCCGCCGAGCACAGCATCGCAACCGCAAGAGGGTTTGCACTAACAAGGTTCAACCGTTATGGCAAAATCGGAGATGAGTTGGCAAAATACTTCAGAGTTTCTAAATCCGCCCGGGGAACCTGAACGATACTCGGGAAAACTCGATACTTGCAAGTACTAGGGGAACCCGCGCTTATGTGAAGTTGTCTATTTGACTACGGACAGCTTCCCTGGAGGTGCTAGATGCTCGCTCGTGTCCTTGTATTGCAAGAAAAAGAAGAGAATATCCGAAACATAGCGGAGTGTTTGCCTGACTGCAATATAACTATTGTTGATACGGTAAACCAAGCCTACAGCGCGCTGCAATCGCAGAACTTCAACCTCATCATCTCAGCGGTGCACCTTGAATATGATGAGAGCGTGTTTGCGTTCCTTGAAGAATGCAAGCGCCATCCCAAGTCAAAAGAGATTCCGTTTGTGTTCTATTGCGCCCGCACTTCCACTTTTGCGCGCTCCGTGCGTCACGGACTCGAAATAGCGGCCGGAGTGCTGGGCGCAGATAGATACATAACGATGGAAAAATATGACATGCAAAAGCTGCGGTCGGAGATTTTGAAGGTATTGTTTCGAAAAACGGCTATGAATGACCAGATTACGAGTATGAAGAGTACTCCGATAATCGAGGCAATGGATAAGACTTGGGCAACAGGTTGATTGCCAAGCAAGCCTGAAAAGTTCATTCATGCTTAAATCAATCAGGTATAGCTGGTTACAGGCCTGTGCCTGTCGCACCATGAGCAATATCTGGTTTAGCGCCGACACCCATTTCGGCCACAAAAACATAATCCAATATTGCGACAGGCCCTATGATTCAGTCGAAGAGATGGATCTGGATCTGATCGCGAACTGGAATGACTTGGTGCAACCGGAGGACGAGGTTTACTTTCTCGGCGACTTCTCTCTCGATTTTCGACGCGTCAAGCAAGTGGTGCCGCTCTTGAACGGAAAGATTCACCTGGTTGCAGGCAACCACGACCTTTGTCACAGCAGCAATAACAATTCACGCGCCTATGCGTTGCGCTACATCCAGGCGGGTTTTTGCGACGTCACGGAAGATACTACGCTTAAGATAGCCGGCGAGGAAGTGCTCTGCTGTCACATGCCTTATTTCCACCCTGCCGACACTGATCGGCGCTTTCCGGAGCACAAGCCGGATAACAACGGGGGCTGGCTGTTGCACGGGCACGTGCATCAGCGGTGGCAAGTGAAGGGTAAACAGATAAACGTAGGCGTTGATGTTTGGGATTACGCACCGGTTTCTCAAGCACGCGTCGAGGCATTGATTACACAGTCAAAATTTACGATCCCTCAATGATCTTCGGCTAAGTTTCTCTCATCGCCAAATGAACGGCGTGGAGGCTACCTGGAGGGTATTGGCATGAATAATTCGCATTTTGAGCAAGAAGCAGAACATCAACAATTCAGCATTTCGGAGAAGGAAGATTTCACCGCAGCAAAGCTTTACGACGGTTCGTTCAGTGAAGCGGTCAGCAGCGTGCTCAAGGGAATTAAGAGCCAAATCCCTGCGGACCTTGAACTGCGACCGGACGGAACAATGTTGTTGGGTACCGTACCGGTAGATCGAAACTCCATCTCCGGCGCCCTTTGCACAACCGGGCAAGAATTGCGTTCCGTTCAGGCGGAAAGTGGAAGCCTCAGAGGAAGTGCGTTGTCAAACGCGATACGAGCTGCCTTAAAACCAGTACAAGCACACGAAGACAGAAACGCAATGGACAAGCCTAAAGTCGACGACGCGCCTAAGGACGGTAACGAAGCGACGCCGGCTCAGAAGAACGAATTGCACGCATACGACGTTAAGCGAGAACCAGTTCCGGTTGCTCCCCCGCCTTCAGACGGGACAATTGGCGGTGGAATCGGAGCCGCGAGCGCAGCCGGAGCTGCCGCTGGCGCCATTGGTTCAGTAATTCGAAACGGTGAAGCCCCCCAACCTCATCGCGAGAACACGAACCCGATAACAGGCGCGTTGCTTCAGAGTCTTCTGCTCCAGAACAAACCAGGAGGAATAGTTTCCGGGCTCAAGCAAGTTCTGCCCGGGAAAAAATAATCACTAGTAATTTTATCCTCACAACTCCCTAAACTCCCCAAGGGGAAGCCATGCCCGGCTTCCCCTTCCCGCTTCACCGATCCACAACAGCGCACGTATAAGATCTACCTAACAAACAGCCTTTAATCAAGCGGAAATCAGCTTCTTGTCTTATGCCATAATTTTTGTTTGCCGTAAAGTTGACGTAGGACTGATTTTCATGATCATCAAACCAAGAATCCGAGGCTTCATTTGCGTTACGACGCATCCCGTCGGATGTGCCGAAAATGTACGAGAACAAATTCAATTCGTAAAGGCGAAGGGTCCGGTAGCAGACGGTCCAAAGAAGGTACTGGTAATCGGCTCATCAACAGGTTATGGACTAGCCAGTCGAATCACAGCAGCATTTGCGTGTAATGCAGCGACTGTCGGCGTATTCTTCGAACGTCCGGCCGATGCGGACAAACCAGCTACGGCCGGCTGGTACAACACGGCAGAGCTTGAGAAAGCGGCGACGGAGCAAGGTCTCTACGCAAAGAGCATCAACGGCGATGCGTTCTCCGATGAAATTCGCAAACAAACTATCGACCTGATAAAGCGTGATCTCATACAGGTGGACATGGTTGTGTACAGCCTGGCATCGCCTCGCAGAAAAGATCCTAAATCCGGCATAGACTTTAGTTCCGTGCTCAAACCAATCGGCGAATCATTTCACGCCAAAACACTGAACACGGACAAAGAGCTTGTCACGACAGTGGACATTCCGCCTGCCAACGAAGAAGAAATTGCCAACACCGTCAAAGTGATGGGCGGCGAAGATTGGAACTTGTGGATCGACGACATGCTGAAAGCCGGCGTCCTTGCAGAAGGATGCAAAACGGTCGCCTATTCTTACATCGGACCGGAAATCACCTGGGCCGTGTACCGTAATGGCACCATCGGTAAAGCTAAGGAAGATCTGGAAAACAATGCTGCGTCCATCACAAAGAAGATGCAATCAATCAACGGCACCGCACTAGTATCGGTAAACAAAGCCGTAGTCACTCAAGCAAGCTCAGCAATTCCAGTGGTTCCGCTCTACATCTCATTACTGTTTAAAGTAATGAAAGAGAAAGGAACGCATGAAGGTTGCATTGAACAGATTTATCGAATGTTCGCTACTCAACTCTACAACGGCAAGACTCCTCAGTTGGATGAAAACGGACGAGTACGCATGGATGATTGGGAAATGGCACCGGATGTTCAAAGTGCTGTAATGGCTCTCTGGGCTGATGTGTGCACCGAAAATCTCAAGGAGATTTCCGACTACAACACCTATCGCGCAGAGTTCCTTAAGTTGTTCGGCTTTGGCTTCAGCCAGGTGAACTACGAAGAGGATGTGAGCCCGATGGTTCCGTTCAACGTCGTCAACGTACCGCAACCGACCGCTTAAGCTACAGGTATAACGGTGGACCACCCTCGCGAAATCTCGGAGAAAGAGCAAGCCATAGACTCTTCCACAGGATTGCATATGGTGCTGGAGAAAGACGAAATACGAATGCTCGAAACTCTCGAGCTAAATAGCTTCGAGCATTTGCAGTACGCTTTCGAAGACATCGTGAACAATGCGCCTCTGTATGAAGGTACTTCGAGCTTCCAACAAGCAGCCATCGCACTCGACATGGCTGCTAAGCTCTTTCCCTCAATCGATCACGACGGCGATCACATGCTTTCACCAGCTGAACTCGAAGGCTTTCTTGCTCAGTGCAACATGGCGAACAAGGAAGCGCTGAGCTGGTTAGTCAGCCATTATGAAGCGTTTTCTAAAGCGTGTTTTTTTGAAGGCACTGTCACGCGAGACGACATTGAAGAGGCGCGAAATGTTTTTCACGGACTTCATCACTTGCATGACAATTTCGGATTCGAAGGGGTGCCCTCGTCCGAAGCGCTAGCGGCGCTTTCTCCAGCGGGCATTCTGGCTTACCTGGAGCAGCACAGAGCTCAGTTAGATCCGCATGAAATAGCAGGCTTGAAAGGACTAGCCGAGCACATTGCGAAACTGAGAGAGCACGACGACGACGATTGATTTTCTGATAGTGGCAACAACCAGTCTTCTCAATGAACCCGATACAGATAATCGCAACGCTGAGAAAGCTGGGCAACTACCTCGCCGGTCTGTTTCCTTTCCTCTCCCGCGTCGCCGACTGGCTAGCCGAGCCAGTTAGAAGGAAATTCGCAGACTCTGTTCTTGAAACACGATGGACTGAGTTTAGAAACTCGCCGGCAGTTTCGTCGGTGTGGAAATTCATTGAAAGGTTTTACTGGCGAAACTACTCAAAAGATCGGCTGGATTTTGACGCGCCACCGCCGGAGTCGTTAGTGGTTCTTCGCCCGATCTTCCAGCTGTGCGCACTTCTTTGCGTGCTCATTCCACTAACTCAATTTCCGCTACAACCTGTTGCGATAGAGACTTTCTCCGGATTCAAGGGGTCCGCACCGATGTGGTCGGTTCTCCTATGGGTAGCAGTTTTGCCATGCGCGTGGTCATCATTGCTAACCGGTGCGGCTCTATCCAACAGGGTTGTCTATTGCATCTCAGCAGTTGGCGCGATCTACTTCCTGAGCACTTGTGTCTTACTGCTTCAGCGTGATTTTGCCAATGCGTTACTCACGACCGCTGCGTTTTTGTCGTTGTTCTACTGTGAACGAAATCTACTTCGTCACAACAAGGTATCGCAATGGCTGTCCGTGCTCAACGCCGTTGTAGTCGGCGGTGCAGCCGGGATTCAACTATATATCCTGACACCAATAAAACCACTACTCTCACCGCACCTTCCCGCGGCGGACAATCCGGCAATGAGCCTCGTTTATGGTGGCAGTGCAGGAGTGTTGCTCGGAATAACTTGTCTGGCTCTGGCGCGTTCATCGATTGCAGACAAGCACTTTCCACGGGGCAATGTCTCGCCGGGGATAGCCGTATGGAGCCTGGTCTCGCTGCTTTTATCCTACCTGATATTTGCAACTGTCCGCGGTGGTATTTCCGCGGAAGGCGGAATGCTCATCTCATCGGTGGGTCTGACTAATAGCTACCTGTGGCCGATCTGGTACTTCGTCGGTGTGGGAGTTGTTCACAAGCTCATCGGCAGCAGCAAATCAGTCACAGGTTCAATACAGGGTCTGCTGCCACCGAAGGCGGTGCTGCCAATTCTGGTGACACTGCTAATTGGTGTAACAATCGTCTGCGGCAGCGATCACGCGGCGCTGGCCCTGAGCACCGCAAGCGAGTCGGCAGGGCAAAGTTGCTTCTATTTTTTCGCCTTCATCTATCAACAATCGAAAGCATGGCTCTGGACCAAGCCAATAGAAAGCATGGCGGCGCATTGGTTCCTAAATGTCCTTCTCGTCAATGTTGCCATAGTTCTCATCCTCGCATTACAGAAGAAGCTTACCAGCGAAGCGATGATTCGGCTGTTCTATCTGACTGGTCTGGCCGCATTGCTGATTTGGGAGTATCTGTTTCAGCTCTCTTCTTTTGCAAGAACGCCGCCCCACTCCGTGGTGGCACTATTTCTGTTTTCGGCATGGCTCCTCTGGCTCATGCACACTGTTGGTTGGAACAAGTGCCTTCAATCGTCGCCGGCGTGGCCCTCGCGCGGAAGGCTGCCAATTTTCGCAGGAGTCTTGACACTTGCGCTGCTTGAGATTCATTCCAGAGGCGCTTCCAAGGACATAAAAGTCGTAAACGAACTCTTCCTTGTGATGTTCAGAGGAGCCATTGATGTTGGTTTACCATACTTCCTCTTCACTTGGGTATCCAGGCGAGTACCACGCCTACCGGTTACAATCCCGGCGATGCTGGGTTTGTTCAGCATCGGAGCACTGACCGCCTTCGCATTCAATGTATTGGATAAAGCGGCATGCGCAAATTACATCGGGCCGATGTTCGTCCAGATAGTTGATACGCAAGCGCGGAACTCACTGAACACAGGTAACGTAAACGTTGCGATGAGCGTGCCGCAGTACCAGTTGCTCATCAGATCGCTTTTGTACACTTGCGGTCTAGTTCTAGTTTTCTACTGTAGCCGTCTACGCTGGCGATTTGCCATCACGACAGACTCGAACATCGCCAACATGTTTCTGATGATGGCGTTCGGAAGCGGGGTGGCATCGTTCTCTCACGCGCTCGTAGACTTGCCTGTTACGACATGGATGCGCGCCTTGATTGCGCCTCTGCTTCAGGAAACCACCTTCAACTGCAACGTTTTCTTGAGCTATCTAGCGTACTGGCTGCCGGCATTGATGTTAGGAGTAGCGCAGACTGTAGTTGCGCCTTCGGTGCGCCGAAAAGTCCTTTTGCTTGCAGCTACCAGCTCAATTGCATTTAACTTCTTTGCATTTGCACTTTACCAACAATATGAGGCCTACCTGCGCGCCACCGACACCCTCTACCTCGCATTGGTGATGGTCTCAGGAGTACTAGTACTATTTGTTATGTACGGCATCAGTTTAGTTACTCCGCGCACGGCAATCCCACCGACGCTGCTGTCATCCAGATCAGGCGTCGCTTTGATCCTAATAATAGAAGCGGTCTGCGCCGGCGCAGCCTGGAATCGCCCGGCGCTGAGGCTGACGTCCGTCCCGGTAGCAAACATCCAAACTACAGTTCAGCTGGCTGAAAGCTGGAAAGTTTTGTCCACGCCATTGCCGGCCAAGAACCAACCAAATTTGCCGGCGACGTTTGTTCGAAGGTCGCTCGACGGCACCACGACACTCTTGCAAATCGGAGAGCTCCGCCCGCATTCCGAAGGCATGGAATCGCTGATGAAGCAGCTCCTCTTAGCCGCAGCTCAATCGGGAAGGTTTCCGAATCTTCGCCTGTTGAAGATTGACCAGTGGCACCGTTTTGCTGGCGGCGCATTGGCCTGCCATTTCTCATATTCTCTTCCGTCAGCAAAGTCACCTTCAGCTCAGCTACCGGAATCAGGATTGACAGTATTGGTTCCAAATCGGAACGGACGGGTGTTGTTCTTCTCGCTGTTCACAAGTCCTTCGGCAATCGAGCTTGACGAGTGGGAGATCGCACTTGCGCTCCAAAAACTGGGTCTATAGGAAAACCGCAGCTCTTCAGCCGCGGTTTTCTGCACAATTCAGGCAAAGTGAGGGAGGGCGGTTACTTGGAGCGCTTTTTAGCGACCTTGTCAGCCTTCTTTTCCTTCATGCTTTTGACAGCCTTTTTCTTGGTTTCTTTTTTCTGGTTTTGCTCTTTGGCCATAACTCTAGCTCCTGCTGCGATCAATCCTATTATGCAAGAAATTGTCCTTCTGCGCGAGTTGTTCGCCCATAACAATTACCGAACGGCGCTAATTCGATGAAAAGAGTGACGAAATCCCGTCGAGTCTGTGCCCGAGGTCCTCACGACATCCTCACACAAGCTCGGTAGTATTGATCTTGTGAGCGAGGGGCGCCTGAAAGTGACTTTCTGAAGGTAAGGAGTGTCATCATGAAGACTCGTTGTAACGCATACAAAAAGCGTTCTTTGGGGCTGAATACGATCCTTCGGTTCAGCAGATGACAGCGTTCCCGGCGGACGAACCGTATAACCGCCCTTCGGCTCTCAACATCGAGGACGACATTCGCTACATACAGCCGTGGAACGGCTTCGTGAACGAGTGCAATCTCGATGAGGAAGACGCCCTCAGGTTACCGTGCCAACAGCAAACATCAAGCTCAGCTTGCGTTATGTCGGCATGGAACTGAACGGCAACAAATAGATGGAACTTGCCTGCCAAAGCGCTCTGCTCAGCGTTGAACACGGCGGCGGTCCCTTCAGCACAGTAATTGTGCAAATTGACGATAGCACCAAGCGCGCAATTCGATACCAGGTTTTCTGGAATCGAGTGACCGATTGGATCGATCCTACTGCTCATGGAGAAACACTGCTATTCGCCAAGCCTGAAAGGAACTGGGAGTGGTTGATCCGGGACCGTTCGCAAGGATGATCCCGCATTGAAACTACAACACGTTGGCGCGACTTCGATTGCGAGCCGTACACCTCAGCGGAACCCTGCCCGATGTGCTTCGCAGCAACTCGGTGGGCCCGCATAGACCACTTTCTTCGCCGCCACCGTATATGATGCTGCTGTTCAAAGTTTTCGGTTCTCCGATGAACTGATTTACGCTGAACTCTCGCTCAAATATAGAGCCCGCGAAAAAATGGGTGTTCACTGCTTCCAATGCACAACATCGAACTCGCTTGATGCGTTCAACTTCTACAAGAGAAGCAACGCTTCAAAGTACTAACTCCATCAGGTTGTCTTGCGACGCACGAAATGCCCCCGGTTTCCCCCGGGGCATTTTGTGCGTCGCACTTTCCCTCTACCATTCAGCCATTCGGCCACGCAGCGCATCGGTCATGTAGCGCTTCGATCATGCAACTCATCGGTCAGCAGCACATCTGTCATGCAGCGCATCCGTCATGTGCGCATCCGTCATGCCTCTGCGTCCTGATGCACGCGCCGGAGGAGATCTCAAGAGAAAAAATCGCAACATTAAAACCCGGTCGAAGCATCTTTTACTCAACCCCGCAAAGGAGGTCAGAGATTCGGCCGAATCTCTGACCTCCTTTGCGGGGATAATCAAAACAGCCAGTCCAGAGGAGATGTCATTTGATTAAATTCGGTTGTCAGCAGACGCCTGGATTGAACTATTTCCCATCTCTCTTCGTATCTAATGTGAGCATCGAAGGAGGAAGTGCTATGACTTCCAGCAGCACTGGCATACCGACGAAAAGCGCTGACGGTACCGATTCCTCAATCGGCAGATTCATAAGCGCAGCGGAGCCAGGAACAGTATTTACGACGCGGGAACTGCTTGTTTACGGCTCGCGAACGGCAGTAGACAAATCCCTTTCTCGTCGATGCGCACGTACAGAGATCTTCCGATTGTCGTTGGGCGTGTACTTAAAGCCGAAGATTGGAGATCAAGATTGGCGCCCCGGCGCACAGGAAGTAGTTGAGGCTAAACTTGGAGCCTTTCGCAAAATCGCAATTCCCGCTGCCGCGGCGGAAACACTAGCAACCAGAATTGCACCGCTCCAACAGGTCAAAGGCAACAATAGCAATGACGAAATCCGCCTCGACACCAACGGTGCAACAAGCTCGTTTCGACTCTATAACGGTCAAACCGTAAGACTCAAGCGAATCTCAATGCGAAAGTTCGACCTGGCGCAATCCGATGTCGGGCGAGTAACCCGTGTGCTGTGGGAGATCGCAGATACAACGAATCTGCAAGAGAATATTCGTCTACTGTCTCAATCACTGGGAAGAGAAGAACGCAAGGACGTGAAGCTCCTACTCCCTTTGATGCCCAGTTGGCTATCCAACGCGCTGGGAGCGCCCTGGGCGCACAAATGGGAAGCGCATTCCTTTCCCGGACCAGCAGAGTCAAAAAATCCGGCGATGTGGTTCAGCACCTCAACTATCAGCCACAGCAGGGCGTTGCGGTGAAAGTCCTGCTCACCATCGTTCAAGTGTCTGCTTCAGCAGGAAAACCTAACACAAGCGAGCTTGGGTTACTCGGAGAACAGTCCGCCGATAGCACCGCCAATGCCACCACCGATTCCTGTATTCTGCTCAACTCCACCAGAGCCAGTTTTCGAAGAGCTTTCAATGATTCGATTGGCCAGTCTGGAAAAGGGTAGACTTTGAATCCACACGCTACCAGGTCCCTTAACTGTAGCGAGAAAGAGACCTTCGCCTCCAAAGAACATAGACTTCAAATTGCCGGCCCGAGCAATGCTGTAATCCACTCCGCGCGTCATCGCGACAAGACAGCCTGTGTCCATTCGCAAAACTTCGCCAGGGCGCAAGTCACGCTTCACAATGGTGCCGCATGCGTGAATGAAAACCATTCCGTCGCCGGACATCTTTTGCAAGATGAAACCTTCCCCACCAAAGAAGCCTGCGCCCAATTTTTGAGTGAAAGCGATGTCTAACTTAGTGCCGTGAGCGGCGCATAGAAATCCATCGCGCTGCACCAGTATCTCCCCGCCGTACTCTTGCAAGTTAAGAGGAATAATTTTTCCCGGGTAGGGTGCTGCAAATGCGACACGTTGTTTGCCAGAACCACGATTAGTGAAATGAGTGATCATGAGCGACTCGCCGGCCAACAAGCGCTTGCCGGCACCGAACATCTTAGCCATGACGCCCTTGTCCGCCTCGCTGCCGTCGCCCATTTTCGATTCAAAAGCTATGCCTTCTTCCATGTAATTCATCACGCCGGCTTCGGCGATAACGGTTTCCTGCGGATCAAGCTCCACTTCGACCATTTGCATGTCATCGCCCATGATCTTGTAATCAATTTCGTGTGCTCGCGGCATGGTATTGCATCCTCGCTAAACAGATCAGCTGAACGCCGCACAGTCTAGCACTGATTGCCATGCCAGGAAAACGCCAAAAACTTGCCCCCTCGCTGACACATTTAAGAGCTAATCTTCAGAAACTAAGTTTTGAAGCCACCATATTTAAGAGTGCCACCGAAAAAGACCGGCAGCGAATGCATTGCGGGGATAGCTATCCATGGGCGAAAACCTTTATGAATTCAACGCAAAACCCGTGTCTAAAGGAGACGGCGGTCCGGATTCCGCCGAATCCGAACAAGAGCAGGGTTCCACTCTCGACGAATTCAGAGCAGCTCCCTCACCGGATTCCGAAACAAGCGCGATAAAAGTAGCAGGCGCTGACACACACACAGATACTCTCGTCCAGAACGGATTTGCTGACAACGCTTACTTGCTAGCGCAACTATTTGGTGATTCAAATCAAACAGACGCCGCTAAAGCCAAAGCGGTTGACACACCTCGAACCACAGGGCAGCAGGGCGATTTGATAATAGTACTACCGCAGAACGCGCTAGAAGCATTGCAGAAGAAACTCCCGCTGAACGAACAGGGCGACCGTCGCTATACCGAAGGCGCATTGCAAATGAGTAAGGCAGAAAGACTCATCGCTGAGCTGCCGATTGAAAGAAGAGAGGAGTGGAACAACTTTCAAGAAAAGCTTTCCCAAGCTACCACAGCTGCCGAAGCTGAAGCAGTACGCAAAGAACGCAACGGACAATTTCCCGACATTGCACAACATGTCGAAATAGCAAAACAATTGGTTCAAGAGGGAGATGAGCTGCACCGGCTCAAACAGCAAGAAGACCAGGCGAAGAAAATGCCAGAGGGCGGAAGCCTTCTGGATATGCTCAGACGTGGTCGGTTTCCGGGCGGTCAACCATCGGAGAATGGGCTTCCTCGCCTGAATATACCGAGTCTCAACGCACGAACACCCTCCGGACAAGAAGGAGAATTAGCTCTCACATCTCCCTTCACCTCCAAGCAAGATGCACTCCTAAAGCAGCTTTTCAAACAACCGTTTCCAGGGCTGGAAGGCATCGGTCGGGCCGAGTACAACCTTATGCGCGGTCTGACCGACTCAAAATTCAACGACATCGAGAATCCGAATCCCGTAAAAGTACAAGGCGATAAACTTGTAAACGACCTGAGAGCACGAGGCGTACCTGCAGCCGATTTAGAACGGTTCGGCAAAGACCTTGAGCAGTTTCTGGAGCGCAGAGAAGTCACAGACGAGCAAAAAGCGGAAACCCTCAACCAAGTGGCGCGCCTTCTGACGACTGAGTCAAGAGTTGGTGTAACCGAACAACAACGAATCCGATTAGCGGAGCAAATCATTAATCAAACAGCAGACATTAGATCCATAGATCAGGGACCTTACCTGACGTGCAACGTTACGACAGTAGAGAAGGTTCTCTCCGCCAGGCAACCTGAGCAGGTCGCAAGGACCATTACGGACCTTGCGCTCACAGGCAGCACCAAAACGGAAAGCGGCAGCACGGTCACACTTGATGCAACCAGCCTGCAACCGGCCTCTGCCGATGCAATTGCCTACCCCGACGCAGAAAATGTTCGCACACATGCCAGTCAGTTGTTTCAGCTTGCCGCTATTCAACAAAAGTGGGATACGTTCAACAAAGCCAACGGCACAGACCTTCGCTACACTAATGCTGGCGGAGTCCAGGGCGACGCCGGCGACTATCTCATGGACTATTCGCAAACTCCGCCGGCGAAGGTTTATGGCATAGAGAATGGCAAGCCGGTACTCCAGGCAACAGAGGAAAAGGACGCAAAGGGAAATCTGATTCTGGATGAGAACTTGCAGCCTGTCATGAAAAAGCCGATACAGGATCCGGGATTCAACATCGTGGATGCTCTCAACTCAGTCGAACAGTTTAGCGGGAAGCCGGCAGACGGTATGGGCTTGATGCACTATAGCAAGATGCCGATCGGCGGGAGTAATGGATTTTACAACGGACTCAAACTTATCTATAGCGCGACCGGTTTTAACGCGGATTGTGCAGATCCGCGGATTAAGGGTTTCCGCAATCCCGACCAACTCAAAGAACTGTTGGAAGCAGCGCGCAAGGAGCAGCGATTCCCCATCATACTTGAAGTACACACCGGCAGCGGATTTCTTAGAGAGCAGGTTGTGGAAGCCAATGGTGGCGCCGGCGGTGCCGGTGATGCAGATGTTGGAGGCGGCCACGTAGTCACGATTAACGACTATGACCCTCGCACAGGCAAAGTAGACGTAGACAACCAATGGGGCAACAGCCGCGACAGGGTTGGCACAAAAGGAGCCACGCTGGCAGAAGTTGATCAGATTGCCGCTGTGGCGCCGGAAGTAGCCCAGCGTCAAGCGAAGCAGGACCAAAAGGCGCAAGAACTGCGGCAAGAGTACACCGAGTGGGCCCGCAGCATGGGAATTGAACCGTTCACTCGGTATCCTACCAAAACAGAGCTGGAACGGTTTAGAAATAAGTGATAGTCCGGCCGAGATCCCTTCTTCTGCCGATCACGAAGAACCTGTCGCGCGAACTATTGCTCAAAAGTCCACGGCTTCGGAACGGCAACAAGCAAACGGCACTAGAACCGCAGCTACAATTGTTGCTAACCGGAGCGGGCGGGACGCCCGCGCTCCCGGGGGCTTCGCATCGCGCCGTCCAAAGAAGCATCTTTAGATGGTAGTTGGCTTAGTGCTTAATGCCGCGTTTAGAAGGTGCGGATTACTGGCGGGCAAACTTTGGAATTTGCCAGCAGATCCTGATGGTAGGACGAGTACTTGGCACCACCAAGATTAGCCGGAATCCTTACGCACTCGCGCTCGTAGGCTTCTGCCACAGGGTTCTGCCACACGTCATACGGAAAATCGTGGCTCTTCTGCCGACGGTACCAGATTTCAATGAGTTCCTTTTTCCACACAATCATGATCGGAATAGGATTGCCGTCTTCATTGTACTCTTGCAGGGTACTTAACCAGGACTTGTTGATTTTTATCGGCGTGCCACCGGGGTACACACGAGCTTCTCTGTCCGACAAAGCAACGATGATTTCCGGCTTACACTTTTCGACCGCGACCAGGTTGTCATCCCCTTGTTTGCACCAATGAAAGGTTTTGAGGATCTCAAGAAAGTTTTCGATCACCAGGCTAGTAGCGCTCTCGGTCATGGCTTTCATCCTGAATCAGTGCACGTTCACTAGCTTAGCTTGAATTAGCATTCTTGTCCTGAAGTCGTGACACTTGAGAACTGCGGCCGCCGTCAATTTGTATAGAACCGGGCACTCTCAGTCGCTGTAGCGCCAAACTTCTGTATGCACGGCAGAATGCGCTAGAATTTGAACGCAATCTGGAGGTCAACGCATCGTGACGAGCAGCAGTCAAATCAATATTGAAGCACTCAAGTCGATGTACGGCGAAGAATCTATAAGAGAACTCGTCGACCTTTCAATGGATGAAGCAGGCAAGCTTGTCGACAGTCTTGGTCGCAACATTCCTCTTAAGGATACAGATGAGGTGACGCGGGATGCGCACCAACTGAAGGGAATGGCTTCCACCATGACACTCAGTCAGATTTTTGAGTTCAGTCGCGAACTTGAACGGCACGCAAAAGACGGACAGTGGGTGGAAACAGACAACATGCTTGCTGAAATCAAGCGATGCCTGGTCGAACTGCAGGACTATCTGCGCGACACTCCTATCTAACAATTCAACTGTGCCTTGTCCAACAAGCAATACCGCCAGCGGGGGATGATTTCTCCCCTGCGGGGTGAAACAAACTTCCAGTTTTACCGTGCAGAGTGATGCGATTAAGCTACATTCGCTCAATAATGAAATTGGCGGTTATGAAGCCCCGAACGGGGCCGGAGGAGAGACGGCTTATGGACATTCGGAGAGTATTACTTGTAGACGATGATCCAGCAATCCGACGAATCGCGCAGTTTTGTCTGGAACGTATCGGGAATTGGCAGGTCGTTATCGCAACCAACGGAGCCGAAGCAATCGCTGCTGCCCGCACGGAACAGCCGGACTTGATTCTGCTGGACTTCAGATTGCCGGATACGGACGGACCATCGCTGCTTGCCGAGTTTCGTTCACACGAAGCGACTCGCCACATTCCCGTTATATTCATGACGGCGCGCGTGCAGCAATCGGAAATCGAAGAGTACCGTAAGCTAGACGCTTCAGGGGTCATCACCAAGCCCTTCGATCCGCTGAACCTGGTCTCGGAAATTAAGGCACTCGTCAGCGCATGTCCTTCAGTCAAAGAGAACGCGCTGGCGCGCTCGGCTTAGTTAGGCCAAGGCTATAGGGCTTTGTGAATCGAACAGCGTTATGCGCGTCGAAAAAACTTGATAAACTGCCCGGAGCAGACGAATTGGGCGACCGGGACGACACCACTGATGCGCATCTCTTGGAATCATCGTGCAGCGCGAGGCTTAGCACTTCTTTCCATTTTGTGTTCGACACCAACAGCTGTAACAGCGCAAGAGCAGGTTGCGCAAAACAATCAGCGTCAATGGTTTTCCAGTCCTGAAAGTGCTTCGCCGCAAGGCTATCCACAAAATGGCGAAAATGCCAATCCGTTGCCGGAAGGTTATCCTCAGAACGCAGGCGGGTTAAACTCGTCAGAGCCGGGATACGCAACACCAATCGAACCAGTTGCCGGTCCTGATGGATATCCGAGCAATGCCGGCACCTCAAGTCCAATGCCAGATGGCTATCCCACCGGCAGCAGTGGCGAATCAAACCAACAGCCCGGAGCCTTTCCGGGCCGCGCCGACAATGTGGAAGAAGGAAGGCCGGAATATTCGGGCGCGCGATCTTACGGAAGCGCTTCCGGTCCGGCGCCCTTCTCCTCGCCGTTTCAGTCTGCACAGCAAGGGAGTGCTGAATCGTCCGGCTACAACAGCTACCAACAAAATTTCGGTCGCCCGCAACCAGGCTGGCTTTATCCTCAGCAGCGCTCAGGAACACTGCCATCCGGTATCACCTTGCCGATTTCGCTGGACACGACGATAGCACCGGAGACGGCAAAGAAAGGCGATTACATACAAGCTCACATTACTCAGAACATAACACTTGGCGGTCCGAATTATCTGCCCGGCGGAACAGTAGTGACAGGTGAAGTAGTGCCGCCGGACTTCGGACAGCGCAACGATAATAGAAAAGCCGATCGAAAAGCGGAACGCTCGGGATCGATGACAATCCTGTTCGATCAGTTTCGGCTTCCGAATGGACTTTTGATTCCGTTGCAAGCCCACCTGGTTGGTGACATCGAAAACTATAAACCTAAGGGGAACGAGGCAAACAAACCGGAGGGGTTTGGCGCCAAATTGCTAAACTTCGGACTGCGCACCACGCTCGGTAACGGAATGGGCTCCGCATTTGGTGCCGGACTTGGTGGCATTTCGCAGGGACACTACGGTGTTGGTTCCGGCGCTTACTACGGAATGGCGATGGGCTCCGCATCCGGTGCGATGTATGGCGCGCTGCAACGTCACCCCAAAGGAGTGCTAATTCACGCAGGGACGCAAATGCAAATGCAAATCGAGCAACCCGTGCAGATTCCTGCGCCAACACACGGCAATCGCCAGCAAGGAGCCTTCTAGGCGTCAGCGAATGCAAAAGAAAATCCTCCTCATTCATGAAGATCAGGACCTCTGCGAAAACGTGCGGAAGGTCTTGTCCGACAGCGGTTACAAAATTGTTCAACTGCGCAAGTCCGACGACCTTTCCGACACGATAAATCGCGAAAATCCCGATGCGCTATTTTTAGATACCAATTCCGAGAAGGGCAAATTGGTAATTGAGAAGTTCGAAGAGCGGAGAAGATCCCCGGAGAAATCAGTTCCAACGCAGGCCGTAGGCGCAGCACAGGCAGAGAATCAATCAACAGCGCTGCAGGAAAGTTCTATGAGCCGGCAGGATGCCCGCGCTCCCGGGGCGGACGGAGCTTCAGCGACTCCCGTATCGACGCCTTTACCCGAAAGTGGTGCAACAAAATCGGAAACCGCAACGGCCGAGAAACTCAGAGAATTCCAGAACCTGTTTCTTGCCGTTAAAACCAAGTACGCCTGCGCTCTGCCTGCAAAGGTCGAGGCACTGAGTCGCGACATAAAGGCGTCCATCAGTCAGCCGTTCGAAACGGCGCCACTAGAGACGGTGCGCCAACAGTCCCACAAGTTAGTCGGCACAGCAGGCTCTTACGGTTATGAAGTCTTTTCATCGAGTATGAGACACATCGAACAGACTGTACTGGCGATGTTGAAAAACCCCCAAGGCGGCGAAACGGACAAGCAATGGGAAAGCATAAATTTAGAACTTGCCAAGGGCGTAATTGAAGCGGAAAGAATCGCATTGGAAGCCGCCCAGCCAGCCGAAGAGCAGACCTCCGAATTCACTGCCTACGGACCTGTTTTTGCGCAAGTACTTGTAGTCGACGAAGACACGCGCTTTCTAGATGTAGTTGAACAACTTGGTCGGCAGATAAACGTTGCCGTGCGCAAAGCCAGCGAAGGTTGGCAGGCACTAAATTGCGCATTGATGCATCAACTCGACGCAGCTATAATCAACGTGAAGCCTGAGACTTGCGAACAAAGTTTCAAACTGAGTATGGATCTTCGCAGCATGCCAGGCTACGAGACCCTTCCGCTCGCGTTCTTGTCTTCCGATGCCACCATTCGTCCCTCGGTCGAAGCAGCGCACATCGGCGCATCACTGCACCTCGATAAGTCACTCGACGTCAATTCGCTTGATGCAGCGGTGCGACACCTGATCGCGATTCGCCAGGGCGGTCGCCCCAAAGTGATGGTGGTAGACGACGATCCGGACTTTACCGATAAAATCGCTTTTGATTTGCGCAACGACAACTTGCTGGTAAAGACGGTAAACGATCCTCTTACAATTTTGGAAGAACTTCAAGACTTCCCGCCGGATGTCCTGCTGCTGGATGTAATGATGCCAGGGATGGACGGCTTTCAGACATGCAGAATGTTGCGTGGAATGCCACGCTGGCGCGATTTGCCGATAGTATTCATAACAGCGGAAGTAAGTGTAGAAGCGCGCGTAAAAGCATTCACATCCGGTGGCGACGACTACCTGCCCAAGCCCGTTGTGACAGAAGAATTGCTGGCACGAGTGCGGGTGCGATTGGAAAAGTCGCGCCTTTTGAAAGAACGGTCGGACAAAGACACTATCACCGGGCTTCTTCTGCGGCGCGCTTTCGTAGAGCAATTCAACAGCATGCTTGCCGATGCGGAACGCACCGAGAGTGAATGTTCGATATGTTTGATCGACGTCGACCACTTCAAGAAAGTTAATGATACCTACGGTCACATGGCAGGAGATAAAGTGCTCGCCGGCTTTGGACAACTGCTTCTGCGGCGGTTCCGCGTCGATGATCTGCGCGGCAGATGGGGCGGAGAAGAATTCATAGTTGCATTCCGAAGAGAGAACAAGTCCACAATGCGCGCTGCAATCAGCCGCATTCAGGAAGAGTTCTCCGGCATGGTCTTTGAGGCCGACGACGAGCGCACCTTCAGCGTCTGTTTTTCCGGAGGCATAGCCAGCTTTCCCGAAGACGGAAAGAATCTCTATGAGCTTCTCAGAATTGCCGATGAAAGACTTTACGATGCAAAACGAGCCGGTCGCCGACGAATTTTCATTTCCGCTGCGGATAACCAGCAGTAAACAGTGCCATCTAATTAAGAGGTCGAAAAATGGAGAAAGTGATGGAAAAGACTCTGACCAATCCAGCAGAGAAACCACCAGCCAGCAAGCAGATAATCAAACAGTTGATCAGTTTGGCTATCGCTGGAGTATTTCTCTACTTCGCGTTCAAAGATAGTGATTTCAACAAACTGCTGTACCATACTCAAAGATTGGACCCGGCATTTGTAGCGGCTATTTTCGCATCCTCGCTGCTGAGTCATCTGTTGCGCGCCGTTCGCTGGAACATACTTTTGGCACCGCTGTCGGATAAAAGGATTAGCTTGTGGAATTCATTTTGCGCGATTATGTACGGGTATGCAGTCAATCTTGTCATTCCTCGCGGCGGAGAAGTGGCGCGACTGGTCGCAATCAGCAAGACCGAAAGCATCCCGTGGGCAGGCGTTCTTCCGACCATGTTCATCGACCGCTTGCTAGACATTGCCATGCTGGTGATGTTTTTGGGCGTAACACTGACGCTGCCGCCGCTCCAGGAACTGAACATGCCGTTTCTAGTGCCGGCCGGGTTGACCTTGTGCGCAGCAACTGTAGCCGGACTGGTTGCGCTGCCTTTCGTGGGCAAAATCATTCGGGCCTTAACGGGAATACAAGCAATTAAAGCCAAAATTCCCGAGCATATCATGACCAAAATTACACAGCTTAGCGAACAGTTCGATTTAGGAACGCGCTCATTGACTAATGTCGTCAACCTCCCATCCATAGCGGTTTTGAGCATCAGCATCTGGGGCCTCTACTGGGCGAGCCTCTATCTCATCGGCTGCGCTTTCCATTTGCAAGACAAACTGGACATACCCAAGTCGCTGATCGCCTTTACCATAGGTTCGGTTGGTGTCCTGGTTCCGACACCGGGCAGTGTGGGCAGCTACCACTTGTTGACGAGTCAAGCACTGCAAAAGCTGACGCTGATAGACGCCGACCTTGCGCTGGCAATGGCGACAGTTAGCCATTTCATAGGCTTCGTGGCAGTGCCTTGCATTACCGCGGCCATTTGCTTCGCCATTCAAAGTATGCGACGTGTGCGATAATGCCACAGCACACTAGTGGGGAGGCTTTGCAGCCTTGGCGAAAGTCCTTGTTGTAGAAGACGATCTTGTCATTGCCGACCTGATTTGCGATTTCCTGGAAGCAGAGAAGTTCACGGCGGAGAAGACACACAACGGTCAAGATGCGCTCCATCTACTGCGCACCTATAGCTTCGACCTGGTGATTCTGGACTGGGAGCTGCCTGACACCAGCGGTCCCGAGATATGCAAAGAGTTTCGCGCCCGCGGCGGTCATACGCCCATTTTGTTTTTGACGGGCAAGGCGACAGTCGAGGACAAGGCAACAGGCTTGGACGCCGGTGCCGATGACTACCTGACAAAACCCTTTCATGTTATTGAATTGGGCGCGAGATTGCGAGCTCTGCTCAGACGGCAAACGGGCACCGCGCCATCCGATGTATTGTCCTCGGGGCAAATCTCAATGGATCGAGCCGGTCATAAGGTTTTTAGAGGAACCGAAGAAATCGCGCTTCTACCAAGAGAGTTCGCAGTGCTTGAATACTTGATGGTGAACAAGGGAAGAGTGTTGAGCGCTGAGGCAATTCTGGACCACGTCTGGGAAACCACATCGGACGCCACGCCGGACGCAGTAAGAACTGTAGTAACTCGCCTGCGAAAGAAACTGGACACGGGCGAACCCTCACTTATTACTACTGTTTACGGCGTCGGTTACAAGATAGAGCAAGACAAGTAACGACACGCACAGATCCCCGAAAGCCGTAGGACATCGATGCCCGAAGACGCTACACTGCAAGGAGCCACGGCAAAGCTGGCCAATGCCGCCATGTACGAACAAGTTCGGCGGTGGTACCTGGCACGTTTGCGCAGATCGGCAGTCCTAAATAGCAGCATCACGTCCGAAAACAGCACATTGACGCCAGCTCGGCTGATTGCGGTCGATCGAGACTACGTCGAGAAAATGATTTTGGAGCACCCGTCAGCGGTGCGCAAAGCGAAGGTACGCGCCAAGTCATTCGAATCTGCCAGTGCGCGAGTCAAAACGGCCGAGCCTTTGCAGCTGCTGTGGGAGCAGAGTGCGCGCAAAATCGTGATGATTGCGGCAGGCATTCAAATCATTTCACTGGTGGCAGTTACCATTCTGAACAATGCTATTCCCGCACCTTTTGGATTGCTGCTGGCGATGGTGTGTTCGCTGATTGCATTTCTGGCACTCGCTGACGAAGCAAGAAAAATCACGGGTTCTAGTGCCGGTCGAATTGAAACGGCGTTAAACTCCGTGAGCAATCAGCAAATTGAACAGATTCAGGAATGCGCTGTGCGCGAAATAGATGTTTTGACCACAGTCATTCATGATTTGAGCCATCAGCTCACAGAATCACAAACACGCGAAGAAGCAATTGCCGACCATGCTCTCGATCTAATTTTTGCCATCGATCGCGAAGGCAAGTTTATTAGCATCAGTCCATCCAGTCACCGCATCTGGGGCTATTCGGCGAAGAAGCTCGAAGGGAAACCGATATCGCTGGTGATATCGCCGGAACACGCCGCTCAGATAGAAGAGTTGCTGAAGACTCCAAAGTCCGGCAAAGAGACGAACCTGGAGGTTCTTGCCACCAAGAAAGACGGCTCCAAGATTTTTCTTTCCTGGTCAATGGAATGGTCCAATACGGACAACGTAATGTTCTGCTTCGCACGAGACATAACTCTGGAGAAAGAGTCGGAGAGAATCTTGCGTGAAAGCGAAGCGAATATGCGCACCTTAATCGACAAGATGCCAATCGGTCTGGTTACTCTAGCTCCAGATGGAAAGATCGACTCTACAAATCCTCGTACGCGCGAAATCTTCGGCTACGACACCAGTGAATTAGAACGCGAGCATCCACAGATACTATTCGGCGAAAAGAAAGACGTTTCTCGCGAACAGTATGTCGATCAGCTGGCGCGAGATTCGTTCGGCAAAATTTCAGAGCTGCGAACACGCAAAAAAGACGGCAGCATTGTATACATTGAAACTACATGCAGCACCATTCATACAACCACCGGCGAGCGACTGCTTGTAACCATTATCGACGTTTCCGATCGGCAGGAGTTGGAAAAACTAAAACGTCGGTTCGTCGCTCTAGTAAGCCACGAGTTGCGCACGCCGCTCACTTCAATTCAGCTATTTCTGGAGTTACTGACCGCAGGCAGTCTCGGCGAGATATCGGCACAAGCAGCAAAGCGTGCTCGCGGCGTAATTGAACACCTGAGGCGGCTACTGAGCCTGGTAGAAGATTTGCTGAGTGTGGAAAAAATGGCTTCGGGCCAATTCAGCATGAAGTTCGAGAACATTATTTTGCAGTCAGTGATGAACAAGGCCGCCGACAGCGTCGACGAGCTGGCGCAGCAAGCCGGTGTCACAATTGAAATAGCAACGACCAATTCGCTTGAAATAGTGGCAGACGAAGAGCGCCTGGTGCAGGCGCTGATAAACCTGATCTCGAATGCCATCAAGTTCTCGCAACGCGGCAGCACCGTAACGGTCGCAGCCGAACAACATCAAGACGAAGTCGAGATACGCGTCATAGACAAAGGCCCCGGTATCGCTCCCGGAGTTGCAGCAGGACTGTTTCAACCATTTCGCCAATCGCCCGGGGAACAGGCTCGCCCCTCGCGACGAGGCACAGGGTTGGGTCTGTACATTTGCAAGCTTATAATTGAGCAACATGGTGGCACAGTCTCCCTGGACAGCGAAGAAGGCAAGGGCTCAACTTTTATCTTGCGATTTCCCGCAGCCCCGCCTGCTTAGCTCCCCAGGAGCGCGGGCGTCCCGGGGCTTTCGCAGCATTCGCACTAAGTTCGGCCGATTCGAAACGCAAGATGACATGCAAAGTGCGTACAATAGATGCGCCATCGGGATTACTTTTAGCCGGTACATCAGCCAGTAGATAAAGGGCGAGTCTATGAACAACTTTCCGTCTCATGAACCACCGGAATCCAAGTTTCATGCGCTACGAGTCTTGAAATTTCAAGTCTATAAATTGTTGACAGGACAGTTGTCTCCAGCAAGAAAACTGGTTGCCGCCGGAGCGATGGCTGGAACCGGACTCGCCGTCGGTGTGGCTACGGGCGGACTGGAACCGCTGGGGCTGACATGGAACTTTGCCGCCAAGCAAGCATCAAAAGTGGTGGCAAGTACTCCGATGAAGACGGAGCTGGTCAATGCTGAGAAGTACAAACAGTCATTTCATCCGCTCGGAAAGTATCTCTATTTGACACCACAGAAGCTTGGTGGCGGAACGCACGTAGTTGATCTTGATTCCGGCAAAACCCTTTCATGGATTAGCTATTGGAACTACGGCGATTCATGCCCCATTTCGCACCACCTTGCGGCGTATCCATCTCCAAATCCATATAAAGGATTCGAGTTCGTCAATTCGACTCAAGGTGGCGACAACGTGATGATTTACGGCATACCCACTCCTATCAAAGAGCGTGGCTTGCTGGAGAAATGGGGACAAGGCAACCACATCTACCGCGTGCATTTTGATGGACAGCAAATGAACCTGGTGGAAGACGTGTCGGAAACCACCGGAATCGGACTCGGTGTTCACATAACCGTGCTGCCCGATGCAAGCGGTTTCGCAGCAGCAGATGGGCAGAAAGACGTCTGCGCTTTTTTCAATCGAGCAGGATTGACTGAAAAGACACAAACTCAAGCAGCATTTCGCGCCGACTGGATCGGAAGACAACCGAACGGCAATATGCAGGAGAACTGGTCCAAAGGTGGAACGGTGCGACTCACGCGAATGGTCCAGGCAAAGGAGACCGGAAAGTTCGATCTGCAAGGCTCCAAAGGCAACAAGCTTAACTGGGAAATGGTTCCCATGGCAGAGAATTTGGTTTCAACCGGTCAACTTCCCGGCGACAATCCCAGAGCCCTAACCGGGCTAGACGCTGTCGTGCACCATCCCGGTAGCCGCTATTCCGCGCTGATACTACGCATGATGTCGGCAGCGATTATTATAGATCGCAAAACGTGGCAGCCAATTGCATGTTTGCAGAATCCCGAGGGCTCAAAAGACAATCTGAAAGTCGAGAAGGTTTCGTCCAATCCCGATACCTGGGACATTCATTTTGACGACGTTCGCTCTGTTGGACACGAAGCCGGATTTTCGCCGGACGGCAAAATTTTCACAATGATGAACAACATCAATCAGAACAATATGGCCGTGTTTGACACGTCAGATCCGGACCCGAAGAAATGGAAGCGCATTACTTTCGTAAAAGACAAAACCTGGGTCGGCGACTATCCCAGCCCGTTTCACCTGTGCTTCTCGATGGACGGCAGCAAAATGTTCGTCTCCGTGTTGCATCCCAAACCAGCCAATAGCGAATGCTGCGTAGTCGACACCAAGACCTGGAAGATCATTAAGAAGTTCCAGAACATTGGACCGGATTGCCAGACGATGGCCGTCTCGTACGATGGCAAATACGTGTTTCAAATCTTCAGCGGGTTTCAGCGAATGTCTGCCGGGGCTTTCATATTCACGCAGGACACCCTTGAACCTCTCGGTTACTTGCCTAACTTTGGAGGGCACCACGATTGCGTCATAGTGCCCACCAAGGTTGAGCACTTAAGAAACAGCCGCTGCACAACTCTTTAGGTATCCGGCAGTGGAAGTAAAAGAGTCGTCTGAGCCCCTCGGACACAGAGTCCTCAAGCAGAGCGGCGGTACAAACTCACCGCTTTCGGACAAAGGCGCGAAGCCAACAAAAAATTCCTCATTGCTTTTCTTGATGCTTGCGTTTCAAAACTTGCTACGCAAACCGACAAGAACATTGTTATTGATCCTGGCGGTGGCACTGGGAACCGGTGCGGTCTTCGCTTCATTTACTGTAGCTTGCGGAATCGAGCGCAGCATGGAACGCAGTTTCTCACGCATGGGCGCAGACCTGGTGGTTGTGCCGGAGAATACACTCGTAAACATCACCAGCGCACTACTAACGGTGCAGCCCACTGACGATGTTCTGGCGGCCAATACTCTTGAAGAAGTGCGACACCTGGACGGAGTTGCGCAAGTATCGCCACAGACAATCTATCGGATACCGATAATGGCCGGGATGCCGAATTGCAAAGCCAATCTGATAGCATACGATCCACGCACGGACTTTACCGTAACGCCGTGGCTAGCGGATCATGTCGATCGCGCTCCGCAGCGCGGCGATGTACTGTGTGGCGGTTGCCGCAGTGAATCAATCGGCGAAGAGATACAAGTCTGCAACGTACCGGCTCCAATCTACGGCAAGCTGGGCCGTAGCGGCGTCGGTCCGCTCGACGATTCGTTCTTTGTCACTTACGATACCCTTGCAAACATCGCCAGCAATGCTGACTCCCACATGAACTCAGCATTGCAGAAACACGGCATCACTGCGATCATGGTGCGACTAAACTTCGGTGCCACACCGGAACAGGTTCGCTTCGCCATTGCGCGTTTGCCCGGCGTAAAAGTTGTATCCGGGACAAAAATTGTGACTGTGACTCGCCAGAGCACTACTGCGCTTCTAGGCGGTCTCATTGGCTTTACAATAGTGATGCTGGCCAGTTCGATGATTCTGGTCAGTTTGCTTTTCTCGGCAATAATCGAAGAACGCCGTCGCGAAATAGGTTTACTGAGCGCGATTGGCTGTCACCGCGGCAGCATAATGCGCATGCTGGTTTGTGAGGCGGGCTTCGCAACCGGCGCAGGAGGACTGGCCGGCATTGTGATCGGGAGCGGATTGCTACTGGTGTTTCAGCATTCGCTTGTCTATTTCCTGGAGACTCTTCACATCTCCTTCGCCTGGCCGGCAGCCGATGCCATTGCGATTACAGCACTGATATGCGCAGGATTGTCCACTTTAGTCGGACTGACCGGTGCCCTGTGGCCGGCATGGCGAGCAAGCGGCGAAGAGCCGTACCTCCTGATTCAGGAAGGAGGCCGCTAATGCTGACAGTCGAGAATTTGGGCAAAAAGTTCGAGGGTGAGAGGGTCATTGAAGCAGCCACCGGCGTCACCTTCAAACTAGAACGTGGCAAGTTTCTTGCAATAGTTGGAAGATCCGGTTCCGGCAAGTCAACGTTGCTGGGAATGCTCGGCGGAATCAGCAAGCCTTCTTGCGGATCTGTTGAAATTGAGGGCATCAACCAGTGGGAACTAAAAGGCGACAAGCTTTCAAATTTTCGCAATCAGAAGATAGGCTTTGTCTTTCAATTCGCCAGTTTGCTGCCGGCATTGAGAGCAATCGACAATGTCGCTCTACCGGCACTAATTTGCGGCGCACTCAGCCACACAGAGGCTTATGCGCGAGCCGGCATGTTAATGGAAAAGGTGGGCTTGCGCGAGCGAACCGGTAGCTACCCCGGGCAACTTTCCGGCGGTGAACAGCGGCGAGTTGCCATTGCGCGAGCACTCATTAATGCACCGGCTCTTTTGCTTGCCGATGAACCGACTGCAGATCTGGACGAAGAAACCGAAGAAGAAATATTGACGCTACTGGTCGAAATGCACAGGGCTTTTGATTGCACGCTGGTCGTAGTCACGCACAACCAGTCCATAGCAGACCGTGCCGACCACGTTCTTGAGATGCAATCAGGCAAAGCCCGGGCTCGAACAAATATCAAAGCCCCAAACGAGTCGCTGCACACGGTACAGGTTGGTGCATCCTCGCCGGTGGCAGAACAACTTAATCGCATCTTCGACAAGTCTTCCGCTACCGAGCATACGGAGCGCGTACGCCTTGGCGAAGGCATCGAGCGGCTGGTGGGGCGATTGATAATCTATGTGGTGCCTATCATTTTGCTGGGCATACTGATCCATGCCGGAGTACGCAATATGGAAATCACGGCCCTTGATGCCAAAGCCGCCGAGAGAATGGCTTTGGAAAGCCTGGCTACAGGCGGTCTGCGTGCCGATGTGAAAGACGTGCAAACGGGCCCCGGACAAAGCTACATCGTAACGCTTTATCTGCGAAACACAACCGAACCGGAACAGCCTATCTATATGATGCCGCCTGCGGTGCGCGGATTCGTGCAAACCGGAAGCAGTTGGCAGGAAGTACCAATGAAGCCGGCAAAGAAAACGTCAAGCAAAGTGCTCAAGGTAGACGGACTTCAGACATTTCAATATGTGCTTCAGCCGGACGTTAAAGACTTTGCCCAGCTAATTCCATACTACATGCATGTGCGCATTTCAAACGACATGCTCATCAGTCCAAATCCACAGCCCAAAAGTGAGCTGGTAGAACGCAATGACAACTACTACGTTTACTTGAAGCCTCACGAAGCTGACAACAAAATGATATTGAGCAAACTCAAATTTCCCGGCGACCCGCCAGTATGGATCCCGATGCCCCCTCATTGAACAAACGCAGCGACGGAGTGAAGCTTATGAAGGAACTTGAGTTTACCTACGGAAGGCTTAATTTCTGTGGCGAAACTTACCAAATGCTTCCGTGCCTTCCCGACAATGTAGAAGTAAGGATACAACTCTATTACATCGACGAGGACGGGCTGATGGAGTCCGGCTTTCATAGCTTTGACGACTTAGCAGAGTTGAAGTCGCAGAAATCCGTTGTCTGGATGCATATCACCGGAGTCGCCAACGATGAGTTTTGGAAGGAACTACGCCGGTTACTCGATCTGAGCGACAATCAAATCAAACTTCTGCGCAGTCCTCACAGGCGTTCTTACACTGAGGATTTCGCCGAAGGTGTCTTTTGGTCGCTTCAACGCCCTTCGGTAACAGACAATATCGATGCCCTGGAAACGGTCAATTTTTTGATTACCGAAAATTTCATGGTCACAAGACAATTCAGCCACGACAATGCCTTCTCCCTTGTCACCCATAAGCTCATGGCCAAGGGTCAGCACATAGCCGCCTACGGGTCCGATAGGCTCGCCGCTGAGCTGCTCGGCGACATCATTAACAGCTATCTGGATCTGCTGAAAACTGGTGGCACAAAACTAGAGGCCATTCAGAACAAAATTATTCGCAACCCCGGAAAGCAAGAGCTCGAACTAATCAATCGCTCGCAGCAATTGATATGGATCTTCCTCAATGCCGTCTGGCCGGTTGAAATAATCATGCAATCGGTAGTGCACTCGCGCAATCCTGTAATCGGCGAGGAAGGGCGAGAAGATTTCAGGGCCCGCATGGCAGAAGCACAATCTGTATTGCGCCTTTTTGAAACATACAGAGCAATGTCTTACGATCTAATGGACGTCTATGTTTCCGGATTGGGGTTACGAACGAATGAAACTACGATGATACTGACGATCATCGCCACTTTGTTCCTGCCGCCTACATTGATCGCCGGAGTCTACGGCATGAACTTTACCATCCCGGAAATTCACTGGGAGGGTGGTTACTACGTCTGCCTGGCCAGCATGTTCGTCGTTTCGGGCGGGCTGCTTATCTGGCTCAAAACGCGCGGATACATTCGTTTCTAATTCTGAGGGGCATTGTTCAAGTTGTAGACCTGAGCATCAAGCTGCTTTGCCTCGGAGAATTTGCCCATCTTGCGATAACAATTGGCCAACTGTGCCAAAGAGCCGGCCCACTTATCTTTTTCTACTTTGGTATTCTTGCGATTGCGCTCGTTCGATTCATATGCGCGCTGATAAGCTTCCACGCTGCGCGTCAACAAGCGTTCCGCCTCATCCGCCTGTCCGTCGTTTAAGAACGCCGTGGCGTGTCGCGACATACAGTCCGCCAGCTCCATGCTATTGCGATCAAGCAGTCGTTCTTTAACTTGTAGTTCTTTCTTAAAGGCCTTGCAGGCTTTGTCCGGCTCTCCGCGCGCTACAAAGTAATCACCCATCGCACCCAATACCTGAGCTAGTTTCGGACTAACGCGACCAAGCCGCTCCGCCTTGCGTTCGGCATCCATGAATGCGCGTTCCGCTAGTTCGCCGTGGTTGGAAGACGCTTCCCTGGCAGCAACTGCCAGCTCAGCATCGATAGCGACAATCTCCGGAGGTGTACCGGGAGCAGCCGCAGGTGCTCCTGCACCCGGCTTCGTCGCAGAGGCTGCAACCACCGCCCCCATCTTTGAAAGCGCCTGCTGAGCCAAAGCTGCGGCCGGCGATGTCGGAAAGATATTCACAACGTGATGATGCAGCGCCCGTGCATGCTCTGTTTCACCTAAGTGCTGATAGCAAAGCGCGTCGTAATAAAGAGCGGAAGAATGCGCAGGGTTCAAACGCATCGCTGTTTCAAACATATGGGCGGCGGCTTTGTAGTTCCTGGCGTTGTAGTATCTGACGCCTGCCTCGTACGGGTCCGCAGTGGTAGAAAGGGGCGACGCCAGCACGACACAACCCGGCAGAATCGACCACATGCAAAGGAAAGCAGCTTTGGCTAGGTTCATGGCTAGTACTCGTTCGCTCTTTCGGACTATTTACCCTGAAGCGGGCTCATTTTACCGGAAGACTGGTTCGTAGTCGACTTGAATGTCGCGGCTCATACTCCATGACGGATGCAGGCCACACCATCGCTAGCGATACCGTGATCTCAAACGCCAACAAGGTTCGGGAGCATCCTCTAACACCGGATCTGTCTTGGCAAGCGTCTCAATCATCAGCCGACAGTGGTCCGAAAGCGCTTAACGCTGATCCAAATCAACAGAATGCCAAAAAACAGTAGTGGCAAGATCCATTGCCACAGATCTTCCACCCCCGCCCCTCTCAATACTATGCCGCGTTGTATCTGCAAGAAATATGTAAGTGGAATGGTGTAGCCCAACCAATTCAGCAACAAGGGCATGGATTCGCGGGGGAAGATAAAGCCGGACAACAACACTGACGGTATCAATACGAAAGACGCGACATGCATGGCTTGCGCTTGATTCGACGAGACGGTCGAAATGAGGATACCAATTGACAGCGAGACAAACACAAATATAGCGATGCACGCTTCAAGCAAAAATACGTTGCCGGCAATCGGCACATTGAAAATGAGCACCATGGAAGCAAGCAGCAAATTCGTTCCAATAAAACCAATGATGCCATAAGGGATAAGCTTGCCTACCATCAATCCCAGCGGACGAACAGGAGTCACCAGAAGCTGTTCGAGTGTGCCTACCTCACGTTCTTTCACGATAGAATTCACTGTGAGGAATAGCGTTATAGTTTGCGCCATGAAACCAACCAATCCAGGCAAAATGAAATTAGTAGTGCGCATATCCGGGTTGAACAGCATTCTGGTTCGCACGTCTATGGGGTTTTGAACAGCGCTTACATTCAACAACTCTCGCATGATTTCGATCGATCTATTCTGCCCGGAGGCAATCGCAGCGTTGCCAACCGCACTAGCAACCGTGGAGTCGGAACCGTCAATCAAAACTTGCACCTGCGAGGGGACGTTCTGCGCAACTTTGTTCGAAAACCCGGGAGGAATGATAATGGCTACTCGTGCTCTTCCGGCAACGATCATCTTCACGGCTTCTTCGCGCGATGACACGCGGGCCCGAAAATTGAAGTAGTCGGTCGCATTCATTTTATCCAGCAATATTTGTGACTGCGGCCGGCGGTCCTGATCCACAATTACGGTGTCTACGCGGCGCACATCAAAGCTGACACCGAAGCCATAGATGATCATCTGAAAAATGGGCACGCACAAAATAATCGCCAGAGTAAACTTATCGTTCAGTACCTCAATCCACTCTTTCATCATCACCGCGTGAAAGCCCCAGAAGGTGCGTTCAATCCAATTAGCAAAACGAAAGTCCTCAGGTCGAATCACCTCGGGCTCGTTCATACTTTGCTCTCCTTCTTACGATCTTCTCGTTCGGTGAGCGTGACAAATACATCTTCCAGCGAGGGCTTAATCGGACGAATATCCGAAATGTTCAAATCGGTTTGAGCAATCTCCTCGAGGAGATTCTCTTCGGTGATGGAAACAGGTACAACTACGTGCAAGCTTCTACCAAATATGGTGACATCCTTCACGTAGCTTCTTGAGCGAAAGAACTGAAAGCTCTGCATGATACGAGAGCAGCTGAGTTCAAAATGCCTGTAGTCGGGATCGTCTACAACCGGCAGTTTTCTTAGCTCATCAATCTTTCCCAATGCAATTAATCGACTTTGATAAATATAGCCGACTGTGCTGCATCGCTCAGCTTCGTCCATATAGTGCGTAGTGACAAAAAACGTGATACCGGTTCCCGCCAGCGAAAAAAGCAAGTCCCACAGTGCGCGCCGTGCTACTGGATCAATTCCTGCGGTAGGTTCATCTAAAAACACTATAGGTGGCTGATGCACAATAGCGCAAGCCAGCGCTAATCGCTGTTTCCAGCCACCGGAAAGCTCGGCGGCCTTGCGATCACTGTAATCATTCAATCCGGTTATTTCAATAACTTGCGCCTTGCGCTTATTCGCAATTGCACCTTTGAGCCCATACAGTTCCGCGTAGAAATCCAAATTCTGCGTTACAGTAAGCGTTCGATACAAACTGAATTGCTGCGACATGTAGCCGATGCTCATACGAATTTGGTCAGCGCTTGTCCGGATATCAAACCCATTGACCAGGGCGGTTCCTTCCGTCGGGGAAACGAGCCCGCACAGCATCTTGATCGTTGTTGTCTTACCGGATCCGTTGGGTCCGAGGTAGCCGAAAATTTCGCCTTTCTCAACGTTAAAATTCAGGTGGTCAACTACAGTGCGGTCGCCATATTTCTTGGTAAGATCCAGCAGCGAAAGTGCGAACTGACTCACTTAATAGTCTCCGATTGCTCAGCGACCGATTGCCACGAACCCGGCGGTGGCAAGGTAACCTCGGCATTCATGCCTCCGCGGAGCAACAACTCTTTGTTGTCGATGCGGACTTTAATTGCAAAAACTTGTGCGCTTCTTTCTTCCGGAGTTTGAACATTTCGCGGGGTGAACTCGGCTTGGGACGGTATCTGCACTATGGTGCCCTGGAATTCTTTGGCGGGGAATGCGTCGGCGCGCACTTTGACTTTCTGTCCGACTCGAACTCGTGCAAGCTGGCGCTCTGGAATGTAAACGCGTGTCCACAAGTCATCCAAGCGCGTTAGCGTGGCAAGAGTCTTTCCTGCAGCCAGAACTTCACCGGCATGCAGGTCCATGACGCTTACTTCAGCGTCGGCAGGCGCTTCGATTTTTTGCTCAGCAAGCTGCGCATCAACTTCGGACAGCTGCGCTTTCGCGTGCTGCAAATCGGCTTCGGCGCGACGAATAGCCTCTGCGCGAGCGCCCTTCTTCAGCAAGACATATTGAGCCTCAGCTTGTTCAAATTCCTTTCCTGCGGCGCTGATCTCCTCCGGACGAGGACCAGCCTTCATGGCAGACTCTTGTCGGCTGGCAGCTTCGGCTCGTTGCCTGGCAGCGACAATTTCTTCGACGCGGAAGCCGGCTTTAAACTTCGAGAAGTTGGCCTGCGCCGCCTCAAACGCCTCTTCCGCCTGGTCCCACTGGTTCTTCAACTGCTCGGCTTCTCGGCTCGACACAGCGCCTTGTTGTGCAAGACCTTTGTAGCGCTCATAATCGCGCTTGAGCCACAAAGCATGCAACTTAGCTTGCTCCATGGTGTTTTTCGCTTGTTCTATCTCTTCGATCCGATGTCCGGCCAGTTGCAGTTTTAGTAGGGCTTCGGCTTCGGAGCGCTGCGCGGTGGACTTTTGAATGTCCTCTTTGCGATAGCCGCGCCTCAGCATGTCGTGTCTTGCACGGTCCGCTTCCATTTTCGCGGCGGCTTGTTGAATCTCTTCGGGACGCGAACCGTTGCGCAACTCCAGGAGAGCAGCCTCGTTTCGCCCTACCATTGCCGCCATTTGAGCTCGCTTTGCCTCGAGTTCGGGCAGCTCAAACTCAACAATTGCCTGCCCGGCTTTGACGCGATCGCCCTCGAAAACATAAACCTTACTCAGCCGTCCTCCGACTTTGGACGCAAGCGGAATCTCGCGGGCCTGAACGGTGCCGGTCACGACGATAGGACGCTTTGAAGGGTCCAGACCCCAATGATCAAAACCGAACCAGATCATCAAAGGCAGCACGGCAATGGTCAAAAGGACCAGAGGCTTTCCAGGTTTCGCATTCGAGTCTGTCATTTGATTCCAGTGCAACCGATTAGATGAATTCCATAACTTACAGCTTATCAAGCAGTCAAAATTTTGAACTTTTTTGTCTCTTTTTTCGTAGACACATAGAGAGTGGCAAAGTTGCGACTCAGATTACATTAAATAGGGAGGTCTGCATGAACAATTTATACCCTCGAACCACCAGCAGGTCGAAATCGCTTCTGTTCATGAACCAGGACCTGAGCAATCTTCTTACACAATTGACACTAAATGCGGTGAGGCTTCATCTGCATTTTTTCAAACAACCTTTACTGCGGACAAAGGCTACCGCATTGGGCTTTCTTCGCACGGATCGCTCGCAGGATCACGACCGTGATGACGCAGTTTCGGACAAAGTCGGGGCTGGTGCCATTGCCGCTGAAACTTCCGGTACAGGCGACAGAATCGATGCGGTTGCCGGAGTTATCGATGCGATTGCCGACGCCAACTCTTTCGACAAGGCTGGAGGAATCGACGCGAACCCCGGTCCCTCGCCGTTGAGCCTGCCGTACGTTGCGGCACACCCTCCGCTTTCGTTCAACCCGATTCGCGCGCCGGGCCCGCGACTCTATATCGATAAGGTGCGATGCAGCTGCTCGGCTGGTGGACGAAGCATACGAGTCCGCCAACCAAGCAAGTACGCTTCGATGGGGGAGCTTCGACGCGAACTTGCTTGCTTGGCTGGACTTGGATGCTTTAAATCCGAGCCCCCGCACGTACTTGAGTCCACCTGCAGCGGACGTTGGTTGTTATCCTGCAGGCCAACCCGAGCGAAAACACGGCGCCAAGCTGCGTGCCTGCAGCGGATCCCGGGAGCACCGTTGGTTGAGCTTTCAATGCCATCCGCAATCCCGACATGACAGGTGTCCTGTTCGTTGCGTCTCGATGCCCAAGGGGCGTGGGACCTGCACCGAGCGACGGCCCCGAAGATCTCGTAGAGTCCAGGGTCGACAACGATTCAATACATTACGTCGCATCTATCGATTCAAGCAGCACTACGCGCAGTTACGTTGCAACCGCCACAGCAGCCAGTAGATGCCACCGCAAACTAGCCCGGTATCTACGCCGGCCATGAGTCCACCTACCGCAGTAGTTGCGTAGATGCCCATCCAATCGAGCGATTCATCAGCAGGGGATACTTCGCCCCGCGACAAGAGCGAACTGAGACTTGCTGCTACAACTGCAAACGGCGCTCCGATTCTAGCGAAGCGGCTAAATTTCTCATTCTTGTCCGAAGCAGCCATCGTCGACGCAACTCCCTACTCTTTTGCTTCCAGTTTTGCTTCCGGTTGTACGATAGCGAGTACTTGCGAACGCATTTTTTCCAGAGCACTCATAGAATCATACACGCGCAATGCCGCGCGCCCAACTAGTTTCTTATCAAACTTATGCTGAGCCAGCAACTCTTTCATCTTGTCGATGTTGCCTTTTGCAGCCTGAAGCGTGCTCCTCATACCTGTCCAGAGATTGCCAAGCTGCTCTGACGGGTTTTCTGGAAGTATTAACGCGTCCATGTGATTTTCCAGTACGTTGCATACTTCTTCACTTGAACCGAGCCAACTTTCTAATTTGTCGCGCCTTGCCGGCAAGTCACCAATTTGTACAGTTCCGTTCGGACCGCCAATAGCCGGAATGACGATGCCATTGCCGATATAATTCGGACCGCGCATTACAGCCGTTTCTTTGCGGGTGCATTCCCGCATGATTTCGTAAACATTAGTCTGGAGCATCTTCGCATCCGACTCGATGCCGACCAGACCATCAACCGTCAAAATTGCAGCTCCGCGAACGCCGCCTTTGAGCGTAGTTTTGCCTCCTGCGGGGGCGCCCTCTTTGGACTCGGAAGCGGGCGCGGGTTCACTACCGCCCGTAGACGTGGCATTCTCCGCCGCTTTGGGCGTTTCTTCTTCGGCTTTAGTCGGTGTCAGCCCGCCAACGGCTCCACAGAGAAAGCACAAAACGCAAATGACACTTACGCGCTTAACTATCATCGTTACTCCCCGATGCACTAATGAGATTCTGCCACAATTTTCCGCTTACCGTGGGGCTAATCTTCAGTAAAGTTTGACTTTCAGCCACTGCAGCAGGAAGCCGACCAGGCAGGACGCTGCATTGGCGGCGATCACGGCCATGCAATCGCGAAAAACTGTTTCACGAGAAGCTGGAGGTTTTCGATGATAGACGAACCAGAAGAGGGCGCATTCGGACAGAGGCGCAAAAATTTCAGACGTTATAACGTACCAGATGTATGTCTCTTGATCGAACAAGAACGGAAAACACAAAGTGACGAACGGATAACTGCACGCTGTTAGCCAAAATCCAGCAGATATTCGCCGCCGTAACGGATGTTGCTTAGATAACAACGCGCAAAGAACCGGTGTTTCCACCGCAACGGTTATAGCGTAGCCCCTCAAAGCTGCAACCAGGAGCCGCTCTATTTCAAGGCTCATAGAGCCGATGTGCTAACAACCCCGGTCCGAGAAGACGCAGGGCAAAGCCACATCAAGAACGGTATCTCGCCGAGCACATGCACCATCGCAATAGTGAAGTAGAAATCTCTGGTGGCTTGAAAATCGACAACAAACCCGGTCCAGAAACTTACAACAGCAAGCGTCGACAGTAACATAACCAGCGCAGCGACCTTCTGCAACGTCGGCTTAGAAGCGAGAGCCGGCGCCGTTTCCACGTTCCATTTCGAAATTGCGCGAGTAGCGACAGGTATTGCTACGCACCACACACCATAATGAAGCATTTCCAAAAACGTGTGGAGTGAGACTAAAAGATGCGAGGAAACATCGGGTAGAACTGACGAACCGGCGTGGCGAATAATCTGCTTTTCCAGCAGGTTGTTACAGGGCAGGGATTCCGAACCACTGAAAGAAAGCAAGAATCCCAACACCACTACTGGTATCACCAGCAGGCATTTTCGATAGATCGCCAACCAACTGCGCCTGGTGCGGACTAGCTCGCGATCGAGCACGCACAACCCAATGAACGGGTGCGCATAAACCAGCACGAGCGAGAACCAACGAGGACTGCTCACACTCGCAGCCAACACAACCGCTGCAAGCAGGACTGCTACCAACCTGGCTTTGCTCGTTCGCCATCGCAAGACTGCAAGCCACATGCACCACGCAATGAGGCTTACGTTCCACGTCATCAAAAGAGGAACAGCAAAGTTCGCGTCCAACATGCCAGTACGTGCGCAGACAACCAGAGCAATGTAACTGCCGAACAAGAGCGCTAAACCGATAAAGCTTGTCGCGAAGAATGGCTTCAGCGGACCAAGCTTCGAGGGCAATCGCGAAAGGCAATAGCGCAATTCCATCCAGTTATGCGGCGCCGCGAACAGAAACACGATACCGATCGAGAACTGAATCGGTGCGGCCGCCGCCACAAATGCCGACAGCACTATTAGCGCAAGCGTGCTCAGTCCGAACGATAGGCACTGAACGTCTATCGTTCGACGATTTTCCAGCAATTGAAATGCAGAAGTCATAGTAGTTTCGAACCCGGTTGCACCACTGGCAGTACTACCTACGCTCGCGTCGGCTACTTCGCTTTTTCCTTGCTATCTTCAGCTTTCTTGGAGTCGGCTTTCTTGTCTTTGTTGGATTCTTCCTTGTTCTTGGCCTTTGGCGGATCCTTCTTTAAATCGGCCGGATCGAAAGGCACAAGGTCGGCGCGAGCCGAACTACCACACATAAAGACCAGACAGCTCACCGCAACAGCAGAACGTTTAATCATTAATAGTAACCTCGAAAGTGGCTTCCACTCATAATGCTATAAAGACCATACTACGGTAACCGGATTAACCCCATTATTTAAGAAAGGAGTGCGGCTAGCGCTGTTGCGGAACATCGCCGAAAAAATAGATTTTTCCTTCAAACTCAAGATCTTCGCCGACATCGACAATTTTCTCTTTGAAGCAAAGTTCCGATAGGTTGTGTCCATCCAGCTCCCAGCGCTTGACCAGACTGGGCTCGTCCGAACGGGGCTCCCAAGTTTGATACGGTCCGGTACGGTCAAAGAAGTTGTCGTAATAATCTTTGTCCCAAACAATCGTCACGCGGGAAGCAAACATGCCGGGAAAGTCTATCGAGGCAAAAACCTTCGTGTTCGCATTGGCGGGATCTGCCCCCTTAAGCTCGTGCAATCGAGCGCAAAGGTCGAGCAAAGACTGCGCACACTGCTTCATGAATCCAAGCTTGGCATGAGGTCCTTCGACCAAAGCCTGATTCACCGGCAATTTAAAATCCAAATATCCCCAGCGATTAGACTCGGGAAAGTCCTCACCATATAGAGTTGGCATGGCGAGCACGTCCTGCAAACGGCGACGAACGCCGCGCAGTTTTTTCTTCCATTGCATGTTTAGTTGTCTGGCCATCGGCGTACTTTTTCTATTGGGTTTCTTGCAGTCCCAAAGCGTCAAACTTAGCCGAACTGAACCAATTCACCCAAGAAAGGCAACTCTCTGAACTGTTCTGCATAGTCTAGCCCGTAGCCGACAACAAAGAGGTCGTCAATAGTGAATCCGACGTAATCCGCTTGCAAATCGGTAACGCGTCTTGACGGCTTATCTAGTAAAGCCGCCAACTTCAGAACTTTCGGGTCGAATTGCCCCCGCAAATAGTCAAGAAAGAAACGAGCTGTCCGGCCCGAATCAATAATGTCCTCGACCACCAGGATATTGCGATGGGCGATGTTCGGCAGATCCAGATACGGGGTTTGGACGACGCCGGAACTCTCAGTGGCCGAACCATAACTGGCCAGACGCACAAATTCGAGCTGTAAAGGGTCTTTGGTGTCGATGCAGCGCATCAGGTCGGAAAGAAAGAAGATAGCCCCTTTCATTACGCCGATGACAACAGGGCGCTCCATATCCTGGAAGTCTTCACTAATCTGACGTCCCATCTCCGCAATTCGGGTCTTCACCTTCTCGGTGGAGTACAGCTCGCGAATCGTAGCCGTTCCTACTTGCTTATCCTTATAAACTCTTTTGGAGAGATCCACGACCATGTTTTCGCAACCCCCGCAGCTAATCGGAAAGGTCATATGTTATCGCAAATCAAGGGGTGGTAATTGAGCCAGGTTTCGCACGTAACGTTTTTTACAAGGATTTCGGCCAAGCGCAGCTCGAGCGGCGAGGAGCCGCAAGAGCGTAGCGTCGCTGTCTGCGCGCGGAGGCAAGGAGGCTTGCCGACGAGCCGGAGCGCCTACAAGAAATTAGCCCTCGCGAACTTCCTCAACGTCAACGGTGTCGTCATCTAGCGAAGCAGACGCTGCGGCGGCTTTCGCCGGCACAGGCTGCGCTTCTTGCGCCACGATCAGCTTGGGACCGCCGCCAGCGGCACCCTTAAGCGCCATCAGTTCAGCTTCTATGTCCATCTGCTCTTCGAAATTCTTGAAATTCTTGCCGACTTGATCGCCTGACAATTCGGACATGGCTTGAGACTTGGCTTCCAGCATCGAAACCTTTTGCTCCATGCGCTCAAAAGTTGACATGGCGCCGTCAGATGAGGCCTTTGACATGATTTCATTAGCCTTGGCCGTTGCTGTAGCTGCCTTGTGGCGCGCCACGATAACGGATTTCTTGGTGTTCGCCTTTTGAACTTCGCTCTTCAGGTCAGTTAACTGCTGTCTTAACCGAACAGTCATCTCCTGCTGAGACTTGAACTGGGTCTCGAGTTCCGCGGCAGCGGTGCCGTACTGCTGTTTACGTTGCAGCGCCTGGCGGGCAAGTTCGTCGTTCCCTTGCTGCACCGCCATGGTTGCCCGCTGGTGCCAGGTTTCCGACTCTTTTTTGTTCTTTTCCATCTCGCGCTGCAGTTGCTTTTCGGTCGCCATTGCTTGCACAACGGCTTGCTCCACCTTCTGCACTTGCTCGTTCAACTCCAAGCAGGTTTGTTCCAGCATGATTTCGGGGTTTTCCATTTTCCCCATCATGCTGTTCATCATTGCAGAGAATAGAGTGAAGAACCTCTTGAACATGTTTGACACTCCCGCGAGCTCGACTGTGGGACAAAAATAGACTGACCTTGTTATGCCCAATTATCTACTAATTGAACGATAATTTGGGGGCACGCGCCGCATCAGTCCCAAACATAAGCACTACAAGCTTTACAGAGGCTCCGGGATAAGCGGGAGCGTACACATATCAGACGGCGCGCCCCGGAGTAGATCCGTCAGTACTGTAATTTGAACAATCGAATCCGCGCGGCAGGCTACGGGCCGGTACACTGGCTCACGGCGCGATGAATGCGAACAATCTTGGTATCATTGAGCTCCTGTTGCCTGCTTTATAGATAAATGATTACCCAAGAAACCAAAACGGATCCGCCCATAGATTCCGCCGATAGAGACTATGACCTCGCCGAGCGCGCCATACTGGTGCCGGCGACGCATTTCATGGTCACCAACATATTACGCGCGAACTTCACGCAATGGTCACCGGGTCTTACGCGGGAAAAATACTACCACTATCAATGGTGGCAATACTCGCTACCGTGGTCTCGCAGGCACTTGAGTTGCTGGGCTTTTGCAGACGGCGACACGGTCCTGTCCAGTTGCAAATTGTATGACATGACACTTCGTCGCAGAGGCGTCGATTATCGCGTAGCAGGGATTGGAGCGGTGTTTACACCGGAGCATTTTCGCGGACGGGGTTACGCGCTCAAGCTAATGAAGCACATGATGGAACTCTGCAAGGAACGCGAATACGACGCAGTAATGCTTAACTCGGACATCGATCCTGCGTACTACGAAAAATCCGGTTTTGTACAATTAGGTCACACGGATTTCTCACTGCGATTCACCGACAATTATGTCAAGCATGCGGTGAAGGACTTGGACCGCCGCTTTTCCAGCGGCAGAGATGAGCGGTGTAACATTCGCGATCTGTCGCTTACCGATGTCTCAACTATGGTGCGCCACCATGCCCGGTGGCTGGCGAGACAGCCGTACGGATTCGTGAGATCAGATGATTACTGGCATTTCAAGCTTGCACGTGAGAGACATCTGCACAAAAATTCCCGATACGCCTGGCCGAAGCAGGAAATCATTGCGCTTAACTTCGAGAGGCACAATGGCGGCTATGCCCTCTTCGAGCTTGGGAAGTATTCGATTCGCGTGCTTGAAGTAATAGGGAACGAAGAGACAATACAAGCGCTTTGGGCGCAACTGTTGCAGCTTGCCGCTCGCCGAGGAATTCACAAAATTACGGGATGGGTGGCCTCGGCACCGGAAGAGCTGGACGGGGTCGAGATCGCCGATCGCAAATGGTCACGGCCGATGATGGCACCACTACGACCGGAAGTTGAGATTTGCACTGCGATTCGGCCGTCGCCGCTACTCGAGCTTGATCATTATTAAAAACGCAGTTTGGCATGGAGCATTCTCGAATGAAAGTCGTATTGACCGGCGGCAGCAATGGAATCGGATCGGCGGTCGCGAGCCTACTCTCTCTTTCGGGGCACGAAGTTCATTCTATAGACAGGGAGGCACCCGCTCAACTGTCCGCGCATTGCCATTACAAAGCAGATGTAACCGATGCAACGTCATTGCGAATAGCATTTGAGCGAATCGGAACCGACGTGGATGTACTTTTCAACAACGCGGGAATCATGCGCCGGGGGCGCCTGTTCGATTCAAGCGAACAGGACTTTGACGAACTCATTTCCGCAAACGTAAAAGGAGCGTGGATGACAATGCGTGCGAGCTTGCCGTTTCTCAAGGCAAACGCAACATTGCTCCAAATGTCCTCCGGTCACGCGACAGATCCTCCGCTTGATCCTGCGCTCTATGCGCTAACTAAACAATTCGCAGCGAATTTCGCAGCAGCCGTTGAAAGGGACCGACCGCAGACGGTGGTCAAGACCATCTATCCGGGGCCGGTCGACACCCCGCTTGGCAGGCATGGATTAACGGAAGACGAGATCGCGGAAAAAACAAAAATCATGCATGACAGCAATTATGTCGCCACTTGGATAGTTCGTCTTTTGGAGTCACCGACAAAACGCTCCTTAAGGTTCGATGACGAAAGCTGGGACTACGACTTAATTTAGACACGCCGCTGCTGATTTGTTGTCGGAGTTTAGGAGTGACAACCGAAACACTCTGTTTCACTTGGCCAAGAAATCATTAGTAGAACCTGTAGCTTGGCGGCATTCAGAGAGTCCGTTGCTAAACTGTATGGTTGTCGCAAATCTCAAGGTAGTGTGCCGTGAAGACATTAGCAGCCGATAGCACCCAGAAAACAGAACAGGGCAGAATCGTCAATGATTTTTCGATTCAAGTTGCCACAGTGAATGGCTCTGGAAGCCAATCTTCCAACAGCGTTCTCATGCGTTCCATTTTCCAAATGGGTATTCCAGTCAGTGGAAAGAACCTTTTCCCGTCAAACATCGCGGGACTTCCAACCTGGTTCACCATTCGCGTCAATAAGGACGGATGGATTGCCAGAAAGAAAGAAATAGACCTCCTGGTCGCCATGAACCCTCAAACTGCAGTCGAAGATGTCAAAGGACTTCGCTCCGGTTCGGTCTGTGTCAGCCCGAAGGAACTCAACCTGGACAAGGTGCGCGATGACGTGCGCCACTACCTGGTGCCGTTTGGTGAACTGGCGGCACAAACCACCGATAACCTGAAACTGCGCAAACTAGTAACGAACATGATTTATGTCGGCGTCGTTGCCGAACTTCTCAATATCGATCACAAAGAAATCGAAGTTTCCATTACGAAGCAGTTTGAAGGCAAAGCCAAAGCAGTCGAACTGAACCTGACCGCGGCCAACAAGGGACGCGAGTGGGCTAAGGAAAACCTGAAGAAGGCAGATCCTTATTACGTCGAGCGAATGAACGAAACCGAAGGCAAGATAATAATCGACGGAAACGCAGCCGCAGCACTCGGATGTATGTTTGCCGGAGCTTCGGTAATCACCTGGTATCCGATTACACCTTCGTCAAGTCTTTGCGAGTCTCTTGCGGACTACATGGAAGAGTATCGCGTCGACAAAGAGACTGGCAAGGCCAGTTACGCGATTATTCAAGCAGAAGATGAGCTCGCCGCTATCGGCATGGCACTCGGAGCCGGCTGGGCTGGCGCTCGTTCAATGACCTCGACCTCGGGTCCCGGCATTTCGCTCATGAGCGAATTCGTCGGACTCGGCTACTTCGCCGAAATCCCAACCGTAATTTTTGATATCTCGCGTGTCGGTCCTTCTACCGGTATGCCTACAAGAACCGCTCAAGCCGACCTGTTCAGCTGCTATCAGCTTTCACACGGCGACACCAAGCACATAGTCTTGATGCCTGCGTCGGTCGAAGAATGCTACACGTTGGCGATGGAAGCGTTTGACCTTGCAGAGCGATTCCAAACTCCGATTTTCGTACTGAGCGATTTGGACCTCGGCATGAACAACTGGATGTCCGATCCATTCAAGTATCCTGAAAAACCGCTGGATAGAGGCAAGATTCTCAACGCCGAAGATCTTGAAAGACTGGGCAAGTTCGAACGTTATCGCGACGTAGACGGCGACGGTATTCCATACCGCACACTGCCGGGAACGGATCACCCGCTTGCAGCATATTTCACTCGCGGAAGCGGACACAACGAAAAAGCCAACTACACCGAACGTCCGGAAGATTATGTCAACTTGATGGATCGACTGGACCGTAAGTATCAAACGGCTCGCAAGTACGTTCCAAAGCCGGAAATTTTCACAACGGCAGGAGCAAAGATCGGCATAATCGCCTTCGGCTCTTCCGACCCGGCTGTTCGCGAATCACAAGAACAACTGGCCGTTGCTTCGATTCCTGCGGATTACTTGCGCATCAAAGCGTTGCCTTTCACAGCAGAAGTCCGCGAATTCATCGAAAAACACGAGCGTATCTACGTCGTTGAGCAAGACCGCGATGCGCAATTGCGCGATTTGCTTCGTTTGGATAATCCGGATCATTCGATGCGGCTGCGCTCAGTTCGCCACTACAACGGGCTTCCCATCGACGCCCGGTCCGTCACCGATGCCATTATGGAACAAGAGAGGTAACTACAGTCATGGTTGATGCAGTCAAATCACCTGATGCGCCGGCACCGAAGACCAACAGACTCGGTTTAACTCTGGCGGATTATAAAGGCGCCCCTTCAACACTGTGTGATGGTTGCGGACACGACGCAATCACTTCGCAGATAATCAAAGCTTGCTACGACGTCGGAATCGATCCGCACAAAGTAGCCAAGCTAAGCGGAATCGGCTGTTCCAGCAAAACACCCGCTTACTTCTTGAGTCGCTCGCACGGATTCAACGCAGTGCACGGAAGAATGCCTTCCGTTGCTACCGGCGTAGGAATGGCAAACACGGAGCTATTGCTGCTGGCTGTCAGCGGCGACGGCGACACTGCCAGCATCGGCATGGGCCAATTTTGCCACCTTGTGCGCCGCAATATCCCGATGGTCTACGTTGTAGAAAACAACGGCGTGTACGGCCTGACCAAGGGTCAATTTTCCGCCACGGCGGAAAAAGGTGCAAAGGCCAAAAGCGGAGTTCTAAACGAACTACAATCAATTGATCTTTGCTCGCTTGCAATCGAGCTCGGCTGCGGATTCGTCGGTCGCTCATTTGCAGGAGATCCGAAGCAATTGGTCGCCCTGTTGAAAGCAGCGATGTCTCACAAAGGCACCTGCATTCTGGACGTGATCAGCCCATGCGTGACTTTCAACAACCACGAAGCTTCGACGAAGAGCTACAAGTACGCGAAAGAGCACGAGATCCCGCTTCACGAATTGGGCTACATTCCTTTCTTCGAGCAGATTACCGTGGACTACGAACCCGGCTCTGTTCAGGAAGTTGCCCTTCATGACGGATCAAAGGTCACACTCAAGAAAACTGAACGCGAGTACGATCCGACCAATCGCGAAAAGGCCATTGCAACGATCCACCAGGCCAACAAAGACAAACAGTTTTTGACCGGTCTTCTGTACATAGACGAAGAGAAAGAGAACTTCGTCGACATTATGAACGTTGTCGATACGCCGCTTTCGCACCTGCAACAAGACCGGCTGCGTCCGCCTAAGTCAGCACTGGACGCAATCATGAAGTCGCTAATGTAATTGTGGCTACACCATGATCGACTGGAACCTTGTAGCAGTCTGGGCGCAGTCAATCAGCAGCACCATTGTTCTGTTCATGATCTTTTTTCAGATCAAACAGGTCAATACGCAGATAATCCAAAACGACTCCCAGGAGCGCTTCAGGCGCTCCTGGGAGTTTATAAAGACTTATCTGGACGAAGTGAGGATGGATGCAGTTCACCTGGAAGATTACAAAGACAAATTTGATGTCTACACGGCCGCGCTCGACAACGAACAATTTCTCGCATGGATCAGATATTTCTATCGCCCGCGGGTGCATTTGTTCTACTTGCTAAACAAGCTGGTTGAACACCAGGAAGCCGACGAAAGATTATTGTTCGGCTACCTGGAAGATGACTTCAATACATTCGTGACGCTGGGAATTCGAAGATTCGGACTTGAGGAATTCAAGAAAACCACCGGCGCCAGAATCAAGATCTTGTTGTCATTGTGGGGCTCTCAAATAGCCGCATCAAAACTGTTATACTCCGGCCCGGAAACATTGCAAACACTGGACGAAGCAGATGCGACAAACGAGAGATGAGACGGAGGTGACCGATGCTCGGTCAACAAGCGCCTGATTTTTCATTGGAATCAACCACAGGACAACCAATCCGGTTGCAATCCCTGTTGGGCTCATATGTAGTTTTGATTTTCTATCCCGCCAACGACTCGCCGACTTGCAATAAGCAGTTGGATGAGGTGAACGAAACCTGGGAAGGATTTCTGGAAGCAAATGCACGTGTGTTTGGCATCAACACCGCGACCCTCGAAAAACAAAAACAGTTTTGTGTTCGCCGTCGTTTGCAGTTTCCGATCTTGAGCGATCCTCGCGGCACCGTCGCCAAGAGATACAAGGCGTTCTTGCCCCTGCTTCCCTTCAACCGCCGAACAGTGGTGGCAATATGTCCGGCCGGCAAGATTTTCTTCTATGAACGCGGAAAACCGGATCCGTTCAAAGTGCTGTCGGCAATCAAGACACAAAAAGACGCGTCAACCCAACCCAAGTGCTGACAACTGGCAGACTGATTCAAGCGTATTTGACAATGCAGCAACCGAAAGGGCTCCGAACAGCTAAAATGTGAGTAAATCTCCAGGAGAGCGAAGCTTGACGATTCAGGAAGAACTGGCCAAATATCACAGCGGACGGCTTGTTGAGTGCAAGATTCTCTCCAAAGCAAGCGACGGTTATTTCGTGGCGATGGGAGGCAAGAATTTGCCGGGCGTGCTTCCCACTTCGCACGAACACGAACTCGGAACCGTGGTACTGGCGCAATTCATTGAAGTACACGAGGACCGAGCTGTATTGCATGAGTTATCCAACAAGCGCTCATCCTATGAGCGACTGCGCGACGCACTCAAGGAAGAGCAAGCTCTGACCGCAAGTTTGAAATTCAAGCGCGCGACAGATTTATTGGTACCACCGGTTGATGATGTTGAAATTCGCGCTCTAAACAGCTCGGAAATTGACTTTGCAAAACTGTGCCAAGAGTTGGAAAAAGAAGAATTCACCGGCTGCATCAAATCATTCAATCAAGAACGCTTTTCACGCTCCGGTGCAATCTTGAATGGCGGCCGCGTGGTCGGCTGCATCTACGGTAATAAATCAACAACCGAAGCACTGCCGGTAAAAGAATCATTGGAGCTTATGCTGGCGGATGCATTTGCTAAGGGTGCCGAAATCCGTGTATATGAATTGCCGGAAGATGTCGTAATGGCTTTAGCTGCGTTATTCCTCGGTTGCCCGCTCATGCGATCGGATAGCTTGAAACCAGAAGAATACGTGGTGGAAATGCGCCACTGGGTGCGTCAACATAAGCAAACCGCGTGTTTCGCTTGTTCGCTCCAAACCACGACATGGCTTGATTTGTACCACGATGGCGATTATGCCGGAACATTCTGCGTCGAGGACCAAAAGTTCTACAGATCAGAAAAATTTCTCCTGCAAAGACTGAACGAACCAAATGCTCGCGTCGAGATGGCGCTTTTGTCGCCTGAACTAAGCGGAGATCAAAAAGCCGTCGGCTTGCCGCTCATGGCGACGAAGTAGTCGACGGCACGGCAAAATCGTTGGTCGCTGCCCTGGCGAGACCACTGCTTGATCTGGCGCGACTTCCGCCGCAGTAACTTCGCGTGGAAGATCAAAAGTTCACCAGATCAGAAATTCAACTGTTTATCAATTATTGCGTACTATGTTCGCAGCTAGCTGTTCGCGCAGCTTAGTTGAATATTTGCTGGAGAGAAACTATGCCCGAAAACGAGATCGGCGTTCCGCGAAAAGCGGAGCCGGCCCAATCACCGCCAAACTGGGGTCAGGAAGCCATTGAACGCGCGACGAAATCCTATGCCCTGGCTTTTGCAGGTAACGTTGGAGTCGCGCGTCAGATCGCACGACCAAATCAGCTTGTCGTAGAGCACGAATCGAAACTGAAAGCACTGGGAAAGTTTCTGCTCGATAATTTCGAACTGATTGACTCTGATAACGACAAAACTCTTTCTCGAATCGAATTGGAGAAGGCAAGCGTCAACCCGGCAATAGACGCTAGAGACAGAGCAATGCTCAAGCTCGCTGAGAAAAACATCGAGTTGCTCTCAGGCCTATGTGAGGAATCGACCAATTACGACCGGCGCAAAGACCCCGCGTTCCCTGACCGCGAAATCAAAGGTCAGATTAGCCGATACGATCTGTACACACTTCAAAAAGCACTGATAGAGCCGGTAGCAACAGATCCCTATGAAAGCAAGATGGATCGCTGGACAAAAAATGGTGCTATCTTTGGCGGCATGACTTTCGGTTCGGCATGTGGTGCTCTGTCCGCTTACGGAGGCTCCAAATTGGCAGCGCGCTACATTTCACAAGCCGGAGGCACTCGCGGACAACTGCTCATGCTCGGGAGTTCGTTAATCGGTGTAGCATTCGGCACGGGCGCCAGTGCCCTGGCCGGCAGAGAGTTGTTCAAATTCAACCACGGTTCGTCATCAGAGTATTACTTAAATCGCGTGGAACAACTGACCAAAATCAATTGGTAGCGGCTCCTGAAAAAGCTTCCGGAGGCATATAGTTCGGGGTCCCGAAAATCTTGCCGGGGCTGGTCAGAGTGTCGAAGCCATCCACGGCTCCTATTTTGCCTGCAAGACCGAAGTCGATCACTTTTACGCTTTCTGAAGCGCCCTCGCCGCACAACATGATGTTGTCCGGTTTGACATCACGATGAACAATGTCTTGTAGATGCGCAGAATGCAAAGCGTCACTGGCCTGCAACACTATCTTGCAGCTACGCCCCCAGTCCAGGGCACCATCTTGAAGTACTCGACGAAGGGACTGTCCCAAAACCAACTCCATTACCAGAATGGATAAACGCGTTCAAAGATTCCGAACGCGTAGCACTCAACAATGTTCTTGTGCTTCAGCCGCGCCAGAACACGAGCCTCGCGCTTGAAGCGCCGCACATTCTCGGCATCGGACAAGGAAGAGACGGCAAGGAACTTGATACACACATCACGCGCCAGTGTCTGTTGTCTCGCACGGTAGGTTGCGCCATTGGCACCAGCGCCAAGGTACTCGACAATGGTGAAGTCTTTCTCCACCACTGTTCCTACCAGGCTTTCGTCAAAACGAATTCGTTGCATGCTCAACCTTACAACTCAACAAGACAGATTAATCAGGCGTGAGATACTTCAGTATCTCGCGGTCAATTTCGTCAGCCTCTGCCGTGTAGCCCGCACTTCGAAACCACTTTTGTTCCCGGAGTAGAGACCAGTTTCCCGGCTAAACCAAAGTCAATCAGCTTCACGACTTCAGACCCGGAGTCGCCACAAAGCATAATGTTGTCGGGCTTAACATCGCGATGAACAAAGCCCTCTTCGTGCGCATAGCGTAGAGCCTCGCAGGCTTGCAAAACAATGTTGCAACTGCGGCGCCAGTCCAGCGGTCCATCTTCAAGAATGCTTCGCAGAGATCGCCCCTCAACCAATTCCATCACAAGGAAGGGATAAATCCGCTCAAAAATGCCGAAGGAGTAGCATTCAACAATGCTTCGATGCTTCAGACGAGCAAGGATTCTTGCTTCCCTTTTGAAGCGTCGGACATTCTCAGCTTCAGATAAAGATGACAGTGCCAGAAACTTGAGGCATACATCTCGTCCCAGAGAATGCTGTCGGGCTTTATAGGTTGAGCCCATCGCACCGGCCCCCAAGAACCGACTAATAGTGAAGTCGTCCTCCACCACGGTGCCTGCAAGACTTTCATCAAACTGGATCTTTCGCACACTCAACCCCACACTTCGATTTACCCTTTCCTGACCGTTTCACCAGCGGTTGGCGAGATTACAAAATTGCAAAAATTCTTGAACCTCGAGCAATCGGCTCTTGCGGGGTTGGATATTGCCCGGCTTCGGTCTAAAATGTTGCAGACTGGTCACCCGGCGGTAGTTTATGGCTAAGATCCTGGTTGCGGAAGACGATGAAGAATTGAGATTGAGTGTCGTCCGCCTGCTACAGCAAGATAAGCACGAAGTTGACGCGGCGGAGCGAGGCGACGAGGCGATGGACTTACTGCTGCACTACTCTTACGATGCGGCCATTCTGGACTGGGACCTCCCGGGTACTCCCGGAATTGAAATCTGCCGCCAGTATCGAGCGCAAGGAGGCGTGGTCCCGATACTCTTCTTGACCGGCAAATCAGACCCTAAATCGCGCGTAACCGGGCTTGATTCGGGAGCAGACGACTACCTGTGCAAACCATTTGACACAAACGAATTCCTTGCCCGAGTGCGCGCGTTGCTCAGGCGTACACCGGAGAAAGTTCTGTCCGTGTTAAAAGTGGGCGCAATCGCTTACCATCCAAGCAGTAAAGTAGTTTACTTTAACGACAAACCAATAGAAGTTTCAAAAAAAGAAATCGGGCTTGTCGAGTTTTTTCTGCGCCATCCCAATCAAGTATTTAGCGTCGAGGCTATCGTTGAACGAGTGTGGTCATCTAACTCGGAAGTTTCACCGGAAACGGTGCGCCCCTATGTAAAGCGCTTACGAGAGAAACTCACAAATGAGAAGGGTGAGTGCCAGCTGGTAACGGTTCACGGCAGTGGCTACAAACTGGTCGATCTCACATAACCTGGCAAGCGCGGCAATAAGTAGGTACGAAAACGGCAGTACTACAGGGCAAGGCAAAGTGTCGCTCAATTCCAAGCATCAGGCAGACTTCTTGACTGGCACTTCTGTCCATTTGCCTATCGAGTCACGAACATGCGTGACGTTCTTGCCTCGCGAGTGATATTGATACTTGCCCTCCCCGAGCAACTTGTAGCTTCCGTGCCACTTTTCGCCTGTTTGCGCGTTCACCCATTGATCAGTCAGTTTGCCATCAGCTGTGGTGCGCTTCCAGTTAGCTCCATTTTCCCAAACTTGAACAATTTCTTTGCTCGCATTCAGTTCCCATTTAAAGCTAGACCCACCGCCATAGACAAATCCGCAAGGCTCATGATTGCCGGTTGCCGGTTGCATCTGCAGCAAAGTCGCTTTGATCCGCGAACCTACCTTTTCGAGTTGGTAAAGCCTTTCGCCCGCCGCGACCATGAACGGCTTGTTCTCTTGCAATGAAAGCTTTCCAAGCAATTCATAGGCCTCACTGTGATATGTGGGCGTCGAGCCTGTCAACGTCAAATCGAGAAGAGTGGAAACGGCCTTGGCCCTGGCCGGATGTTTGTTTGGCAGTTCCGATTCAATTACAATTTTTGCCGCCGCCAACCGCACGCGCTCGCTGCCATCGCTCATTGCAAGCTGAAGCTGGCGCAGCCCGGGGTCTTTAGCATCTGCTAGCTTGTACCCTTTGTATGCGTTAAAAATTTCCTGGACAGTCGCTTCAGAATCCACTCTGTCCTCCAGCGCCCTTTGAAGGCGTTCAGAACGCTCGGCGCCTGTGGAAGTCTTGTCCTCCTTTGTCTCACGCCATAGCCCTTTAACCGAGTACATAAATGAGTTAATGGTCGCCCTGGCAGCGTCTTTTACCTCCGGAGCCAGTTGATTTGAATCGACCATCGCTTGAAGGGTCGGCAAGACCACGCGATGCCCCAGCTTATGCAGGTCCTCAATAAAATCCTTCTGCAAAGCAGCGGAACGCAATCCGGGCAGTCGACTCAGCTCCACCTTGAGAGCTTCCGCGGTTACTACAGCCTGCTCTTCCCTTGAGATTCCGCTTTTGGTGTCTTTCCCCAAAGCTCTCCATGCATCTATAAAATGGAAACTAACATTTGTCGGAACTTCTCTGTTGGCACACAAGGCATCCTTAACTAAGCGCGAAATCACATCCTTGCCCTCGCAGTTTGATTGCGCCAGATTCAGCAATTCGCGCGCAGCAATCATTCTCCAATCCGGTTCGGAAATTTTGTGCAAGTGATTTTTGTCATAGTAACCGGCCACGGCACCGGCATCGAGCCCGGGTTTGGCACCCAAAACAGACCCATTTTGAGTAGCAATATAGTACAAAGCAAGCTTGGCTTTGTTGCCATCTTCACCACCGTTGCGCGCCAATTCCTGCAACTGCTTGAACTGTGCCATACGGTTTTCGTAAACCTTACTGTATGCCTTCATCTCCTCGCTATTAATTTCAACTTCTGAAGTTGCTCTGCGCCACAACCAGCTAGTTGAGTTATCTACAGCCGCCTTCGCTTCAGCGTCGAACGTCTTTTTATCGAGAAGCGGAAAGTTTTCATTCAGCCACTCTGACGCAACATCATGGCTGAAAGCGTTGAGATAGGGATACTTCTTACCGAAACCAATCAACTCTTTGCGCGTGTTCTCATAGAGATCTTTCCACCGGCGCGAGTCCGGATCAATGCGTTGCGCCGCGAACCGAACATCGCGCAGATATGCGGCAACAGCCGGGTCGATTTCGCGATCGACTAATACTGTAACCACTGTACGCAAATATGGATCCGAGAGTTTGTCCAACGCTTTTACAGCAGCCAGACGAACGCCCGCATCAGCTTCGCCGGCCGCAATTGTCTTGCCTCCAACCTTTAAGAAGTCTTGAGCAGTTGAGTGCGACCTGATCAGATCCAGACTTTCTCGGCTCCCCAGGCCAACCAACACGTCTATAGCCGCGGCTCTTAACTGCGGAAAATGAGCCGCATACTCCTTGTTAGATTCTCTATTGCGCAGAAGATCATGAAGCTTTGATTGAAGTTCGCGCTTGAACTCAGAATCACCGTTTTGCAGCAAAGCGGGCAATTTCTCAAGCAAACGAATCAACTGCGCTTCCCCAGTGCGAGTTTCGGGCTTCTTTACCGCAGCAAGCGCATCGCTTCTTAACTGATCAGCCAGCTTAGGATTATCTTTTTGAAGCTGCTCAAGTCTCTCAGGAAGCAGCGCGCCTAGCGCTCGTTCACGTACGACCGCGTTTTGCGCACGAAAGCTACTGACCAACGTTTCAGTAATTTGTCGTTGCATTGCACCATCAGATTTATCCGTAATTAAAGCTAACGAAAGCGCAGCGTTCAACTTTGCTTCTCTGACACGCTCCGCCAGACCAGTATCTTTCTCCGGCAGGTTTGCGCTCAGCTCATTTTTCAAGAATGCTCCCATTTTGGCGCCGAATTCGCCAGGCTTGTTTCGGTGCTGTTCAAGCAACGTGTTAAAGCCGCTCAGTAGTTCAGATCTGCGAGCGGCATCAGGCTCCTTGAGACCATAGAGAAGTGCTGCCGACATAGCGCGAACATCAGGGTCCTTATCGGTTGATGCAGTCTGTTCAAGTTGGCGCATCAGAGCTTCCGCTGTTAAACCATGGTTTTTACCGGATAGGGTCACTCTGTCTTTTGCGCTGGCATTGGCTCGGTCCTCCCGCGCAATCCCGTCGATAATGACCGCCATACGCGCTCCTAGTGCATCGGACAACGCACCTAACTTGTCCTCACGTGAGGCTTCGGGGTTCTTTAGGACATTCTGTAAAACGCCACCATACTGTCGGTGAGTCAACGCACCGATACGAGTGAGCACATCGCCAACCACAATGCCTCTATTGCTAGAACCAACATGCTCGAGATCACGCTGCAGATCTCTGACTACCATTGCGGCTGTAAGCTTTTGATCGTACGAACGCTCCGGCACATTAACAGAACGAGAAGATCTGCCTTTATCGACAGACTGAGTGAAGGCAGGAACCGTCACGCTCGTTGAACCGAGATCCGCGTTAATCTTGCCGTCTTTATCGCGCGAAACAAAGAGCAAGCCGATGCGAGCAGCCGACATCACGTCGGGGTTTCTAGACTGCAACATTTTCTGCGCCAAAGAAACTACTTCCTGCGGAAACGATTTCCTTTTATCGGGATTCAGCAAATCCAGAAGCTGCTGATCGGTGAAGGCAAACTCGGGATTACTGGTGAAGGACGGGTGACTACGATTCAATTTATGAATTTCATCGGCACTGAAGGTCAACTTGGTTAGAAGCTCCCTCCTAAACTCTGCACGTTCTTTCTCGGACGCTTCAGGAGCGTTCAGTTTTTTGGCCCGATCAAAGATAGACTTCAGTTCGTTGGCAACATCCTGACTGCGACCTCGGCAAAGAGCATCCTTGTAACTATCTATGGTGCGCTGAGTCGACTGCAAAATACGAGGATCGGCAGGATTGAATGCGCCATTCTCAGCTTTCTGCAAGCCACGCCCGTCGCCGATGTATAGTATGGCATCCCTGGCCGCATCACGCTTACCACCTTCCATAAGTGCCATAATCTCGTGTCGCAGATCCTTGACTATGAAAGGCACGAACAACACCTCAGTTGCTTTGAAGGCCCACTCAGTTCCGATATGGGCCTGGCCCACCCACGGAAGGCCCGAAAGGGCCTCCACTCCCTCAGAGGCTTTGCGGCCGCGGATAATTGTATGAACCTTATCCGCGGTTGAAAGTGCTTCGGCGGCTTTGCCTGCTCGAAACAGTTGCCATCCTGTACAAGCTAATCCAAGGCTTACGTCACCCAGGAAGTACAGGCCGCGCAGGTGATTAATCGTTCTGCCGGCCTCAAAGTCTCTTCCACCGGCATTGTTCAATATTCCAGCGCCAGCAACACCAACACGCACAAGTCCTTTACCGACCTCCCACGCAGCACCACTGGTGCTAAGCTTTAGCGCGGCGTGCGTGCTCGTCGCTGCAATTCGGGCACCACGTACCGCGGCACCAATTTCAATGACTCCCGAGGCAAGCATGGCCGCGTCCATTGTTACCGCAAGGCCTTTTTCTCCGTAATACCAAGCTTGCTGCACTCTTTTATACATCAATAAGTTCTTAGCCATCACAAGTTCGATCTTATCCCCCGTGCGCACAGGAACAAAATCATCAGGTCCGACGATTTTCTCGTCAACTTTCATCGGCTTGCCTACTTGCTCAACGCCCAGCTGGCGTATGTTCTGATATGAATACCAATACGCCTTCTCTGCTTGAATGTACTGCTTTATGCGAAACTTGCCAGCATCAGGGCCATCGTTGATTTGCTCAACATCGAAGCTGTAACCAGCGAGGTTAAAATCACGCAGATACTCTCCTCCTTTTGGAACATACTTAGCGTCTGCTATTTTGACAAACTCCCCTTTTGGATTAAATACAGCTTTTCCATTAGCGACCTCATGATCGCCGAACATAATCACAGCGTCCTTGTTTTTGTTGAGACTCCTGAGCTCACCAACTGCTTGATCAACCTTGTCTCCGACCCTGTGCAACCAGTCTCGCAATCTCTCCAGCTTCTCCTTGTTGCCCGGCTCCTCCTGACGGAGATCAGCGGGCAGGTCAAGTTTAATTTTGGTAAGCGTGCCACTCTTCAGCACACTCCGCGAAACGGCGCTACTAACCTCTGTAAGTTTGTGTTCTTTGCCATAAGAGTCACGCACAACAAGTGTGGTGCCCGGTGGCATCTCCAGTGGAAAATCGGCGTGGCGCGACGCTTTGAATAGACTTTGCATCGCTTCAATATAGTTACGTGTCCGAACAGCCAAATTCACGACGTTTTCAGCTGAGTTGACCCATGTCTCAAAATTATCGCCGGAACGACGCTTCCAGCCATCTGGCAATCCCTGATCAGAGATGATTCCATTTATCACATCTTCCTGATGTTTCTGTCGCACAGATTTCACTGCGTCTGCCGACCGCGCGAGCCAATTATAGGCAGCATCCAACTTGTTCAACTGTTCATCGGTGGGCAATTTTCCCGTCGGTAATTGTAAATCCAATGCCAGTTGTCCATCCGCTGCCAATGCGCGATATAGCTCAGGATCCGAAGCCCGGCCAAGTCTGTCTGTCTCTAAACTAATGGGAGTCCCCGACGGCAATTGAAGTTTAAGAGAGTCCAGTTCCACGACGGTCGCGGGCACGGCAGCTTGTAACCATGCGACGTACCTTTCGTAAGCCAATTTGGTTGCCGGACCAAAAACACCGTCCGCTTTTTCTTTCGTCAAATCTTTGGTCAATTGCTCAGTTTCTTTCTCATGCTGCCGAAGCCGCTCCTTAATCTGCAGGTCGGACATCTTGTCAAAACCGGTTCTGTCAGCTGAGAAAAAAACAGGAACCAGGTTGGTCAGCGTTTGCTGAAGATACTGAGCTCGTTTAAGATCGTCACCAGATAACGGGCGTCGCGCCGCGCCGTCGACGGGATTTAGTGCCTCGTCGAAAACGGGTCCGGCTGCGACAAACTCCATTCGAGGCAACGGCAATAGGCCGCCGCGCGCCGCGCCCGGCAATTTTTTCAAGGCGCAGTCTTCGCCGCCGACATCAGAATCATCGTCATCATCACAATAATCTTGCTCAAGATCATCAATAGTGTCCATTTTTCGCCCTCTTAACTATTCGCACAAACTTCCATTGATTCAACCGCGCTGCGCCAGGAGCCAGGCAGAGAAATTCTTCCGTTGCTCTGCATATGCCAAAACGCCATCGAGCTTGCTATACGGAGAAGCGCGCTGTCAGAAGTTGACATGCAGCGCTTTAACAAGGTCAACCTTAAATCCGAAGGTTTAGCGGATACTTTCTGTTTACAAGCATTGAAAATAGCCTGAGCCTTATCAAGATCCGAGAGCGAGTTATCGAAAATCGCTTGCATATGATCGCTAAGAAATTCACTGCTTGAGACTTGATCAACAATAGTTCGCCGCCACATTAGTCCCAACGTATCCATCAGTCGGACATTGGCCCGCTGCGCTACCTTACGGAGGTGCTGATCGTGGTGGCAATCTGATACCACGGCAAACAGTGCCGTCGAGGCCGGATGTGGATGGAGCTCAACTAACTCAATTAAGCGTACTTGAAACTCGTGGCTTTGCTCGGGAAGTGGCCGTCGCAATTCTACATTTAGCGCAGCGAAGAGCAGCGTTGCAAGCGCCTGGCGATCACCTACGTTAGCGTCATCGACACAGAAAAATTGCTGAATACCCGTCAATAGCAAGATACGATTGGCTGGATTACTGTGATTGGCAAAGGCCAAAACACCGGTTACTGCGGGAAGCAATTCACTGTGGTAAGTTTGCAACTCCATCAAATTTCGCACTACCACAGCCGCTTGATCCGACAGCGTTTGGTGAATTGACCGGTGGGCAGGAGCGCCATTGTGCAACAAAATATAAGAGAGGCATGCTCTTGCCTGTGCACCACTTTCGTCGGTACTGAGTGTTCTCGCGCACAACTGTTCAAACTGCTGCAGTGCTTCACGTTGCAAACGATGAAATTCCACGGACTCCTGACTGAAATGCAGGCTGCGAGATCCTTGCGCACAACACGCCAGCAAAAATGTGTCGTTGTGCAAAAGCGGGTAACTACGCTGAATCCAAAGTTCATACAAATTAGTACTTTCGTTCGTCATATCGGGCTCACCAAATTCGATGCGACAAGCGAAGCACGACAGACATTGAAAAAACATTGCGCCTTATACAAGGTTTTTGCAAGGTGCGATCAAATAAATTCGATGGCACAGTCCTTTTTGAACTTGCGCCTCGCCGAACGGAAGAGTTTGGGCGCGCAGAGCTTTCGGACCGGCGTTGAATGAATTGCGGAGAATACTAAAGTGCCAGACTCTACAGATAGAACTAAAGCAACAACCACTCCCGAAGTGAACACCGGATCAAATAAGCTAAGCGAAGCTGCAGCAGACTCTGTCGGACCGCAGCTGCCCAACCGAGCCCAAGAGGGGCAGAGACTGGAGAAAGTTGGTGCGCTGCCCAGCTTGAAGATTGAAGGCGCGGCGGTCGCTGCGCCGAAACTTGGTGCGGAGGTTCAATACAAAGGAGAGAAGCTGAACTTCGTGGGCGAAGTCGGTGGACATGCGCTGCTACACAAAACAGGGCGCAACATGAACTACGCCTCTATATGCGAGCAGGTCACACAGGCAGAACTAAAAGCTCGATTCGACAAAGTAACCACCATCATAGACGGGGCAGAGAAGGTACGATATGTCGAGAAGAAGGCGCCCAGAGAGGGAGTTTACTTTGCAATACCGAAAGCAGACGGTAGCGTACTACTCTGGACAGACCCGGCATTTGAAGTAGTAGCGAAAGAAACTATTACGACAGGAGCGAAAACTGTCACCGACAAACAGGGGAAGCCACCAGCGCTTGAACCAACCGGTCTCAAACCTCCCCCGCCCCCCGTGGAAGCGACTCCCGCCGCAGCAAGAAGCGATGGACACCACAGCCCCGATGTGCCAGTTCGTGATGCGAAGTGGCGGGATGGATCAGCTGCAGAAGAACGCGCACGCACAGTAGACGGCACCGAAGTAAAAGTTCGCACGCCGAAAGATGGCATGCCCTGGCGCGAAGTTGAAGTTGGAGGAAACACAGTTCGGCTGCAACGAAGAGGCGGTCAGCAATGGTTCTACTCAGAAGGCGGCAATCCGACAAATGGACAGGTAAAGCTTCACATAACCGGAGTAAGCGAGAATGATTTAGCGCGCTTACATAAGGAGCTATTGCCCCTGCTTGAGGAAATGAGAGCGCGCGGCGACGTCGAACTCTACAAGACGTTTGATCCTAACTTCATCGATGGCAAATGGAAAAACAGTAAAGAAAACCACAGTTCTACGCCAGGTCCACTCGGACAAAACTCAAAAGCCTTCACCGTCTACGTGCCACCGCACAAAGCACAGGAAGTAGCAGCTGCAATTGATAAACATTTGAAAGAGAAAGGACTTGTGCTCGAGGGTCACAAAGGAGACGTCGTCGGCGAGCGCACTCGCCAGAGAAGCGATTCTAAGCGAGTGAGCGTCGAACGTGATCACTGGACCTTAACCAGCAATGGAATCTCAGATGGAGCGCTGCTCGACGAGGCGCTGTCTCGCAGAATTCGCGAGAAGTACGCTAAATCGCACGGAACAACTCCCGAGGGGCGCCTGACTCCCGCCGGGCTTGCAGCCGCAGAAAAAGCGGCCGGTATTGAAAAAGGTCAGCTTTCTTACGACAAAGACGGGCGACTTATGTTCGATGACGCGAACTACGGCTCCGATCGCGCCTCTGAAAGACGATTCTATGCAGACGAACATCGAGCAGTAAAAGAAAAAGGAAAATTGACGGGAAGGCCAGCCCTTTACGCCCTCTATGAGGCAGAAGGATTGGATCCGGCCAAGATCCACACAGATGAAGTGAAAGCAACACGAGAGGTGGCGGCATCAAAACCAGACCGTCCTCGCGACCGCGTAGTACCAACGGCGGAACCATTAGTCGCTGGCGACACCAGGGCCACACGAGATGGAACCTTAGAGCGCAGAGAGCTACGTCCGGGCGAAGCACTGGCCAGAGAAACACTGGAGCGACGAGACAAAGTGGACCCCAGAGAAATTGAAGCCTTGAGACGCCAGGCAGAAAAGCTGGCAAAATCAGACAACGAGATAGAACGCAGGCAAGCGGATGCACTGAAAGACATAGTAAGCAGTCTTGAAGGAAAAAATGGCCCGCACGCGCAGGAAGTAGCGCACAGAAAAGTGATTGCAGAAGCACAACGTGCAGCCGAGCGCGGCACGGGTGGATACGGCAAAGCAATCGCCGGCGGCATGATCGGACTAGGTATCCTGGTCGGCGCCGCACTAGCAGCCTACCGCTCGACTCACGCCGAGCGTACTGAACGATTGAACCGCGCCAAAGTGACAAAATGAGGAGCTCAAAAATGAATCTGCTGAAAGACCCGCGCTACGACGAGAGATCGCTTCATTCACCGGAACTACCGTTCCCTTTTCCCGGAAGAGTTGAGGGAAGGTTTGTGAAGGTCGCCGGATGGTGGCGTTCAAACACCGCAGTTTGGATCCGGCTGCTTCATCCCGATACCTCCAGCCTATTCGACTTTCGCGTGCTCGACATATTCACGACCAGCGATGGTGAGTTTATGAGGCTGAAATCCGCCCGGCGATGGCATGCGCGCCGACGCCATACAAGTTGCTCGCTGGTTAAACTAACGAATGTCGATCAGATTCAGACATTGACAGAGAGCGAGCTTTGTTCGTTGGAGTCGCAACTTTCTTCGCAGAGTACAATTCCAAATAACCACCAGTTAGGCGAGCTGCTTCGCTCTCGATTCGGCAGTAGCATTGCCCCCGACCAATTGGATATTGCAATCGTTGCCAATCTGGAAACGGTACTGTACGGATCAAACGGTCTGCCAACTGAGGCTGATCAAATGTTTGATTTAGCGCTGGATTGCGAACCGGGATTCGCCACACTGACCGTAGGGGAGCTGCAACAAACACTCAACGTAGCAGCACGGTTTCATGTTGATGAACAAGAATATCTAGCTGTCAGAGAACACACGGACTTTGCAGAAGGCAAAGAAAAGCCTTCCATGATCGTGCTTAAACTGCTAAGCGACTCGCGCGCCATCACCATTTCCGCAAAGGAGCTGCGCAGCATTGCAATACAGGTGATGGATTCGATAGAGATTCACTAAAGACCAGAGGGGCGCATGCAATGCGCCCCTACAGGGACCTGAAAGAACTGCTCAAGATGTCCGAGGCATCATTGTATCGGTATCCAACCCGGGGATTGGGTACCTGACCGGAGCACGCGAAATGAAAACAGGGCGGCTCCTCTCATTACTAATGCAGTGGGAAATCAGTCCGGCAGGGTGAACCAGAAGCAGCTGCCCTTGCCCATTTCACTATCGACACCGATTGAGCCACCATGCTGCTCTACAATTAGCTTGCATATGGCCAGACCAAGACCTGTGCCACCGCGAACGGTGCTATCCTCAACCGATACCTGACCAAACCGCTCAAAGATAATTTGCCGTTTGTCTTCTGGTACGCCCGGTCCTGAATCTCTCACCTCAATACGCATACCCTCAGCTATAGGCTTGGCTTCAAGGAAGACGGTCGAACCAGGGGGCGAAAATTTGAGAGCGTTGCCAACCAAGTTTTCAACCACTTGATAAATACGATCTTGATCGGCCACCACAAAATCGGAAACAGTCTTGGTGTCCAGACTCACGCCTCGCTTCTCGGCTAATCGGCTGAGGTTGCGCTTCAGCTGGTCCAGAAATGCTTCCAGCTCAAAAGGTGCCGGGTGCAATTCAAGTTTGCCTGAGCGAATTTTCGCAATATCCAACAAACTCGATACCATTCGAACCAACCGCTCTACCTCGCGCTCGCTATTTACGGCCGCCCGCCGACTATGCTCTGGCAAACAAGACGGTTCCTCTGCATTTAGCGACTGAAGAAAAATGCCGATGGTGGTAAGAGGTGTGCGCAAATCGTGGCTTACCATAGACAAGAAGTCTTGCTTTAAGCGTTCAATTTCATAACGATCGGATACATCGACAATGTTCATAATGTAGCCATCACCGGAAGTACTGGTGAACTCCGCCAAAGAGACGTCCACGGGAACTTCCTGAGCGGAGCCGTCTCGACACGGCAAGCGAGCTTCAACTACGTGATCCGTGCACTTTTCCAACAAAGTCGGCAGACTAAGATTGCCTTCATGATCGGACAACTTCAGCAAGTCTTGCAGCTGCGTGCCGAGGGCTTTATCTACAGTACAGCGCATCATCTTTAGTGCGCGCAAATTAGCCGACTGAACCACACCATTTGCATCCGCGGAAACAAGCCCCACTGGCATGTTATCCAAGTAGTTCTTTGCGTACTTGGTGCGCATACTCAGTGCACCAGTCGCCCCCATGGTTAACTGTGCAAGGTCCTGGAGTCGGGCAGTCGAAATTGCCTCTTGGTCCAATACCGGCAAACTTTTTGTAGCATCGTCGATCGGTAGGAAAAAGCGACGGTAACCGAGCGCGGCAATCCCCGTTGTTACCAAAGAGATCAACAACAGTCCAGGGAAGAGAACACCATAGATAGATTCTCTGGTTGCAAAAAACTGATGAGACTTTTTAAGATAGTCCGTCAAAGAATCACCCAACGTCGCTAAGGCAGGTTGCCCGGCCGACAGCCTGGACATTGCCTGAAGCTCGCTGGACGATCGCTCTAGAACCCTGATCACTTCCTCTGCTTTGTCGGACGATCTTTTGGGCTCGCTCAGATTCTTCTTCAATACCGCCCGGGCACGCACTGGCAGGACCTGATTGCCAAAGTCATAGCCGACCGCACCAGCAGTAATACCACTTTCTAGCAATATTCGGTCGAAGGACAACGCAGTTCGCATTAAACTTGCATTACCCGACTGCTCACTGACGAAAAGAACTGCACAAGCGAACGTAAGCAGTTGGATTGCGAAGAGGATGCTCAGAAAAAGCCCGAGGCGAGTCGCTGAAGATTTACCAATCATGTATTTGTGAGTCCAGATCCAAGAAGCCAGAGGTGCTTCACTTCATTCACAGGATACTACGCTATGCGCTCCAAAGCACAGAATTTATCAATGCCAAAATTTCTTCAAGGTCGCTTGCATTTGATTTGCTTCCTTGACAAAACCGGCAGACCGGAACCAGTCTAGCTTCAACATCAGCCATTCGCTCCAGCCGGGGGTGGTACAACGATTCACCAAGCGGGGGAACTCCATAATGGCCTTCCTAAAATAGCGCCGAGACTCTCCTTGCCTACCTGAGATCCATAGAGCCCGCGCCAATTCCACATTCGCGGCTAGTGGCACGAATCCATCAGAAGGTTGTGCCTTGTCTCCGTCGACCATAGAGCAAAGAGTCTCGCGCAAAGGTAAGCTTTCATTGAAAAGCCCCAAATTTGAATACCGCTGAATCGTGCCATACAACTGCATTGTATAAGGGGTATATAAAGACAACGAAATGCCGTTGTCATACGCGGCCAAAAGAAGTCGCTGACACTCGTTTAATAGTTGGAGGCCCTCTTTCTTCTGATTGTTCCTAAAGCAACATCCAGCAATCTCATTCAGGTCTCTAAGAATGTTGAGCGCAGAGGATTGAGCCACAACATCATCGCCCCGCAGCAATTGACTTTCCAAGGTTGTCCATTCCGGCGTCTTCAAAAACGCCAGAGCTTCGTTGACCGATCGCGCGCCGTTGTTTCCGGAGGCCAGCAAGAGGAGTAAACGCATTTTGTAGCGACAAAAGAGGTGCATCTGATTGCGCATTTTCGCTCTGCCAATTGCCGCATTTAGAAACGATTCACCTTCTCGCACCTGTCCCACCTCGAAAAAGCGTTCACCTACTTGCTCAACATCGAGGTGCGAAGGCAAGAAACTGTTCACTAAAATGGCAAGGATCTGTTGCGCCTGCGCTATTCGCCCGCTGGCAATTTCAATCTCCAGCAGCTTCATCAGAACATTCGAAACCTGCTCTTGGTTCCTGAGATCTAGCTCACTGGCAACAAGCAAGAGCGATGGCTGCCAGTGATCGGGACTGCAACTCAAGGTGCAAAATAATTGATATCGAGACAGAAACTGCGAAAATAAAACATCCCCGTTCTTTAGTCTCGGATAAAAATGAATCACAGGGCGCAATCTAGTGATAACGCGAGCTAGCTCCGGCGGATGGACATCATACTGACCACAGACCAGTTCGTGAAATTTGGCAAGTTCGGACTGGTCGCCGCGGGCAATAACAAAAGGTCTCTGGAGTGGTTTGCCACTACGGACAATTTCAATTCCGCCGCTATAGCACCCCGAAGAAGTTAGCAAATCGCACTGAAGGTCTTTCAAGCTAGTCTCCAATCGGACATTTGATACTTTAGGTCCTAACGTCACCAGCAAATCGCCCAAGTTGAGGCAGAGTTCGCGAACTTCGGGAGAAACTTCACTTGTCTGATTTAAGAACCGGCCATCATTGCGCAAAAAGGATTCGAGTTTATCGCGCAGCTGCTCCGTTTGCGCAGTCAGAACCTTATGTTCTTGAGTAGTTTTCTGGCGTCCCCAGCTCATATTGAGATCTTTTACTGTTCGATCGATAGACAACAGATCAGTCTTAACCAGCTCCTGTCGACTGGCTTCGCGAGTTGCTGGGGTAGCTTTGGCCGGCGCCGCGATGGCAGCAATTTGTGCAAGTACAGTTTCAGCAGGTTTTACCTTTCTGTTGATCGCTACAGGCCGCCACGGTCCCAGCAAAAACAATGCAATTAGGGATATGCAAATGACGACACCAAGCACTACGGCCGGTCTATGACTTCTTGATTTAGGCACGTCGATTGTCGGGATTCGAGACTGTGTCAGGCCGTCCAACGCACCGCTGAGCAATCGTCTAATTTCGCTGCAATCGTCAGGTCTATCTGCCACGGTAGCTGCGGTGCATTTCCAAATTATTCTTTCAAGCGAATCGCGTACATCATCCGGTACCAAATTCGGGGGCAAGCCAGGCAGTCTTTCGTTAGCATGTTTGTACATGACCGCCATCGCGCTCTCTGCAGCAAACGGCAGAAGCCCTGACAGCAGGTAGTACATTACGCAGCCAAACGCATAGATATCTTGAGCCTTATGCGGAGCCCCTCCCCTGAAGCATTCAGGGGCCATATAGTTGACACTGCCCATGATACTACCAGGTGCAGTGAGTTTCTCTGCGGTTTCTTCCGTTTGTAATCCGACAAGACCAAAATCAATCAGTTTAACGCCCTCTTCGCCTGCGACCGAAGTTACAAGAATATTCTCTGGTTTCAAGTCGCGATGCACAAAGCCTCGCTTGTGAGCAAATTCAAGCGCTTGGCACAACTGCATTAAAAGCAAACACGCACGCTTCCATTCCATGGCGGACTCTGCAGCCAGTTCTTTGAGCGAAGGACCCTCGACCAATTCAAGCACAAGGAATGGATATATAGACTCATACAGTCCGAACGAAAAACACGAGACTATGTAGTCGTGCTGCAGCTTTGACAAAACACGAGCTTCTCTTTTGAATCGCTGAAAACTCTCAGAATCGCTAAGACCTTCAACCTTGAGAAATTTGATGCACACTCTGCGATCAAGATCGATTTGCTTAGCTTCGTAGGCCGTGCCCATTCCGCCCATACCAATCCAACGGGTGATGACGAAAGTTTCGCCAACAGTCTGCCCCACCAGAGAGTCGTCAAGAAGAACGTTTTTCATTCCGGTATCCTTATCAGGGCTATACCCGGATGAGATTGGTTGCAACAGCTAGTTCGGCCGTCTATCTGCGCAGACCCGCGATCGGCGTCTGATGATCCAACACTGAGGTTTAGTACCTATTCGGCAAGCACATCCCAATGTTCCCGGACCTCAAGTGCCGAGAATGCAGTAAAGCTGCTGTGGCAGTCACACCGATCGCCTTCCTGTGCCGGCTGGAAGCCACCGCTCCCAGGGCTTCCGCGACTTTCATCCGGCGTCGACCACGGGTTGACCGAGCACAATACTTACTAAGATTCAGAGATTAATTATTATGCTGGCTGTTACTTGCCATAGTAATGGTCTGAGGACGCTAGTCGATTCAACGTCGATTGTAGCCGATCCGCCTCTTTCACAAAACCAGCCTCGCGAAACCAATCTAGTTTTGCCACGGTCCATTCGATCCAGCCGCCGGTTCTGCAGCGCACCGAAAGCTGAGCGAAATCCGCAGCACATTCAGCATAAAGTTTTTTCGCTTCCAGTCGTTGACCAGAGAGCCACAATCCCCGCGCCAGTTCTAGTTTCGCCGCATAAGGAAAGAATCCATCAGGAAATTGTTTCTTGTTTCTTTCGACCAGCGCGAAAAAGGCTCTACGTATGGCTAAACTTTCTTTGAACAGTTGCAAATCGGAATATGAACGAATCGATTGGTGCAGCGTCATGGCATACGAAGGCGCGTCGCTATTGCCCGCTAACAGAATTCGCTGGCACTCTTCCAAGAGTTCGGGTACGCCTTTCGTTTTGCCGTTCTTCAGGCAATTCGCACATGTCAACAGCAAGTCATTCAAGACTTCGCTTACAGTAGTCTCAGTAACCGGATCGACGCCCCCTGCCCACTCAGCCTCCACGGCTTTCCACTGCTTCGATTTCAGAATTTCCATCGCCGACTTAGCGGAAGCCTGTCCCATGCTCGGCCCCGAATGCATCAGTACAAGTTGGGATTTGTAACGGCACCAGAGTTGTGGTTGATTCCGCCTGAAAGCTCTCGCAATAGCTACATTCAACAACTCCTCACTTTCCCTTGACTGTCCAACTTGCAAAAGCTTAGAGCTTACTAACTCGACATCAAGCTTTGGCAAGAAATTGGCTCGCAAAATTGCAAGAACTTTTTGAGCCTGTGCCACTTGCCCCACAGAAGTCTGAATGTCCACCAGGTCCATCGCCACGGACAACATCTGTTCCTTGTTCTTGAATGCAAACTTACCGAATATTGAACATAGTTGTGGTTGCCAACTCTCCCTAACGACAATACCATTAGCGCAAACGACCTTATACCGACACAGAAACTCCCCAAACAAAGTTTCGCCATGGTTCAGCTTAGGATAGAAACGAATCACCGGGCGCAGTCGGAGCACCACTGCTCGTTCCGGATTGGTACGATCAAAGCGTGCGCATACTTCTTTGTGAAAATTCTCCAGGGCAGAGAGTTCGTTTTGCGAAATCACAAAGGATCGATTGATTGGTTTGCCGCTACGAACAATTTCAAGCCCGCCTCGATAGCAGCCGAAAGAAGTTAGCAAATCACACTGAAGATCCCGCAAGTTCGCCTCTAATCGAACATTTGACACACGCGGAGCGAGGGTCGAAAGCAAATCGCTCAGACTGAAGCAGAGCGCTCGAACCTCAGAGGCAACCTTACTTTGCTGATGCAAAACCTGCCCCTCGTTGCGTAGAAAAAGATCAAGCTTATCGCGCACCTTCTCAGTTTCCGCAGTCAAAATCTGATGCTCCGCAGAAGTTCGTTGGCGCCCCCATCTCAAGTTAAGGTCTCTTAAAGTAAGGTCAATCGCCAACAGACTTTGTTTAGCCAGCTCCAGTCGATCGCTCTCGCTGAGCTGCCAGGTGGTCCCCTCAGGCACCACGATGGCAGCAATCTGCGCAAGTGGGGGTTCCGAAGGTGGTACCGCACTGACTGTTGTGTCACGCCAATAACCCAGCGCAATGATTGCCAGGGCAACTATGGTCATGGCCGAACAAAACGCCAGCAACGTTCTGCGACTTCGTGGCTCAGACTCGTTGATCTTTGCGATTTCTGGCTGAACCAAACCGTCCAAAACGCAGCCGAGTAGCTGTCTAACCTCGCTGCAATCGTCAGGTCTATCTGCTGCCATCGGAGCGGTGCATCTCCAGATTATTTTTTCAAGCGAGTCGCGCACATCATCCGGTGTCGATTCCGATGGCAGCTTAGGCAATCTTTCGTTGGCATGTTTGTACATCACGGCAATCGGGCTATCTGCCGCAAACGGCTCTAGTCCCGAAAGCAGGTAATACATTACGCAGCCAAAAGCGTAAATGTCTTGACTCTTGTTCGGGGAAACACCCTTGAAACATTCAGGCGCCATATAGTTGACACTGCCCATGATACTACCAGGCGCGGTTAGTTTCTCTGCAGTTGCTTCCGTCTGCAAACCAACCAGACCAAAATCAATTAGCTTAACGCTCTCTTCTCCAGCCACCGAGGTGACAAGAATATTTTCCGGTTTCAAATCGCGATGAACAAAGTTTAGCTTATGAGCAAATTCCAACGCCTGGCACAATTGGATCAACAGCAAACACGCGCGCTTCCATTCCAGGGCAGAGTCAGTCGCCAATGCTTTAAGCGAAGCACCCTCGACTAGTTCAAGCACAAGAAATGGATATATAGACTCATACAGTCCAAAGGAAAAACACGAGACTATGAAGTCGTGCTGCAGCTTTGATAAAACACGAGCTTCTCTTTTAAATCGCTGAAAACTTTCAGGATCGCTAAGTCCTTCAACCTTGAGAAATTTGATGCATACTCTACGATCAAGATCGATTTGCTTAGCTTCGTAGGTCGTGCCCATTCCGCCCATGCCAATCCAACGGGTGATGACGAAATTACCGCCAATAGTCTGCCCCACCAGAGAGTCGTCAAGAAGAACGTTTTTCATTCCGGTACCCTTACCAGGGCTATACCCGAATGATCGAAATTTATTGCGACAATTTTGAACCAAAAGACGCAGGTTCTCACCCAAGAAGAGTGAGAACCCGCGTCTGGAAATCAGCTATCAGCCGATGTAACCTCGCTTTCGCATTTGAATATGGTCGTCGAGTTTTTTCCAAGTTTTTGGATCAAGTTTTTTCAGGCGATCAACCTCCTGTTCCGAAATTTGCATTCTTCGGGGATCGGGATTTGTACGCCATTGTTCCGCGCACTCCTTACCTTTCTTGATCAAATCAGAATCGCTCAGTTGTTTGCCTGGAAGCTCCTTCCCCCGGGGAACTACATAGTCTGGCAACTTCTCGGAGGCAGCCATGATGTCCTTGAGGAGCTCCGACCTGTTCATAAGTACCTTCGCTTCAGTGAGTGCTTTCATAACCTTGGAATTTTCAGTTTCGAACTCAGTGTACGAAGCGGAGCGATTATTAGAAGTTATGCGCTCCCTGGTAGGGGTAGGGCTTTCCGATTTAAATGAATTTGGTTGGTCAGCTCCTTTCCGCAGAGGCAACATCATCGTCGATTCAATTCCCTGATCTCTCGGCGCCAAGGTCGGCGATGGCTTTGGTCGAACATCGCCTGTCTGGTAAACTTCCTTTGGAAGCGAATTGCCCGAATCTTTCGGGTTCGGTGGAGCACCAGTTGGATTGCGCTCGCCACTCGGGAGCGGATTTCCAGATCTTTCCGAAGGCGTTATTTTCGGCCGCGCTTGCGTTGGATTGCTCTCGCCAATCGGCGGATTTTCTGATTTCCGCGGAGCCGGCGCATCGGTTCCCACTGCGTCTACCTTCTCACGGGCAGAAGGAGCAGAAATTCCATTAGGATTAGCGTCGCTCAGATCGCATCGATCGATGCGATCTATCCCCTGGTAGAGGTCTAGCCGCCCAGTCTTAGGATCATGGTGAACACTCATTCCTTTTGGTGTCAAAAGCTCGTTCAACTTATCCAGCTCAAACTGCGCCGCCGTAGGATCAGAGTTTTCGAATATCTTTTTCAACCTATCGGGGATCTTTCCCGTCCGACCGATCTCCTCAGCCAGCTTCTTGTAAACGTCTTCATCCACCTCCTTCACCTTCACCGGCGGAAAGAGGTCGCTAGGTTCCCCGCGCTTCGGTGGAGCGTCCGTTGGATTGCGGTCGCCAATCGGCGGCGGAATTTCTGATTCCCGCGGAGTCGGCGAGTCAGTTTTCACTCCGTCTACCTTCTCACGGGCAGGGGGAGCTGAACTTCCATTAGGAGTTGAGTCACCGAAAACACATCGATCGATGTGTTTTCCACCTTGGTACAGGTCCAGACTATCCGTTTTAGGATCGTGGTCAACTCGCATTCCTTTGGGCTTCAAAAGCTCGTTCAATTTGTCTAGCTCAAACTGCGCCGCCGTGGGATCAGAGTTTTTGAATATCTCTTTCAACCTATCGGGGATCTTTCCGGTCCGACCAATCTCCTCAGCTAGCTTCTTGTAGATGTCTTCGTTCACGTCCTTCACATTGGGAAGAGACCGCTCGCCTGTAGACAAGTCTAGTGCCGGTAACACATCGGCGCTGACTAGTGCCTCAGAAGCAGCAGCTGACCTCTCATTGGCAGGGGGATTTTCTTTACTCAAATCCTCACTCGTTAAGCTCAGGCTCGCGCAGAGCTGTTCCTCCTGCTTTGATTCAAACAATTCCATATCATCGTTACGCATATGCATAGTTGCCTTCTCCTAAACTTACATACTGGTCTGAAGCATTGAACCACCGGCGGTATTGAAAAAATCTTGTACTAGTCGCACTTGCGCAGCCCATTTCCCGGCGCGAGTTAGCCCCACGCCCTGAATTCCTGATTCGGAAACGAAAAGCCGATAGCTAGAACACTGAAGGTGAGCAGGCCGTTGCGCTGGTCGTTGGCTAAGTAAAAAGGGACAGACATGATCTAGCGCAGGCTCCGCCTGGCGAACCTGCAAATAGATGCATCCGGTCGATGAATCAACATAGCCACGAAGCGTGCCGCGACAGTGTTTTTCTCCACAAGGGCAATTTTGTGTCAGCTCACCGCGGATTGAACGACCGGCAAAAGTTAGGGACACAAACATATCTGTCTTCTGTGATCCAATGCGCTGCTCAACCTTCCAGTCAAAGTACGGAGCGCTATCCGAGGACAGCAGAGCATCGACGTTTGTGACAGGCTTTACTCTTTGATGATGGTCAACAACGAGCATGCTGTTAAGGCGGCAAGCATGCTCGGCATCTTTCCGGGCCAGAGACGTCCACCCGAGCTTCTGTCGCACCATCGAACGGGCCTTCAAGGCCCAGGCATTGCCAGGATCTAGAATAAGGCACTTAGCCAATTCCTTTTCAGCATCATTCCACCGGCCCAACTGCGCCAGCGCCTCACCACGAGCTAGCCTAATGGCAGACTCTTTTTCTAAGAAGGCAAAACTTTCAAGATACGAAAAATCAAGTAGAGCCTTATCAAATTCCCCGAAGGCCGCGCGCAGATTACCGCGAAGCCAACGGAGTCCAGGGTCATAAGAGTGCCCCTCGAGTGCATCAAGATTGACTAACACATCCTCGTCCGAATAGCTCGGATCGACAGCTCTATTATAAGTCTCAGCCTGCAATTCCTCGAAATCCGAGATAGAGGCCGCAAGCGCTTTCGCAGCGCCAACTAAATCTTTCTCTTCACAAAAAAGCTTGTCCCTATAGCGAGCTCTATGACCAGCCACGAACCCGATCGCGGTAGCAGGAGCCCTCGCGATTCGGCACAGAGCAACCGAGGTATTGGCATCGCGAAGCTGTGGTAAATCATCTTCGAGGTCAGCATTTGCACGTAGTAGATCAATTCGACAGACATACAACGCCGATAAATCAGGAGACAGCGATATCGCATCCTCAATCAATTTTTCAGCAGCGTCAAAATCCAAGCGCACCCGTGCATCATTTGACCGTATGACCAAGTCAGCCAAATTGTCTCTGAACTTATCCCGCGAATAAAGAATTCCATTTACAAAGGCTCTCTGTGCGGGCGGCAACTTTATAGGCCTTCCCTGTGACACTGCAGCACAAAATTCCGGTAGGGCTTCTTCTGGATTAATCGCTGCATAAGCAGTTGGAAAATCGTTATACTTGCCGATCCATTTAGTGCCCTTCCAGCAGCCCTCGTACTTGCGTCTATCAAACGTTCCCATAAGAGACAACCAGAGAGGATCTGATGAGTAGATGAAACCAACGTCTACACAATGAACCAGTTCATGAACCAGAATCCAAAGCCGACGATCAAAATTTTGTGCAAAGAAAGCATCAGTAAGAAAAATTCTGTTAGTCATTGCAATGGTAAACCCTTGAGTATCATGCGGTCCGTCGGTTGGATCGTCTTTGCATCGAAACAGCCGAACAGAGCTATTATGAGCCGCTTTCCGCAACAACAAAGGAAACTTAAATGCAATCCTGTCTATGCATTTCTGGACGGCTAGCTGTTCCTGGCGAGTCCAGCGCTTGCTGCCGTGCTCTGATCCCTCGGCAAAGAGAACTTCGCTTGGTTGAGCTGACCGCGACAAGCCATTAGCAGCCATAGCGCCCTGGCTTGAAGACCCACCAGAGGGTTGTACTCGCCACAGCATCAACGACAAACTAACTAATAACAAGGAAACAATCATTGACGTGCCGACGATTCTCATTGTTTTCACCATGCAGTAAGAAGCCCATGCCCAGGAGCATTGAACGACACGTAACCTTGAAAAAATCTTGGTAAAGAAGAAGAAGTGCAGCTTCAATTGGAACGCAGATCGCAAAAAGCGACAAAACCCTTGAGAGCAATACCTTCTTACTTGATCAGCTATAAATGATCTGTCAGCAGAGCTTCAGCGCGAAACCAAAGCCAAAACGGCAAAAAAAGTGCAAAAAGTGCAAAAAACAAGTGAGAGCCGCTAGTTGTGCTCCCTCGAAGCGCGGGCGGAAAGGCACCACAGTCCGTGCCTTTCCGTCCACAACTTCAGTATTAAGCCGTCGGGCTGAGTACCGCCAGCCGATAGAGGTGCTGCTGCCAACGATCCAGGCGCTCGATGCACTCTTTGTTCTCGTGCGTCTTGATCAAGACGGCCTTCGAAACCTCATCCACCTTTGCTGCAACCTCCTTGGTCAGGTTCGCGCTCTCAACACACGCAGCGTAGGCGTCCATCAGGTAAGTTTGGCAGGCACTGCCTGTGCCGACAAACCTACGCAGCCGGTTAACACACCGAAGCCGCTCCACCCGGTACTTCAGCCACCGGTCCAGAGGTACAATCGCTTCCAAAGCGATGATGGCCTCGTCGAAACTTGGCGCGCCTACCAGTAGTCCCAGGGCACCCACCACCAGCGGTGAGGCCAGCTTTGTGCGCGCCTGCGAAGCCTTATCCAGTGCCAGATTGGCCATAAGCACTGCGATCTCGGACTTCCACTCGTTGAATTTACCAGCATTGTCGAACAAAGGTATTAGTCCTCATTTACGGAGAAGGGACAGCGTCCGTCCGAGTGAAGGGGCATTGCAGCGAGGGCTTAGCTGAGTCCGCGGAGCCAATCGTCAATTTGTTTGCGATAGAGCTCCAAGCGGTCAACGGCACGCTGGTATGAGAGGTCAAGGTCCACCACGGTGATGGCCAACGTCACCCGAGTGGACCCGTCGCTTCTGGTCTCACTGGCACTGGCATGCCCGAGCAAGTCCATGTACTTTAATGCAGACTCAAGCTTGGTGGACTCCCCCTCGAATCTCTCGCTCTGGCGAGCCACTTCGAGGTCAGCGCGAAAAATTCGCACCTTATCGGCTGCCAGCAGGGAAAAGTGTGTCCGAAGGAATTCCACAATCGAGGAGCACTCGCGCAGGAACCCCTCCATATGTTGGAAGTATTCGCTCACCTCTCTCGGTACGCTTGGTTTGCTCGGCACAGCGGGTTCGCTTGCTCGCCGCATCGCATCGTTCAGTATTACCAATTTTAGCCAGAGGATCACCAACACAACGATCACAGCAACGAACACAGGGTTAGGCATTTGTCACTCTCGAACCATGAGTTAGTTAACTAGGACGCTTAGAACGGTCGCATGGTCTGGTCTCTGTCCCGCCAGGCCTGCCACAGGGCGACCAGCAACCAGATCACAACCAGCACACAGCTGAAGCAGAGACCAAGCAATCCCCCGAGGGAGATCGACCTGGTGAAAATGACGCCCAGTACGGTCACGGTCAGAACCGCGCTGCCCGCGGGCTTCCACCAATCCACCGCCAGGAAGCTGAGCGCAAACGGGAACCAGCGAAACGCCTTCAACATGACTTTTCCCCTGATGTTTAGTCTGTTGCTACGAGCAACGGACGCTAGAGTGTGAGAACTTTTGCCTCGGTAGTGCCACCCGCCTGGACAAGCGGATGCGCTTCCTTCTAAATGCTTGCCGGACTTACCAAATCAATCTTGCCAGATGCGCGGCTTGTTCACATCACTTGCGCGAGCGAATCTCCCGCAACTTGCCCTTCTTCAGTCCGTGCAGCAGGGCCGGCAAGTTCTGCAACCGCGAGGGGACCGTGCTGATCGCCTCGAGGTGGTTGGTGTTGTACACGACGTGGATGCTCATGGACCGCAGCTCCAAGTGAGCGCGCTCGAGATTCCCACCGCCGGTGTTGCGGTAGGTGACGAAATACCCCTCAACGTTGTTCGCATTGGACATACGCAAGCTCTCCTGTTCTATCGCCGCACCAATCGATGCAGCCGAACGTTTCCCTATTTCGTTCCTGTTGTGTAGTAGCGATGTTCCTGAAGGTCAAAACAAATTGAGTAAGCACTTTACCGTAACGAAATCGCTCCCTCATTCCAACGCGATCGCCCCGTACAATCACCATAGAACCTCGCAATCAAAGCTCTGCACATATTCGACTTGAACAGCGGACTGCCCGGCAAACGCCTTCTCGCCCCCTCGAATCAACGCCTCAGTCTGCTGCACATAAGCACTCTCAATCCGCTATACGAGCTGCAACAGATACACACCACCAGCGGTGTGACTCAGATCTTTCCAACTGAACGTTGGCTGGGACTCAATTTCATACCTTGCTTGCGTAAAATCGCCGCTAACTGTTGCCGATAAATTTCCTTGTCTGCGGGCGGTGCATCTAAAATGGCATTGCGAATAGCAGTTTCAGCATCCGCAAGTTTCCCGGTGCGCTCATAGATGGAGCTTTGATCAGCCAATAGCCGACTCTTCGCCTCGCTACGAGGACGGCGCATAGAAAGCGCGACCATCTTCTCGTCTAGCAGGCGCAGGCCATCGTTCAAGTATGCGATGGCGCGCGCGGATTCATTTTCTCGTTGAGCGTTCAACGCTAACTGTTCACTTGCCCATAAAACTTGCTCGGGCAGCACAGAGTTAATCGGTAAAAGCTTCGTCGACTCCATAGCATTCCTGAGATGAACAGTTCCCTCCTCAGAACTGACAGCGCTAAGAGCCAAGCCGCGGGCATACTCGCAAAGCACGTGTTCAAGCAGACGGTTCGTCGCCGATCGCTGCGAATTATCCTTCGGTTGGATCGTTCTCAACAACACCTTAGCCTTTGCAGTCTGTCCAGAAGCAGCATAGGCATGAGCCAGCTCAACCTTGGTATAAAGAAGACCTACTTTGTGAGCGGGAGGGTGCAAACTCACGGCAGATTCCAGTAGCTTTGCCGCTTCACTGAATCGCAGGCTTCTTGAAGCCAGATCAGCCCGGGCCTTGAGCACAATGCAATGGTACTCACGAGCAGCGTCCACTGGAGTGTACTCACTTGTCTCCTGACTTAGTTCTTGCAAAATTCGATTGCATTCGACAAAATTTCCCTGATACTTGTTTAGTTCAGATAACTTCATCCTTCCCCAGAAAACACTATGCCGGCACTTGTTGTCCTTCGCAAGATTCTCGCAGAACTTTGAAAAACAACCTTTCGCCTTCGTCAAGTTACCCCGATTCCACTCTAAGTCACCAATCGCGTTTTCAAGTAGACTTCCGATTCGCACGTCATCCGCAATAAAGCGCTGTTTCTCACGAAGAAGATTCTCGCACTCAGCAATCGCCTCGGATGAAAAACTAGAGATCGTCAGGTGCACCAATCCAGTCCAGAGCATTTCGTAATCGGCCTCATGAAACGAACTCAACGGAGGAAGAATGCTATCGATAAGTTTCATGGAAACCCTTCTACAATCATCCTCCAAACCTCGAGTAGCACTAACACCAGAAGCCCTCATTAATGCAGCCTGGCGAAGCGCCACGGACGAAGATTGATCTGCGTAAATCTGGCGATAAATTGCAAGTGCAGAATCAAGCTTGCCTGCACTTTCGAGCCATGAGCCCTTTTCAAATTTGATCGACTTCAAGTCATCAGCTTGCGCGTGTGCTTGCAAGTTCAGCGCCTTCTCGAATAATCCCTGTTCAGCGTACAATCGCGACAGAAGCAGTAGTCGCTCTCGCCGCTCGTTTTTGGCAAGTCGTCCGTACCTTGCGATTCGGCCCTCAACGAATGAGTCAGCTTCGCGCGAGCGACCGGCAAACAACAAGCAACGCACCAGCTCACGTTCGCAAGCTTGATTAGCCCGGGAGATTTCGCTCATCTGAACAGCAAGTCTAAGATACTTTTCCGCTTCGCTGTATCTCTTACACCGCAACCACTGTGAGCCCATTCGCGTCAACAGGTCCACTAGTTGCGTCTTCCTCGAGTTGGAGGAATCGCATTGAATATTCTTCCATTGCGGCGACTTCAAGACTGACACAAGTTCTCGTTCTGCTTGGTCAAACATTAGATCAGAGCTATACAGCTCTACAATTGCGGTGCCGTACTGGCACCACTTCCAATCGTCCCTCCGTCTATAGGCCATGGTTTTAAGGTGACGCAGCAGTGAAAGAGCGGCCGCCGAATCGCCGGCAGCTCCTAACTGCATTGCAAAGGTTTCGCTGGAAGCACTAAGCTCACCAGGACGATAGAAGTCGCTCTCTAGCCACTTTAGAAGATTGAGCGCAATTGCCTTGTTTCCGAGGCGAGACTCGAATACCGCAAGATCGATCACCATTGGAAGTGTTGCCTTACTATTTCGCTTCAGATAACCAGCGACAACTTGGCCAATCGAAGGATGCCAATCATCTTGCGACAACCAGCCGGAAGCCACGGACACGTAGCCGTCAACAGCGGCTCCATTGCCAGCTAATCTCAAGTAGTACGGAATAGCGGGCCTCAGGCGGAGCAAACCGGTTGCCACAGCTTCGTTGTTATCAACAACTCCACAGTTTTTTATCACTTTGGACAGCGATTTGTCGTAAAAACGCTTAGATCCGGACAGATCCGCGGGAGTGAGCACCAGGTCCACTGGAAGCGGCTTACCGGTCTCGATAATCATTGCGCTCGCATCAAGGAAACCTAAACAGGAGAGCAAATCGCTGTGGACAACAAGCAATGCATCAAGCAACCGTCGATCCTTCGGGACGAGGGATGATGTAAGCAACGAAAGACTTCTGGAGATAGATCTGACTGAATTTTGCGTTGCCGGATCTTCAGCATTCAGAACGTAGCTCTCCTTGTGCAAAAAGATTGAGAAAGAATCTGCAAACTGACTTGTGGGCAAATCAATCTCGCGTTCGCTGGTGACAATGGGTCCGGACCATTTCGCGGCCAATGTTGCAGCTTCTTTTTCAAAAAGGGCGAGCCTTTTCCGGGTACGCTCAACATCTTCAGACGACGGGCGCTCCACGCTGAACAGTTGCTCAGCGTTTTCGGTCATCTTGCCCGGAGGCACCCATGGATGAGGAGGTGCGGCCCGCTTTAATTGACTTACGAAAATCAAGCTCAGTACCATCAGCCCAAGCAGTCCAAAGGCCACGCAAATTTTGGCCCCCCGGCGTTGAAACATTAGGCGAACAGATGATACCACCGGTGATGATAGACTCTTGTCAGCGCTGGTCTCGGCCGATTGATTAAGAAGGTCACTAAGAACACCAGCCATCTCGCCACAAGTCGAGAATCTATCTTCCTTCGTTTTTGCGGTAGCAGTCCATATAACCTCCTCCAATCTGCGCCGAACGCTCGCCGGTCCTACATTTTGAGGGAGCTCCGCAAGACGCTCGTTGTTGTGTTTATACATTACCGCAATGGGGCTATCTGCTTCGAAAGGCAACTCTGCGCTCAGAAGCTCATAGAGAACGCATCCCAACGCGTAGATGTCGACGGTCTGATCGACATCTACGCCTCTGAAAGCCTCCGGTGCCATGTAATTAACAGTACCGAGCATGCTACCGGGGCTCGTCAGCGTATCAAAACTGCCTTCAGCGCCAAGACACTTGCCCACCAATCCAAAATCAACTACTTTCACAATTTCTTCGTTGGCCAGCTGCAGAATCATCAGATTCTCAGGCTTGATATCGCGATGCACAAAATTGTTTCGATGAGCATAATCGAGCGCATCACATACTTGAATCACCAGGCGGCACGCCCTGGACCAGCCGAGCTCTTGATCGGTTGAAAGCATCTTCAAGGAAACGCCGTCAATGAACTCCATTGCCAGATAGGGGCAAAAGTTTTCAAATAAACCGAATGAGTAACAAGACACGATGTTCTTGTGTCGAAGCTTGGCGAGAACACGAGCTTCCCGCTTAAATCGCTCGAGACCTTCAAGCGACGTCACCGAATCTAGCTTCAGAAACTTGAGACACACCTCTCTATTGAGCTCGAGCTGCGTTGCCCTAAAAGCACTGCCCATCCCGCCCATGCCAATGAACTGAGTGACGAGAAAACACCGATCAACTGTTGTGCCTACCAGACTACTGTCGATTTGCCGCATCGTTTACCGACTATGACCGCCAGTGCTGTTATACCCGTCGATACACTACCAAAACCAACAAAGAATGCACTCCAGAGATCCTTTTCGGCAAAGGCAGTGCACTGCAAATGCTCAGAGCATTGAACGACACTGAAACTTGAAACATCTTGAGGTGCATACAGTTATGTTTCAGCGAACCGACTCAGGACTGGAATTGGTGCACTCTATCTACGCTGGCGCCTCGCCGTACACAAGTGATCAAATCCAATGACAAGAGATGAGAGGGCATCACATCAAGCAAACAAATGCAAACCGCACTTCTCCACGAGCCGAGCGTACATGCTGCCACCGCGCAGACGCCTGCGCCTCTTGCTTCACGGACTTCATAAGCGGCGAACGAAAAACACAATATTTTCGCAAGGTCCCCGAGATTACCTTATCAACGTTAAGTTTGTAAGAAATGGAGTGATTCCCATGGCGGACAGCGAGATTCTCAGAGCCGGTGACCTGCGCAGATTGGCAGACGATACGGCGGACAGCACGGCCCGTTCGCTGCTACATGACGCAGGCACGATCGATCGAGCGCCTCTTCCGGGAGCCTTACGCCGCCCGGAGCCGACATCGGTGGAATTGCCATCCCCATTCGGCACCCGTGACACATTAGAGGCTGCGCGAACCGCCAAAGTGGAGAGATCGCTAACACGAAGGAATGACGCGCTAGCAGAAGAAGCAAAAGATGGCGAGAAGCGAGTCTCCACACTTAAGTTGGACGAGGGATCCGTAACCACCGAAGTGATTCGGCTTAATGGCAAAATTCAAGAACTCCGGTTGTTATCAGCGGACGGAAAAGAAGGCTTGCACCTCGTCCGCGATGCGGCATCAGGCAAAATGAAAATCGACGGACCAGTCGATGCAAATGCAATGAAAACCTTGAGCAAGCTAGGCGTCAAAGTTGGCAAAGATGGAACCATCCAGGGCGAAATTGAGTTGACAGCCAAAGGCGATCTTAAATACACAGACGCGCCCGGTTCGCCAAAACGAATTGTCACGCAGTTAAACACTGATGGTTCATCGAGCAGAACAGACATCGGCAGATACATCAGAACAGAACGCGACGCACAAGGAAATGAAACAGCAACCAAAGGCTGGAACGGAAGATCTTGGGCTGCTATTCGTAAGGAAGATATCGCCGAAACAAAATCTGCCGACGGAACAACAGCCAAAACTTCTCTAACATTCAGAAATCCAAATGGAACGATCGCTAAGACGGTAGACCGGACAGTTGGCACCGCGGAAGGTGACAACAGGAACATCGCAGCATTCACATATCCCGGCGGCGGAAAGAGAACTTACGACTGGAACAATACTCTATGCAGAGACGACAAAACCAACAAAGTAAGCGGGAAAGATGCGTTCGGGAAATACACCGAAAGCCGCGAGAACTGGGCCCGCACTTTGCCGGATGGCGGAAAAGAATATCGCAAAGATGGCTGCACCGTGGCTAAGGACAAAGAACATCGCATCACCTCTGTCGCTACCGCCGATCAAGCAGGGGTGCCAGGCAAAAAACTCGACCTCAAACATGACGCCCACGGAGACGTAAAATCGGTCACAATCGGTGGCAAAACGTACGACAGAGTCGGTCCGGAGAAGAACCCCGGCGCCGCTTTCCACCTTGGTCGCGGAGAAAAGGAAGCAGCATTCAAGGCTTCTGATAAATTCAACAAATGGGTTTGCAGGGAAGACAAATCCACTAAAGACTTTAACATTGGAATCACCGAATCGGGCAAAATTCTGCTTACTACGCCCGGAGGAAAGGCTAAAGATTACGACCTTGCAAAAGGCGGCACAAAAGAGAAGTCGGGGACACTGGATGCCTTGGGCAAAGATCTTTCCGACAGAATCACCGATCTGCCCCGCCGTGCACCTGAGCGAGAAACCACCGACAGATCCTTGCTTTCCGGTATAGAAAAAATAAAGAAGGGTCTGGAGGCCCCTGGACGAAAGCTGGACGACGTTCTTTCCTCCCTGAGCAAACAAGAGCAAGCATCGTTGTACAAAGCCATGGGAGCCATTGCAGGAACCGACGTACGCATGCTTCGCCCGCAAGAAATGGCACTGGCACGCAGCGGCATTGATAGAATGCTTCATTCCGCCCGTCCTAATCCGCTCGATGCTATTTTTCCGAGGGAAGCCCAAGCTGTGCGGCAGATGCTTCGTCGAGTGTCCGCCGGCCGCCGTTAGTTTCACAACCCGCAACCGGCGGCAAGGAATACGTCGAGCGAGAGAATCTATCTTCACTCCGTTTTGCCGTAGCAGTCCATACAACCTTTTCCAATCTGCGACGAACACTCGCTGGTCTTGCCGGGGATAGCGGTTATCAGGCTGGCGGTTGCCAGAAATCGCCATACACATCCTGCCGATCTAGCTCGCCTTGCCCAAGATTCTGACGTGGAGGTCAGGCAAGAGTGCTTCGATGATATTGGGGAGATCTGGAAGACGCGGCCGTAGCCAACAAGTTCTGTTGCACAGAGCTACGAGGGCGCCCAGTCGAATAAACGGCGGAGCAAACTATGAAAGCACGGGGCACAAGCAAGAGTCCGTCAACCGATGGGGGAGTGCAGCATCGGCTCACAGAACTGAGAAAAACCGGGTAAATAGCTTGCAGCACCGGGGCATGCTCTTGGTTTGAATAGGCTTTGAATGACCTCTCTTGACAATTCGCTTATCGGAAAAACCATAGACGGCAAGTTTTGCATTGAGCGCCACTTGGGCACAGGGGGCATGGGCACGGCATATGAGGCGATTCAGAAAGATCTAAATCGCCATGTCTGCCTCAAGTTCCTCAAATCAGACGCCTTATCCAGCTTAGACAGCGTCAACCGGTTTAAGCGTGAAGCTCGAGTTCTAGCATCGCTTCAGCACAAAAATATCGTCGAATGTTTCTCTTTCGGCATTTACGAAAACGTCTACCCGTATTTGGCATTGGAATTCGTCGAGGGAATGCCACTCAATGCACTGGTGGAGAAAGAGTCTCTGCACTGGACGCGAGTAGTTCGTCTCGTGATCCAGGTGTGTGAGGCACTGGAGTACGCACACAAGAGTGGTTTTATTCATCGCGACATTAAGCCAGCCAATGTCATGATCACACGCGGAACTGACGACACCGAGCTAGTCAAAGTTGTCGACTTCGGTTTGGTCGGAAAACAGCAAGGTGAATTTGTATTCGACACGCTGACCGATCCGCGAAGCATAATCGGCAGCGTAAATTACATGCCACCAGAAGCCTTCAAAGGCGCAGTGGCGGATGTTTCATTGGATGTTTACGCAGTCGGGTGTCTCCTATACGAGACGCTGAGCGGACAACTTCCGTTTGAGGCCGAGAACCCCATCGCCGTGATGTTCAAACATACCAAAGAAAGACTACCCGACATTCCGGTGGCAATTAAGCCGGACCGTGCTCGTCACGCCTTAAACGAGTTGATTCACAAAGCTACCGAAGCCGACCAATCAGCAAGGTTAAAGAGCTGCGCGCAGATTCGCGAACAGTTGCTTGAGATTTTGGAAGGGCAGTCGAGCGTACCCAGTTCGGCGACCGAAAGCGATTATGAACCAACACTTCAGCAAGGCGTTCAACAGAGGTCCTCGCACATCCTGAAAGGAAAATGGTTGGTGCCAGTCTTGACAGCGACTGTTATGGTTCTGGGTACAACTATTGCGCTGCAAACTAACCTCCGCGCATCAGTGTCAGAAAAGAATCACGTGTTGCCCCTCTGGCAACAGAAACAAGGGGCGAGCCCCGACTCGAAAACTAAATTCGATGATGCGCTAAAACAATTTCGCTCAAGCACCCTGCAACTTGAAAGAGTGTCCGGCGGCAAAGCAAAGGAACCAGTAAACTCGTTTCGCGCGTTTCTGGAACAGTACTCCTTCGCCTTGCGCACTGATGACAAAGAAGTACAAAAACTAACGGAAGCGGCCTGCGCAAAACTATCAACGCTACAAGAAACAACGCAAGAGCAAAACATGCGAACGCAATTGTTTAATCTGCGATGCGACTTGCTAACTAGCCTTGGATACTTCGAAAACACTCTCGTGCTCTTAAAAGCACGAAATTCGCCACAGGTTCCACTCCTTACAAAACTGCGCAAAGGCGGCTCGGAAGAACTGATTCAGTTGGACGATTACGTACTTGGAAAAGGGGGCGACAGCTTTCTGGTGGAGCGGCTGCGACCGGCAGCCGCATTTTACCCTGACCTCAAAGATGACGGGATGCGCTTTCTCCGCCTGGTAAATCAGCTCAACAGCGTTGAATGGAAAGACCATTGGTCACCACGTCTTATCGAAATCGCCGAGGAAGTATCAAGAAATCGCGACGAACGATTGGTTCAGCTTTGGATAGAGCTTTGCCAAGTGGCGGTCAAAAGCGATGAGCCGGAGCTAGCTCGCTCACTCTTGCCCAAGATTCGCAAGGAAATGACGCGCTACCCGCTTGCATCCGTCGACCAAGTCGCCACATTGTACGACAGATTGGACAAAACAGAAGAAGCATTGAGAATCATACAAGAGGGCTGCGAAGCCGCCCGGCGACGCGGAGAGCACTTCACCTGGTGCCTTTGGCAGCATACAGCGATCAAAATTCTAAACCAACGAGGAAGAGAAAAGGAAGCCAGAGAAACGCTCCAGCGGGTTCTGCGTTCGGAACACTGGACACCAGATCGATATGACAAACACCATAGATTCGAGTGGTTTGATCTGGTTTATCGATACTCAAATCTGTCCTTCGAGCTGCAAGACTACACCAGTTTCCTCAAGCTCTACAACCAGTCCATGAAAATGCGCGAACCCAAAATCGAGGAGCGATGTCTTGAGATTTCGGTGAACTACGCCGGGCTCTTTTGGCAAATGAATCGCGATCGCGAAGCAGATGCTGTAATCAAAGGAGAAATTGGTCGCGCAACTGCGTCCCAAAAGCTGCAATTCGCAGGACTTCTTTGCGACATGGTGGTCCACTCCGATACCGTCAACAATGCAAAGCTTCGAATTCGCATGCTCAAAGAAAGCTCTTCATTACTAAGTGGGTTGCTCAAGAATCGCGGCAAACTTGACACCGCGATTGTCGACAAATACAGGAATTCGCTCCTCAACGCAAACGTCAATTTAGCGAATGCATATCTAAGCGACTGTCAATGGGAACAAGCGAAGGAGATTTGCCTTCAAATTTCTCGAGGAGAATTCGCCAAAATAAGCGAGCACGCTAAAGCAGGCTGGTTGGCTAGCCTCCTTCACGCGCAAAGATACGCGGGAGAAGCAGAAAGTTGCCGCAAGACAGCGGCAAAAATCTTGGAAGTACTTCGAAACATTTCAGTCTGGAGCGAGGCCGACTACAGCACTTTCTATAGTGCGACGGAAGAGTATGTCCTTGCGGAAGCCTATCAGGGTGACCTGCGCAGAGCTCAAGCTTTCATTGATGCTCAACTTGAACAATTCAATGGCAAGAGTCCGCAGCAATGCTATCTGCAGGCGCTTAGTGCTAGCTGCTCGATATGGGGACCCGGTCAGCGACTGGATCTCGGACTGGCTCAGCTGGAAAAAGCCTGTAAGTGCTTAGGTACTTTGCCCCCTCCCGACGACCAACAAGCCGAATTCTATTGTGTAGTGACACGCGCAATCGCAATCAAATTCATGGAACTCGGCGCTTATGACAGAGCACAAAAGCTCCAGACGCAGTTCACTCTCACCTATACAGAAGGCCACTTCTTAGAAAGGATTGATGCGTATTGCGCTCTCGCTGAATTCGCCTATTACCGGGGCAATTATGACGAAGCACTCTCTGCGCTAGAAATGGCTTCAACTATATCCGCTTCTGAACTAGACAGGAAAATTCGCACCAACTTTCTTTGGGCGAAAATTTTGGCAACTCAGGGTCACTTCCCTGGAGCTCTTGAAAAACTAGATCAGCTTCGGAAGTTGGTCGATAGGGAAAAGAATCTGGACGACAGAGTACGAAGTCTCATACTGATTGAGGTGGCCTACGATACCCTCTACACGCGATGGAAAAGGCCTGCCGAGGGTCACAAGCATCTGCAGAAAGCATTAAAATTGTTTGAATCCGGACTGAAAAGCGAAAATATGCTCCTCGACATCGTTGTGGTCGGCGTTCTTCTTGAGCATCTGTCGGCAGACGCCGAGAGGCACCATCACATCGTACAGTCCACCGAATTTCTGCAAGAAATGCGCAATCCCGCTTTTTTAAAGCTGTGGCGAAAAACCAATTTCAACCTTGGAACAGGACTCTGCTACTACCGACTTGCAAAACTCTACCGCCGACAAAATCAAGACGCGAAAGCATTGACGTACCTTCGTCAGTCCATTCGTTTTAATCGCCCGGAAAACTATACGCTGCAGTTGGCAGAAGTGGAAGCCGCCGTGGGCGAAGAAGCTGCCGCCGCGCGGAACTACCAAGCGGCGCTTGATCGAGCGCATCAATTAGCCTGTTTGAAGAACCCGGTGCAAGACTTTGAAAGGGCACGGGTTTATCTCTCTTACGCGTGCTGGTTGCACGACCAGAATCATTCTGATCAAGCAAAACAATACGCAGGAAAAGCCATCTCGCTCATGTCGCACAACCCGGCAATTTATGATCGAAAAATTTATGGACTCGGCTGGATCACATCGGAAAGCGATGCGACTTTGCGAAATCTGGAAAAACTAGCGAAATGGTACACCCTGGAGCAGAAAACTGTGCAGCAGCTTATCGCGGCGGCACGATCAGTCACAGATCTATGACGCGCAGATCTTCCCGATACCACGTACATCTTAACACCATATATAGTGTCACCCATTCTCGCAGAACGAAGCAGTTAGCGCGCATCGAACGCATATTAGCAACAGATCTAATATCACCTCCTCAGTTACTTCCTCGCAGGATCGGGCGTGCGCTTTCCGACTACGAGAGAGTCGGTCCCCGGAGAAGAAAGTATGTCTTATGTGCAGCATCGGCGTAATCTGAGAGTTCCTACGTAGTATTACGGATAGTGCGCGACTTTAGTGGTAGAGAAGCGGCTCTGTCGGATGCTAAGTTGAACTCATTCTTTCCTTAGGATTTAGCGGAGTCCCACCCAACGTACCCCCCTTACCGATTATCTATCTCGTCCTGCAAAGTAATTACCAGAAGCTGTAAAGGGCAACGAAATGACTCTAGGATCTGTTGAAACGACTGAGGCCTTGAGGGTACAGCAAGCCTTTGAACGAGCCCCGTTCAATGAGAGAGAGGCTTTCGACGCGGCCAGACGCGTCTTTGCGTTCGACAAGGAACCCGATGTATGGGTGCATGCCAATGAAGTGCGCCTGGAAGAGATGCGCAAAATCCTGGACGTAAGTCTGGAGGATTGCCGTCGCTACAAGAAGGCAGCCGATCTTGTCCGCCGCGTTCATGATAGCGAGCGATTGGAGGATCACCAGTGGCAGGCAAATCAAAATATCTCACGCGCCCTTGACGCGCAGCGCGATGCGCGAAGAGTCTTGATGGAAGCAACGGTTGCACGAGCGGTAGCCATCTCGCTCGGTCAGCCCTCTCCGCAGTCTAAAGCGGAAGGAGACAAAGCTGCCGCGGACAATCAACTGAACTCGGCCAAGGAATGGTTGCGGCAGCTCGTTGCTGAAGAAGCACGCAGCCTCGCTATCCGAGACGCAGCGCTAGCTCAGCTGAGGAAGCTGTTTCCGGTGGTCGGCGTTTTTGAAGATTGGAAAGATCAGTTCCGCATTAACCTGAAACGTCATCACGAAGAGAGAATCAGCAGATGGAGGGGTTGCCCTCTGAGTCTTGACTAACTTAGGACCGAAACAAGAATCGCAGCTTGGGCGAGTTATTCGCCCAAGCTCAAAGAACGAAGGGGCTGACATGGTTTCCTTGATAGTCGCAATGGCAGTCGTGCTATTCGTGCTATGGCTAAGTTTAGCGGCCGCCAAGGCGCATAACTTGAAGCTGGCGAAGGAGGCGGAGGAGGCGAAGCAGGCGGAGGAGGATAAACAGGGCAGAGAAAATCAATTCAAAATTCGCTGCGAAGAGCTAGCAATTCTGACGGCGGAGTTCCTTCGGGTATACGCGTACATGCCGGAGGTAGATCGTGAGCAGCTCTGGCAGCCAGTGAAGCAAGCTGTCCGAAGAAGTGGACGGTGCGCGCAGAAACTTAGGGACCCGCTACCTGATCTGCTTATGTCCATCGAACTTGCAACAGCGCTCATCGAAGCGGCTCCGACTCAGCCAAACCCGCCTTCGTAACGATCACCGCCAAGCGATCCACTCCACGGAGATAAACATGCTGCCGGCTCTCAATAACGTTCGTCGCAATCGATTCCACACCAGTTGAGAGACGCTTGTTCGCCCCTATGCCCGGTCAGCGAGAATTCGCCATTTCTCGCTACCGGGCTTTCACGAGCAAGGAGAAATTCATGAGATCACAGGTCTACCTAATGGAGCGCATCGCACACCTCCGAACTGAGCTGACCGGGAACCCCGAACACACCGGACTTATGACGGAGCTTCTGCTTGAGCTCGGTCATGCCTACGTCGAGCAGATTCCGTCCGTGGAAGTAAATGGCTGCCTGACCGAACAGCAGACCATCCTGGCCGGCAAAGAGCTGCATCGCAGGCTGGAACGGATGCGCAGTGCGGCCGGGCAACTGAACGAAATCAACGAAGAGTGGTGCTCCGATGAAATCGGGTCGCTCGAATACAGCCTGTGGGGAGATCTGGAAGACGCGGCCGTGGCCAACAAGATGCTGGGCGCGACGCTGCTAAGCGCTCAGCAGGGAAACAGCCCTCGGCAGAACGATCTGGGAGAGGTCGTGAAGCAAGTTCAGACAAGAACCATGCACGTGGTGCGCATACTCCACCCCCACAAAGCTGCGCTCACACGATGGTCCGATAACTCCGCCACCAGCAAGCTTGCGGTGGAGTTGCTCGGATAACAGTTGCCAGACGCAGAATATTGACGGGCACCGAAGGCGCGCCTTCGCTGCCCGTCAATATCGCGGCGCTGAGGCAGGATTGCGCAACCTTAACTCCTTTTTTTGTTGTTTAGGGCTACGAGGGCGTACAGTAGACAAACGGTGCGGGGTGCGGGTGTCACAGTCCGGCGAGCATGTGTGAAATCTCGTTCGTTCCTCAAGGAACTATTCGGCCAACACATGAGCGCAGATGTCACCGCTAGCGATCAGGAAAAGCCAGTCCGCTAAAATTGTCGAAGAACTTTTCCAAAGTGATTTTTCTTGATTCGCGCTTGAGTGGATCGTAAACAGTAATCAGACCATTCTGAGGATTGGATGGGTTCGGTTTGTAAGCTGTAATCGCGAATTCATGCCCCATTTGAAATCCGTCAGCTGTAACTTCCTTGCTCAATCCCAGACCAGCACCAATCATTGTTGCGATTTCTCGTTTTATATAGGCGGTTACCGGAGTGCCCTCGCTCATTGATTCTGCCAGGCGTTTATCCATACTTGAATAGCTGCTGAAGAGGGTGTTCTCCCACTTGCGGACCCATTTGCCCGACATCATTCTCAATCCGTCGTGCAAGATACTGCCACCATTTGTTGATTCCTGTGGCAAACCACCGCCCCAAGGATTACTCCACGTATCACAAAGAACGCCATAAGCTTTTTCCAGAACCTGCGGCCACGTTCCGTGCTCGCTTCCTTGTGCAAAGAGGAATCGTTCCGCATCGGTAGGCGCCGTAACTGTGACGGCTTTATCCGCTCCCGGAAATTTGACCGTATAGGTTCCATCTTTGTTTTCCTTGATCATATCGCGAATTGCTTTAGGGTTGGTTGCTGCCAAAGAGGCTACCGCACTCATGAAGTAGCAGTTAGCCATGCGCGGACCTTGAATGACTGCCTCAGGTTTTATACTCGTGAGTGGATCTTTGTCCGCGAATAATTGTCGGCTGGTATTGCGAACCATATCAGCGGCTTCATTCCTAACATTATCAAAGTTTTTAGCGGTGTTCGTTCGCAAGTAATTGTTGCCCGGCTTCACTACAAGGAACTCGCCGATTGGTGTGATGACAATCGACGTTTGCAACTTGTCGTATTCATTATCTAAAGGCACACGCTTCTCTTTCACTTGTTTTCGCACAAGATCCAACTGAGCAACGTCAGCTACAGAAATTCCTTTTTCATGTACGCCATCATCCTTGCTCAATTTTTGTATTGCATCGAAGTTTCTTTTCAATGCGCACACTAGCGGGTACGCGCTCTTGTGCAGCTCCGCGCTGACTGACGCCTTGTCCAGCTCTTCTTCGGTTAGACGATCATTTCCGTCTTTGTCCGCTGATTTCATCAGTGATTTAAAAATAGGTAGTAGTTCTTCTGTCATGTCGATATCCACGAGGTGATAAGTGACCGGTTATAACCGGAAGGTCTTGCATTCTCGACACGTCGGGACAAAACTATCTGTTATTTCTGTGTTTTTGATTGGAAACGCAAACTTCATCAACTTTTCAATATTTTCACAAGGTCTACTTCGTACTATTCCACAAAGAATTGGCAGTGGAATTCTAAGAACAGCAGACAATAAGTAGGAAGAAACCATGGAAAATCCTTTTCACCGGCCGGCCGAGAATCAGCTTCGGTTGCCCGAAGTGCCTGGCTTAAACTTGAACAACATCGCCAATCCGCCCCAGAGGCTAGTAGCCGACGCAATCATCAACGTCGCGGTCGGGAAGACCAAGGTCGTAGAAGAGCAACGAGCTTTGCTTGGAGAAGACTTGCTCACGAATTCAGCGACCGCGATCCTTTCGGCTTCCGCTATGCGGCATGGAGGAAGTCTTCTCGGAAGTACACGCTACGTGTCGATGGGGCTTTCTCGCATCGGTGCGGACGCGGGGCTTCAAACGCTCAACAAAACGGCAGGGATCTCAGTGCACAGCTCGTGGAGAATGGCGCAATCACCTTCAGTAATGAGCGTGTTAAAGACAACAGCGCTCATTACTGCGGGCAACTATGGACTAGATCAAGCACTGCGATCAGCAGACCCGAACGCCGATGCCTGGTATTCATTACGCGCGACAGAAAGTCGTCCGTATAACTCAACTATATTCGCACCAACCCTAACCGAATCGGCCGGATACGGAGCCGCCTTAATGGCAAACAGGCTCAACGGCAGGGCTCGTCTTGGTGTCATGGCTGGCAGCTGGGTCTTGGGCCGATTGAGTAATTTGCTGGAATGAGCACTGAAGCGACAGCATAAAATCGGCAGGAGTGTGCACCGATAGTGGTGCACACCTTCCGCCCGCTACTTTGTGCGAGCGATCCGACCTTGGCTCCGGGAACCTCACGCCCACTCAGCCCGCCCTACTACTCTTCCTCGTAGCTCAATCCAGAAACAACAAAGCAAGGAAAAGGAAGAAGGCCTTCGTTGGAATGGCTTTCTTTTCTTGAGTTGGAATCGGCGGAAAGAGAGCCGAAGGGGCACAAGAGTGGTGCCCCTTCAAGTACGTACTGTCGAGCGCCGCCGTCAGTCACCAGAGCCTCGCATTAGGGCTCAGTCGCCGCTAGCACCACATTGACAGACAAGCGCGCCACGAAGCAAATGAGGGCCGTGGCAAGGGCCACCAGGGACACCTCAGAGAACACAACAAGGCCGACGCAACCCGTGACCAGTGCAAGGACGAATGACAGCACCGATCCCTGGATCAACGCGTGCTCGGCGATCCGCGATTTCCGCCAGGCTCTCAAGTCTCCGGAGCCACTCACGAAGCGAACCGACACGACGGAGCAGAACCAGGCGCTGGTCATGCCGATAAAGATGAGCCCGCAGAACATCAAAACGTTGACGGAGAAGTTCTCGGTCATGTTTCTTCCTTTGTAGAAATTAGAGCGAACGAACGCGGTGAATTATTGTTGACAGGAAAGCGCTGTGCATGCCGGCTCTCTCTACTTGGATTAGCCGGTAGGACAGCGCCGCGAGCGAGTTTGGGCAATCATTACCGAATCTTCGGCGCACTGTCGGTGGAACGGACCAACAGCGAGCTGAGCACCAGCAGCCCCATCGACTGCCACAACGTGACGGTCTTGAGACCAAACAACTCCGGCATCAACCAGTTCCACAGGCACATGGTGAGCGCCGAAAGCAGCACAAAGACGCTCAGGCACAGGAAGATGCGGATGAGGAACGAAGGCATGGTTGCTCCCTTTCTTGCACAAGTATCAGTAACGAGGCTTGAATCCTCACGGCGATGAATACACCGGAAGGTCAATGTCGAATGTCTCTTTGTCACAGTTTCAGGGCGTGGTTACGGGTCCGAATTGCATGGGTTGTTGAAACATCCGAACTCTAACTGCTTCAACATCCAGTTCCAAGGAGACTCACCAGTAATATCACCACTGGTATCAGGCTCAAAGGTTTGCGCTGCCCATAAGTTTCAGATCCCCAACACGAAGTTTTTGTAGTATTCAGAGCAACTCCATCCTGGCTAGACAGAGCAGAATTGCGGGCGTCGCATACACAACCATTTGGCATTCGAACACTCTACATAACCGGAGCGTTCAGCCTTGCACAGCGCGCACAGCCGCACATCCTGCATGGTGAGAACACACGCGTTTGCGTGCCTAAACGATCATGTTTGCCCGCAAAACACCATCTCCGCAAAGTACTCTCAATACTCTTGTTCTATCAGGCGATTTTATGTGGAGACAAAGCATAAACAATTTTCCAGAGGTCGAATTAGGGCACCTTACAACTTAAGAGATCTAGTCTAAGAGAGGAAGGATTGTCCTTGTCGATTCCAAATAGACTCTGCCGTCTGCAGCAAGCGAATGTCTCAAAATTTTCGTAACAGCATTGAACGAAGGAATGCAGGAGAGAGAGAGAGAGAGAGAGAGAGAGAGAACTTCCCTTCGCTAATCGACAGACTTTAATGAAACGATGAGGAAGATGCGCACTGATACCACATTTAGTAATTTGCCAATTGTGCTGCACATAAATTCTGAAGTTGTTGAAATCGGATAGTTGACGCGAGGAAGAATCACTTCTTTCATAGTGGAACTACGCGATTATTCAACCAATCCCAAGTCCTCACAATTCTGCCAACTTCAGCACTTTCAGGGTGGAGAGCAGACTATTTTCTCCATTCATTTATACTAATTTTGCGAATTGCTCAATCCGTTTCATTTGCCTCTTGACTCACTGGTCTCGTGTTTGATTGGATGCAGGTACATCAATTTCCTCCACAGCAACTCGGAACTTCTCTCAAAAAAAACTTTCACTTACTGCAGCTGCCAAAATCACCCCTTAACTCGCAACATCGTTGCAGGTTGGTGATACCACTTTCGGTACCGTAGCTCAATTGGTGGGGAACTTTGGCACTTTCTAGTGTAGTTCCGCTGGAGCACCGCCATGTCGCGGCGGAGGTTACGGGTTCGAATCCCGTCGGTATCACTCCCCTCTTGGGGACGTAGCAACGGGGCGAAGCATCAATTTACAATACACCGTGTCTGCAGGTGTACAGATTTGATGATTCCGCTACCGTGTGCTCGCGCAGTGCATAGTGCGCACACGACTATTCGTTCCGATTGGCAAGGATCGTTCCAATCGAAACGGAGCTTCGGAGCGCAGCCGAGGAGGTTGGTCAAGCCTCCACAACGAAACATCGCCACAAAGGAGAACCGCAGAAGGGCGCTGAGTGACGAGCTGACCGCAGCATCATTCAGCGCTCTCGGATTGTAAGAAGACGTGTGGCTTCAAAAGAAGCTGACCGTTGTTACCCCCGGGACATCTGGACTAGGCGCTTGTGTTAGCAATGAAGGAGCAAGTTCGGTTCCTCCCGTTCCCCATTGATGGTGTGCATAGTGTCAGCGGAAAGCACGCATGCTTGTGAGGCATGTAGGGCGGGTTCGAATCCCGT
>JAIELX010000073.1 GCA_019752635.1 Candidatus Obscuribacterales bacterium | reverse complement strand
ACTAATCCGAAAGACGAATGTCCCTCGACTGACGAAGGCGACCGTCCCCGCGTTATTGCAAAGCCGCCTGTCGCTGATGATTATCCGCCCGTCATCGCCAAGCCACCGAAGCAAATCACTAATCCGAAAGACGAATGTCCCTCGACTGGCGAAGGCGACCGTCCCCGCGTTATTGCGAAGCCGCCTGTCGCTGATGATTATCCGCGAGTCATCGCCAAGCCACCGAAGCAAATCACTAATCCGAAAGACGAATGTCCCTCGACTGACGAAGGCGACCGTCCCCGCGTTATTGCAAAGCCGCCTGTCGCTGATGATTATCCGCCCGTCATCGCCAAGCCACCGAAGCAAATCACTAATCCGAAAGACGAATGTCCCTCGACTGGCGAAGGCGACCGTCCCCGCGTTATTGCGAAGCCGCCTGTCGCTGATGATTATCCGCGAGTCATCGCCAAGCCACCGAAGCAAATCACTAATCCGAAAGACGAATGTCCCTCGACTGACGAAGGCGACCGTCCCCGCGTTATTGCGAAGCCGCCTGTCGCTGATGATTATCCGCGCATAGTTCCCAAACCTCCCTCGACCGACTACTGTCCTCCGGTGACCACAACGCCGCGCCAGCCAGCGTACCCTGCCTGCCCTCCTGCCATGGCCGATGATTATCGTCGCCCCGTTCCCGAATCACAATCAGAACAGCCCCAGGTCTGCCGGTGCCCGAATTGCGGAAGTGTCCTAGGCGTGATACTTCTCCAACCAAAAACGGCGACGCGTTCCGCCTCAGTTGTATCCACTCGATCGATTGACCAACAACAAGACTTCTAGAAGTCGTCCAACAAAAAATGAAGAACGGGAGAGTCTAGTCTGCGCTCCCGTTCTTTGTTCAATTTTGAAGTGCATTTTGAGGACTAGCGCCTTGGCATTAGAGTGCTGAGCACACCTCCGCGGGTAAAAGTCAGATTGATGGAGGAGGGCACCCAAGGAGAATGGGCCGACTCGGAATGTTGGTAGTAGCCCGGCGTATAGTCAACCCTATAGGTTCCTCGGGTACCTAAGGGATAGGCACCATCAGCGGCCTGGATAGCGACGTTGTGACGACCGGCATTGAGCATGTCCTGCAGAAGCTGTATCCTACCCTGCCTAGTCCAGCCGCTACCTCGCTCGATGAAATGAATAAGTCCGTCGACTCCTTCCTCAGTCAGTCGCCCTCCCCGGTCGAACGCAGAACCATTCAAGAACCGTCTAAGCTGTTCTGCAGTCCTCGGACGGTTGTTAACTTCAGCACTGCAAAACTGAGTGTCCGTTACATCACTGTTGGCAGCAACCAGTTCCAGCTCCGGCAGACCCAGCAAACTTGCGCACTGCGCTTCACTATCAGCCCCAGAAAATGGTGCCGCAGTGGACAGTTCGCAGCTTTCTGAAAACAGCCGGACTGAAGTTTCCTGCTCACCGCAAGCATTTAGACTGTTGTCCACATCCATAGTGGTAGAAAAACCGTTGTCGATAGCCATGATAGTTGCGCTCCCTGTGCCGCAGTAAGTTAATCTGGATGGCAGTCTAAAGGGTGAATCTAAGCACTTCCTGTCCAAGCGAGACATCGATCTATATGAAGAGAGAAGAGCCTTCCCCCCCTCCCTCTTCGTTTTGTACTACTGAACCACTATCTGGACCGGGCAACCTTGACGGTTCCGGCACCAGAAGCCGAACTCAGCTTGATTGGCGCATGAGATCATTAGTTGGACAGGCAACGAGGGAGAGTCTTTCGACCCTCCCCGTTTGTTTTCCATTACTACGAACTCTTATCTGGATTGCGCCACTTTTACGGTTTCATCACCAGCAGCCGAACTGAGAGGAACAGGTGCATCGACCTTGGAAGGATCGTATGCGGAGTATGCGCCACGCTTACCGGTCACTTGGAATAGAGCGGCGGCCATCTTCATGATGCGCTCCATAACATTGCGATCGGCGGCACTGCCCTTCGTGTACATCGAAGAGAGCAAGTTGCTCTTCTGAATCAATGCAATCACAGAAAGCTCGCTCTTAACGATTGAATGTCTTCCGTCTACAACGAAGCGGGTAACCTTGCGGCGTCCGATGTTATCGCCCTTGATTGCGCTGTTAACGGCACCATCACTGACACCAATCACAACTTCTTCGCCGACGTTAACCGGCATCGACTTGCCAGCCACTAACACGCGGACTGCTTTGCCGACTGAATCGCACAAGTTGCGAACCTTCAGCACGTCGCCTTCGCGAGTGACATGAACGATCGACCCTGGCGCTGCATCAACAGTGTGCTCACCTGAAGTAACCGTCGCTCTGCGATTAGCACTGACGATCACTTCACCGTGCTTCAGTTCGAATGTTGAATCATCCAACTGATTAACTACAGCTTGATGCGATGGTCTCATGTACGACGAAGCTCCACCGATTGCACCGGACTTCTTGGTCACGAATCCGGTTAGAACGCTGTTGACGTTAGCAACCGCCGACTGAACCATCGCACCGCCGGCATCACGCACCTGCGTAATCACATCCGCAGTAGAAGTGCTTACCGGCACGTTCTGCATCGGAGCCGTATCTACAGGCGTTGCCGTCGCCGGTGTCGGCGAAACGAAGAACGGTCGGAAGATATTCACAAGTCCTTGGACCTGTGCCGGCATTTGCAGTTGTGTCGCAGAATTGTTTCCAGAAGTGCTTGCTGCAGGAGCAGGAGTCGAGGCTGGTTGCGTCATCATCGGAAGCGCCATCGCTGCCGGCAATGAAGATGGCGTAGGTACCGGCGCTATTGACGGCACCGTCATCGAGCTTCCACCCACCGGCGGGTCGGCAAAGATGAAGTTGCTATTGGTCTGAATTCCAGAACTAATCACACCAGCAGCCTTGTTGTTGAAGAAGGTGATATTGGCACCCTTAGCATTCAGTGTGGTGAACCCGGTATTCTGGAACTGGTTCGGTCCGAAGAAGATCTGACCACCACCGGAGGTTGTCTGCGATGTGGTTCCACCAAGCGGCGGTACTCCGACAATGTTCGCTACTCCTGCACCGTTTGTTAACGCGATGGTGATGTTGCCTTGGGGCGCGCTCGGAGCTAGAGCAAACAAGCTGACGAACGGACTGATGATTACAGCATCGCCTGGATCTCCGCCTCCGGTGTTAATTATGCTGAGATCACCCTGAACGCTCACGAAAGCGTTCATTTGTAACACCCCGGTCGTTGCACTTACCGATGTTGCTCCTGTCGGATCAAAGTTGAACAGGCTGCCAACTGTCGCCGATCGCGCCGACTGTACCGTCAAGGTGCGAACCCCGGTTCCATCAAAGTTCACCGTAGCGCTAGCACCAAGTGTGATATTGCCGGAAGCACCATTATTCGTCTGCACCAATAAGTTGCCGCCGCTTGCGTTAAGGAACCCGGATGTGTTCGACACAAAGGTTCCACTATTAGCCGTTAGGCTCAAAGTCCCGCCCATCGAGGTGATCGATGAATTGACGGCAAGGTTGTTGCCAGCAACGATTGTCAGAGTTCCCGCATTCGACCGGACCATCCCATTAGTCGTTATGTTGCCCAACGCTGCGTTGGCAGCGGTGTAACTGACCGCGCTTCCACTGACATTAGTCGATGCAGCCTGGGTAATGCCCCCGCTGATGGACGTCACATTCACGGCTCCGCTACTGGTTATGTTTTGCAGCGATACCAGTCCCTGAGCCGTCAGGCTAACTGTGCCGCCCGTGCCAGTGGAGATGGTGGTGAACGCAGCTTGTGTCACCGGTGCTCCAACACCCGCAGGGGCGAAGATCGAAATATTATTATTCGGACCCGTGAAGCCGGTTCGCACATTTCGCACCGTCGCACCGGCATCACCGATAGCGGTGATGTTGATATTGCCAGTGGTGAGTGTAGAAACGTCGCCTGTCAGATTGATGCCGCCGACTCCTCCACCGACCTGGCTTATAGTTATGGCGCCACTGGAAGAACTGATGCCGGAGAAGAAGCCAGAACCGACAATCGAACCTCCTGCGCCAAATGACGTTACATTCAAGGTTCCAGAGCCTGACGACAATGTTCCGAGCGCTATAGTTCCAGAACCGGAAACCGCCAGGTTTCCTGTTCCGCTCGAAGACAGATTCGCGTTGGTTAGGGTAATCGGCCCGCTCGGTGCCGAGATTGTTAAGGCGCCATTTGCACCGGCCGTGACGAAGGCATTGGGATTGATGGTCACGCCACCGGCGCCGAGTCCTGTGATTGTTATACCGTTTGGTCCGGTGAATCCGGTGCTTAGGGAGTTTGTGACTACCGAGCCAGGAACTGAGGTGATCGAAATGCTACCGGATGAGTTCGTGCGAACAGATCCGTTTAACAACACATTGCCGCCGACGCCAGTAAAACTGATGCTGCCGTTGTTCGTGCTGATGTTGGTGAATGCGGTCTGTGTAATTCCTGAGGCCACCGAAACTACACTTAACGTGCCGTTATTGGCCGACACGTTGCCCAAACTGACCGAAGCACCAGCACCCACGCCTGTGATACTGACGTTGCCAATCCCTCCTGCGGAGATGAAGCCGTTGAGAATGATGGGGGAGGCACCGACCGTGGTCAGCGTTATGCCACCACCAAGATTGGACGTGAAGCCACCAGCTAACTGAGTTAGGCTTCCGGCGTCGAGAAATTTGACAATGCTGATCAGACCTCCAGCATTGATGCTCTGGAAGGTTGTTTGTCCGTCTTGCACGGTCAAATCAAAGGTGCCGCCGGCACTCACGAAGCCGAAAGTGCCAACAGTGACCCCGTTGAGCTCGTTGATGAATACGTTGTTGGTAGCACCGAAGCCCGAAGTGTTGATGAAGTTCGCATTCGTGTTGATGCGACTGAAGTTGGTACCGACGGCACCACTTCCCATACTGAAGTTGACCGTATTGGCGACAACGTCACCGCCAGCGCGCGTGAGGCTATTGCCGGAGAACGATTGGAAAGTAACTTGACTGTTGATCGTCGGTGTCGGATTCGTACCGGTGATATTGCCATTGATGACAATTCCGCCGCCTACTCCATTAGAAGCGAAGGTCAGATTATTGCCGGTGACGGGTCCATTGATAGTGAGCACACCTTGAGTCGTAACGCTCAGGCTGTTCGTCACATCGGAACGCAATAACGTCAGAGGTCCTGCACCCTTCGAAATTGTTGCGTTGTTCGCAGAGGTAATACCAATCGAGCCGACGGTATTTAACACCGCTCCGGATGCGTTGATGTCGCCGCTGAATGTTCCGAGGAACAACGTCGGGGTGTTCAAATTGCCGACGAAGTTAATGCTTCCGCACGCAAGGTAGTCGAAGATGCCTGCACTAGCGCTGGAAGTTCCCACGTTCACCGTAGGAGCAAAGCCGCCGGGGGTGCTTGGCGACGCTGCAGCAAAAAGGAATACGTTTCCGGAAGTGTTAGCAGAGATTGATGTAGCGGTCGTAATTACTCGCGACGCACGCGTGCCGATATTGCCGCTGCCACTGGTCAGGTTCAATGTGCCGACTCTCACAACACCTGCGGTGTTTGTGATTGCGCCGGTACCGTTGGCATTGATGTTGGCTGTTGCAAACGACGAACCACCGACATCAGCCCTTATATTGATCGCGCCGTTTCCGGGCAACGCTGCAGTGGTGGTCAAATTGATCTGGCTCAAGTTAGCGCCGGAAATGGCTCCGACCACGTTGATCTCGGTGTTAGACGTTACATTGAGCTGGAATCCTGCGGTAGAGGTACCGAGAGCCAGAGCTCCAGTTTGATTTACGAAAGCACTGCTACCTGCACCGGTAGATTGCACTTGCAAGCCCCCTGAGGGATCGACGCTAGCGGCCGTTTGAATAGGAGCCAGTGCCGAGCCCAGGGACCCCGGTGTCACTAATTGGATTGCCCGACCGCTATATAGAGCGCCTAGCCCCGTTTGCAGAATCGTTGTTCCAGCTTGCGCAGTTCGCAAATTCAGCAAGCCACCCGTTCCGTATCCTACATTCAGCGAACCAATTGTCGTCAGATTGCCGAACCCGCCGTTCGTCGCGGAAGTCGCGTTGAGAGTTGCACCGACACTATTGCCTGCAGCGCCCAGCAGGAACAAGCCTGCACTGTTAAGGTTCATGGCCGCAGCACTGCTCAATGTTGTGGTGCCGCCGCCACCTACACCATTCGAGTTCACAGCAAGTCCAAGCGTGCCTGCGGTAGCACCCACGTTGAGCGGCGAACCCAGACTTGTCACTGTGATAGCGATGGTGCCGCCTCGGCCGCCTAGAACGCCGCCACGTGACTGGAGCGTCTGATTGGCAGCGGGATTCACTGTGAGAATCGATGTATTGATAGTGAGCGTTCCACCATTCTTGGTCCCAGTGCCGTCAACACTCACCGGCACAGCGTTGGTGCCCAGGTTCACCGTTCCATTCGTCGTTGCGGTGAACGTAACGTTGCCACCGGTACCGTCGAACGAACCGGCATTTACCTGCACAGTCTGTGCCGCCCCAAGGGCGATACCAGCTGCAGTGGTGCTGGTCACGCTGAGTACCCCGCCGTTGCCGACAGTTCCCAGAGCATTGGCGGTCAAGGTACCGTTGATTCCGTTTGTTGTAGCTCCTGCGAAGATTCCGAATGCAGGGAAGTTCGAGCCGCTCGTCAATGTCGCGGAACCACCATTGCCACCCAGCCCGGCAGAGTTAAGATTCAGAGAGCCGCTAACAAACAGATTCAACCCGGCGCTGGCGGTCAAAGTACCTCCATTGCCTACTCCACCCAGCGGTCCGAGGTTCAGACCCGTCGGGTCTATAATCAAGTTATTGGAAGCTGAAACTACGGACACGTTCGCCGTACCACCGTTGCCGCCCGCGATGCCAGCGGTACCGCCCCGGGCGTTAATCTGGAATTGACCGGCTAGAAGGCCCATCGTGATATCTGACGCGCTACCCGAGACTCCAGTACCTCGCAGAGTCACGAGTCCGCCGTTGCCAGTTCCGGCAGCGTTGGCGGTCAGGGCGACGTTACTTGGGACCACATATCGCGCTGCACCGAGTTCGATGGTGCCGCCATTACGGTTCTGGAATGCAGCGCTGACGTCGATGCTAGTTGCGCCGACGAATTGAATCGGCAGCAATCCCTGTGCCACCACTCTTATGCTTCCAGCGTTGCCACGAGTGGCCGCAGCGGTTAGCGGCGAGAGGGAGTTGAACACGATTCCACCACCGGCATTGATGCTCGATTGTTCAATGTCGATTGTGCCGGCATTTCCCCCTAAGACCCCGCCATTGACAGAGATGATCCCGTTGACACCATTAACGGTGTTTCCATTCAGAGTGAAGTTGTTTACACCCTTCGCTCTTATGACGACGGCTCCACCGTTGCCCCTACCGATACCGTTCAACCCGATGCTGGATGACACAACAAGATTGGCGGTAGGCGATGCTGCATTGCCGCCGGCCGTAAGGCGCAAAGTACCGGCGTTGCCATTGAGAGCTTGGGTTCCCAGAACTACAGCGTTCGGATCGACGTTGAACTGGAATCCGGCGGAATTGAGATCGATCGTTCCGCCGTTCGTTGCGCCGTTGACCGCTGTACCGCCTCGTGCCTGAACGGTGATGTTGCCAGCCAGCGAGCCGATGGTGAGGTTGCCCACATTGGAATTACCTTGGTTCGTGCGCACCGTGACTGTACCGCCATCACCGGCGGTGCCGCCGTTGGATGCCAGAAGCAGTGCTACACCTGCAGGTCCGGTGACCGACGAACCAGTGAGGTTGATAATACCGCCGCCACCTACTGTCGGTGTGGTGCTGATCGTCGGAGCATTGATCGTGAGAGCGCCATTGCCTGCGTCCAGTGTGATACTGCCCGCTGTCTGACCTACCAGGCTAGCGTTCAGTACATTAAAGGTAGCAGCAGCACCAACTGTGATTCCCACGGCCAGGGTGTTACGAACCAGGATGGTTCCGCCATTGCCAGCAATCGAGCCGGCTGCGGCCGATGCATTGCCGTTGATGCCATTAAACGGAGCCGCTCCATTGTTGTATTGGAACGCAGCACCGCTGCTGCCTATGAGGTCGATTCGTCCGCCATTTCCAGCCAGAGTTCCTGCGTTAGCAGACAGACTGCCGCTTACAGCTAGTGCTCCATTGGTAGCGGTAAGAACCATCGTTCCGCCGTTTCCGCGGTTACCGGTTGGACCAATGACGATGCCGTTGGGATCTATGTTCAGCGAAGGCGCCGTCAAATTGAGCGAGCCACCGTTTGAGTTGCCGTTTAGTCCGGGAGAGCCGGCACCAGCAAGAAACCAGATGGTGTTCGGCGCGACTCCTACTGAAATAGGGCTTAGAGTAGAAGTGAAGCTTATGGTTCCGCCATTGCTCCTTTGTCCACCATTGGCTCGGATCAGAGCGTTACCAGTTGCGGACGGATTCACCACGTTCGCTGTGAATGTAATGGTGCCGCCATCAGAATTGACACCGGTACTGCCAATTCCTCCGCCCCGCGCCGATACTATCGGGAACCCTCCGGTGAACTGAACGGTCGACGTAGGCAGCGAGATAACGATCGTTCCACCCTTTCCATCACTGCCGAATGCGCCGTCGGCAGTAATGTTGCCGTTAACACCGAATCCAACCGACCCTGTTCCGATTCCGAACAATGCACTACCAGGCTGAGTGATACGGATAGTTCCGCCATCGCCAAACATTCCGGGTGCCGCGACACCATTTGCCGAAAGATTGCCATTGACCACTACTTGTCCGAACGAACCACTGGTTAGAACATACGTCGCACCGTTACCAGTTGCACCCAACGGTCCCGCATTGAAGGTTACGCCACCAACAGTCTGTATGTTCAGGTTTGAGTTGCTGGTCAGCGTGATGCTGCCGCCGTTACCCCTGGTCGATCCCGCGCTGCCACCAGTTGCGGTGAAGTTGAAGTTGTTTCCTGCACCACCGGCCTGAATCGCGAGCAATCTGTGATTAAACGTGACAGCCCCACCATTCCCGGAACCGGCGCCATTGGCCGTCATCGTCGTGTTGCCCGCAGTCAACACAGTGATACCGTTGGTGTTGATGTTGACAGTACCACCATTCATGGTGCCGCTGGTCGCTCCGGCGCCGGCTGCGATACCACCAGCTAGTGCGAGCTCTGCGGAAGTGCCGTAGGTAGTCACCGCCGTCGCGTTGGCATTGAAGGTGAATCCGCCGTTGATAAGAATTCCGGCAAACCCGGTCGTGCCGATATCAATCAATCCGCCGTTACCGGCCAGAACACCCGATGCTACGCTCAACGTTCCGTTGATACCGGAACCGAAGTTGCCGGCGTTGATGTAGAAGCTTCCGAAGCCCCCATGTCTGACTGTTACCTGTCCGCCGTCACCGATATTCTGACCGGCGGCGTTCAAGTTACCGTTCCAGAATACGTTTCCTGTGGCCGTTAGACTTACTCGTCCACCATCAAAATTGCCGGCAGGGCTAAAGCTGCCAAATAAAGCGTTTGCTGCGGTCACGTTCAGATTCTGACCCGAACTCAATGTGATTCTGCCGCCAACCGCTCCTCCGCGCGCATCAACATTGAATTGACCGGCAAGACTGCCTATGTTCAACGCAGTGGCTGCATCTGTCAATGCGACCGTTACGACACCGCCTTCTCCGGAAACACCGCCCTGAGCCAACAAATTCAACGGACCTGTTGCTCCCGCATTAACGGTCAATCTGTTAGTGCTGATGTTTATACTTCCGCCGTTAGCCTGCGGGGAGCCAGTGCCCCCGTTGATTACCGGGTCGGGAATGCCCATTATTATCGTCGGCACCACCGGCGGGATCGCTGTCGACGGTACGCCTACGTCTATGGTGCCATTACCAAATGTCAGTCCGCCGGAGCCAGTGCTAATGCTGACACTACCGCCAGCGAACGGAGAATTTCCTGCTCCTGCTCGCGCGGTGATTATTGCGCCATTGGAGATCACTACACCGCCCACGCCGCTTTGGTTAATACTGAAGTTGCCTCCCGATCCGCCACCGGTTCCATCCATATTAACTGCGACAAAAGCTCCATCCATCACGATGCCGTTTCCGGACGTTCCGGGCGAACCAATGGTGAATGGTGTTACAGAGTTGACGTTAATCACCACCCCGGTCGTCTGACCGCTGAAGTTCACCGGACCTGTGAACAGTACGCTGCCGCAGCAGCCGCCGGCTTGCCCTGTCGCCGTGAACGTCATGTTGCGCCCGGTGCCGCCGTCACCCGTCTTGTTAGACACTCCGGCCGGGTCGATTAACAACCTGGTACCGGCTGTCAAGTTAATTACGCCGCCGTTGCCGACCGAAGCGTCGGTTGTGATATTGAAAGTCCCGTCACTTAGATTGGAACTAACTTCGATAAAAGAGCTCGCACCTGTGGCGTTCAGCGTAACTGTGCCACCGGAACCGGTCAGCCCTCGAGCGCTGATGCTCAAGTGTCCGACCGTCTCGATGGAGCCCGCTGTGATGTTCACAGTACCGCCGGCCGCCGGCGTCAGGCCTCCTTGTCCGTCAACATTTATAGTGCTTGTCTGTTGAACGCTGAACACGCCCAACCCTGCTGCAGCAGTAAACGACGCTCCACTTCCGCCCCCTGACGTCATCACCAGGTCGGTATTGGCGTTGCGTATGTTGATGCCGCCAACTCCCAAATTCGTGATGCTGACGTTACCGGCAATGTTTCCTGCGCTGCTGGTATTGATGACACCGATTACTCCATTCGTCGCCAACGCTGCGGTCGGATCAACCGTAAAAATCGCGTTGCTGTTGGACCTGATTGTCACCCCGCCGCTAGCCGCAGTCCCCGTACCTGTCGTGATGATGTCGCCTTGTATGCGCGTCGTGCCATTAGACGTCACTGTCACGGCACCGCCCGGCTGATTCGGGTTAGCGCCCCCTACACCAGCCGCGTTGATTGTGCCGATCACGTTCAAATTACCGATCGCACCTGAGGTACCGGCGTTGAACGTGTACGAAGCTCCTGGTCCGTTCGCTCCAGACTGCACCTGCACATCGGCCATGTTCACGGTCAAATCCCGTCCGGAATTCAACGTCACAACACCGGTCGAATCAAGCACTATAGCCACCACGGGCTGCGGCATCGCCGCCGGGAAAGCATTTGTCAAAGGCGTGACTGTTATCTGAGTAGGTGAGTCGACGCTGACGATCTGTACTGTCTCAGTGAGAGTGCCTTGAGTTACCGTCACGTTCTGACCAGCAGCGAATCCCGTAGTCGCCGGCAAAGTCAGCACGGTAGTTCCAGCCGGGATAGGCAGCGCGTTTTGCACTGTTTGCGGAGGAATCACAACTCCTCCGCCAAGAATGGTGAACTGCCCCGTTGCTTGAACCGAGAGATCAGCGTTCGCAGCGGTACTGGTGATGTTGAACACCCCGCCACCACCACCGGTGCCCTGCCCTTGCAGCTGAACCGTGCCGCCGGTTATCTTGAAGCTCTGCGCAGTCAGGTTGAATTGACCGCCCGAGCTGCCTACACCATTCAAATTAATGGTGTTTTTCATCGTGGCATCAATAGAAATAGGTCCGTTAGTAGCGGTCAGTGTCAGTGTGCCACCGGCACCTGCGCCTGCCGAGAGGTTGATCGAATTCAGATCGCCAATGGTGATACCACTGGGATTAATGATCGTCAGCCGTCCACCAGCACCTCCGACAGAGGATGCGTCAATGGTTCCCGCTACGCGGTTCGCACCGGCACCATTGACTACGAACGGAGTGTCACCGTTGGCCGTGAGGCTGATCGCGCCACCGGCCCCAGTGCCGGTACCTAAAGCCGACAGCTTGCCCTGGACGTCCAGGTTACCTGTTGAAGATAACGTAATCGTTCCGCCGCCTGCATTGGCACCATCTACGTTCAGATCCCCCGCGACAGTCAGTGTAGACCTGACCGCTGTTCCAGCAGTGAAGCTCAGACGCCCTCCTGCTCCGTTGACCGCCGGGGCAACCCCTATGGCCAGAGGGACGACATTCAGCGCCCTCGGCACAGATACAGTGATGCTTCCACCAGCGCCGCCAGTACCTCCTCCGGCATTAGCGTTCAGAGTCAGCGTGCCGCCCACGATACTGAAGGTAGCTGTAGCGACGTCGCCTGTTTCAGTAATTGAAATGCTGCCGCCGCCCCCTCCGGCCGCAGCGCCATTGGCGACTATGTTTACTAATCCCCCTGGCATATCTATGTCTCTGGCGCTTGCAGTGAAGCGGCCGCCTTGGGTTGGCGTCGCCGCACTGACTGCACTGAGATCGTAAGTCCCGGCTCCCAGAGTCACCGCCCCATTGGCAGCGGTTAGCGTCAGGGCACCACCGCCACCGTCGACCACTGTCTGGATGAGATTCGCCGGAGCGACTATCATGCCGCCAGAACCTTGATTGTTGATAGTTATGGTTCCGGCAGCACCACTAGTAGTACCACCTTTAGTGGAAATCGACCCCCCAGTGATTCCGTTTTGTCCGCCGAGCCCCAGATTGAAGATAAAGGGAAGATTGCTGTTGCTCGTGAGGCTAACCTGCCCTCCAGTGCCCACACCGCCAGCGTTCGCAACAATGGGGCCAACAACGCGCAAGTTGCCGTTCCCGCCGCTATTAGCTGCGGTGCCAGCCGTGAAAGTGAGGATAGCCCCATTGCCATCAGTTCCGGTATTTGCGGTAATACCAGCCATCGTGGCTGTCAGATCCACCGCGCTAACCAAGGCCACGCGGCCGGCGTTACCGGTTGCGCCGATACCGTTTGCTACGATGGACGTGACAGAATCACCGGCGTTGCCGGCGGTCAGATTGAAGAAGTTGCTGGTAGTGGTGACCGAAACTGCACCTCCATTGCCAGTCGTCGCGGCATTGGCCGATACCGCCAAGTTGCCCACTATAGAGTGCGCGGTTAGCGAGAAGGTGCCGCCATTACCGGTTCCTGCGGCGTTCAAATTGAACGTTCCGGGGGTCACAAGTTGAAAAGGTGCAGTAGTAGACGCTAAGGTCATGGTTCCAGCGTTGCCATTCGTAGATGACACATTCAACAAGCTAGTATTGTCGATGGACAACCCGAATGCGCCTGCAGTCGAGCCACTGGCTGTGAGGGCTATCGTACCGCCATTGCCCGAAGTGCCACCACCTGCGGCGCTGATGTTCGTTGACACCACGAGTCCGCGCGCACTGGTCGCTGTCACGCTACCGCCGTTCCCCGTGGCCCCGCCGTTAGATGTTAATGTGCCTTGCACTCCATTGGCGACGGCACCCCCGATCAAGAAGTTCGACGCGGCTACCGATTGCAAAGTGATTGCGCCGCCGTTACCGGCCCCTTTACCACTGACAACGAGCCCACCAGTTACCAGCAAATTAGCGAGCGGGTTGCTACCGGTGGTGGAGAAACTCAAATTGCTGCCATTTAGAGAACCATTTATAGCTAGTAGTCCGGCCGGATTGACCGTAAGGTTTCCTGCGCTAGCAGCAGTAACACTGCCGCCGTTACCTGTCCCGCCATCCACCTGTGCCGACACCTGCCCGGCCCCGTTGCCGATCGTCAGTGCCTCGCCGTCCAGCGTTTGGGTGATAGTAACGGTACCGCCGTTGGCGCCACCAGGAGCACTGAGCGTCCAAGAGCCTGCAGTGGGGTTGACGATCCGTTGCGCAATTAGCGATATATTGCCACCATTGGCATTTTGTGAGTCAACAGCGAAAACCTGCCCCGTATTAAGAACCGTAAGGGCTCCCGTCGGGGCACTTAACGTTACGCTTCCACCGTTGCTAGTACCAAAACCGGCGGCGTTCGCATTGCCGCCGAGTGTGAGTGTCACTCCCCCTGTTCCGGCATTCGTAACGTTTATCTGACCACCGTTACCACCAGTCAGAGATTGCGCAACTAATGATCCCGCACTGTTAGTGCTTGAGCCCCCATTTCCGAGCGTTAAGGTCACATTACTGTTCGTGCTGAGGGCAATGTTGCCGGCATTACCATTTGTGCCCGAGGACAACAGATTGCCTGCGATACTTGCCTGCGTGCCCGCCTGAATATCGATGTTACCGCCTACATTGCCGGAGCTGTTCACACTGCCGTTGATGATCAGCGCCATGTTTCGAATGGCCCCGCGAGATACGGTGCTTGCCGATAACTGATCCATAACAATGGCGATACCGGGGTTAAGCACCGAGGGATCGGTACTGGACAGTGCCGGTTTGGCAGTGGCAATGCTGATGCTGCCACCGGTAGCGCCAGTGGCAGTCACGTTCCCGCCAAGATGTATTGATGAGTACGAGTTGACGTTATTTGGCTGAGCGTCAGCCAAAATCAGTATGTTGCCAGCGTTTCCGCCAGCCGACGAGTCTGCACTGATGCTGGAGCTTACAGCGATTGTGCCGGCGTTGATCTCACCACCCAAAGTGATGAGTGTGATGTTGCCACCGTTGCCAGTAGTGCCTGTTGCGCTCAAAGGGGCTCCCAAAGCGTTGGTTGCAAAGTCGATATTGCCACCAAGTCTTCGGAACGAATCTTGGTCGGTAACAGTTGCTCCATCTGTAGCGGTTTGGCGAACCCGTCCTCCCGCTGAGATGAATAGGTTGCCGCCGCTAACACCGTCGGTATTGATTGTCAAGCCAGCTACCGTAGTGCGGATGCTCCCCGATGCTACCAATGCAAGCGGCGCGCCGCCCGTCATGATTGAACCGCCGATGTTGATATCGCCGAATGATGAGTAGACCCCGGGGTCGCCGCTGAGATTCAGCGTACCTAGATTTATGGTGTCTACGCTCTGGATGTGCAAATTGCACGCATCTACGTTGATCAATCCTGTCGCCCCGATGATGTCTACATTTACATCACCTTTGCCGCTGTTCAGGTTCAATTGCTGCGACACGAACCGGCCGCCGAGAATATCCAAATTCTTCGCAGCGTCGAATGCCGCGTCGCGGACGTTGATGTTGCCCATCAATGCCTGGATTGATCCATTTACGTTGTTGATCACCATGTTGTTGACGGACGCCAGATTGACGTTGCCCATTACAGCGGCCATGGCGCCGGAGTTGGTGATATTGCCCAACGTCGCATTCAAATTGAGGTTGTTGACTGCCTGCATAATCGGGCTCGCGCCTGTGACACCCGCTGGAAGCTGGTTGTAAATTGCACCGGCGTTAATATTCAAATTGCCGGCTGATGTAATCGCGCCAGCGTTGAACAAGTTGTTGACGATATTGAGCGTGAGGCTCAGGTTCGAAATTGCACCGGTTATACCACCTGGAAGACCACCAGTCGGTAGCACGGAAGTAATTAAGGCATTTTGATTGTTGTAGAGATTCGAGGCATTGATGATGCCGTTGGTGATCGCGTTATTGGTTGAGAATGCGAAGTAATTACCGGAGTTTGTCAGGTTACCCGCAAGGTTCAGGGTCTGAATGTCGCTGACGTTGTGCAATAAGCTGACATTGGTCGGTACCACCAATCCGGTGATAGTTTGCGCCAGTTGCGGAGTAAGATTGACATATCCACCGGTGGCGACACCGCCTTGCCCGATAGTCAGTGTTTGTGATTGACCACTGATGGCGTTCAAGAAAGTCGCGTACTCCGCGCCGGTCAATTGTGCTCCAGCCCCGACAGTCTTCTGTTCGCCGTTAACGGTGAGATTCACGGTACCGGCAAAGGTATGGTCAACCGTGTGCGTTTGGTCGGACGATCCGAGATTGACCTCCTCCGCCATCGCAGCCCAGGGCATTGAGATTTGAACGAGCGAAAGAACACTCAGCGCACCGAAGACCTGCCTTCCTTTTTCAATCAGGCTCGTCGGCACGGGCGCGACTGATAAATTCACGCCTTTCTCGAGTTTCTTTCGCAAATCCATCGAATCTACCCCTCAAATCTCACGAGACAACAGTAAAGAGTCAGTACTGCCATTACTTTCCCGACCACGCCAAGCCAACATCCCCGACGGAAGGCAATACGACACGCTTTAGGGTATCACTTATCGTCTATTAAATTTTCTCATTAGACCGATATCACCACAGCGGGAAGAAAGCGGGAGAGCCTTTCGGCCCTCCCGCTTTCTTTTATCGTCTGTTTTCAAGAGTCGCTAAGAGCATCACTTAGAGTGAGCCACCTTGACTAATTCGGACTCACCTATAGCTGAGCTGAGAGGAATAGGCGCATCGACCTTGGACGGGTCATACGCGGAGTATGCGCCACGCTTACCGGTGACCTGAAACAGGGCCGCAGCCATCTTCATGATCCGCTCCATAACGTTGCGATCCGCAGCACTGCCCTTGGTGTACATCGAGGTGAGCAAGTTGCTCTTCTGAATCAATGCAACTACCGAGAGTTCGCTCTTCACGATGGAGTGTCTTCCGTCCACAACAAAGCGACTGACTTTGCGGCGTCCGATGTTGTCGCCCTTGATTGCGCTATTAACGGCACCATCACTGAAACCAATCACAACTTCTTCGCCGACGTTAACCGGCATCGACTTGCCAGCCACCAACACGCGGACTGTTTTGCCAACTGCATCGCACAAGTTGCGAACCTTCAGCACGTCGCCTTCGCGTGTGACATGAACGATCGACCCCGGCGCTGCATCAACAGTGTGCTCACCTGAAGTAACCGTCGATCTGCGATTAGCACTAACGATTACTTCACCGTGCTTCAGTTCGAATGTTGAATCATCCAACTGACTAACAACTGCGTGCTGCGACGGTCTCATGTATGAGGAAGCTCCACCGATGGAACCGGACTTCTTAGTCACGAATCCGGTTAGAACGTTGTTAACGTTGGTCACTGCTGATTGCACCATCGCACCGCCGGCATCACGCACCTGCGTAATCACATCCGCAGTAGAAGTGCTTACGGGCATATTCTGCGGGGCAGTATCCACCGGCGTTGCCGTCGCCGGTGTCGGCGAAACGAAGAACGGGCGGAAGATGTCTACAATTCCCTGCACTGCTGCCGGCATTTGCAATTGTGTTGCCGGAGCTGCTTGCGATTGTGCAGCAGGAGCACGCAAACCTTCAGCAGGTGCTGCGGACGGTGATATTGCCGGCAGTGTCATCACTGAAGGCATCGACACCGGCATCGCCGCTGGCATCATCGTGGCGGGCGTACTGACTGGAGTTGGCGGGTCAGCGAAGATGAAGTTACTATTCAGCTGAATACCAGTGTTGATGACTCCGGCTGATTTGTTATTGAAGAAGGTGATGTTGGCGCCCTTCGCAATCAAGCTAGTCGAACCAGTGTTCACAAACTGCTGCGGTCCGAAGAATATTTGACCGCCGCCCGATGTGCTCTGCGTCACAGTGCCACCAACTGGCGGAACACCCACGACGTTTGGCGGCGGCAGCGCCTGCCCATTTAGAAGGGCAATCGTGATGTTGCCTTGCGGCGCGCTGGGAGCTAGAGCAAAGAGTGAAACAAAATTGCCCAGGACAATCGCATCACCCGCCGATGCGCCGCCGGTGTGATGGATGTTCAAGTCGCCTTGTACACTGACGGAACCATTCATCTGCAGCACCCCGGTGGTGGCAGTGACTTGCGTTAAACCGGTGGGGTCGAAGTTGGACAGGCTTCCTACAGTCGCCGATCTGGCGGAGGCGACCGTCAAGGTTCTAACGCCCGCCATGTCATTGTTTACTGTGAGGCCTGCTCCCAAGGTGATATTGCCGGAGGCGCCATTGTTGGTCTGGACCAGCAAATTACCGCCAGACGCACTCATGAATCCAGAGGTGTTCGAAACAATCGTGCCGTTGTTGGCAGTGACCGACAGATTGCCACCGGTAGATGTGAGCGAGGAATTGATTGCTATGTTGTTGCCGGCAACCATGGTCAACACACCGGCGTTGGAGCGAACCATACCGTTGAGCGTTATGTTACCAAAGGCAGCGTTGTTGGCATTGTAAGCAACAGAGCTTCCACTTACGTTAGTGCTGGCTGCTTGTGTGATTCCTGCGTTGTTGGACTGCACGGAAACTGCACCACCAGCCATGATGTTCTGGAGGTTAACAGCCGCATCTGCAAGTAAAGTGACCATTCCGCCTGTACCGGTCGACAGGGAAGTGAACGCAGCCTGCGTGATGCCGCCGCCCACACCAGGAGCTGTGAGCGAGATGTTATTGTTCGGTCCGGTAAACCCGGTTCGCACGTTGCGAACACTGATACCACCTGATCCGGTAGCAAGCATGCTGATATTGCCCGTCGTCGTCGTTGAAACGTCGCCGATGAGATTGATTCCGGCGGTACCGCCACCCACTGCCTGAATGCTGATGCTGCCGCTGCCGGAGGTAATGCTGGAGACTAGCCCGGTTCCAGTAATTGAACTGTTTATCGGCGTGTTCAGCACACTTATGTTGCCGGAGCCCGAGCTGAGGGTACCGAGCAATACACCGCCTACGCCGCCAACACTCTGCACAGTCAGCGTGCCCGTACCCGAGGACGAGACAGTTGCATTAGTCAAAGTAACGGAACCGGTGTTGGCTTGCACTGTGACGGTACCATTTGTTCCACCGGAGATAGTGGAGTTTGGCATTACTGTAACCGAACCGGCCACAGCCAATAGGCTGAGATTGTTGGTTCCACCAAATCCTGTCCGGACGTTGCGAACGGTTACACCGCCAGAGCCCGTAGACAAGACACTCACGCTACCGGACGTAGTCGTCGACACATCTGAGGTAAGGTTGACGGCCGCGGTACCTCCACCGACGGCGTTGATGGTGATATTGCCGCTGCTTGAGGTGACGCTAGATACCAATCCGGTACCGACAATGTTGCTGTTTGCAGGTGTGCTAAGCACAGTAATGTTTCCGGCTCCCGAGCTCAGTGTTCCAAGGAAGACTCCACCGATGCCACCGACAGATTGTGCAGCTATCGTGCCGGTTCCAGAAGATGAGACATTCGCATTGGTCAGCGTGACAGAACCGCTATTAGCCTGCAATAGAATGTTTCCATTTTGACCTGCACTCACAAAGGAGTTCGGGTTCACTGTCACTGAGCCGCCTACAGCGGTAACGCTTATGTTGTTCGGTCCGGTGAATCCTGTTGACATGGAATTCATGACGATGGAACCATTTACCGCAGTCACGCTGATGGCGCCGGAACTGTTCGTCCTGACGGTGCCGTTCAGAATGACGTTGCCACCAGCCCCGACACCGGTCAACGATATGTTCCCGTTGTTGGTGCTAACGGTGGTGAACGCATTCTGAGTGATGCCGCTGGATACAGACGTAACACTTATGTTGGCATTGTTGGCCGATACGGTCCCGAGTGTTACGGACGCCCCTGCGCCAACCCCCGTGATGCTTATAGCTCCGGTTCCCCCGGCGAACAGGGAGCCATTCAAGCTTATGGGGGATTGGCCGACCGTGGTTAGCGTTATGCCACCGCCAAGATTGGACGTGAAGCCTCCGGCCAACTGAGTCAGACTACCGCTGTTTGCCAATTTGACAATGCTGATTAGACCGCCGGCGTTAATGCTCTGGAATGTTGTTTGTCCATCTTGCACGAGCAAGTCGAAGGTCCCGCCGGCACTCACGAAGCCGAACGTGCCCACAGTGACCCCGTTGAGCTCGTTGATGAATACGTTGTTGGTAGCACCGAAGCCCGAGTTGTTGATGAAGTTCGCATTCGTGTTGATGCGACTGAAGTTGCTACCGACGGCACCGCTGCCCATGTTGAAGTTAATGGTGTTAGCGGCGACAGTCCCTCCAGATTGAACCAAGCTGCTGCCCGAGAACGAACTGAAAGTCACTTGACTGTTAATCGTGGGTGTCGGGTTGGTGCCATTGATGTCGGCGCCGATGACTATAAGGCCTCCAGCTCCATTGGAAGCAAAGTTGAGATTGTTTCCAGAGATCGTGCCGTTGATCGTCAACACACCTTGGGTAGTGACATTCAAGGCGTTCGTCACGCTGGATTGCAGCAAGCTCAAGAAACCAGAACCCTTCGAAATTGTTGCGTTGTTCGCAGAGGTAATACCAATCGAGCCCACGGTGTTTAACACCGACCCGGATGCGTTGATGTCGCCGCTGAACGTCCCGAGGAACAACGTCGGGGCATTCAAATTGCCGACGAAGTTAATGCCTCCACAAGCGAGGTAATCGAAGGTTCCTGCGCTTGCGCTGGAAGTTCCAATATTGACCGTCGGAGCAAAGCCACCAGGTGTGGTGGGTGACGCTGCGGCGAACAAGAAGACGTTTCCGGAAGTGTTAGCAGATATCGATGTTGCAGTCGTGATCACTCGCGATGCACGAGTGCCGATGTTACCGCTGCCACTGGTCAGGTTCAATGTGCCGACTCTCACGACACCGGCCGAATTAGTGATGGCGCCTGTGCCGTTAGCATTGATGTTGGCTGTCGCAAACGACGAACCACCGACATCAGCCCTTATATTGATCGCGCCGTTTCCGGGCAACGCTGCAGTGGTGGTCAAATTGATCTGGCTCAAGTTAGCGCCGGAAATGGCTCCGACCACGTTGATCTCAGTGTTAGACGTTACATTGAGCTGGAATCCTGCGGTAGAGGTACCGAGAGCCAGAGCTCCAGCTTGATTTACGAAAGCACTGCTACCTGCCCCGGTAGATTGCACTTGCAAGCCCCCGGAGGGATCGACGCTAGTGGCCGTTTGAATAGGAGCCAGTGCCGAGCCCAGGGACCCCGGTGTCACTAATTGGACTGCCCGACCGCTATATAGAGCGCCTAGCCCCGTTTGCAGAATCGTTGTTCCAGCTTGCTGCGTTCTCAAATTGAGCAGTCCACCAGTGCCGTTTCCAACATCAATGGCGCCAATTGTTGTGAGGTTACCGAAACCACCAGTTGTTCCAGCCGTTGCGTTGAGCGTCGCGCCGACATTGTTGCCGGCAGCCCCGAGAAGGAACAAGCCATTGGTGTTGAGGTTTAGTGCAGCGGCCGTGGTCAAGTTGATTGTGCCACTCCTTCCTACTCCGTTCGAATTGATCGCCAGAGCAAGCTGTCCCGCGCCTGCGCCCACCGTCAAGGGCGAGCCCGAGCTGGACACGGTGACACTTATCGTGCCACCTCGGCCTCCCAGCCCGCCACCACGCGATTGCAGCGTTTGGTTCGCGCCGGCGTTTACCGTGAGAATAGAAGAGTTGAGTGTGATCGTTCCACCTTGCTTGGTGCCTGTTCCATCCACGGATATCGGGACGGCGTTGCTGCCGAGATTAATGGTGCCATTAGTGGTAGCACTCAATGAAATGCTGCCACCTTGTCCGTCGAACGTTCCGGCATTGGCCTGGATGGTCTGAGCAGCCCCCAAGGTGATGCCAGCCGCCGTAGTGCTGGTGACACTCAATGTGCCGCCGTTTCCGGTCTGACCTAGGGCATTGGCCGTCAGGGAACCATTAATACCATTAGTAGTTGCGCCGGCAAAGATTCCAAACGACGGGAAGTTCGCTCCGCTAGTCAATGTGGCGGAACCGCCGTTTCCGCCAAGTGCTGCGGAATCCAGATTCAATGATCCGTTGACAAACAGGTTCAAACCGGAACTTGCAACAAGGGTTCCGCCGTTGCCGACGCCACCCCGCGGCGCCAGGACGAGGCCGGTCGGATTGATGATCAAGTTGTTTGATGCTGAGGCGACCGACAGGTTTGCAGTGCCGCCATTTCCTCCGGCCAAGCCTACAGAGCCACCGCGAGCGGTTATGTTGAACTGATTCGCCAGGGTACCGACTACCACATCGGACGCGCTTCCGGAAACTCCGGTACTGCGCACTGTCACCGCACCACCATTGCCGATGCCAGCCGCATTCGCCGTCAGCGCTACGTTGCCGCCACCGAATACAAACTTAGCGGCTTGAAGGTCAATAGTGCCACCGTTGCGATCCTGGAAGAGTGCGCTCACATCGATGCTTGCTGCACCAGTGAACTGAATTGGCAATAAACCGAGCGCCGCAACTCTGATACTACCGGCATTACCGCGAGCCGCCGCGGCCGTCAGTGGTGTGGCCGAGTTAAACACGATGCCGCCTCCAGCATTGATACTGGATTGCTCAATGTCAATCGAGCCGGCGTTTCCACCATTAGCACCACCGTTCACGGAGATAACGCCGTTAACACTATTTGTCGTGTTGCCATTAAGGACGAAGTTGTTGACACCCTTCGCTCTTATGACGAGCGTTCCACCGTTACCCCGACCAATACCGTTCAGATTCAATCCGGCAGTCACTTGCAAATTGCCCGTAGGTGAAGCGGCATTGCCAGCGGCTGTCAGTCTGAGCGTGCCTGCGTCACCATTAAGTGCTTGCGTTCCCAGCAATGCTGCGGTGGGATCTACCGTAAGTTGGAAGCCAGCGGCGTTGATATCGATGGTTCCGCCGTTTGTGGCGGACGGTGAAGTACCGCCTCTTGCCCGGATGCTAATGTTTCCGGCAAGGTTGCCGATGGTGAGATTACCGACATTGGAGTTACCTTGATTGGTACGGACAGCTACAGTACCGCCGTTTCCACCAAGTCCACCATCAGAGGAAAGAACCAGCGCCACTCCAGCCGGTCCGGTGATCGACGCCCCCGTCAGATTGATGGTCCCACCGTTACCAATGAAGGGAGTGGTGCTTATTGTCGGAGCATTAATGACCAGGGCGCCGTTACCGGCGTCGAGCGTCACAGTGCCCGCAGTTTGTCCGAGCAGATTCGCATTCAATACATTGAACGTAGCAGCAGCACCAACTGTGATTCCCACAGGCTGGTTATTGCGAACCAGAATGGTTCCGCCATTGCCCTGAAGTAACCCGGCGGCCGCAGACGCGTTGCCGTTGATTCCATTAAAAGGAGCCGCTCCATTGTTGTATTGGAACGCAGCGCCGCTATTGCTGATCAGGTCGATTCGTCCGCCGTTTCCAGCAAGGGCGCCACCGTTGGCGTTCAAGCTTCCGGAAACTACCAGTGCCCCGTTTGTTGCGGTTAGCACCATAGTGCCACCATTTCCGCGATTTCCGGTGGGCTCTACGCTGATACCATTGGGATCTATGTTCAGCGACGACGCTGTCAAATTAACGGTCCCACCATTCGCATTAGTATTGAAGCCAGGTCCTCCGGCACCAGCAGAGAACGCGATGGTATTGCTAACCGTTCCCGCTGAGATGGCACTCGAATTCGAGGTGAAGTTAATTGTGCCCCCGTTGCTTGCCGTACTTCCATTGGCTCGAAACAAGAATCCGCCGGCGCCGGAATGGTTGACGACATTCGCATTGAATGTGATGGTGCCGCCATCGGAATTGACCGCGCCAGTCGAGATCGCACCGCGCGCCGACACAATCCCCCCTCCATTCAATTGGACCGTCGATGTGGTCAGCGCCAGGTTTATTGTTCCCCCCTTCCCTCCATTGATCGAAGCGTCAGCGGTAATGTTGCCATTTACCCCGAACCCGACGAGTCCGGCCCCGATCCCGAACAGCGCACTGCCAGGCTGAGTGATGCGTATCGTTCCGCCATCGCCGAACATCCCCGATGCGGCAACACCGTTAGCGGAGAGAGTGCCGTTGACGACTACGTTACCGAAGGCCCCGCTCGTCAGCGCATACGTGGCACCGTTACCAGTTGCACCCGACGGTCCCGCATTGAAGGTTACGCCACCAACAGTCTGTATGTTCAGGTTCGAATTGCTGGTCAGCGTTATGCTTCCGCCGTTACCGGCAGTAGAACCGCTGCTCGTCGTGCTGCCGCCGGTTGCCGTGAATGCGAAGTTGTTTCCAACTCCGCCGACCTGAATTCCGAGCAGCCTGTGATTGAAGTTGATGGAGCCGCCGTTACCGGATCCATCTCCATTTGCCGTCATGGTCGTAGTACCGGCCGTGAGCAGTGTAATGCTGTTGGTGTTGATATTGACTGTGCCACCGTTCATGGTGCCGCTGGTCGCGCCATCGCCACCAGCGATACCGCCTACTGCTTGAGGCGATCCCACCCCACCCGGCGTTGCCAGTGCGTTAGCGTTGAACGTGAATCCGCCGTTAATCAAAATTCCGGCGAAGCCAGTGGTGCTGATGTCGATCAATCCACCGTTACCGGCGATCAAACCAGTAGCGACGCTCAAAGTTCCGTTGATGCCTGAGCCAAAGTTGCCAGCGTTGATGTAAAACGGGCTGAAGCCACCGTGTCTGATGGTCACTTGCCCGCCATCGCCTACGCCTTGCCCTGCAGCACTCAAGTTGCCGTTCCAGAATACGTTGCCTGCAGCTGTAAGGCTCACTCGTCCGCCGTCAAAATTACCTAGTGCGCCAAAGTTTCCAAACTGAGCGTTGGCAGCAGTTACGTTGAGGTTCTGACCGGAACTCAGTGTAATTCTGCCACCGACCGCGCCACCGCGCGCATCAATGTTGAACTGACCGACCAAACTGCCTATATTCAGTGCGGTATTGCTGTCAGTCAACGTGACGTTCACACTGCCACCCTGTCCTGAAACTCCGCCCTGGGCCAGAAGATTGAATGCTCCGGTAGCACCAGCGTTTATCGTCAGTCTGTTTGAGGTGATGGTGATCGACCCGCCATTTGCCTGCGGCGAGCCGGTGCCTCCATTGATAGCAGGCACTATCGTACCCAGGACGATCGTCGGCACAACCGGAGGGATCGCAGTTGAGGGTACACCCACGTCGATGGTGCCATTACCTAGAGTCAGTCCGCCAGAACCAGCGCTGATGCTGACGCTGCCTCCTACGAACGGGGTGTTGCCATCGCCGGCACGAGCCGTGATTATGGCGCCGTTGGAAATCACTACCCCGCCTGCACCGGTTTGATTGATGCTGAAGTTACCTCCAGATCCGCCGCCAGTGCCGTTCATGTTTACGGCAACGGAAGTCATCGCGTCCATCACGATCCCGTTGCCCGAAGTACCGGGACTACCGATAGTAAACGGTGTTACCGAATTCACGTTGACCACAACGCCTGTGGTTTGACCGCTGAAGTTCACTGGCGCAGTAAACAAAATGCTTCCGCAGCAACCACCGGCCTGGCCCGTGGCCGTAAACGTCATATTGCGGCCTGTTCCACCATCGCCGGTCTTGTTTGATAAACCGGCCGGATCAATAAGCAATCTGGTGCCGGCCGTAACGTTGATCGTTCCGCCATTACCATCAGTAGCATCGGTATTGATGTCGATGGCGCCGACATTCATTTTGTGAATTTCGATAAACGAGCTGGCGCCCGTTGCATTGAGCGTCACGGTGCCGCCGGGGCCGCCGATACCTTGGGCGGTTATGGACAAATGTCCTGTCGTCTCGATGGACCCTGCAGTGATGGATACGGTGCCTCCGCTAGGAAGCGTTCCGCCAATTCCGTTGACATTTATGGTGCTGGTCTGCTGCACGCTAAAGACACCAAGACCGGCATTTGCCGTGAACGAAGCACCGGAACCGCCGCCGGAAGTCATAATCAGATCAACGCTGGCATTGCGAATGTCTATGCCACCAACACCGTTGTTCGTGATAGTGACGTTACCGCCAACGTTGCCTGCGCTGCTTGTGTTGATAATGCCGGCGACACCATTCAAGGCTGTGGGGTTGGTCGGATCAACGGTGAAGAGCGAGTTGCTGTTAGAGGTCAGCGTCACGGAACCACTGCCGACGTTACCCGTCCCCGTGGTGATGATATCGCCTACAATACGAGTGTTTCGCGTGGAAGTGAGCGTTACAGCTCCACCCGCTTGGTTCGGCAACACCCCGCCGATAGCAGCGGCATTGATGGTCCCCGTCACTAGCAAGTCGCCGGGTGCACCAGATGTTCCTGCGTTGTAGGAATAGTTCGCGCCAGGCCCGTTGCCTGTGGGTGCCACTTGCACGTCAGCGGATACTACCGTCAGGTTTCGTCCGGAATTCAACGAAACAGTGCCACTGGAAGTGTTGACCACGGCGACGACGGGCTGGGCCATCATTGCCGGGAAGGTATTCGTCAAAGCTGTAACGGTGATCTGGTTTGTTACCGTATCAACGCTGACAATTGAAACAGTCTCAGTGAGCGTTCCCTGAGTTACTGTTATCTGCTGCCCTGCGGCCAATCCCGTCACCGCCGGTAATGTCAATACCGTTGTGCCCGCGGGTATCGGCAGCACGTTCTGGACCGTCTGTTGAGGTATGGCTACTCCGCCACCTAGAATCGTGAACTGCCCCATCGCCTGAACACTGAGATCAGCATTCGCGGCTGTGCTGGTCACGTTAAACACACCGCCACCACCACCTGCGCCCTGGGCCCTCAACTGTACCGTCCCGCCGGTGATGTTAAAGCTGGATGCTGTCAGGTTAAACTGCCCGCCGGAGCCCGCCGTGCCATTCAAATCGATAAAGTTTTGAGCGGTCGAATCAATTGCGATAACGCCATTTGCGGCCGAGAGCGTCAATGTCCCCCCGGCGCCGTTGCCAGCAGCTAAGTTGATCGACGTTAGATTGGGAATGGTGATCCCCGATGGATTCGTTATGCTCAGTCTTCCACCGGCTCCACCCGCAGATGATGCGTTAATAGTTCCGAAAACCCGGTTACTGCCTGAATTGACGTTTACCAGGAACGGGTTGAGTCCATTCGCGTTGATTGTTATGCTTCCGCCGGCGCCGGTGCCAGTGCCCCGAGCTGATAGACTGTTTTCTACGGTCACGTTTCCGGTCGCAGAGAGCAAAATGGTCCCGCCGGCACCATTGACCCCGTCGACGTTCACGGAATTCATCGTGACGACAAGGTCTCCTCTGACTGCTGTTCCCGCCGTCAGACTGATGCGCCCGCCGGCCCCCTGTACGACAGGCGAAACGTTAATTACGCCCGGATCGACAGTCAGATCGCGTGGTACGGAAACCGACACGCTACCGCCCGCGCCACCGGCTCCGCCACCGGCTGCCGCACTGAGAAATAAAAAGCCCCCTGCTACAAAAAATGGTGAGTTAGCGGTATCCCCCGTTTCCGTAATGCTGATACTTCCGCCGGCGCCCCCCGCGGCTGCGCCATTCGCAATGATGAAGGTCAGCCCGCCTGAAACAATGTCCCGAGCAGTAGCTGTAAATGTTCCGCCAGCGCTAACAGTCCCTGCACTGACAGCGCTGACACTGTACAGACCTGCTCCCAGGTTTAAGGCTCCGTTAGCCGCAGTCAGGCTCAGACTTCCACCGCCACCGTCGGTGACAAGAAGGTTCAAGTTAGCCGGCGACACAGTGATGCCGCCATTGCCCGTGTTGTTGATCGAAATGGACCCCGCGGCGCCGGAGGTCGTTCCGCCGTTGGCAGAAACCGAATTCCCCGTGAGTCCGTTGAGTCCACCAAGACCGAGATTAAACAAGAATGGAAGATTGCTGTTGCTGGTGAGGTTAACTTGACCGCCTGTGCCAACACCCCCAGCGTTGGCAGTTAAAGCACCCACCACGCGAAGGTTTCCGGATCCACCGGCAGATGCGGCAGTACCAGCGGTAAAGTTAAATATTGCGCCATTACCATCGGCTCCAGGACTCGCGGTAACGCCTGCCATGTCTACGGTCAGGTCCTGAGCACTCGTCAGGGACACTCGCCCCGCATTCGCAGGCGACCCGACGCCATTGGCGGTAATACTTCCAATCGGGTCTGCCCCCGTGCCCACATTGAGCGCTGAGACGTTGCTGGTAGTTGTGACTGATACGGCTCCGCCGCTGCCTGTTCCGGCTGCATTCGCAGATAAGGCAACCCCCGTCATTGCAAGGGAATGCGCATTGATAGTTACAGTGCCACCATTGCCGGTGCCCACCGCATTTACATTCAACGTTCCTGGCGCTACTATTTGAAGCGGAGCTGCCGTTGAAGTCAGAGCCAGAGTGCCACCATTGCCATTGGTAGGGGACACGTTCACAACGCCGGTACTAGCAAGAACCAATCCTGCGGCGCCACTGCCTGAGCCACTGGCTGTAAGTGAGATTGTTCCGCCGCTTCCGGATGTTCCGCCCCCCAAGGCAGTAACATTCGAAGTGACAGTCATACTTCTTGCGCTCGTAACGGTCACTGCGCCACCACCACCAGTGCCGCTTCCGTTGGCGGATAGAGTGCCGACGGTGCCATTGACCGTGGCTCCTCCGAGCAAGAAGTTCTCCGCTGAGACCGACTGCAGAACTATGCTTCCACCAGTGCCGTTACCGTTGCCGTTGACAGAGAGAGCTCCCGTTACCAGCAAACGGGCCAACGGATTGGAACCAGTTGTTGCAAATGACAGATTACTGCCATTCGCCCCGCCATTTATTGCCAGTCCTGCAGGATCGACCGTCAGATTACCGGCACTGGACGCGGTGACACTACCGCCATTGACGGCACCGTTCACCTGTGCGACGAAATGCGTCGCTCCGGTTCCGATAGTCAGAGCTTCTCCGTCTCTAGTTTGAGTGATGGAGACGGTGCCGCCGTTTCCTGCTGCGCCACCAGCACTGAGAGATACCAGGCCTCCCGCGGCCCCGATAACCCGTGCGCCGGTCAAGCTGATGGCTCCGCCGTTATTCGGACCAAAGGCTGCTAAAACGCCCCCGGTCAGGAAGCGGAGATCGCCATTGGCGGCACTCAGGCTTATCGAGCCACCGTTGCCGGCAAAACCGGCTGCAGCATTGAGGTCACCAGGGTTGGTAACTACAATGCCACCAGTTCCCGAGTTTGTGACCGCGATCTGCCCGCCGTTTCCGTTATTTCCCTGTGAGACGATGACTCCGCCAACCCCGTTGCGCTGCCCACCAGGCAGACCGGTCGTGAATGCTACATTACTGTTTGACGCAAGTGTTACATTGCCACCCGTGCCTCCTCCGGACCCGCTTGCGACAACGGGACCGGTGATGGTTAGTTGCGTGCCGGCCTGAATGTCGACAGCCCCGCCATTAGTGCCGGTGCTGGTCACACCGCCAACGATTTCGAGTGCCATGTTTCTAACGGTGCTCTTTGTAATCGTCGACGCAGGACTCAGCGCATCCCCGGCAATTACCGCCACCGGGTTGTCCGTAGCTCCAGCGGTGTTAAGCGCAGGTTTGGCAGTCGCTATGGTGATGCTACCGCCGTTGCCGCCTCCCGTGGCGCTACTGTCGACGCCCCCGCCCAAGACCAGAGAGGCGTAGTTGTTGACATTCTGCGGCTGTGCATCAGCAAGAATCAAAATATTCCCGCCATTCATGCCGGAGGTCCCTGTGGAACTGACGGCAGTGGGTACCGCTATGGTCCCTGCGTAGACCTCGCCCCCAAGGGTGATGAGCGTGATGTCGCCGCCACGTCCGGAGCCGCCGTTGGCGCTGAGAGGCGAACCGAGGGCAAATGTAGAGAAATCTATGTTTCCGCCCAGTCTGCGGAACGACTCACGATCGCGAATCACGGCGGAGTCCAGACCAGTTTGGTCCACAAGCCCTCCGGCCGAGATAAAAATGCTTCCACCATCGCCACCAGGATTTTCGGTGTTGATGGTCAGTCCTGCCACCGTTGTACGGATGCTCCCGGAGGCGACAAGAGCCAGAGGCTGACCGTTCGTGACGATCGAACCGCCAATGTTTATATCGCCGTAAGTCGAGTAAATCCCCGGGTCTCCCCCGAGGTTCAATGTGCCAAGGTTCACGGTGTCTTCGCTGTTGATGTGCAAGTTGCAAGCAGCTACGTTGATCAATCCTGTCGCCCCGATGATGTCTACATTTACATCACCTTTGCCGCTGTTAAGGTTCAATTGCTGCGACACGAACTTGCCGCCGAGAATATCCAAATTCTTGGCAGCGTCAAATGCCGCGTCGCGGACGTTGATGTTGCCCATCAATGCCTGGATTGATCCATTTACGTTGTTGATCACCATGTTGTTGACGGACGCCAGATTGACGTTGCCCATTACAGCGGCCATGGCGCCGGAGTTGGTGATATTGCCCAACGTCGCATTCAAATTGAGGTTGTTGACTGCCTGCATAATCGGGCTCGCGCCTGTGACACCCGCTGGAAGCTGGTTGTAAATTGCACCGGCGTTAATATTCAAATTGCCGGCTGATGTAATCGCGCCAGCGTTGAACAAGTTGTTGACGATATTGAGCGTGAGGCTCAGGTTCGAAATTGCACCGGTTATACCACCTGGAAGACCACCGGAAGGCAGGACTGACGTGAGCAGGGCATTCTGATTGTTGTAGAGATTTGAGGCGTTGATAATGCCATTTGTGATGGCATTATTCGTCGAGAAGGCGAAGTAGTTACCCGAGTTTGTAAGGTTGCCTGTAAGGTTAAGAGTCTGGAGTTCGCCAACGTTATGAAGCAAGCTCACATTGGTCGGAACAACCAACCCCGTAATTGTCTGCGCCAGTTGAGGCGTAAGGTTGACATAACCTCCGGTGGCGACGCCACCTTGCCCGATGGTCAGAGTTTGAGCCTGTCCACCGATGGCATTGAGGAATGTAGCGTATTCAGCGCCGGTCAACTGCGAGCCGGCTCCCACAGTTTTTGTTTCGCCGTTGACTGTCAAATTGACAGTCCCCGCAAAGTTCTGGTCGACGGTATGCGCCGTCTCCCCCGAACCCAAGTGTAGTTCTTCGCTGAGAGCAGCCCAGGGAACAGCCATCTGAACGAGCGAAAGAATACTCAGCGCTCCGACCACCTGACGCCCCATCGCGGCCGGATGAGACTTGCCCTCCGACGTGGAAACATTAACGCCGGCATTGTCGTTCTTCCGAAGTTCCATAGGTCCGTAACCCCCAAAAAAGGCGCTTGATGAGAATACGTGTTTCCTTAAGCCGCAAAACTTTCCGCGACCAGAATCTCAGTTATCGCTCAGTTCATCTGCAAAGTAGAACCAGTGACCAATTACAAAAACACGCCGTACAGGTTAACACTTTTGTTATCCGCAGGTTCGGTTAATTCCTGCTTTTTCGCAAAATTATGAAATTTGTGCACGCGAAGTCCCGCTGTTCAGTTCTACCTCCCCCACTTGTCTTCGTCAACAGGTCGGAGTCGATATACTTTTGGTTTAGAAGGCTGATTGTAGGCGCGATGACACGGAAGAAGCAGGAGCCAAACGAAGTAAGTCTAACCCTGACGCCCCGTTGCCACGTGGCTCGCGCGCGGAAACTACCTATCTTCGCCAGGAAGACGAGCACGATGGATATCAATCCAACGCCTATTCAATATAGGTACGCAGCTTAGTCCGGTTATGAAGCAACGCTAATTGCCTGATGCACCATATGCGGTGCCTATGCGAGAGCAAATCTCGTCAAACAATTTTTGACCGCCGCGTGCGTTCAAATGCACTGAATCGATAAAATCCGCCAGCGAGTACTTTGACTTATCGGGAGTCACCAAACTTACACCGGTTGCTGTAGCGGCTTGAACCAGGTTGTCACGATACTTGGCTTGCATTGCCGGAGGAATCAAGGACCAATTCTTCATCGTGATTGGCATATCGACAAGGATGACACTAACGTGGTTCTGCTTCGCTAACGCTATAAAACGCTGAAGGTATTGCGATTCTTGAGCGAACATCTTTTCGTTCGCCGGCTGATAGCGAATTTTGTAGTAATCCAAGTCACCAAGTTCGTTTCCAATTTCTTCCGCATCGAAAACGTCGAGCAAGCGAGGAACCACTTCACCATTGAGCCACTTACGCAGCATCGCAGACGGCGCCTGGAATGAGTCTTTCAAAACACTATCGGCAAATAGAACCTGATCAGTCCACATATCGCGATAGGTGCGAATCTCGTCTTTCGAAACGTCGGCAAGCCTGCGCATCGACACATCAAAACTCGATTTTTTGTTGAGTTCGTCCACGGACCAGGGTCCGCTCAGCAGCGCGAATACCGGACGCTGCGTAGTATCTGCGGCAACGTCATTACTGTAAAAATCTCGTGGCGCCACCGACAGAATAACAAATCGGGGAGTCTTTCCCGACTGCAAGATGCTCTGAAACAGGCGGTATTGCTCTGAGATCATCAGACCCGGATAACTCATGTTCGAAAAAGACGTCGATGCCGGCCAGCCTTTGTTCTTCAACCCGGTCTCAAGCGAATGACACTTGTCATAATTGTAGAAGAAGATGACCCGCGGACGCGGAGCAGTCGGCCAGGTCCGCCCCCGAACTTCGGCGTCTGCAAACACACAGGCTGAACTCATTAACGATGAGCCGAACACGAGTACGTCGGGGTTTTCACCACCGGTTAGAAACCGTTTGACCTTGAGGCACGTATTCTTCGGATCAAGCGAGTGTTGTTCAAGCATCGAACATCCGACCATCGGAAGAATCACTGTTGACAACAAGCAAAGCAAGTAGAGCGGCAAGGCAATCAGGAAACTGGAAATCTTGACCGCCCCGGAGCGATGCGTCGACTGCTCAGGGCGTTCGGTCGTTTTTCTTTCAAGCGTCGAGGTGACCGTCAATGAAACGTTTTCCTGCTCGTCCGGTCCACCCGGCCGGACCTCCCCACATCCTACCATCTTCAATTTAATCGATAGTTATACCGGACTTAGACAGGCGCGGCTCAGCACGTTCCAACCCGGATAGCTAGTGAAAACGAGCGAGCGGACCCCTTAGAGATCCGCTCGCTCAATTACTCAGTTTCCTACTTATTAACTTTAGTAGTTATCGTCGTAGGGAACGCGGTATTGCCGTCCCTGGAACAGGGAGTAGTGCACACCGCTGTGGGGGCTGCTATAGCCCACAAAGCCATGGTACGAACCGTATCCGAAGCCATGAATCAAGCCGTAAGCTGATCCGCCGACCAATCCAACCGGTCCACCGGTTAGAGCGCCAGCTACCATTTCATACGGTCCATCTTCTTTGCCGAGGTTACGAGCGACCATCTTCGTTCCGCCGATAGCGCCCTTGATGCCGTCTTGGAAAGCACCGGTAGGTACGTCCCACAGAACTGCCGTAAGCATGCTTATGACACGAACCGGGACATAGTAAGCTTCATACTGGCATCTCCAGTCTGAAGGTCTTTCGGGGTAAGCGAAGCTGGCACCGGGACCTGCGAACATGGCCAGGGCAGCAACCACAGAACTCAATACAATTTTCTTCAGCATAGTCCTCACCAACTTTCCATTTTTAAGAACGCATTACTGCGCCTTATTTATCTTCCATTGTGATATACGACCAACGGCTAAAGGGCTTCTCCCAGCCTACTTTGAATCCGTGGATAGCTCCTGCCAAGCCGCCGTAGCCGCCACCAAGGACCGCACCGGTGGTGCCGCCAATCGGAACTGCTGCTGCGATTTGTCCTGCACCTTTTTCGTCGCCGAATTTACCGGCAACGTGGGTGGTGCCCTTCAAGAACCAGTGGTAACCGTAGTCTACAGGTCCGCTGAAGAGACCGCAAACTGTCGCGCCTGTAAGGCCACCGACCGTTCTGATCGGGGCTTTGATGACCCAGTTCACAGGACCGGCTTCATAGTCCATCGCTAAAGCCGGCGCTGCTATTGACGACAGCAACAGCGCTGCGCACAAGGCTCCTTGTTTAAGTGTCAACTTACTCATTTACCTCACCGTCTTTCTAACTACCCGCACTTTGACAGAGTGGGAGATCCTATTTGTCTTCACCGAGACCGACGACGAAAGACTCTGTGCTGAAAGGTTTCTCCCAGCCAGTACCCATTCCGTGTTTTGCTCCGCGAAGCGCACCTGCGGGGACTCCCCACACCATGCCAACAGGAACGCCGATGACGGCGGCTGCAACATTTTGCTGGAATCCTTTTTCGTCTCCGAATTTCTCAGCGAGGTTACGCTGAGTCTTCAGAGGACTTCTCCAGAGAGTATCTACAATGATTCCCTGCGGCACGTCGAGAATGACGGCCGTAGTGGAACCGAAAAAGCTAGCAATGCCTCCGAGCGCGCTATCGGCCGCATACGACGGAAGTGTCGTAGTGAGCGAAAGTGCAGCCGCAAGGGACAACATAATAGATTTTTTGTTCATAGCTCCTTACCACCTTGCAACCGAGGATGGTATCACACCACCCCCGGTTTACAAACAATAGACTAGTTACCCAGTCGTGTCCATCCCTACTCGTCCTTGAATGTGAACGAATCCTTCGAAAACGGCTTTTCGTAGCCAGTCTTCATACCATGCCAGCCACCATCGAAGGTGCCGTATGCCATTCCGCCGGCCAAACCGAACGGACCGCCGAGCATTGCGCCGGCCCATGTTTGATAGGTGCCGTCTTCGTCGCCGAGTTTCTCAGCTACCCACTTAGTTGCCAACATCGAACCCTTGACACCATCTTTGACGGCGCCTTCAGGAACGCCGATCACAGTGCCTGTCGCCGATCCTAGTAAGCGAACCGGAAAGAAGACAATGGATTGGAACGTGCTGTCATCAGCGGCAAACGAAGGAGCAACCAGGGCGCCGACCAAGGTCGAAGCCAATACAAAAGAGGTCGCTAATTTCCTTACCATGAAAATCTCCATCTCTTAGCAATCATCTGAACAATCCAGGGCCACACCGGCCTCAAGACATGACCATTGTACCCATTTTCCGCAAGAGGTCTAGATTGTGTTTTGCGTCCGGTATTTGCTGCTGACATCGAAAAGGTCGAGTATGGGCGGGCTTCGGCGGATCTGAGCCATTTCAAAATCTTTTTGTATAACGACACGGTTCCGACCGATAAATGACATTCAATATAAGGGGTATATCCAACGAGGTCTTCAATAGTTGGCAAGTGTCGAGATGCCCGCCGTGCTTGGCAAGCGAGGCGCTGATTACTTGACGTCCCTAATGCTGGACATCAATCCGAACGCACCGCATCTGATACCTGACGACTACAGTAGCCACCACGGGCGGGGTACCACCACCCACGGGGTCACGGGGACTCCACAGTAAACCGTAGGCAGCTCCCTGCCGCAAGTATCATGCGGCAGTTCCCGTTGGTCAGTAGACCCTGTTGATTATCTGAAGCATGTATTCAGCCCATTGCAATTCATTTGCATTGTTAACAATGCTCTTCGATGACGGGCCCGGTGATAGCCTATGAAGACCAGATTTCTCCAATACGTGCATTTAGCCACCAGCCGGGACATTCCGACGAAAAGGACACTAAGCGGATTCAAGCTCTTGTCCTCAAAGTTAACTGAACCTGTTGACTTTATACCTCAGGTCCAGCAACAGGTAACTCACCTTCCCTTCCTCTAGTACCAGTTGCGCTGCCGATCGAAGCGATCATCACCGAGCCGATAGCTATCCACTGAAGAACGGTCAGTTTTTCATTGAGCACGAACATACCGCTCAATGCTCCGATTGCAGGCTCAAGACTTAACAAGATTCCGAAAGTTTGTTTGGGCAACCTCTTTAGTGAATACATCTCCAGGCTGTAGGGAATCGCACTGGAAAAAATCGCCAGGGTGAAACCTGCTGTCAGCAAGGATGGATCTAGCAAACGCGTTCCAGCGACAGCTATGCCCACCGGCAACACCACCATGCTTGCCACCACCATTCCGATCGCCATGGCATGCCCGGCGTGAATGTGTCCGAGGCGCTGACCAAACAATATATAGAGCGCCCACAGTATTGCTGAGGCAAAGGCGAAGCCAATCCCCACAGGATTGAGTGCGACCGCAGAACCGCCGGCTTGAGGAAACGGTATCAACAACAGCAGACCCGCCACTGCGAAACCGACCCAAACGTAATCAATGATGCGCCTGGATGCAGTCACCGCCAGGGCGAGCGGTCCGGTAAACTCTATGGCAATTGCGATACCAATTGGCAAAGTCGCAAGGGACATATAGAACATCGTATTCATCAGACCAAGTGTCGCACCATAGAGAGCGATGGCACGCAGGTTGGAAGCAGAGAACTCGCTTAACCGGGGACGCCAGGCAGTCAGCAAGATTGCCGCGGCAAATACTACCCTCATAGTGGCAGTGCCTTGAGGACCGATTTCAGCAAAGAGACTTTTGCCGAAGGACGTGCCGACAGTGAGCGATACAATCGATGCCACCACAGCAAGCGCCGGCAGCAGCAAGCTTGATCCACCTGCGCTCAGGCAGAGCCACCTAAGTGCTCAGTGCGATGCCATTTGGATGCTTCCTGCTTGAACATGATGTTGACGAATGAAACCAGTACGCAAGGAATCCAGTGAGCAAAAATGTAAGCGTTCACAACGGTTGTGTGCCCCATAGCATTGAGCAAAGGCTTCTCCGGGCGATAGAGCCGAATTGCGATGAACAGATTGACTGTCGTGATCATCGACGTGAGCAGCGCAACAAACAGAAGAAAGCCGGGGTGAGCGCAATCAGGTTCGCCAGCCAATGTGCGGAAGATTTCGCTGACAATTTCCAACAACATCAGGCCGGGGACTGCAAACTCGGAAAGAAAAGCAAGAATGTCGATTTTTTCGACGATGGAAAGTCGATACAGCGAGTTGAGAGGAAAGATGTAGTCCAGATAACGACGGATGCTGCCTTCCGCCCAACGGCGTCGTTGCCTGATCAATCCCTGTATGGTCGTGACGGCTTCTTCCCACACCACCGTATCCGGTGAGAACTTAACGTCCCACTTCGCCAGTAGCAATCGCATGGTCAGGTCCAGATCGTCCGTAATGGCTTTGTTGTTCCATCCGCCGACATCGATCAGCGCGCTGCGCTTCATCAGCTCTCCATTGCCCCGCAGCTCAACGGCACCACCGATGAGGTCGCGTCCCACCTGGAAGTATGTGTCCAGCGCGTACTCAGACGCCTGGCACTCCGGCAACAAGGTGGTTTGATGGCGATAAATCCGCTTCTGTGCTTGCACTGCGCCCACGTGTTCGGGAGCGAGAACGGGCAAGATTTTTCGAAGAAAATCGGGCTCGACGTACGCATCAGCATCGAACACTGCGATGACTTCAGAGCGACACATCGGCAAAGCATCGTTCAACCCGGCCGATTTTCCTGGAACGGAACCGGCAGGTCTTCGTACGCATTGAAGTCTCGGAAACTCTTCGCACAAGCGATCAAGCACTTGCGGCATACTATCGTCGGAAGCATCATCGATAACACAGACAGTGTAATCCGGATAGTCCAGATTGAAAAAGTTACGCACAGTTTTCTCGATGACACGAGACTCGTTCTTCGCTGGAATCAAAATATCAACAGAAGGCATCCACTCAGTATCACTCGCGGTGCCGACGGACTTCCCTCGCCCGCTTTTACACAATCTTGCTTCGCGCCTTTGTGCCAGCAGCATCCACAAAGTGTGGGCAATCATGATCAGCACAATTCCGCATAGAAGCACCAAGAAAGCCGACCACGGAAGAAGATAGTCGATGGTCTTGATGCAAAGCCACGCGGCTACAGTCAAACCCAGCAAAAGCATCCGATTGCGCATAAAAGTCCCATATTTCTCGTGTCATCCATAGTTTATAGGACGAGCTTTCAATAGTTGCCGATTATATACAAAGGGCCAATATTTTTTAATCTTGTCAAAGGATTGGAAACCTTTGACAAGAGGGCACGCGGGTCCAATTGCCAGTCCCCCCTTCCTCCCGGAGCGGCCAAAACCGCTGTAGGGTCGCGATACTGCACTTGGTGCGGAAACTACCCTTCGGGAATCTCAACAGGCTTAGAGGGGCGAAGAGTCCGCATCAAGTGGTAGCCGCCGAAAACAACAGTGGGTAATCCTATAATTAGCAAAGTCGAAGAAACGCCACCAGGCAAGTTATCAATCAAGACGCCCGCAAGAACAACCGGGATGGTTGAAGCCGCAGACATAGCAGTCGTTTGAGCCCCAAACACTTTTCCGCGCAAATCCTCGGGAACAGCCGCTTGCAGAGCAGCTTGCGTCGGCACGGCTACCAGTGCGCAGCATGTACCGGTCAAAGCCGACAGAACCAGCGGAATGGACATCCACCCGCCTTGCCAGGTGAATGACTGTGCTCCTGCGAGAATGATCAGCTTCTGCAGGAATCCCAGACAGCCGAGCAGACTCATAAACAGCCCCAGACCTGTGAAGCCTGTATAGACAAGCACGTTAGGCTTTACGCCCTGCCCGTGGTGCGCAAGCCAGAAGTTACCGATTCCCATTCCGGCACCGGCGGCCGCAACAATGTAGCCGAATTGAAAAGCCTGAATACGCAGCACTTGCTGGGCCAGACCGACAGCAATTATGTTCAGGGTAATGATGGTACTAAAGAGAATCGTGATCTTAAGGATGGCCCGGAACACCAACGCATTGCTTGAAATATAGTTGAGTCCGAATCGCAATTCTTCCCACCACGGCTCGCGCGGCTCGCTACTCAAATTGTTGTCTTTGATACCGAGCAGCAATGCCGCCGCAATCAGGAAGAACCCGGAGATAACCCACGGAGCATGGTCTAAACCAATGTGAGTAATAATTGGCTCGCCAATAGCGAAACCGAAACCGAGGGCAATCATCATCGTGGTGAAAAACAACGAGTTTGCGGCATACAATTCTTCTTTGCGCACCAGGCGCGGTATCGAAGCCGTCTCAGCCGGTCCAAAAAACTGACAGCCGATCGAAATCAAAAACGCCAGTCCAAAGTCGACGACCAGCGACTTTGACACTTGTGGCAACACGACCAGAGCAACACAAAACGCTCGGAAGAGATTAGACAACACCAGAACAGATCGATGGGACCAACGGTCAACATAGACACCGGCGATTGGGCTGAGAAGGACGGCAGGAATTGTGAACGCTACGTACAACCAACTGGTCATCTGCGCGGCGCCACTTTCAGCCAACACTGCATTATGCGACTGCTGAATCGTCAAAATGGCCACGAACAAAACAAACACAGCACGATCAGCGAACTGCGAAAAAATCTGCGCAATCCACAAGCTCATGAACTGCCGGTTCTTCATCAGAGGACCGAAGCCGGCAGATTTACCAGTTGGCTCTTCACAAGGAAGGTCGCTAATATCGCTGCTCACTTTCGAGTTCCAATACCTTATTGAGCATACTCTACCACCGAAGGTCGAGCCGGCGCTTGGTGTAAATGAGGTTTCACGCCGCAACCTGCGCAAACTTGTCAACTCAAAGCGGAAAGAGATAGTCCCCCGTTTAAGGGAAGGCGCGCGCAAGAGAGGTAACCGGCAAGCGCTGCAGACCGTTAGAACGTCTCCGACGGGGCCTCTTCGATTGAGCCGTGTTCGCGCTTGCCTTCGGCAAAGTCGCCGAATGCGGGCGCAACACCTCTCTTAGAGTCGGAAAAGAAATCGCAGATTTCTTGTATCTCGGGAGCAGGCTCTATTTCAGCTTTGATTCGTTCGATAGCTTGAGAATAGTTCAGCCCGGAACGATAGAGCAATTTATACGCCTGTTTTACCGCAGCGCGCAATTGCGGATTCATCTTGCCTCTGCGTAATCCGACCACGTTTAACCCTCGAACCATGGCAGGTCGACCGTCGCACATCGTAAACGGCGGAAGATCGACTCGGCTGCCGGTTAATCCGCCGATCATGCAGAATCGCCCGACTCTCACGAATTGGTGCAAAACACAGGCCCCTGAAAAAACTGCGCCGTCGCCAATTTGGCAATAGCCGGCCATGTTGGTTCCATTGGCGATTATCACGCCGTTGCCCAATTTACAGTTGTGCGCTACGTGAACATAATTCATCAAGAAGCAATTGTCACCAATTATGGTGTTGCCTTCTTTCGTGGCGCGGTGAATTGTGACGTACTCGCGAATCACGGTGCGGTTGCCAATGACTACACCGGTTTCTTCCCCCTTGAAAGCGAGGTCCTGGGGTTCGAGCCCAATTGAAGCCCCGGCGAAGATGTGACAATCCTCGCCAATCTCGGTTATGCCGTCTATTACTGAATGAGGACCAACTTTAGTTCTTGCCCCGATTTTTACTTTGGGACCGATGACCGCATAGGGCGCAATCTCTGCCGTTTCATGAATGATTGCGCCATCGGCAATAATGGCTGTCTTGTGAATACCCATTGTCAAATCCTCAGGCTTTTACTTCTTGACCATCGCGAACGACATTTCACCTTCGCAGGCAACTTTATCGCCCACTTTGGCAACCGCGCGAAACTTGCCTACAGGCCCCTTCATCTTGAGTAGTTCCACTTCCATGTCTAGTCTGTCACCAGGGACAACCATGGTTCTGAACTTGAAACTGTCTATGCCGGTGAATACTCCAAGATACTCCTTGTATTCATCCTTCAACAAAATTGCAATGCAGCCGAGCTGAGCCAACGCTTCAACCATTAAGACGCCAGGCATTATCGGCTTGAAAGGGAAGTGCCCTTCGAAAAATTGCTCATTGGCAGTTAAATTCTTGTACCCTTTTGCCAGATGACCAGGTTCCGCGTAAGTGACTCTATCTACTAGCAAGAATGGATATCTATGCGGCAGTATTTTCTTTATCTCAGTGATATCCAAATTCTCTATCACGCTGGTCGTCGCACTCATCGATTTCTTCCTCGGCGTTGAGCCACAAAGATACATACTTGCTACAATCAATTCCGCCCGCGGGGGGGCGCTTCAGATTGGAAGCACAGAGTATATCGCCCGAACGCATGTTGAGCAATTCAATGTTGCAGGGGGTTTTTGGTTGCGACCTTTTCCGATGTACCGACCGAAGAGTGAAAGGCGCAAGGGGTGAACGTATTCGAGCTGTAATGGGCTGACAAGCGAGAGTAAGATTTCACTTGCAGACGTCACCGAAATTCACGATCACAAGAAGGCACGCGGGACCGTAGGAGCAACTAAATGGAAACCGATTTTTCGCCGACCAATTACTATCGCGCTGCAAATCTAACTGCTACCAGAGTCGGTCCACTGCCGCAGGAACAAACTGAAGGCGTTGATTCCGCCAATAAAATTGATTTGGAAAAGGTAGCGCGCGGCGTACGAATGATTCTTGAAGGTTTGGGCGAAGATGTTGACCGCGAAGGGATTGCGGAGACTCCGGCGCGAGTTGCACGCATGTATCAAGAGTTGACTTACGGCATTGGAGTCGACGCCGCATCTGAGATCACCTGCACTTTCAATGAACCCGGTGAGAATCTGGTGCTGGTAAAAGACATCCCGTTTGCAAGCATGTGCGAACACCATCTCATCCCGTTCGTAGGTTGCGCCCATGTTGCTTACGTTCCCGCTCGAGGTAAAATTACAGGTTTGTCGAAACTCGCACGGGTAGTCGAGTTAACGGCACGCAGACTGCAGGTGCAAGAGCGAATGACTGCGCAAATAGCAGACGCCCTCGTTGCCGGGCTAACACCGCATGGGGTGCTGGTGCTGCTCGAAGCGGAGCATTATTGTATGACTTTACGCGGAATCAAGAAGCAAGGATCAAAGACCATCACGACCGCAGCAAGAGGAATCCTGAAAGATTCCGATGCTCAACGAGCTGAAGTACTGATGTTGTTGTCGAAGTAGGATAGAGGAAGGAGCGCAAAAAGTGGATCAATCGTCGAACGGAACCATAACTCGGCGAGCTTTTTTGGCAGGATTGGCAGGTGTATCGCTGCTGCGATTCCCGATTCAACCCGCCGTGGCACTGCCGCAATTCGATCCCTTCTCGTTCATTTTTGTCAGTGACGTGCACTTGGTGAACGGACTCCCCGACACCGGAGAAAAGATGCTGCAAGAGAGTCAGCTCTTTCTGCAAGAAGCGATAAAGCATTTCAACACACTCAAGCCGGACTTTGTGCTGTTTGGTGGCGACAACATCGAGACCGTCGGAAAAGACGACGCTAACTGGAATCTATTCGGCGATATCGTACAGCAGTTGCAAGTGCCGTGGTCGTTTGTGCTTGGAGAAGAAGACGTTTCCGGAAAGATTCCACCGGAAAAGATGCGCACATTCGGAGCCGACTGGCGATCGCGCGGCATCGAAACCAACAACTCTTACTGGTCTCTCAATCCCGTGCCCGGGGTTCACTTGATTGGATTGGACAGCAGCCTTCCCAATACCCACTACGGCGAGTTTTCCCAACCGCAGCTCGAGTGGCTCAAAGATGATTTGGCGAAAAATCGCGGCAAACTAACTATTGTATTCACTCATCATCCGCTGTTGCCACCACCTCCCTACGACGGCGGACCACCCTGGAGCGATTACGCTTCTCCCAACGGTTCCGACGTGCGAGAAGTTCTGGGCACCAGTTCGGACGTAAGACTTGTAGTAAGCGGTCATCTGTACACCAACAAAGTTCAGATCGAACGTGATGTGTGGCATGTTTCGGCAGCGGGACTGAACATTTACCCCTGCCAATACAAGATGTTCAGAGTTTCGCGCAACGGCATCGTGATGGAAAGCTTTCCCGTCAATTTCCCCGCGTTGGTTAAGAAGGCGCGCAAAGCTCTCCAGGATTCAAACCTCGCATACAAGTACAACAGCCGCAATCCCGAATCGTTTGTCGAATTGTGCGAAGGCACGAGGGAAGACCAGAGCGCTTTTCTCTCTTTGACTGGTGGCAAAACGCCGCAACCGCTTTCCAAGAAAGACAAGCAAAATCTTGAGGCGCTGGATAAATCAAAAGGCAAAGAAACAAAAGAAAACAAGAAAGACAACAAGAAGGACAGCAAGAAGTCCGATGACAAGTCGAACAGCAAATCCGATTCTAAGTCTTCCGATGGCAAGTCCGGCGGCAAGTCTAAGTCGGGCGGCAAGTCTCGGCAGGGACGAACTAAAGAGGACAGTGGCGACAAAGGTAAGCCCGAGACTGGAGACGAAGTGAAGAAAAACTCCGGTCCGGAAGAAACGCCTGCCACTCCTGAACCAATTCCTCCGGTAGACGCACCATTGCCGCCTTCGGACGGTCCGCCAGCGGTCACACCCGGTCCCGATTCGGCGCCTCCGATTGCTCCGGTCCCCAAGCTCGATTAGTTCTGGCGCGTCGGTCCGCGCAATCAAAAGCCAGGACGATTCATTTAGTCGTTCATGTCATCTACATGTCATTTTCAAGTTCTACTATCTACTCTATTCACGAATGTGAAAGTCCAAGGCTCGGGTAACAACAGGGGCGGTCCCCATCGCAGGAACTCCCGCCGAATGTGCCAGGCATTGGTCTTACTCATGCGTGCAGCATCGGGGTTAGCATTCAGGGTGACGAAATGAGCGAACAAAAGCAATCAGGTCCCCAAGCCGGTAAGACCAGCCAACGGGTACTCGATGAAGGAGGCTGGCTCCTCGAACAGTGCCGTGATTTGTGGGGGAGGATCCTCGAAGATATGGCGCCTTGCGGCTCCAGAGCGTCAGAACTGCCAGAAATCGAACTGATCGGATAACACCGCCATTGCATCTAATGCTGATTGAGAATCTCACTGGCAAGGGAATAAATCTGGAACTCGGTGTCATTTTGCCCAGTAAATGGGCTCAACGATAACAGGAACGGGCTTGGAGATGAGGCTTTATGACAAACAATCCGTTTGACGACGCCAGAGAAACTCACCAGGTTTTCGAAGAAGACGAGGCAATTGAGGCAAACAGTAATAGTGAACGAAGCACAGCAGTCTTCGATCCCTTCAAGGAGCCTAATCCGTTAACCAAAGCCGCCAATCTTGCCGTTACCGAATTCATCTTATGCGGAGGCACTCCAACCGCCGGACAACAGCTAAAGAAATTAACTCTTCTGCTCGTCCATCAGTGGGGCAGCAAACGCGAACAAGGAATGCTCGGGCTCGAGGAGTCGGCAGAGTACTACAAAGATGCAATTATTCCGTTTTTGAAAGTCGGGCTGTCTTCCGGCGATGGCGCCATGAAAGAGCGTTGCGCGAAACTGATCGCAATCTTGACTCCACCGCCGGTGGAAGAAAGATCTGAAGAAGACATTCTAGGCATAATCCAAAAACTAAAACCGTCAAAATCAAACTTGATGGATTTGCTTAATGGCAAACCTTTACCGCCAGAGGTCATGACTGAAACACAGTCATTTATGTCGGCCTCGGAGGCCCGCAAGGTTCTGTCTCGCATTGATGGACCTATGACCGAGGAAACACTGGCGAAACAAACAGAAAAGCTGACTAAGCTCATGATGGAAGATCCGGTGCGAGTGGCAAAACTGCTCGAGTCCTGGAAACATCCGCAGAAGGAGCAGCTGATTCAGGCAGTCAAAGCCAATCTATTTTTGAAACTTAGAGAAGATTGGAATGGCACTTTAGAGACCATGCCAAAGGTTGAATCTAACCCTTCGCTTTTTCCTAGTCCGCAATCACCATTTTTACAGCGATATGACAAGGTTATTACCATTGAGTCCCAAAAGGATTGGGAAAATCAGGTGCGCAGAGAGATCGGCAAAAGCTGTAATAAACAGGCCCTTCAAGCCCTTGAACAACTAGCGCCTTATTGGACCGGTAATGATGTTCAGAGCCTAGTTGACGGGTTGGCACCAGACACGCTTGGCCGGCGCTTTGCAAAATTGCCCGAAGTACTCGACCGCGTGAAGGACAAACTGAGCCCGGAACTTCGCAGCCAGATTGTATCCACGATTCTTGATCGAATTTCCAAGCCAGATCTGTCAGACAGTTACTACATTCATCATTTTGACTCTGCCTCTAGGAACTTCGATTTCGAAACGAAGATCTTCCGTTCAGACAAGAACAACAAATCCTTTGCTCCGAACGACTATGCGTCCTGGAGAATTGACGGATTAAAAATTCTCGCTTCCCTACAGGAGGACCTCAAACCTGAGCAAGTGGTAACTCTAATGAAAGTAGTTGAATTACCGATCAAAGATGTACCTCAAAGCGCTGCGACGAAACCGGATTCTGGCGTTGATTCCCTTAGGGAACTCGAAAAACTCATCGGCGCGGCTGAGCTAAGCAAACTCAAATCTGAAGCGGCAAAGTTAATAATGACGCTGCCAAAGGAGCAACTCCCGGTTGAGTACCAACACCTTCCGAAGGCTCTGAGTGTTATCTTGTCTCCTGACTCAAAGAACATCTCCATCGATAATCTTGATTCTCTGTCCGGTTTGTGTGGTGTCAAACCGTGGTCAGACAAATACAAGGCAACAGAAATGCTGCTCGTCACCGCGCTGGGCCCGGAAGCAGTTCAAAAATTGAAAATTGAGGCACTGGAGAAGCTTCAAAACGTCCTCAATGACGTGAATGCCGACAAGAGTTTGAGAGAAGAGGCGGCCAGAGTTCTTTTGCTTTGCTACAAAGAACTGCCTACTTCGATGGTTATCACTCAAATGAAAGGAATGCCTCATAAGGTTCCCGAAAATTGGGTCGTTGACTTGGCTAACACGATTGAAAAGAATTTGCAATCAGACACCCTCTCGGGCAAAGAAATGTTCCAGCGTGTTATTGCAAATATCGACTATGTCAACAATCTTTCACCAGCGCTGCGCGCCAGGCTCATGGGATGGACAAACCTCACCGATGGAGAAAAATCGGTAATGGGTTGGATGGAGCCAGATAAGGACCTCAAGGCCAAACTGAAATGGGACGAGCTATCGGAACTGCAAAGAGAGAACATTCGCTGGATGAACGCAAAGGTTCAACCGGAAATGATTCTCAAGCTAATGTCTGTAAACTCGCTCAAAAATTCTCCCAATGCAATGCTTCTTCAAAAGCTTGATAGTAATGATTCCTCCACGATGGCAACGACGAAGCAGAGTTACGAAGCCGAATTTGGGAATCCGTCCGAGCGACTTGTGCAGCTGAAAAACGAAATCGCGACTTTGGCAACTGATGTTTTCAAGGACAACCCTTGGACTTTCGAGGGAGTGGTCCAAATAGAAAAACTGCTGGCGGAGAACAAGCTCAAGGAAGCGCTAGAAGCGCTAGATCGGCTACCTGGTGGGCTCTTCAGAAACCGCAGAGGGACTGAAAAATTACATTTAGAGTTGGCATCGATTCTCTCCATCTCTGCGGAACTCAAAGAAGATGGTGCTACCGGAATAGCCGAGACGGCACGCGAATATCGTCTCAAATGGAACTCAGGCGATGTGGACAGTGCATCAAAGTTAGCCTTTCAATTGGTCTCTGTATATGGTCGAGCACTTGAATGGATGGCTCCTGAAATTTGGAGAGATCTCTATGTCAGATGCCCGCTTCTTCCAGAGGGGAAATCGATTGCACAGTATCAACTTGAGCGTGGAAACATTCAGTCCATCGAGTTGCCGAAGTACTCCACCGACAAAACTGAAGCGTTCAACCAAGCTTTGGGGCTGCGGGACATTCCAGGCAATCCGCCATACAAACTGGGTCTAGCGAATCTGAATTGGTCCAAGTTTGACTATCAGACTCACAAAACGCTTGCCTTTGCTCTAATAGATACGGACCCGTTGGCCGCCAAACTGTCTACCATCGCCGGTGATATCTCCGGCGACCTCACTGACTTTACCAGAAAGGTCAAAGAAGCCCAAGAACACCAAGATCACGTCAGCAAGTCCTTCCTTGAACAGCTAAGCAAGCAGGGAAGGGAGTCTATTCTGGGCAAGCTTGATAGTGTTTCACAAGACGAAGTCGATCAAATGCGAGCCCGAGTTAAGGCAATGTCGGAGGCAGTAAACGTTCTTTCCAATAAAGCCTCCGCACTTTCGAGGGAAGAATGGAAGGCAAATGAAGACCTCAGAAAAGAACTTGCCAAACGAATCAACAGCTACAAACAAGTCATTGATGTATTCGATCGCAATTCAACCTTCAACAAGGAGGCACGTTCGCTCGTCGGCTTTGTGACGGACGGTAAGCTTCGTCCTACGGGTACTTGGAGCTGGATGAAAGACAACGGTCCGGCAATCATCGGCAGTGTAGCTGCTGTAGCGCTTACACTGGCCACCTGTGGAGTCGGAGGTCCCATATTGGGCGGGCTGCTTATCACATCGGTCGGAATTGCAGGAGCCGAAATTGCAACAGAGTTTATGTTCAAGATTAACCAGGGTGGCTATTGTGGTTTTGGCCCTCGTGTTTCAAACGGGGCCGTTGTCTGCGATTGGTTGCGCCAGAAAGAGAAAGGCGCGTTGTCCGGCAAGGACGACCTTGAAATCATTGGCGATTTCTTCGATAAAGTTGGCAGCCACTACGGCAAAGAACTTTTGATTGGCTGGGCTACGTTTTTGGTATCAGGCGCTATTGTCGGCAGGATCGCCGGTCTGTCAAAGCAGCAGACAGCAGCGTTGTTAAAGAATCCGGCGCCCAATGCCGAGAAGCTCGCACTGAAGTCAGCACAAGCTGAAGGGTTGGGTCGCCTTCCCGGGGCTACAGGTGAATTCATGAAAGATTTTCTTAGAACTCTGTCAAAGGAGTTTTCCGTAAATCTTTCGTTCGCATTAGCGCAAAGCGCGGGCGAAGAGTTAATTTTAGATGAGATCGGACGCAAAAAGGTTCACGAGGCCGGTGAGGAAGCCGAGCGGAGCCTGAGTTTCGGCGTTGCTATAGGACTGGCATGTTTGCAGGGTGGCAAACTGAAACTGAAGTTGCTCTCACAAGCCAAAATGGACGGCAAAATTTGCAAATTCAAGCTTGAAGATGGCGTGACAGAAAAGCAGTTTGCAGATCACATGCGTGTACAAGGATTCGAAGTAAAAAAGGTAGCCGGCGGCAAGTGGGAACTACGCGCCGGTGATGCAAAACCAGGGACACCTCCATTCCTGATGGAAGACACTGGTCGAGGTAAAGGCGAGCAGCCTGCCGACTTAACTCACCCTGGCGGAAAGCTGGAAGCTGGACCGGTCGAGTCACCATCAGTGAAAGTACCCGAGCGACCGATGCCCAGACTCGAGCAGGGCGTTCATATGTCTGCCTCTGAAGTACAGGCTCCTATTCACCCGGCTGGCACCGTGGAAGGTGGCGGCAAAAGCGTACTGTCCTATGATCGAGCAGCCCCCGTGGTGCTCGCCGAGCCCGGCGGACAGGGGCAGCCTACTGCTTACAGCCGTGGTTATGCAGTTGCAGAGAAAAACGGTGGCGCCACTGTGATTCGATTCACTGAGAGGCCCCAAGAGAGCCGTTTTGCTCAAGAGCAAAAGTTCCAGCAAGGCGATCAGCACATACGGATCGCTCAGGACGACGGTGTGTCCTATTTCTTTGATAGCAAGGCCCGCACGGTTCTTAAGGTGACAAACTCCCCGGAAGGTCCCGTTGCAATTCGTGTGGAAAATTTCAAGATTACAGCACTGTCCGCAGCAGAAATGGCGCAGCTTAGGCCAGCAATCAGAACCGAGCCGTCCTTGAAGGTCACGGTTGACGGGCAGTCAATGGAAATTGCCGCAGCAGGACGTCGAGAGGTGGTTATAGGACCTGGAAGTCGAGCGGACATTCGCATTTCCGATTTAGGCGGTGGTGCCATAATGACTACCGATGGTAAGGGCTTCTATGTTCGCTCCACGGGCGGTGCCCCGGTGGAAGTTGTTCATGCCGATGGTAAGCGCACCACCGTGCCGGCAAACGAAATAGTTGCGCTGCGTGCCACTGACAAACTGGTGATTGGAGGCAAAGAAGTTTCGCTTATGCGCTCGGAAAGCCACCGCTACTCCGTGCTGCCGGTTCGCGACATGGGCACGGAAAATCGTGGCGCCAAGCCGGTCGACATGACGAAAACACCAGTCGTTTCCGAAATTCCGAAGGGCTTTGTTTACTGCGAGGAATTACCCGGTGGTAATCGGGTCCGGCCTCGTGTGTTTGATGCGGCACGAGATCCCGTGCTGCAACAATTCGAAGCCGATGCCATGTCTAAGTTTGCTCACCTTAAGGGTAACGATGCTGCGTTGATGCAAGCACTGACTGATTATGTGCATGAACGCATGACACCGCGGGTTGTTGACGAAGGATTCGGCGGTCAACCCGGTATTCGTCAGGGATCCGGCATGAATAAGGTTGCCGGGCGTCTCGACAGTAACGGCGAACACATAATGGTGGGCGACCTGATCGCCAGGCGCTCCGCTGTGTGCTTGGACCAGGCAATGGTGCTCAAATATCTTGCGCAGAAGATGGGCATCAAGGCCGAAGTCACCACCGGCACTTGGAATGGCCAGCCACACGCATGGGTTACGCTAACGGGGCCTGGCGCGAAACGCACCATATATGATCCCAGGAACAACAATCAGCTCTTCCACAACGAACGCTCCGGGCTGCCGCAAAATAAAGACTACCGGCCATACGGACCGGACCATCCTCGACGGGTTCGCGAAAGGGCTCTTGCCGGCGACATGCCCACTGACTACAGCAGCATCAAGAAGCAAATCGCTGAAGTAAAAGATGCACTCGACGGTCACGTTAACGGCAACAAAATCAAGAGTGCCGAACGTGATGCTTTTATGGCAGCCTTGAGCGAATCTCTAAGAGTTTCAGATCCACAAACGCTAAAAGTAATCGGTGACAGGTTGGGACAATTAGCCAGCGCTCCTGATCTGCCGCAACGCTTGGCTCATGTGACAGAAGTGCTGAAAGATCCTCGCGCTGCTCGAATTGGTCCGCCTATTGAGACGCTGCTCGACCCAAAGACACCACTGAAGAATTTGGAGTCGTTCAACGAATTCATGAAAAGTGAAGCGGTCGAGAATGCCTTTGACGCAGGTGATTCGCATGCCATACAGCAGTTCAGGGATAATTTGAGCAAGCTGGCACAGTCGCCGGAACTGCCTCAACGACTGGACATCGCGAAGCAAATGGAATCTTTGTTCAAAGAGGTTCCTGAATTTCGTATGGACTTCGTGCTGGATTCGAACATCTCTCTGCCAAAGCTGCAAGAGTTCAAAGCTGTCATGGACGGCATGAACAAGGGAGACATGATCTTCGCCTATTTTGAAGTGGTGCAGGCGTTGCGGTCCGCGCACCCTGAAGCCGCCAGACATTTGGTTGAGAACCTACCGGAAATGGTGAAGAAATTTACCAGCGCGGAAGATGCCGTAGACAAGCTTACTGCACTGCGTGTGGTGGCAGAGTCTTGTCGCGATGTTAATGGCCTAATGCAACTGCCTTTGTTTCTGGAACAAAGAGGCGTGCATCTCCAGGACCCTTCATGTAAGGCCTTTGTGGACCGGTCTATGAAAGCTGGACTAGAGCGAGTTCTCGATGATCCGACGAACAATTACATGTTCACCGTTGCCGGCGAAGGAAGTTTCCAAATGCTGCGGTTAATGTATGAATCACACGGCATGCTGAACGAGTTCAATCAAATCGTACGAAATAGATTTGAAAACCAAATGAAGAACGGGCAAGAGATCACGACACAGGAGAAACAGTGGCTCTTCAAGAATCGCGATTCGCTCGGTATCGACCAGCCGACGCTCGAACGGGTGATCAGGTATGAACCGCCTGTACCGAAACTTCAGTTTTTTCCCGGTGGTGACAACATGGTTCGAGTATTGTCGGAGCATGAGTTCTGCAAAGGCAAATTCACCAATTTTGAATTGGTCGGAACCACCGACAAGGGCAATCATCTGATCAAGTGTACGGATGAATCCGGTCGTACAAACCACATCATTGTTCAGAAGGGACCGACAGGAGAGGCAGTTACCTTCAGGGTAATCGATATGGAAGGCTCGCCGATTAAGGGCGATCCGATCTTTGTTGAACACCTTGCTGATCTACCCCCTGAAGTCATGAAGCAGATGGCGTCCGGGTTGTATGGCGATGGCAGTGTGCGCCGTCCAGATCTGGACTTGCGTGTCGATGTGGAACGCACCGGCGCTACTGGCAAACCAGAGGTAGATAGCGTTCGTGGATTCGGAATGTCTTGGCGTGTCGGAAACGGACTGCACCGCACTCTAATGGTTGTTACCACTGATGCAAACGGCAAACCGGCCATCGTGGTCGTAAGTCGCTGTGAAACGAAGGCCAAGTCTGATGTCGCCGATTCGTACAAGGCTACGGCTCAACAGCTAGCTTCGTGGAAGCAAGCACTGGCTGATGCGGCCAGACCCGGTTGGACCTATAAACCGTCAAAATAGCGCCGACTGGCTACCCCTTGCGAGTAACTGTTCTAATGACCAAAAGTTGTGTGCCGGGAGCTACTCGCCGGCGCGGCTGCACGCCTTAGGAAAACCGGCCGCCGCACAATAGATTCGTCTTATCCAGAATAGAAATGCCGGTAAACCCGGTGAGCGATCAGGGTCCACCGTGGCAGCGGAATTCAAGAACATAGTTGGATAAATAGAAATAAATAGACTGGCTTTGAGCACAGGCAAGAAAAGCTCTGCCATACTATGCCTCGGTCGTCGAGATTGGGCTATAGCAGGCAGCAGAGGGAGGGCGTGATGACTGGAAAGACTCGGGAATCCTCGCCGTCGTGTCCCGGCGAAAAGCCGGAGCCTGATGCAACGCCTCAACATTCTCCTCTTACGTACAATAGCTACCTGAAAGTGGCAGACTTGAAAAAATTGCAAGTCTGCCAGTCAGAGCCACCGCATCATGACGAACCGCTTTTCATAGTCATACACCAGTCTTACGAGCTTTGGTTCAAACTGATTATCCACGAACTGGACGAAGTAATCAGTTTGATCAAGCAGGACAAAACACGCAAGGCAGTCTTTTACCTGAGACGCATTGCCAGTATTTTGAAACTGCTAGTACAGCAGATTCACATTCTCGAGACCATGACACCGCGCGATTTTCTTGCTTTCAGAGCGGCTCTGACTCCCGCCAGCGGGTTTCAGTCAAGTCAGTTTCGAGAACTTGAATTCATTGGCGGTCTAAAATCGCCGTCGGTGCTGGAGCATTTTCAACAAGACTCCGAAGCTTTCGAATCACTGCAAGCGCGATTTAATAGTCCCGCATTACCCGAGCTGTTCTTCGAGCTGATGCGGCGCCGCGGTTTTGATCTTCCTGTCGAACCGGGCAAGAATGAAGAAGAGGCTGCGGTCTTGCGTGAGAAGCGCATCCTGGAGCTGATGAAAGTTTACGAGGATGAAGATCAATACGGCGATTTGCTCGACTTGGCAGAAGCGCTGTTGGACTTTGACGAGCAAATCTTTTTGTGGCGTTTCAACCACGTGACGGTGGTCGAACGCATCATCGGCTTCAGGCGCGGAACCGGTGGCAGCGAAGGAGTTCAATACTTACGCTCAACACTGGACAAACGGTGCTTCCCGGAACTCTGGCAATTGCGAACGTACTTCAAAATGCCTGGCGATAGTTCCGACGATGCAGCTTCAACCGCATACGGAAGCGGACCGGCCCTCGATCAACCTTCTCAAGGTTGCCCCTTCGGCCACTCGTAACGAGTCGCAGTCTTTTCGGCATGCCGCGCTCCCGGGGGGGCTTCGCCTTGCCCGGTGGGAATCGACGTCCACGCAGGATCAATACGGTTTCATTATCTCGACTGAGTTGCCCGACGGATCCTTAACGTAGCAAGACTGCGTTCCATCACGATGTGTTTTGAGTTGCCCGAAGGTTTCTGCATCATCACGTATGAAAGCGAGATGGCCGGGATGCTGTCCCGGTATTACCAGCGCCAGGTTGATATTCTGGAATTCCAGATACGCCCACGTCTCATCCTGGTACTTCACCGTGCAGGCAAACTGCTTCGTGTACCACTCAACAGATTCCTTCACGTTACTAACGGGAATTGCTAAATGGTCGATTCTGTCATTGCTGGCTGTCATTTCTAGCTCTCTCTCGTACTGTAGGTAGCTGCAATGCTAGCACGATGACACAGTTAGCACCTCACGCTTGTACAGAAAGCTAATTCTGATCAAGACTCACCCGCCGGAGTGCGCCGACGCTGGTCACCGCGACCTCGGCAATTCTCGCCCAAACGGATACGAACAAACTGAAGCCGTTTCGTTATATCGTTTTTGAGAGTTGCACGTGCCGTCACAAACGAACTTTGATCAGCCTTTTGTTTAGCTAGAAGCAACAAACCCTCCGCCTCTTTTAACTTTCCCAGCACAACGCAAGCGTTGGAAAGGGAACAAGCCGCCTCAGCCACCGAGAGATCGCCACGCATAGCAGCCAATCTTCTTCGCCCGTCATCAAGTAAATCAAGTGCTTCGCCATGGCGACCCTTTCGATGCACGATTTCTGCCAGTGAACCAGTGGCAACAACTTCGAAGAGGGCAATATGCCGGGCTACAGGATGTTTTAACACTTCAATCAAATCGGCTTCAGCACTGTCTATCTTGCCACTTTTCAGATACAAAGTTGATCTTAGGTGATGAAGCCTTTGGATAATCCCCCCTTGTTTTCCGTCAATACCGATCGGATCAATGGGAGTTTCTGATACGGGTTCTTTAAGAGCCAGAGCTTGATTGATGATAGTCAGCGCATGCCCGGAATTGCCCAGCTTGGTTTCTACCTCCGCTACGCGGAACAGCGACTCAACTGCGGCAGGAGACCCGACACGCTGGCACTGCTGCGAGGCCTCAACGAATAGTGCGCGCGCCAGCTCATGCTGCTTCAGATCTTCGCGTAACATCCCCTCCAGCATGCGTGCCCAATACTTTGTAGTCTGTGCATCAACATCTTTATCGCGAATTTTTTCTCTGATTCGGTCAAGCTCATTCAGGGCTTGTATAGCATCCTGCTCCGTAAAGCCGCTCATATAGCGGTCCTTTAAGTCCTTCAGCCTTTGCTTCGGCTGACGTCTGCTTCTAAGTTTTTCCGTGCTGCCTTTTCCATCGCACATGCTCGGGGCGGGAGGCTGCGAACTTAGATGAATGAAGATCAAGCCCCAAAAGATTAGTCCAACGATGCTGACAGCGATACCAATCATAGGCAATTTGCGTTGAGCATCTTGCTCTTGCCGTTGTATTGGACTGGAATGCGGAACGGACCAATCAATTCTCATGTCTTGCAATGTTTTTAGCATCTCGGCGACAGAAGGTCGTTCCGCGCTTGTTTTAGCCAAGCCGCGGTCAATCAGAGCAAGCAACTGTCCGGGGATCTTCGCCAGTTGTCGTTGCTTTACAAGGGACGGCGGAAGCGCATTCGATTGAAGTAGAACAGTCTGCAGTGCACTTTCCCCTGCAAACGGTGGCTGCCCGCAAATGGTCTCGTACATGATGCAGGCAATGGAATAAATGTCTGAACCCGCGTCCAAACTCGCGTTGGTGCACTGTTCCGGGCTCATGTATTGTGGCGTACCAATCAAATCCTGCGTGCCTGTGAGGTGTTGGTCCTCAGCCAGCAGATTCTTAGAAATACCAAAATCGACCAGTTTGACACCAGCGGCATCGCCAGCGCAGAGCATAATGTTAGAAGGCTTTAGATCACGATGAATAATGCCTTTTGAGTGCGCGTACTCCAGCGCCTTTAGCGTGTCAACAAATATGTCCCTAAACTCCTCGCCGTTGACTGGACCGCGTGAAAGGCGCTCAGCAAGGGTTTCTCCATCTATAAAATCGCAAACAATGAACGGACTGTTGTTTTTTTCGACACCAAATTTTCTGATCTTTACGATATTCGGGTGGTCCAGCTGCGCAATATTGGCCGCCTCGACTTGGAAGCGCTTGAACTGAACTGGATTTGACTGCTTAAGGACTTTTACCGCAACGTCTATGTCCAGGGGGAGGTGCCTAGCTTTGTAAACAACCCCGCCCCCCCCTTCACCGATGAGCAGAGAGAGTTTGAGCTGAGGAGGCAGAGCCTCTTGTGCGGCACGGAGGGACTCCAACGGAGGCGGTTCTTCCATCGTGACTTCCCCGGGTGCAGAGGAGATGACATTTTCATATTCCCTGAGCGAACGCAAAATCATCCCTGGCTACCGGGACAATTTAGCGGCGCCTTCCGCGAGCTCCGCTGCTGTAGATATCACTATGCAAAGCGGAATTTATCTCGTCCTCCATCATTTTGAAAGTCTTGCCCAGAAGCCTCTCCATGGGAAACAGAAACGCTCCGAGCTCAGCAGATCCGCCGCCACCGCCTTTCTTCGACTCAAAGCCTTCCCATGCTTGCCGAAAAAGATTGAACGGAGAGAATGCTCCCGCTAAAGAATCCCGAAATGACTGTTCGCTTTCAAAAGGACTACCGGGCATCGGCTGGCTCTCCTAACAAATGGCAATTGCCTCTTTGAATGGTGCCTAAAATCAAGACCGCTTCATATGTGCTATTGAACTTGCAGGGTCTGCATAAATCCACAGTGTCGGCAAAGTCCCCTTCGGGTTTCAGTCGATTCGCTGTCAACATCCATCCTCGATGTAACAGGCTCGGCAATTCCAGGCATTCACAGGACTACTCAATTAGATTGGCGGTATCATTAGCGACCAATGTTGCTGCAAGGTTTGGTTGGAGGATTTAAATAATGGCGACGCTCACAAGAACAAGAAAATTGATTGAAGACCTGAAAGATTCCATAAGTGAAGCATCCAAGGCCTCCTTTTTGAGTGTCATTGAATCCTTCGAGGCTGGTCGCCTCGGACCGGGCGACGCCGCACTGCAAATGAGATTAGGCTCTCTGGGACCCGCCGCAGCAACAAGCGATCCCCAAAAGATGAATCAAGTCCTATTGTGCTTTGAAGCCGAAGCGAACGGTCGTTAATGTGAGATGAGCCGAGAGGCAAACACCGTCACTCGATCATATGTTTAAATCCGAGTTAGTCCTACTCTCAGGAGGTTCCATGTCAGACGAATTTGATACTAAATACCACATTGAACAACTCAACAAAACCGATAATGAAATTTCCAAGCGTTTGATGAAGGCGGAAAGCGCCTTGCGAGCACTATTCGAAGCGGTCTCCAGGATGAGCGAAGCAACCAACCCTGCGATCCAGAAGAAACTGAACGAAGCTTTTGAACATTTGAAGTAAACGGCTTGCTGGTCGGAGATTCGCTCGAGTTTCCGACCAGGTGTTTTAGAGGTGCGCGCAGGGGAAAGCGCACTTCAGTGGGGAGATTACGCAGAGATTAGCCTTTCTAAATCACCGCCAACAGCGGGCTGCCATATGATGCCAATGGGTAACGCGAGCTGGCCATTTGGAAGACCTCACCATATCCGAACTTGTGGTGGCAGAGAAGCAAGCAGACTTCTCTGCGCAAAATTTGTCCGAAAATGTCTGGCATCCATTCATAAATGGAACCGGAGTTCGGCAGATCTACAATAATTTCGCAGCAGAAAAGATTGCACCACCGACAGTGCCTGAAGCGGCCCCCTTTAGCAATCCATGGCTGCTACAAACATTCTCTTCGGCAGCCGGTGCATGCCTAACGTACGCTTTGGCTGGAAAGGTCGCAGGAATCGGTTTGCGATCTATTGGCGGAAAAATGGCGGCAGGTGGTGAACTCGCAGCTATGATGCGAAGTGATACCACCGCTCAAATAGTTGGCGCCGGTTTATTCGACTTTGCGCGCTGCCCTGACAGAAATGAAACTCGCTCGGGAAATGCGCTTGGCTCGCTAGCCGCGTTCTCCGCGTTCTCAGCGGGGAACCATTGGCTCGGAAGGTCAAAGGCAATAAGCAATTCGCGAATCTATACCGGACTCGGTCGTGTGACAGTGGGTTCGGCCGGGGCACTGGCAGGAATGGAGACCACCAGTTTCGTTTCGTCCCTCGCGGGTGAATCGCACAGTCTCACGATGAATGACAGAATGAAAGCGATCGTACATGGTGGCTTCATTAACGTCACTCTCCCTGTGCTGAGCAAGAAGTTGTCGGACCTGTCGGTAGACACCCGAAAGTCACCGCAGAACGGAGCATCTGGAGGCGGAGAAAAGTCGGATCGACTACCGGGCTCGGACAGGTCATCCGGGGCAGTTGTTACTCGTGCCGAGGAATCACCGCGAGTCACACCGCTTACTGCAGAATACGAGAGCTGGATGGCCCGCCATACTACAGTTATTGCGGACGACATCGCGGCGAAGCACGCGAAATTGTCAGCTGATCCGCTCAACTTTCTGCGCGGTACCTATTATCTTTGGGCCAAGCGCTTTCCCGCAATTTTGCCCGAACTACAAAACACTCATAAAGTCAACTCAGTGGGCGACTTGCATGTGGGAAACTTCGGCACATGGAAAGATGCCCGAGGACGACGAGCCTGGGGAATCAACGATTTTGACGAAGCGGCGCGACTGCCATACACCAACGACCTGGTCCGCCTTCTCGTCAGCGCCAAGCTCTTGAAAGGACAAAGTGATTTTTCAATCGGACTGAAGGAAGCTTCCAAGATTGTTCTAGCAGGTTATGAAGACTCATTGAAGATTCACGGGCGGCCATTCTTGCTTGACGAGCATGCGCAGCTTGCCAGAATTGTAAAAGCCCAATCATCCGAAGCCAAGGACTTCTGGCGTCAGTTAAACAGCCAAATCACCACTATTGATACCGCTGCGATTCCGTCGCAGGCCCGTCAGTCCATGTTGGCGTTACTCCCGGACACAGTTAGCGATGTTCATTTCGGAAAGAGACAAGCCGGTGTCGGCAGTTTGGGCCGCGCTCGTTTTGTTGCAATCGGCGAGGAGGGAAACAAACCTTTAGCCTCTGAAGCGAAAGTGGTGTTGCCTCCGGCCACCGATTTCGCGGAAGGAAAGATTGGTGGAGCATCAAACTCATTGGATATCATGAAGGCAGCAGTTAGAGCACACGATGCCGGCATCAGTATCGGTGACGGCTGGGTAACCAGGCGCCTCTCGCCCAGTCGCATCAAAGTCGACCTTGCGAAATTGAAAAGCGCGGGAGATGAACGTCTTGTGCTGTACGCAATGGGCTTTGAAACAGCAAACGTGCACGCAGGTACGCCGAACACGGCTGCACGATTGCTATCCGACCTCTCAAAACGTAGCCGTAACTGGCTCTCCGATGCAGCAGAATCCATGACCAAAAGTACGGAGCAAGATTTCAAAGAATGGAAACGCGAAAACTAACTTTGTTCTATGAGGTGGTGTGACCGGTAACGGTACCGACACCATAAGTGATAGCCAGAGCAAGCGCGCTCCAAAACACAACCCGAATAACGGCAGGAAAAATCTTCGCGCCACCGACGTGCGCAGCCCAACCACCCAAAACAGCTAAGAGAAACAGAGCGCCACACACGATGGACGACACAAGGTAGGGACGCGGTGCGAGCATAACAACGGCAAGTGGAAGCGCCGCTCCCACAGCGAAACTGCCTGCCGATGCCATCGCCGCCTGCAGCGGTCTAGCCGATGTCATCTCAGTAATTCCGAGTTCGTCGCGAGCGTGAGCCTCGAGCGAATTATGTCGCATCAGCTTTTCCGCAACCTCATTTGCAAGTTCCCTATCGAGTCCGCGGCGAACGTAAATCATTGCCAGTTCTTTCTGTTCGCTTGCGAAATTTTCAGCGATTTCCCGCCGTTCCTGATTGATGGCCGCTAGCTCGGTATCCTTCTGAGAGGAAACAGACACATACTCACCGGACGCCATCGACATCGCACCGGCAGCCAGTCCTGCAAAGCCGGCGATCAAGATGTTCGAGTGCTCGGCACCGGAAGCCGCAACCCCCAGAATCAAACTGGCAGTGGAGACAATTCCATCATTTGCGCCCAACACGGCCGCACGCAACCAACCGCTGCTATCTAGTTTATGGGTCTCTCTGTGTGACTTCGGCATGCTCGCTCCCGGCATTTCTCTATACTCTGCAGTTAAGCCGACTTTTTGAAGACGTATCAATGCAAAGTTTTTTCAAGTAACCGCATTCGATAATCCTGTGCCGGCAATGGTTTGAATGATACCAGCTTTAACCCGGCGACTTGCCATAAGTCCAGTCGCCGGGATCAGGGACGGTCATCGCCCCGGAACTTTGAGACGGAATTCGATCGCCTCGTCCCACATTTCAGTAACCGTTGCTTGATTCCTATGATTGCCGCTCCGCTTCATCCCTAACCGTCCAGTGAGTATAAGGACACAGTTTGTAGGGTTTTGACGAACATTCGAAGTGGAATGACACATTTAGTGGGTGGGGAGGTTAGTGTATGTGGCGAGCATTGATACTCGTGGTTGTCCTTTGCTGCAATGCGGTTGTCTGTGTCCCGAACCGCGCTGAAGCATCCATAGAAGAAGATCAAATGGAACAGGATGGTGAAGCGGAGGAAGCGACGCCAGGTTCGACAGGAAGTGCAGCGGCCCCGGCATCCTCGCCAGCAGCGGCACCCGCATCGGCTTCCGGTCCGAGCGGCTTCACCAGTGTTCTCACCGGCACTACCGCGGCCCCCGCCGCGCCTCTGTCCGGCACCGTGAGTGCGGCGGCTGTCGAGCAACATCCCGGCTACAAAATGTTCATGTGGAAAGCAACGAAGGGTGATCAGGTCGTCTACCTCCTCGGGACTATCCACGTAGCAAAGGCAAATTTCTATCCATTACCGAAAGAAATGGAACAAGCGTTCCAGGAGTCGAAAGCGCTCTATTTGGAATGCAGCATGACGGGTAACGCTAAACTGGCAAAGTTGCAAGAAGACAAAACCATGTACGTGAAAGGTGACTGTCTCTCGAAACACTTGTCGCCCGAAACAAAAAAGGTCTTCAAAGACTATTTGAATTGGGCCGGAGAATCCATGGACATGTACGAACAGCTGCAGCCTGCGTTCGCCGGTGCGTGCATAGCAACATCGTCCCTTCGTCGCGCAGGGTACAAGCCCGAACTGGGGATTGATGAGCATTTCTACGAGCAAGCAAAGAGATTAAAGAAACCGGTCATCGGTCTGGAGCCAATGGAGATGCACATCGCCGGCGCCAGCGCCATCGAAGCCGGAAAGTCCGGCAAACAGCTAGACAAAGAACTGGGTTCAATGTTTGCCGACATGAAAGAGTGCCAGGGCCGCTTGGACGAAATCTTGCGGCTATGGAGAGAAGCAGACCTGGTGAAGTTTGATAGTCGAGACCTGGATGAGAACAAGACCAACGCAGAAAGCCGGGCCGAGTATAAGCGCATAGTCTTCGACCGCAACGTCACTATGGTTGACAGCTTGCTTCGCCAGATGAAGGGACCCGGTCCACATTTCGTAGCTGTTGGCGGCGCGCACATGGGTACGGACAAAGGCATGCTCGCACTGATGGAGCAAAAGGGCTTCAAAGTCGAGCAAATGCGCTCAAAACCAGCACCTGTGGGCCCCACTACAAGCGGCAAACTATCGCGACTTTCGTTCCCTGATGGTGAGTTCAGCATCCTTCTACCAGGCAAGCCGGAAATGGCATACAAAGATCATTCCAATTTGCGTTCGGTACACTACAAGTGCGTCGAGCTGCCATTCGGTCTTTACGACGTTTGCTACATCAACTGCCCCGGCAATCTGTCTCACAAGCCGGCCAACATGATTATGGACCTACTGTGCGCCATCTACATCAAGAGCTTCAACGCAAAAGAAACGTCGCACTACATCTGGAATGTTCCAGGAGGAGTCGGCCGCGAGCTCATCCTTTCCGGAATCGGAAAAGACAGCGACGGAGCGAAGGAGTTAGCCCGCCACGGCATAGAAGCTTCGGCTCGGCTTCGCATGGCAGTAATAGGCTCGCATTTCTACGTTATAAGCGCCATTGGCAGTAAGCCTTGGCTGAAATCGAAGGCGACAGAAGAATATATGGCTTCGTTTAAGTACACGCCGCGGTATAGCGAAGACGGCTACGGCTCAAACTACGCAAGACCAGCTGGCGGTAGCTATAGCAGTTCGGGCTCCGGTCGTCGAATTGATAAAAGCGATATCGACGCCATTGAGCGAAGAAACCGCGAAGACGCGCAGCGCAGGGAAGACAACGCTACCCGAGACAGGAACGCAGCGGCAGCGCGTCATGAACGAAGCAAACTCGGAAGCCCGGGATACTAAAAACGCGATTCGATTTGCAAATCGGTGAGACTCGCGTTAGAAGCGAGAGGTACGCCAGCGCTGCGCGTTCAGCTGCACGCGAATGGTCGCGGGGTCCGGCAAGAATCCGGCCCCCGCGACTGACGCGCGGTGATTAGGCGATTTCTTTCAGCTCTGAAACTACCACTTTTTCGGACTCGCGAACATTATCCAAGGCCTTCTGATACTTGCCAGCGTGGTATTTCTCGACCATGGTCAAAGCATGGAAGCGCTTTGCTGCTTGCTCGAAAATCGCAGCGTGCTCTTTGGATTCGGCGGCTTGATCCTGGAATTCGGCCACAGCATCCATACGGCCCTCCTCATAGGCGATGCGCTCGAATTCCGGATACATCTGATTGCTCTCATACAGTTCACCTTCAACGGCGAGTTCTAGTATCTTCTCCACGGTGAGTTCCGACGGCGGGTACATCAACTCGAGGTGCGAAAAAGCGTGCCCTGTCTCTTGATGCGCGGTCTCTTCGAATAGTTTGGCGACTTCTTCGTTACCAAGCTTGCGCGCCACTTTAGCGAAGTACAAATACTTGCGATTAGCCATCGACTCGCCTGCAAATGCGGCGTGCAAGTTCTCGGATGTTTTGGTGTTATCTTGAATATGCATGTTGACCTCCCGAGGACCTTTACTGATCCCCTTCTTAGTGTTTTTCAATTGCTTGGATTTACGTTACTTCTGCGGCTTCACTCGTCGAGTAACTCGCCGTAAAAAACTACTTTGTAGCCGTGCACCTTAAATGAAGCGCCGATGTTTTCTTTTAACTCAGGAACCATTTCCTTTGGCACGTCGAAAATTCGGCCGGATTTCACATCGACAAAATGGTGATGCTCCTCGGTATTAGCGTCATAACGAACGCAACCTGCATCAGTTACGACTTCTTGCAAAACTCCCGCTTCCACTAGAGCGTGAAGCGTGTTGTACACGGTTGCTCTGGAGAGAACAGGAAGTTTTTCGGCCACAGCTTGCAAAACATCATCTGCGGTGGGATGCGAGTGCGCGTTTAGCACGTACTCCGCGATGACCACTCGCTGCGCCGTGGGTTTAACCCCGCGCGCCACAAGCATCTTTTCAACTTCACCCACAACACAAACTCCGCGTTATAATCTGTCTGTATTTAGAATAAGTCTAAATCGCGACTTTGTCAATCTCGACTTGCTGGTTGTCTCGCGGCTCCACCGCAGTTAACAAGCGAGGCGCTAACATAGGTCGGATAGATTGCTGTTACCGAACGCCGCGTTCTCAGTTGGTAAAACAGCTTAGTTCGGGTAGCCCCAGAGGTAGCCCTGCGCGTATTGCACACCCATATCCCGAACAACTTCCAGGTCATCCCGCGACTCAACGCCTTCGGCGACCAGCTCGGCTCCTAACGCCTGAACCACCTTCACAAGACGGCGCAATAGTCGTTGTTTCTGCGAATCGACCGCAATGCCTGCAACGTATTTGATATCGACCTTGACGATGTCGGGCTCAAGCAATATTAGACTCTCGAGTGAGCTCCTGCCGAAGCCCACATCATCGATGCCAACCAGTATTCCGGCTTTCTTCAGCGCAGTGGTGTGCTCCTTGAGGTAACTGGGATCGCCAATAAACTGCTGTTCACTTATCTCCACACAAAAAGTTCCGATGTTCTTATCCTGAGGAAACAGCGCAAGAAGGCGATCAATCGGTGTATCCAGGATGGTTGACGGGAACAAATTCACATCAAACCGCGAACCGGGCTCCAAGGTTCCCGCCGCATCAATACAAGCTTTCAAACAACGTAAGTCAACACGGGTCAGGATATTGTTTTCGATGGCGACTCGAAAGAAGTCGTACGGCATCTCAAAAGCACCAGCAGGACCACGACTCAGAAGCTCATAGCCCACCTTGTGCTCATCAGCCAAGCGATACATAGCGTGTTTAACACACCGGAAGCAATCGCCCTGACGCAATTCCTGCACAATGTCCAGATCTTTTCGTCCGCCGTTTCCATCTTCTGCCGGCATATCGGAGGAAACGCGATTCTTTCCCGAGACTTTGCTGGACTTGAGCGCATGTCGGGTAAGCGACAGAAGTTCTTCCACCGAAGAAATCTCGTACGGCAACGGGGCAACACCAAGACTGGCCGTCATGTAGATGTTGTCGTTGGAATTGCGAATCGGACTTTCGGCTACGCAGAGCCGCACACGTTCCGCTATGAGAAGCGCTTCCGCCATCAAAGTATCGGTGAGCAAGATGACAAATTCATCGCCACCAATTCGTGCCACACAATCGGAAGGACGCAAGGTCGTAGTAATTCGCAGCACCATTTCTTTGAGCACAACATCGCCGACTGCGTGCCCCAGAGATTCATTGATCTTGTAAAAGTCATCGCAATCCAACAGCATGGCAACCAGGCTAGACCCCGTTCGCTGCGCACGCGCGATTTCAGCGGCAAGAATCCTCTCGAGCCCGCGTCGATTACTCAGATCCGTGAGCGGATCGATGGTTGCCAACTCATCGAGCCGCCGCATAGCATCTTCATACTGAGAATTGACGCTACTGAGCGACTCACTCAGCTCGGCAATTTCCTTTCGTTGCTTCCTGACAATAACTCGCCCGTTTCGGTAAATCACGCCACAGCCTATTGCCAGCCCGCCCGCAAGGACTGAAAGCATTAATGGAACTTCGCTGGCTGTCATTAGCTAATGAGCATTCTTTCTATCGAAAATACGACTAAACAAAAAGGTATCATTAACCGGCGCATTTTTGCGTGCAAAGTTTGCTGTAGTATCGAGTTTCTCTCGATTTTTCAGGACAACACCCGTCTTCATTTTTGACGGCGCAGTCCAAAGCGGCAAGTCGGGTGCCAAGTTTTGAGGACGTTCGCTGTGGACGAAAGGCCGTACATCAGGCTGGATCAATTTATGAAAGCGCTGCAACTCGTCGCTTCCGGCGGTGAGGCGAAACACATCATTCAGGGCGGAGACGTCGAGGTCAATGGCGAGACCGAAACCAGACGCGGTCGCAAGTTGCGTCATGGAGACACTGTTGGTTATCTCGGCGAGATATACGAAGTAACGCTAGAGGATATACAAACTGGTTAGCGACCGGGTAGTGGTACCATCCACGCCTTGCTCAAAGCACCGTTACTTAGGTCCGAATGATTGATCATCAGCGCCAAATCGGGCAAACGATGATCACTTAACTCGGTCGGCAGGAACCAGAGCAAACGCCACTGTTGTGCAGCTGCAACAAGATGCTCGTAGCAACTATCCCGTCGGCGTGCCGCGCTCCACGAAATTCCGTTTGACGCAAAAGCAGCAATCTCGCTCGCTTCCGCAGAGAACCGATGCAGTTCGCCGAACAATCTGTGCCCCATCGACGATTGCGAATCAACTCCTTCTGTGGCAGACATCGATTGACTGGAAAGCACTCCCGTCGATTCAAACGGAGCGACTTCCATCCGTACGGACTTGTGTCGCTCTGCGTCTGCGCACCAAAGGACGCGAAACGAATGCCTGTCCTTTGGATTAGAAAACGAAAGATCACGATTGAGAAACCAATACAACACACCGACTCTCGGAGCATTCTCCGCAGAGTCGCAACTCGGCACCTCGGCAAAGTTGATTTGACCGACGAAGAGCATCGGGCGAGATCGATTATCGATTGGAGAATCGATCCCGTCCGGTAGATCTGGTGCTCCGCCAAGCTTGCTTCGAAGACTAGCGTGCCCGGGCTCAGAGCCAGACGACTCGAACCGGGACGCATTAGATTCGAACAATAAGGCAATAGACGACCGCATTAGCCCTTTACGCACACTACTTGACGCAAACGATGCACAATTTCCACAAGATCGCTCTGCGCTTCCATCACCGCATCAATCGGTTTGTAGGCCGCCGGCGTTTCATCGATTACATCTTCATCTTTACGACACTCGATGCCCTCGGTTGCTTTCGCGTGGTCTTCCAGAGTAAACCGTTTCTTCGCCTCAGTGCGAGACATCATGCGTCCCGCGCCGTGACTGCAGCTGTTGAAGCTATCCGGATTTCCCAAACCTCTGACAATGAACGATGCAGCTCCCATGCTTCCGGGAATGACTCCATATTCACCCGCGCGTGCACGCACGGCGCCCTTTCGGGTGACTAAAACATTTTTGCCGAAGTGGTGCTCACGTTCAACGTAATTATGGTGGCAATTCACAACAAGGTCGCATAGCTCGAAGGAGGGAAGCTGATTCGAATTTCTCAACGCCGTCACAACAGCGTTCATCATCAGTTCGCGATTTTTTTGCGCATAACCTTGCGCCCAGCTGACAGCTTCAACATAGTCGTCAAAATGCTGCGTGCCCTCTGGAAAATACGCAAGATCCTGATCGGGCAAGTTGATGAACCAACGTTGCATATCTTCCTTCGCCAGCTCAATAAAGTAGCTGCCAACGCGATTGCCTACCCCCCGAGAACCGCTATGCAACATAATCCACACGGCGTCGTCTTGATCGAGACAGATCTCGATAAAGTGATTGCCCGTGCCCAGAGTGCCAAGGTGATTCATGTGGTTCACAAATCCGCGCTGCAGTTTGGGGTGCTTCGCGAGAATATTGTCATAACCGCTCTTCATTTTGGACCACGCATCTAGCTGAGGTCCGGGCGTTTCATGCCACGCACCGCGATCGTTCGGACCGCCGTTATCCGTTCGTCCATGCGGAACCGCGCGTTCAATTGCGTCACGGAGTCCAGCGAGGCTGTCCGGAAGTTGTGCAGCGGTCAGCGTAGTGCGCGCTGCGATCATGCCGCATCCGATATCTACGCCGACGGAGGCGGGGATGACCGCACCCACGGTAGGGATGACACTCCCCACGGTGGCACCCATACCTAAGTGAACATCTGGCATAATGGCTATCCACTTGTGAATAAACGGCATCTTGCCAATATTCAGCAACTGTTGCCTGGCTTCATCCTCTAACTGTACGCCTTTAATCCACGCTTTAATCAGAGAATGACCTTCTTCGTTGATGACCATGTAGTTCGTTGATGCTTTAGACATGGCATTCGGCTCCCTTTTCGAGACTATACTCTTCTACCCGCATTGGTGCCAGTCCAATGAGGGTCAACGCTCATCATAGGACATTTCAGTCAACTGCGCTCGCCCCTCGAAAGGAAGGTTCCTACGGTTTACTTCCGCCACAACGAAGGGCATGACGTTATAGGTCAAAGAAGCGTTGCCTACTAACGTAATCGGTCACATCAGATGAAGAACTGTCCTTTCAGGATCGCTGCAGTGCTCACGCTTTTAGCAAGCGCGACATCAAAGTCCCTATCGGACAAAGTCAACTCCGTTTCCCAGACCTGCCAAAGAGCAATTTCAATGTACCGATAGAAATTAGCGAACGATTTTTCGACACCGCACATCACCTGCGATCTGCCTGCGCATGCAAAAGAGTTGTCGGGCAATCTCAACGAAATGATGAAGGGTCCTACCGGTGGTGACAGCTCGTCTTCATCTGGTGCAGCGTTGCCCATTCAATCATTGAATAAAGTTTAGATGATCACAACCTAATGAAAACATTTAACGGCGATTAAGGTTCGCAGAAGCACCGTCATGGCGGCGAATCGAGCGAGAGGTTCGATTAATGCGGGCGCAACAGTTTAAGCATGCAACTTCCCAAGAACCGGTATATCCGTGTATGGTGGACATGCCCGGCGGATGACAGTAGCGCCGGGTCGTTTCCCGCAAATGAGAATTGCATGGACCCCAACAACAACACTGCTGAACAGAAAACACCGAAACCAAATCTGTTCAATGTCCTTTTCCGCAGCACCACTTTTTATGCGCTGCTGATACTGGTAGCAGCGAACACGGTTATCAGCGTGGTGCGTCCTTTCGACAAGGTTGATCCAGAAGCGCTTCCCTCTGCGAAGAGCTGGGTCTACTGGGCAACACAAGAATTTCTGCAAAAGAAGGAGCATCCACAGGTGGTGCTCACGGGATCATCATTGATGATGAATCCCACATGGTTGCAAGAAGCTGCGCACTTGAACAAAGATGTGGACATCGTTGCAAACCACAGATCCACTTATCTGGAATCAGTGATCAAGAAAGCTTTGCCGGGTTTCAACGCCCAGTGCTACAACTTCGGTCTGCCTGGCAGCATGATGTCGGACGATTACATGGTTGTGCGTGCGCTGCTTAAGGACGAGCGAAAACCAGGCATCGTGGTGATTGGACTCGGTCCGCGCGACTTGATGGATTGCCGCTTTAACTGCGCGGCTTCATCGAAACACTTTCAGTACTTGGAACGCTACAGCGACACACACGACATTGTCGATCTGACGATGCCGCAATTCTGGCAACGTATAAATTTTGTTGTGAAAGAGTTCGACTACTTCGTCGGTAAGAAGTGGAACATGCAAGTAGCAGCGGGCGAAACGGCGCGGCAGTTCTTCCAGCCGGTGATCGGCGCAATCACACGACAGGGACCGCTCGAATTCAGTAACGAAGCGAACTATCGCTTGGAAATTGCGAAAGGCGTTTGGATCGCAAAACCGTCCGTTGCATCCTACTTCTTCCTGGACAACACTTCAGAATGGAAGCGACGTCACCGCCGCACCAACGATTTCCTTTTCAACAACCAGAAGCAGTTCCTCGAACTTGCTCTGCAAACATGCCGCAAAGAGGGTATAGAACCGCTTTTGGTAAACATGCCTATGCTAGAAGTTTCGAAGAACACGATGCACCCCGATATCTACCCGCGGCACTTGCAACTCCTGAAAGAGATGTCGGAGAAGTATCACTGCGTCATGGTCGACACAAACAAGTTGGCGACATTCGTAACGGAAGACTTCACGGACACATGCCACATGGATGCAAGTGGCGGCAAAAAGCTACTCGATATTATCGGCAACGCTATCGCTTCAAACGCGCAGCTCGCTTCGCGCATATCGGGACCATCCACAACGAAAGTGGCTGGTCGCGACGGCACGATGTAATTCCCAATAGAGGTTCCAAACGGTGCTTTTCAACAGTGCAGCTTATTTAGTTTTCCTGCCCATTGTGGTGGCACTCTATTGGTTGTGCCCTTTCAAATTCCGCACGGTGCTCTTGCTAGTTGCAAGTTACGTGTTTTACATGACCTGGAACACCGGATTCGGTCTGCTGATGTTCGGACTGACCCTGGCTAACTTTGTGATTGGAAACTTCATTTCGAAGAGCGTGGACAGGCGCAAAGTTTGGCTAATCGGCGGCATTGTGCTCAACCTGGTGACACTCGGATTTTTCAAATACACGTACTTCACCCGCAACGCCGTGAACGGCATGTTAGGGTTGTTTCCGAACAACTATCAACTGCCGGCAATCCCTTTCGATATCATCCTGCCACTGGGAATTTCGTTCTTCGTCTTCGAGTTCATTCACTATTTGTCGGATGTGTATAAAGGGCACAAGCCAGTCAAATCGTTTCTTGAATTCGCACTGTTCGCCAGTTTCTTCCCCACTCAAATCGCCGGGCCCATCAAGCGTTTCCAAGATTTCATTCCTCAACTGCACAAGCCACTGCAAATAACAGTGAGCGATTTTGACGAAGGTATCGAACTCATTTTGTTCGGACTCTTCAAGAAAGTTCTGTTTGCCGATTCAATGGCGCCTGTGGTTAATCGCTGCTTCGCTCACCCCGATCTGCTTACCAGCGCCGACGTCTGGTTGGCTGTGTGGGCGTTTGCGTTTCAGATCTATTTCGACTTCTCCGGATACACGGACATTGCTCGTGGCTCCGCTCGATTGCTTGGCTTCAAGGTGCCGATCAACTTCCAGCTCCCCCTCATGTCCCGCAACGTGACGGAACTTTGGAGACGTTGGCACATCTCGCTTTCGACGTGGCTGCGCGATTACCTCTTCATTCCGCTGGGTGGCAGCAAGCACGGTTCACTTTTCAGTGCCCGCAATATATTCATCACTATGACTCTGGGCGGACTCTGGCACGGTGCAGACTTCAACTTTGTTGCATGGGGCGCATTCAATGGCTTGTTGATTCCTCTGCACAAGGTCTGGACGGACACTTCCTCGAAGATCGGCTTTATACAGCCACTACTGAAAAGTAGTGCCTGGAATGTGTTTTCGATCTTTCTCACGTTCCAGGCATTCTGCTTCGGACTTCTATTGTTTAGAGCGAGCAGTGTTGCCAATGGCATTTTGCTTTGTGGCAAAGCTCTGTTCCTGTCGCCCTCACCTGCGGGTTGCTTACCTTGGGACGTGACTGTGACCGGCGTTACAACCAGTGTCATGTTCCCGCTGTTGCCCGTGATGCTGACAATAGTGATGCTCGGTCAACTGATTAGCTCTCGACTGACGGGCACACCTGGAATAATGCCGTTTCCGAAGTTACTGCGACCACTTCGCCCCGTCTACCTCGCGACGATAGCATGTTTGCTAATGGTCTTCTCACCGGACATCACACCGCAATTCTTCTACTTCCAGTTCTAGAATTTGAAATTGGCACCAGCTACGATGCGCCATCCTTCGGGCTTCTTGGCCCACACGCGCATGAACCTCAGATGATGCGTCCCGCTGGGACCTTCATAAGTGCCTTCGCAGGTTGCAACCGCAGTCGCGCCATGATCCCTTCATCTGGCGCATCTCAACGCGGGTAAACTTGTTTCCCTTCTCCGGTCGGTGAGCATCAACAATGGGCGCCTTTCAAGCCGGGTGTTCACGCTGCCTAAATCCTCGCTGTAAGCAAGCGCAATTGCCGGATGGTGGAGCAAGATCAAGTAGGGGAAACCCTGAACGAGATCTGCAGCTAGGTCCCCGGGGTCCCTCCCGCATGCATGGTTCAATCGTAGTAAGGGTTTAGGGTCCGTCTCGGTTACACACCTTCTCGCGCGGGGAATTTAAGTCCTAGTGGTTCGGAGAATTCCAATGAATCTGTTTAGGGGCGCTTTATTCACTGCGATTACGATACTACTGGTGCACTCCGCTGCGTCCAGCCAGGACGCCACCGGCACCGCCTCTGAATACGCACGTCTGATCAGGCTGGAAGAGAGAAAAGGTCTTAGGTCGGAAAACCTCCCCGTCTCCAAGCGATTGATAAAACTGGAATGTCTGGTCTTCGGAAGTGCACGAGTAGGGTCGCTTAGCGATAGGCTATCCGCACTTGAGCAAGGGTCGATCAATCCTGGCAACGGACCGGAACAGAAAACGCAGGGGCTTTCATCGAGACAAATGGCGACAGCCGGGTCTGACACCATGGGAGCCTCCGGAATGAGCAAGAGATTCGGTATTTCAACTGCATCGACTTCACTTAACGCCCCATTCGGAGAAGGGGCGCGATCGGCGTCAGTTCCCCGAAGTCCTAGCGCCAGTTCGCCCTACACCAAGCAAGATATGGCGCCGGTATCGCCATACAGGCGAAGGCAAGGAACATCCGGCTATTCCCAAGGTTTAAGCGCTACTAATTCCATAATGAGGAAAAACGAGATGGCGCTTCTGTCGCCGCGTACTCAAGTAGAGGGACAAACCGCCACGGGTAAATCCAGGGGGGTCAGTCCGCTCCCGCCGAGAATGAAATCCCACGGAGTCTCCTCAACTCGAGCTTCAGGCATCTCGACCAGCTCACCGCTAGTGCGCCCCGATGCAATGGATGCTATTGCCGGCGCATCGCCAGGCAATGGAGGCGGAATTGTTGGCGTCAACAATTATCAATGGCCACGCAACGAATCCAGGCAATACTTTAAAGATGGGGCAAGTATTACTGTAGACAAGAATTCCTCCACCGTGGTCTACGATTGCATGCACGGCACGGCGATCATAAACGCAAGCAACTGCGACCTTACTTTTCGCGGCAGCTATAAGCAGATAACTGTTCGCGGAAACAACAACAAGGTCGTTTTGCACAATGCCAGTGCAGTAGCACTTAACGGCAATGCCAACACCATTTATTGGTCAGCCGAGAACGCACCAAAGATCGCAGATACGGGCAACAAAAATTCGATTACGCGTCGACGTTCGCAGTAGAACCAAGCTGGACGAGCAAGCTGTTTACAGAATCGATCAGTTCCTTAATACCAAATGGTTTCTTCAAGTAAGCTGTAGCGCCGGCAGCTTTAGCTTCGGACACAGCCGTGGCGTCTACTCGACCGGTGAGCATCAGAACCGGTGCAGTGCCTCCATCTCCCCGAAATGCACGACAGATTTCGATGCCGTGCATATCCGGCAGGTAGCCATCGAGAATGATGAGATCGAACTGTCCATAGCGGCATTGTTCCAGCGCCTCCAGCCCGTTTAACACAGCAGTTACAGAGTGTTTCTGACCGCTGAGCACCATCTGTAGCGTGCCACACAATTCAACATCATCTTCTGCTAGAAGTATTCTGGCCATTTAACCCTCCGTCAGAATGAGAGATCTACCACCAGTCTTCGCCAGATAAAGCCTGCGATCGGCAACCTGCACCAAGCCTTGCAACGTCTGTTCATCTCGCGGAAACGCCGACAGACCAGCGCTGAATGACACTCGGAAAGATTTGTCTCCGCAGGGAAACTCGATACTTCGCAACTCATCCATCACACGAGTCAGAGCACGCTTCATTACTTCGAGATTTTCGTGTCTAAACGCCAGTATGAACTCTTCGCCACCCCATCGACCTCGGACATCCTCAACCCGAAAGCGCCGGCGAAGAAGCTTTCCAACCGTTGCCAGTACAAGATCGCCAGCATCATGTCCGTAACTGTCATTGACCTGTTTGAAGTAATCCACATCCAAGAGAGCAATAGTAAACTCTAACCCATGTCGGGTGGCTTCGGAAATCATGCCATTCACTTGCTCAGAGAAAGGTCTTCTCATCAACAAACCGGTCAGTAAGTCTCGTTCCGAACGCTCTTTCAATTCCCTCGACTTTTCCAGGCGGGCCTTAACACGTGTCAAAAGCTCCACGTTGATGACCGGCTTAGGCAAATAGTCGTCTGCGCCAGCTTCGTATGCTGTTATGCGCGAAGGTAAATCAGTCTGCGCTGTCAAAAAGATGATCGGCAAATCGCGCCAGCGATCACCGGAGCGCAATTTTTTGCACACTTCAAACCCTGACATTCCAGGCATCATCACGTCCAACAGCAAGAGGTCAGGATTGAACTCATTCAACACGTTCATCACCTGCAATGGATCACTGAGTGAGCGCGCAATGATTCCGAATTGTCCAAGACATCGGCAAACCAGACTAGACATGTCAGCATCGTCGTCGACCACCAGTACTCTGAACCGACCACCCTCTGCAAGACTCAGCAATCGACCAATTACCATGTCTACGGTCGGACCGTCCACCGGCCGTCCCACAACGATGGAGCCCCCTGCGTGAGCCCGAGCTGCACCTTCCATCTGGGCTCCCGCTTCGGCAGGTACTATGAATGCCATCGGCAGATTTTCATAGCCGGGCAGATCGCGCAATCGCCTCGCCAGGTTGAAGCACTGCTCAGTCTGTCCCAGTTCGGGGACTTCAATAAGAGCCGCATCAAGAGCAACTTTTTCCGCAGCTTCAATCGCCTTCTCGTAAGTCGTCTGAATAACTTCAACACCAATGCCCGCTCGCTGTGATAGTTCATCGCACGGCAACGACTCTGTACCTACAAGCAGAACATGCGCCTTGTCAGCCGCAAGTTCAGGAATCTCATCCATGATATCGGATATGTCAGGATCAGCGGACAGGACTCTTGTTTCCTCGTTCAACAGATGAAACAACATTGCAGCATCTTCCACTATGGACGAGCTGAACGCACCGCTGCCGGTGTCTTGCTGAAGAACATTCTCCATGCGAGCGGCCGCGTCACCAAGTTCGGTGAATCCCCAAGACAAAGCGGTGCCTTTGAGGTTGTGAGCGATTATAGTTGCCTCTGCGATGATTTTCACACGATCGTTAGTCAAACTCAGAGCGGTAAGCAAGCTGCCCAATCGCTCCATTCGCTGAGGTATCGATGCAATGAACATTCGACGCCACTTAGCATAAGCAGGCGAAGAGTTTAACCCGTTTGCGTCGGAAGCAAATGTGATCGGAATCTCTTCCGGCTCCGCTTCATTGCGCCAGTCGATGGCTAGCAAATCGGACAGCTGCGCTTTGAGCACGGAAGGCTTGAGCGGACGATGCGCAATCAGTGCAACGGAGAGATCGTCTTTGAGAGTTCTGTAAAATTCCGGGTCGCGCCAACGCGAGGCAACGAAGGCAACTGGAATACGGTGCTGCACTTCCCTCAGTTTAGCGACCCAGCCAACACCGTCGCTTTCCGTGTTTCGTTCGCCTACGATCAAGAGGTCGGGGCTGAGCGTTTCCATGGCAGTAAGCGCAGCATGTCCCGAACAATATCCGGACACGTCAATCCCGGCCGGCACTAATACCGACGACACCAGTTTAGCTAGGTGTACGTCCTGGTCAATAACAAAGACAATCCCGGTCATCAATACCACTAAGGAGCAAACGAGACAGGAGGAGCCTAGTCTACGTTCCTCAGCGGCAAAGATTTAAACCACTAGTTCCCGCCGTGGAAGCTGTACGGGTCGCCGCCGCCCATGCCGCTACCGCCGCCTGCGGTTGGAATTCCGCCGCCACCGGCTGGAGCCAGGCATCCGTTTTCATATTCGCGACCGTGTTGCGACCACCAACGCTGACGATAGCTGTCTGCTTCAGAGCAGCCGGACTCGCCAGGGAATCGGCTTGGAGCACAGTCCGAGCCGGGCGCGCATATACCGCCGCCACCGAAGCCGCCACCGAAACCGCCGCCAAAACCGCCACCGAAACCGCCGCCGAAGCCGCCGCCGAAGCCACCACCAGGGCCGAAGCCGCCGCCGAAACCGCCGCCAGGTCCGAAGCCACCACCGCAGCCGGGTCCCGAAGTAATCGGTGGTTGAGGATAGGGAAAGCATCCAGGGGGATAGTTGCCGATCGGAGGATAGCCCGGGTTGCAACCGGGGGGATAACCACCGGGCGGGTAGCAGCCTGGTGGATATCCGCCAGGCGGGTTGCCGCAACCGGGTGGATATCCGCCGGGAGGATTGCCACAACCAGGTGGATATCCGCCGGGAGGATTGCCACAACCAGGTGGATTCGTTACGGGCGGGTTGCCGCAGCCTGGCGGGTACCCGGGAGGATTGCAACCGGGCGGATTCGTTACGGGCGGATTACCACAGCCGGGAGGATTCGTTACGGGCGGATTACCGCAGCCGGGCGGGTTCGTGCCAGGCGGATTCGTGCAACCCGGGGGCCAGCCACCGGGAGGATTGCCGCAACCGGGCGGATAAGGAGGATAAGGAGGATTAACAGGAGGCACGGTAGGAGTGCCGGGGAATCCAGTCGTTGGCGGTGTCGTCGGCAGAACAGAGCCAGGCAGTGCAGGACTGCCGGGGGAACCGCCAGGAATAAAAACCGGAGTTACTGAGCCTGAGTTGCCGTTATTTCGCGTTAAACCAAGAACTGCCAGAGTACCCAGTCCCGCAACCGCACCAGCGGCACCTAGATATGGAAGAATGTTCGGGAAGCCGAAACCTCCGCCGCCACCTCCGCCAGAAGGCGGAGGCGAGTCCGAAGGCGGGAAATATCGGCGTGATGATTGCGGCAGAGTCGCAGGAAGCGTTCTATCTGGAGGCAACAAACCAGGAGTTGCGGGCATTTCTTCCGCGGGGAGCGCCGAAGTAACAGGCGGAATTGGAGCGGGTAACTCGGTCGGCGGTGAAACGGGGGGTACTATGGGCGGCACCACTGTCGTTTGCGGAGCCGGCTGTTCCGTGTTAGTCGTTCCCGTTAGCCTGTCGGTCGGAATCAAGCCACCGGGGGTTAGTTCGCCGGGAGTACCACCACCGGTTGTAGTGACCACGCCGGTTGTTCCGCCGCCGCCACTCGTAAACTCTTCAACAACAGTCGTACCGGTGCCCGTGCCTGTACCTGTAACAGTGGTCGTCCCTGTCCCGATACCTGTCGCCACGGTTTCCACCGTACCGACGCCCTCGCCGGTCGTGGCGACCGACTGGCCACGCACTTCGATTACGTCGACTACGCCCGGTCTTTCCTTGTCGTTGGAATCAACAGGGATTTCGCAAAGTTCAACCGCTTCACCGGGTCCTGTTGCCGGAATAGTGGCTTCATTTATAGGAATAACTTCGCGGTCCGGTTGATCAGCATATTGAACATAGTTCTCGGACTGAGAAACAAAGTCTGTGCCGGGCGTAAGGTAACGGCGCACAGCAGGGGGAACTTTGCTTACGGCGAAAGTGTGCTTCTGATCGACAGCGATTCGGGTTCCCTTGATGTACCAGACGCCGTTTTCTTCTTCCACTTCGGCAAATATGCCATCAGGATCAACGTCGCCCGACTCCTTTACTATGTATTTTCCGTCGCGCTCCAGAAGTTCAACGTATCGTTTGCCAGGGACCAGATTGTCCACGCCCCGAATGATTGATGTCGCAGGAATGGCGTCTTTAGGGATCTCAATTGCTGCGTTTGCGGCTACAGACTTGGAATTTTGCTTGGCTACAGATTTGGTTATGACTTTGTTGCCGATCTTTTGACGCGTCTGGTTACTGACGCCGTTCTTGCGAACGATATGATATCTGCGAACGCTCCGAGTGAAGTTTCTCTTGTAATAACGAACGCGTCTCACTTTACGAATGATGCGCGCCCCGTTTTTTGTTTTGACTTCGACACCGCCGATTATGGTCGGCACAGCACCAGCGCCACTCGCTGTGGGGACGCCGGACACAACACCTTGTGCCATTACCACTGAACAAATGTTTAGCTGAATGGTTAAGAAACTAAGAAAGACGCAGAGAATATTTTTCACGATTTGTCCAGACCTGATTCGGGCCAACGCAATGTCACGTAAGTAACTTACGTCCTCTCAGGGTTTCGAACTATGGTGAAGTTCCCATTCCGGTGTTATGTAAACGTAGTTCACGCATGGCTATGCGGAGATTTTTGTCATTTATCTGCAACACACCGGAACCCGACATTTGACAGGCCGGTTCTGTATTCGCTCTTCCCGCGAGACCCTACGACATATCGCGAGCAGTATTGATTTGTACAAAGGAATGAGCCACCCTTTTGTACTTTTTTGGCAGATTCGGGTTCGCGAGGGTCGAGGCTAGATGTCGGGCCAACAGGGTTTACCACCACTTTGCCATGAGGCAAGCTCAAAAAATAGTCTGCTCGATACCAGTCCGAACACCACTCCCAGACATTTCCAGTCATGTCATGGAGCCCGTATCCGTTGGCAGGGAAAGACTTTACCGGGGCAGTACCAACAAAGCCATCCAGCTTCGTATTCTCCATCGGAAAAGTGCCTTGCCACAAATTTGCCAAATGTTTGTTCGATGGATTTAATTCATCGCCCCAAGAATATTGGCGGCGATCTAATCCACCACGCGAGGCGTACTCAAACTCCGCCTCGGTGGGCAATCTCTTACCGGCCCAATTTGCATATGCCACAGCATCATCCCAGGATACATGCACTACCGGATGGTCCCACCTATTTTCAAGATTGCTGTCCGGTCCTTCCGGATGAAGCCAGCATGCTCCGGGGATGTAATGCCACCAGGTATATGGATCTCGCAATTTGGTGCGTGCTTGCGGCGAAAAGAACACCAGCGCCCCGGGCACTAACTGCGATGAAGGAACATGCGGGTAGTCTTTTGCGAGAGGCTTTCGTTCTGCAACCGTTACATACTTTGTCTCATCAACAAATTTTTTGAACTCTTTGTTTGTCACTTCAGTTTTATCGATCCAAAATCCCTTCAGACGCACCTGGTGCGGAGGCTGTGCATCCGGAAAGGAAGTGTCTTCCGTCCCCATCCAGAAGGTGCCGCCGGGAATCCAGACCATGCCGGGTTTGGATTCGGACTGCGAAGGTTTACTTTCGCCTGGCACAGCGTTGAAGGTGGCGACACTACATACAGTGGCACTAAGAAAAACGCTGCGAAGGAGTCTGTTCAATTGAGGCGTATCGGCAACGCTGTTCCCCGTTGCCCTCCCGGCACAACTCTCCTCTGGGTTTCCACAGGAAGAAACTCTGCTTCGGCTTGAAAGGAATCACCCAGAGCACTTAGCACCGGGTCGACCGGATACATTTTGCGGAGAGTTTCGACATCTCTCGATGAAAGTCCAGTGAAGGCGCCTTTCGCATCGGGATTGATCGCAAAGTACATAACGTCGGACGGACTGGGGCTGTGCCCAACTATTCCCAGGCAATGTCCAACTTCGTGCAAAGCAACTGCAGCAACTTCGTTGGTATCAGCAGGAGCATCGCCTCGCATGGTCAGCAGAGTCAACTTCGCCTTAGAAATAATAGATCCTTTGAAGGTCAGTCTCGCTTCTCCACCTTCGGCAGGGTTCGCCAAGAGATTCGCCTGGTCGACCCAACGGCAAACGATGTCGGCCTCACCCGGCTCATTCACAAACACGAACGTAAAACAACCTATAGATTCCCAGCGTCTGAAGGCGTTTTCCACAGCGGTCAGAGGCTTGGGTCCTCTGACGTCCGCACCGCTGGAGATATGAACTTTGAGCTGACGTGACGGGCGATCCCAACGCAAACTTTTCTCGCCGGTGGCAGACTCGGTGTAATTTGTAGAAGCGGTATCGTGCGCATGCGTTCCGCGTTCTAGTTCCTTCTTTAACCCTGCGATCAGTCCTCTCACCACAGGAATATCTTTATCGTTCGGAAAATAGAGTGCAAAACGAGCATAGGCGTACAACGCTGCATCGAGTTGCCCGGTTCTCTGATAAGCATTTGCTAGCGTCAGCAGTGGTGCAGCTTCCCTTGGAGCCAAGCGCACTGCGGTGCGTAGATGCGATATAGCCTCTTCCACTTTTCCCATGCGGTTGAGCGCAAGTCCCAAATTAGCATGAGCACTAGCCATATCCGGCTTAAGAAGGAGAGCGCCTTCCAAGTGCTCCACGGCACCAGCATATTCTTGTCGATTGATCAATTCACAGGCGTGCTCGGTCAGCGCATTCGCCCTACATTGCGTTGCAAGGTGATATCTACCTTTACTGTTATTGCATAGAGGTTCAGCTGCTACAGCAACACAGTTCATTAACAAAAGAGACACACATAGTGTGCTCAAATAATTTAAGCATTTAAAGGAGCTGCTCTGAAAAACTGTCATGAGCGGGTTTCCGTCGATACCGGACTGTCTTACATCATTTTTATACCCGCTCTCTTTACAAAGCAAGCGCACACAGATGTCAGGCACCCGGCTCACATCTACTACGAAAGACAGTTACTCCCTCGGTCTGCGCCACTGTATGCGAGCCTCAGGCTATTCGTGCCTCAGTAGGTTCGCCGACTATTAACCGCAATTAAGCAACTGGTCGGTAGGCTTTTCCACCTGAAAACTTAGTCACTCCGACAACTTAGAGTAGTTGGGACCGAAATCGAAAGCCGCGCCCCGTTGCCTTCGATGCCGGCGACTAGACTGTGCAATGCCACTAAGCTTGGTGCACATTCGAAAGGCGGGCACCACTAGCATTTCACCGTTTCATTGCCGAAGGTAGAACAACGCCAGCAACTTCGCGGCACGAGATAGATTGCTGGCGCGCGCGACATAGCTTCTCTAAAGCAAAAAGTTTCGGTCAGCGTACGCAACTACTTATAACTAGCGGGGGATCCAGCTCTCTCGGAAAGTGCTACTGGGAGCAGGATTGCTCGTAGCGGCAGTCGCGGTCATCCGGCAGTAGCACACACCAATTTTGCTACTGCTTATGTGGCACCACTCCATCCGCGAAGTTTCGCCACATCTAATTTCGATTTGCCGAACCGGTGCGCTCATACCGCCACCATACGGCGAAAAGGACGGTGTCTTCTTCGTTTAATAGTATATAAATGGAAGACACCGCTATATAGATTACGCCAGAAAATCCCCAATCAGTCAAGAGGTAATATCGGCTCTTCCTAAATTCGGCTCCAGTGACAAACGGGGCACCTGGAGCTGGAACGGCGTGGCTAAGTCGTCAACGCGCGGAGGCGGCAAGACCAGAATTGCAGAGTAGCCGGGAGCTCCTGCAATAGAATATTGCCCTCGGAGGGATTCGAACCCTCAATCCCTTACGGGCACCGCATTTTAAGTGCGGTTCGTATACCAGTTCCGACACAAGGGCGTTCGTGTAATTCTACACCGGGCGCGCCACACTGTCCCGACTCAGCGGGCAATGAGCAACCCACTGTTAACTGAGACCACTTTGAATGCGTATCACCGCCGTAGTTTCCGCGGGCATGACTTCTGGCCACTCTCACGAAAACCAGACCTCAGGGTGGATGTCAGAAAATCTAGTGACTCGCTGACATCCACCCTGATGGTCCCGAAGCGGTGACTCACATTCAATCGGTTTGCTGTAGACGCGTTGTTTCTAAGTCCACTAGCGGGCGCCGGCTAACGTTGCGGCTTGGAGGCGAACCTTGTTCTCCAACTTGCCGATGCGTTCAACTTCCATCGTCACAACATCGCCCTCTGCAAGCCACGGATAGACGGCAGGAGTTATCTCCTGATTGTTCAGAGGATCTACCTTAGCCATGAACTCGGCAATACAACCGTTCCCGACGGTGCCCGACCCCAGAACGTATCCGGCATGAACCATGATGTTCTGTTGTCCCAACCAGGCAAACATGCGTGGGAATGACCATGCCCCCTTCTTTTCGGTGGTTGGATTTGTGTGGTAAAGCGTGTTGTAATTGGAACGGCTACGCTCTTTGCCATTGATGGTGAGCACCATTTCCAGGTTCATGACACCATTTTCGTCCATATCTAATTCGGAGGCCTTGACGAGCTTGGGTCCGAAACTCTTACCCACAACAGACTTGCTGTTGGCCGGTCCCAATCCCTCAATGTCTCTCTTTTGAATGTCTCGGGCTGACCAGTCGTTCATTATGGAGACATAGCAGTGATCGCGGAAAAACTTCAGTGCTTCCTTTTCGTCGGTTATCAGCGCCGACTTGGTCACGAAGCAGGCAAGTTCGAATTCGTAGTCCGGAGCCTTGACACAGGAAGGAAACACAACCTCTTCACCCGGACCGAAGACCTTTTCCGGTGGCAGGTCGGCAATGTAGTAGGCGGCATGGTCGTACCAGCCCGGCCATATCTTGGCTCCTCGCTTGTCGCGAATCTGCATGACGTGCTTCTCAAATCCCAAAAAATCCAACAGCAAACGAGGTTCCGGAATATCCGCACCCAGAAAATTGATAGTTTTGTCTTCTCGATTTAAAAGCATCACTCTTACCTGCACAGTGCTATGTCACTAAATGCTACCGCTCTTGAGAAGCTTCTTGGCTTAATCTCAGGATTCCATAGCAATTCTGCCTCAACATGAGTCAACCCGAGAGCGTCGGGCCCCTATCAACGTGAAAGCTTGTCAAATTTTTCCGAAACTTCTAACAAGCCTTCACTGTGCCCCGGTCCAAGGTAACAGAGCCTCAACATATCAAGCGCCCCTTACCTCTCGACGAACGGCTTATAATAGTCCGGTTTTTCACTAGATGGTGGTGGGCAGGTATGAGTCATTCCGAAGCATTTGTCAGATTAGTCGACGAAGCGAAAACCAGGGTCAAAGAAACGACTCCACAGGAAGTGATTGAACGACAAACAAAGAAGGTACCGTTTCACTTTGTTGATGTGCGCGAGGACAATGAGTGGGAGCAAGGCTACGCAGCCGGCGCCATCCACATCGGACGAGGCGTCATGGAACGGGATGTCGAAAAATTGATACCGAATAAAAACGACCTGGTCATTCTCTACTGCGGTGGCGGATTTCGCTCGGCGCTTGCCGCCGACAACATTCAGAAGATGGGCTACACCAATGTTCTATCTATGGCTGGTGGCATCCGAGAATGGCGCGTTTTGAATTTGCCGGAAGCACGCCCGACAAAAGAACATTCGCACTGTTCCTAAACGCGCTTCACTGATGAAGCACCTGAGCATAGCCGGCGCGAATCGGCAGAGTCTGTAATCTGGTACCAATACCACCGCTGATACCAATAGACCATGTGCGCGCTGGTCCATCCGTGTCGGTACGCGATCGTCATCTTGGGCCGTCCATCGGCTCGGACCACAAACCGGTCGTGGTTGAACGTCCGGGAGCGGGCAAGCGCAACGAACTAGCCCTGAAGCCGATGGCGCGAAGACGGAACGGTGGTTGTACGCTGCCTCCACCGTTGACTTACGAATGGCTGAGCGAAGCGTTACGCACTGCGAACGATCTCTTTACATGCAGTCAACATAGCAGTCGTACAGTATAAGAGTCGCTTCTCCACTCTCGTGAGACACAACAGATGCACCGGATTGCTGCTCTCGTCGCGCCGGCGGCATTGCTTTGGCAATGTTTCGCTGCTGGATCACCGGCCCTTGCTATAGATTTGCCAGCTGTTGTTTCTGCGCACCCAAATCCACCTGTCGGTCGGAAATTTCGCGAATTTTCCGACTACCTCGACGACGCACCCAAGCGAGACGATCGGCCAAAAATACTGGAGTTCTATGCAACTTGGTGCGAACCCTGTAAACAGATGAAACCAACGCTCGACACTCTAAAAAGGCGTTACGGTAACGAGATTGAATGGGTGTCCTGCGATGTGGACGATCCTGCAAATGCGAAGCTGGCGAAGCAGTATGAGATTTGTCCGATTCCAGCACTGGTATTCTTGAATTCGCGAGAGGAAGTAGTCTGTTATGCGATCGGTAGCTGCCAAAAGCAGCAGGAAGAAATATTGGTGAGGCAGATAGAACGAATTGTACCCAAGAAAGCTATTGGTGTCGGAATCGGTGTAAAGGGTTCCCCCACTGTCGCTACGCGCAAACAGGTCCAACGGCACAATCCGATCACTGTTCGCAAAGCAGGAATAAGTCGACTAAGACCGGCTCGTCGTGAACCTTCCTCACGTTGATGAAGTCTGGTGACCGCACCTTCGCAATTACGCCGACACACAGCCAAAATCCATGTCACCAAATCTAGTGAATTGGTGACCGAAAATTCGCGACTATGCCACAAAGAATCGCAGAAACTTAGGTCACAAAATATAGCAGTTAGCTTGCGACAACCTTTCATAAAGGTTTGCACCATATCCGAATCTGTGGTTTCCGATAGGCATTGTTACCGTTTCCCGCATGCAACTAATTGGTAGCATTTCCTCACTAGGGGACCGGGTTCAATGCCAAAATTCTTTCTTGCACTCTATGTCACATCGAAAGACTCTGGAAAAGCGCTTGCCGAGCTATACAAAATTCTGGAACTCTGGGAGTACACCGACTACGAACTGACAATCATCGATGTAATGAATGACCGCGAACTGGCTTTGGAAGCCGGAATAACTCAAACTCCGGTGGTCACGTTAATCGGCGATTCGGGTCTGAAACAATACGCTGGCGATCTCAAAGATCACGCAAGAGCTAGAGAGGTCCTCGGACTGACTTAAGAGCAGTTTCCTTGAGCAGAATTCTAATCGTCAGTGGCGCCATCCAGCGGACATAAAACCGCCGACACAGACCGCTTCAACCTCGCGAAAGCCCCTGTTTAGTCTTCACTCCTCGGGGTTCTAACAGCGGTATTAATGGCGAATACAGGGAACTCGGAGCAAGCCCCCGTTCCAGTGTGTTTTACTGAAGCCCGACCTAACCGGTCTACACAGACTGCATTACCGCGGGTCTCTGTCAGGGAAGCGCACTGCACAATGGACGAAGCCGCCGGAAGCAACCTATTAACGGGCTGATTTCGGAAAAATTAATGCATATCTGACAGATACGCTGTTTTCACAAGCTTGTATGCGATGTAGCCGTAGATGCAGCAAATAAGCAGAACAATCAGCTCAGGCTGTTTCATCAAACCTTTGAGAAAAGGCTTGCACATCCAATCAATCCAGAAGATCCCTAACCCGGTACCCATGATGACTCAAACCTGCTGATTTGAAAATGCGAAAACGACTAATGCGCACACTGAACGCACCTAACATCCTAATTCCGAGACTAGCCCGCAGCAACGCTTTACAACGCAATTTTATCTTGGACCCTCAAATCTCCGGCAAAACCTCCACCGAAGTACCCCATGGGAAGGGCGATCGCTGGCGACGACACCTCAGTCGGCAACAAACACCGTTTAATCAAGAAGTTAGTACAAACGGCCCTTTGCATCCCGTCACTTCAAAAGCTTCTACCGCCCTGTATTTCAGGCTCCTGTTCCGGAACCGCGAACTCGGCTATGATTGCCGCCGTGCCACATTAAACCGGTTGTTTTCACATAGCGATGCTCCCGCAATGCAGCACCTGGCGAATCACCACCTTAAGTCCGATGAAGGAGGAAGTTGAATGAGCGATTCGGGTGTTGCTGGAATTCCATCAGTGACAACGCTTCCAGATGGAAGAGTCGAACTGGAGAATGCCGATTCGCTCCAAGGTAGCCCGCTCTACAATCACGACCTGGCGCCGGTTCCTGTAGCTCAAAGAAACTGGAGCGCTTACAACTTCGCGGCGCTGTGGGCAAGCATGTCGGCCTGCATCCCTACGTACCAACTTTCGTCAGGACTCATTGCCAGCGGTATGAACTGGGCTCAAGCCATATTCACCATCATGCTGGGCAACATAATTGTGCTAGCTCCAATTTTACTAAATTCCCACCCCGGCACCAAATACGGTATCCCGTTTCCTGTTTTCGCACGTGCCAGTTACGGAACAATCGGGTCGAATCTACCGGCTCTCATGCGTGCAATTGTTGCCTGCGGCTGGTTCGGGATTCAGGCCTGGATTGGCGGACAAGCCCTACACAAATTCATGATCGCATTAGTAGGTCCGGCTTGGCACACCATGCTCGGCGGGCCGGTAGTTGGTCCACCGTGGAACGCCATTCCCGGGGCACCGGTCGTGGAACACACTGCGACAGAATGGCTCTCTTTTGCAGTTTTTTGGGCACTGAACATTCTGGTTATTTTCAAGGGAATGGAACTAGTTAAGCGAGTGCAGAGCATTGCCGCGCCCATCGTGTTACTGATGACCGCGCTACTGGTCGTCTGGTTCTTCAATGCTGCTAACGGATTCGGCGGACTGCTCAAAGAGACCGGCAAATACCCGACATTGCATGAATTCCTCCCGGTATTTTTTCCATCATTGACAGCAATGATTGGTTTTTGGGCAACTCTTTCACTCAACATGCCTGACTTCACAAGGTTCGGGCGTAGCCAAAGAGATCAAACTATTGGTCAAGCAGTTGCATTACCAATGGCAATGACAGTTTTCTCGGCCATGAGTGTTCTGATTACATCAGCAGCAATTGTCGTCTATCCAGATGCACCCGCCAAAGAACTGTGGGATCCAATCCAACTCATTGGACGGTTCAAGGATGGCTGGGTGGTCGCTATCGCGATGCTCACGGTAGCCATCGCAACGCTGGCAGTAAATATCGCGGCAAATGCAGTTTCCCCGGCCAACGATTTTGCAAACTGCTTTCCGAAGTACATTTCCTTTCAGCGAGGAGGGCTGATTACCGGCATCATTGGCGTTCTTATGTGCCCCTGGTTACTGGTGGCTGATCCCAAAGGGTACATAATCGGGTGGCTTTTGGGCTATTCGGGCGGACTTGGCTCCATTGCCGGAGTACTGATAGTTGACTATTGGATAATTCGCAAAACCAAACTGGTGTTGCCTGATTTGTATGTCACGCAAAACTCAGTTTACAGCTACACAAATGGCTGGAACATGGCGGCCGTAATTGCTACCATTGTCGGTTGCGCAGGCGCCTGGTGCGGTCTGGTAATTCCCGAGTTGCGTCCGGTATACGACTATGCCTGGTTTGTCGGACTGTTTCTAGCCGGTCTAGTGTACTGGCTAATGATGACAGGAAAACCTCTGGCGGAACACTCACAGGTACCGAAGAGCACCATCGACTAACAACACGCCCCGTCCCTCAAGTGGAGATGCGGGCTACTTCAGACTACTGCTGACTGGCCGCGGCACGTTGTTCCAAAATCCGTTGGACCCCTTTGGCGTTATTGCGCATTACCGTAGCCTTCTCGTTAGCTCCCCTTGACTCCAGAATCGTCGCATATTGATCAAAAACCAGAACCAACTCTTCCGAAGCGAACGGTCGACCATTCCTCGATGCTTGAGTTGCAATAGTAATGGCAGTCTTGAATGATTCCTCAGCATCAGCGGTGTTGCCGGCCTCGGCATACTCTCGCCCGTGCTTAGCCAACTGAGCTATCTCTTCTTTTATGTCGTCCGTATCTTCGCCGATGGGTTCCACCGCAGCAGGTCTAGATTGCTCCACAGGCACCTCTACCGGAGCTTCTGCTTCTGTCGTCGCCTGACCTTGCGCTTCGGTCAAGGAATCGCCGGGTCCAACTTGACTAGACTCTGCTGTTTTCTTCAAATTGGAAGACTTCAAGGTTTTGGTCTTCGCGTCATGCTTCCCGACTGTCTTCGCGGTACGCATCCCTGATACTGTTACTGTGCCTACAAGAACGGCTACAATTACCCAGAGAAACAACTTCAGCCTACCTGCTGAAAGTGGGGATCGCGGCTTGGGCTTCTGTGCGTCCGCAACGCCCGAAAAAACCTTAGCCTGCGCATCGGCCTCTTCCTGATTGTGCTTGGCTCGAATGGCCTTCGCACGTGCTTCCATGTTTATTGCGTCCAAGACTCGATGGTTGTTCTGACGCAAAAGCCTTGCATACGTGTCCAGAAGTTTGCCCACAACGGGGTGGTCTGGTCCAAGCGTTTTCTCCATTTTGCGCAGAGACTCGTCCGTCTGCTCAATTAGCAGCACGGTTTTTGCATCTAATTCCTTTCGCTCGTTTTCTTGCATTCAAAATCACGCAGATGCCAGAGAAGGTATGCCTGAAAATTCATCCGAAGGACCAGCCTGGACCGAAACTGCAACAAACAATAATGATTTCAGCTACCTTTGATTCGTTGCATCCTGTTCGCCTGGATCTCCGTCTTCAAAGCGAATCTTCCGGGGTAAGGCGGTATTGATCCTGGTGGCGTTATTGATATCAGCCCGCGCCAGCACCGACTTTCCCATTTGGTGATAACAGTAACCTCGGGCCAGATAGTATCGGGAGGCGACGCGCTCGTCCGGGGCGTAATTGATTGCGTCCTGATAGTCACCGAGTGCCTTGTCGTATTCACCCAACTGCTGCCAAGCTCGGGCTCTCTGGTAAAAGTACTGCGGATTGCGAGTGTAAATCTGCAAGGCTTCGGTGTAGTCATGAATCGCCTGCTTGGGATCCTTCATTCCAGCATACGCACGGCCACGCTCAAAGTATGATTCGGGATCTTTGGGATCAAGCTTTACTGCGACGTTGAAATCCTTTACTGCATCCTCGGGTCGGTGAAGACCGTTGTAAACCACGCCTCGATTAAAGTAGGCAACGCCGTTTTCCGGTGCCAGTTCTACCGCCCGATCGAAGTCGCTCAATGAGCGTTCACGGAGTCCCTGCTGGTTCAATGCGCGTCCGCGTTTCACCAGCAATCCGGCAGACTCACCGCCAAGCTCAAGTGCCTTGTCGTAAGAAGACGTCGCTCTAGCATGGTCGCCGGTGCTGCTGTAACTATCCCCTTGCTCTTCGACCGCTTCCACCAAGCCAGGTTTCAATCGCAATGCAGCTTGAAAGTCGCGAATGGCATTGTCATGCTTCCCTTGCTTCGCGTATGCCTTACCGCGCCACATGTAGTAGTTTGCATTTTTGGCGTTCAAGTCGATAGCTGCGCTAAGGTCGGCTACCGCAAGTGCATAGTTCTTCAAATTGAAGAAACACTGACCTCGTTTGAAAAACGCATTTGCATTCGTTTCTTGAGCACCTATCACCTCATCAAAATTGTTGATGGCAACGTTGTAATCGCCGCGCTCCATTGCGGAAACTCCCGAATCGAAGCTAGGGTTCTCAACCTGCGCCAGAACTGACGATGTAGTGGGCGTTCCGAAGCAACTAGCCAATAACGCAACGAGAGTAATGGCAGTCCGTAATCTCGTTGAAGCAAAACAAAATCGCAAAGTAATTTTCCTCGCTCACGATCTAGGCAACGCGGAGAATTATATCGCTGAAGGTGACTCCGATGAGTCTACTTTCGGCGCTTCGCTCGACAATATCCGCTGTATAGCCTCTTTGATGTCTTCGGCTCGTCCGAAACGCTTAGTCAAGTCGGTCTGGGTTGCGCGCGCAACCAGTTCATCAAGTTCCCCTCCAGTTTCGGACCGCTTCAAGATCGGATGCGAAACACTTATCGGGTCCGGCTCCTCTCCAGTGAGAAGGAAATACAAGCCGGCGCCCATGGCATCAATATCGCTTTGGGGTAAAGGCTTTCCACGGAACTGTTCCGGTGGAATGTATGAGTGTTTGCCGACGATTGTTCGCGTCGCGTTCGTCTCCAACTCCTGAGCCACGTTAAAGTCAATCAGCTTCAACTTACCACTTTTCTCCAACAGTAAATTCTCGGGAGTAAAATCGCGATGAACCACCGGCGGTGACTGGTTATGCAAATGAGCAAGAATTTCTGTCATCTGAAGCGCCAAATCAAGCACCATCTCACGAGAGAGCGGTCCATGCTCAACGACGTAATCACGTAATGAGGGACCGTCTATGTGTTCAAGAATGAGATACGCGCGATGGTCCTCAACAAATAATCCGTAATACTCAACGACCTGTTCGTTATGAATACGCTTGATCAGTTCATGCTCACGCTTGATGTGTTCCAGGGAGCGCGAACTGAGTTCAGCACCGGCGTGAGACGGAAGAATGAACTCCTTCAATACTATTACTTTGTCTTGCAGCGGCTGACCATCAGCATCAAATTTTTCATTAGCAAGATACGCGGTCGCTTGCCCGCCCGCCCCAAGCAGGCGAATGATTTCGAATCGGCCGTTGTCCAACATGTGTCCGGTAGGCAAGTGTCCCTCGGCGAAGCGACGAGGAGCATTGCCGAGAGTCTCCAGCCACAAAGTTGTATAGCTTTCCGGATCAGTCGGGTTCAAAACTTTGAAGACTTCAGAATCAACTCGGTCGGAAGGAACGTATTTGCGAATCGCCTCCAACAGATTGTGGCGAGCATCCGGACCTTCCAATCCACCTGTGCGCAGCCGCAGCTTCATGGGGTTATCATGAAAATACTCCGGCAACATCATACGAAAGGTCATTCGTTGCGGCGCAGGAAGTTTCTCCTCCATCAAACGAAAATCGATCATGGTGTCAAACTGCTTTCGTCCGGTAGAACAAAATGTAGTGACATGAGAGAGGCATTCCCAGGGAATGGTATGCGTCTTCGTTTCACCAGATTTGCGATTCCACATAAATGCAATGCCATCGGCGGAGAAGCCGAGGTATTGAGGCTTCTCACGTTCATGCAGCGCCGCTAGAAAACACACCAGCCCGATGGTCATCAGAACGACAAACGTCTGACTGATTCCGAGCGCGAGAGTAATTGCCAGTCCTGCCGCAAACAAAAGCGAACTGACTTTCCAGTTGTTCTTCCTCATCCACTTAGCTGCATTGTCGCGAGCAACTTTGTTGGGACTGTACATGACTCTTGTGATACCGTCATCAACGGGAATTGGTGCGGCAAATTTATCAACAGGTACCACAGCTTTCTCAACGGCACTGCCCATAAACAAACTAAGCGCAGCCTTGATTGCGTCTCTTTGCGATTCAGACACCATGCCATCGAATGGAATTCGAAGCACGGACGGATTCGAGCGCGCTTGGAACAGTGAGTTAAACACCGCTTTTTGAGCCACATTCAAAAAATCGGATTCCAATTCTATAATAAAGGAGTCTGCCCCCTCGCGTACAGCCTTTACCTGACGACGTGACACGGATAAAGTGCTCTTGCCGAGCAAATCCACAAGTGAGATGTTGAGTTTCTCTCCAACATTTAGCTCGCACCGATTGCTCAATTTTGTCAATTTGGTCAGCAAGATCAATCCGCACAGCAGAAGAATCACGCCGACTGAAGCGAGCCCTCCAAACGACATCCAACAGGCAAACAACATCCCGCCAAGTATCGCCATGACATGAACGCTGTTGCGTTCAGAAAACGACCTCACCTTCTCTTTGACAGTAGCAGTCGTGTCCAGGGTGAAAGAGCCGACTATTGAGGGTAGTGAACTCGCCTGACCAGGAATGGACGAATCAAGTGCCGCTAACACTTTCGCGGGTGAGTCAGAGCCAATCGCAGTGGACACCTCCGGAACAGGTTCGGTTTCTTCACCTGTTGTCACGACTAATTTAACGCCACCACCAGTGTCCGACTCTCCACCGTTAGCTGAATTCGCTGAAGCAACATCGTTCTGCTCTTTACGACCGGACTCAGACATTAGACCTGCCCTTCATACTGACGGACTTTTATGACAGTGGCATCTGCGGCTGTTGCAGCATCATCAGCACTGACGCCTGTTTTAGTGGAAATCACCTCGCCAGCAGCCACTGTACTTAACTGTACAAGAGCATTCAGAAGATCACGAGCCGTTTGGACACGTTCGGTGAGATCCTGCTGCATGCACTGAGAAACGAGATCTGACGTCGCCCCCGAAACTTCGGCGCGGACGCTCTTGGGATTTGCAGCACTAAGAGCCTCTGGTTCTTCTCCCGTCAGCAGGTAATGCATGGTGGCACCAAGCGCATAAACGTCGCTGGCAGGCACAGCTTTCCCTCTGAACTGTTCCGGCGAAATATATAACTGCTTGCCGACAATGGTACCGGTGGCGGCGCCAACGAACTGGTTAGCAGCGCCAAAATCAATCATGAAAAGCCGACCGTCAGGAGTCAACATCAAGTTATCGGGAGTAATATCGCGGTGAATGATCGGCGTTTGCCGCTCATGCAAATAGCACAAAATCTCGGCAATCTGCTTGGACCACCCGAGCACGATCTGTTCACTTTGCGGTCCGTTGCGTCGAATGTATTGCCTTAATGTAAGTCCCGGAATATATTCCAGCACAAGGTAATCGCGCCCATTCTCCACAAAGTGATCCAAGACCTTCGCTATGCGATCATGCTTCAGTTGCATGAGTAGCTGCGCTTCTCTCTTGAACATTTCGCGAGCTTTCTCTCGCGTACTTTCGTCAGTGGTAGCGGGAATTACACTCTCTTTGACTACGACAACGTTGCCTTGAGGTTTTCCGCTTATGTCGAGCGTGGTAGCACTCTGCTCAGCTAGATACACGGCTGATAGCCCACCGGAAAAAGCATGCATCACTACTTTAAAGCGACCGTTCTGCAGCAGCGACCCGGGAGAAAGGGCAACAAAATTGGTGGCGGCGAAGTGCGATGCCATCTCTTCTTCCCAGAGGTTTGTCGCCGACTTTTGATCGTTGAACATTTTGTGCCTTAGCGCAACCAATTCAGGTGACATTGCGCATTGCCCCGCTAGTTCGTCCAGTCCCAGCAATAGATTCTCCAGGTTCTTTTCCCCCAGAGCATCAATGTCAATTGTGGCTTTACCGCCGGACTGAAAATAGACCTTCAAGTGTCTGGTGTGTGCCTTCGGATCGACGACAAGGCTGAGGGCGCTAATATCCGACCACTTTCGCTTGCGTCGCAGTTTGAGTTCGGGCATCATGCCGGATGGAAAAGTCAGCCCCTCATGGGTGAAACTAAGCCGATTGTCGCGACCTACCATCGTCAATGCCGCACTGGCAATGAACACCGACAAAAGCAGGTACATCGTTCGATCCAGCGGCGTGTCACCGGGAAGTAACGACGGCAAAAGAAATCGCGGCTGAGGCGTCTCGACAGGACCAAAGTCCTCTACTGTATCGCTGATACCGGCGACGATTTCCCCATGCTGACCGTAAAGGAGTCTTGGAGTAGTTCTTGGTGGAACCGATCTGGACTCCAGATTCTGAATAGTGTCGCGAATCCCGCTGAGATCGGGCAACCCGCCTAGCTTTATCGCCGTCCACGCTCCGCCGGAGCAAATGCAGACCGCTGTCGCCAAAGGCAGAAACCAACGCGGCAATGCGCTGTATCGGAGGTCTACCCGTTTCTTGGTGGACTGGTAATGTTCGGAAACCATTAAAAGGTTCAGGCTCCGCCGCATCCGGTTGTAAGGTGGGCACCATTTATTTATACCCGAACCAAAACTTTCGAACAAGCAGGAGGAAAGTCATGACACAAGCAGGAGAAAAGTCATTGACTTTGGCAGGTCAGCTTTCATCGAAAACTTCCTGAAGAGGAAGCAAAAGAGTTTCACCTTCGCTCAAAGTCCATGCAAATAGGGCATTCCCACGCGCTCTATTGATGGCGTAGATCTGTTTTACCCTCTTCCGAACCTCTTCTTCAGACAGATTCGGCCATTTTTTCATCACTACGGATTTAACGGTATCGCCGGCCTGCAACCTATACTCGAACATCAGTCCGCCAGGAAGTGCTGTTGTCACCGCCAGCGTTTTTTTGCGCGGAATGGTCTTTTTCAGATTACTTGTCTTTTTGCGTACCAAGCCAGTGCGCCTTACAGGAACGGAAAAATCGCCAGCTTCGCAAAATGTGCGCAAACTCTTGCGAGCAACGGCCAGGAAAGTAGTGTACGCGGGTTCTCTTCCCTCATAAGCCAGCAACTGGTATTCGCCGTGCTCAAATCTCTCAGTTGGCGCGTAGTAAACGATACCGGCTTCACCATGTTCTGCGATGAAATAGTCAATCTCCAGGAACGGACCGTAACGCGGCAAATGCGTTACTTGCGCGCGTGTAACTCGAAGAAGCGGAATGCGAATCATCGACGGAAACAGCGGTGCGAGATCCTCCACAGCAACGACTCCGAGCGGACTGCGCAGCAATTCGGCGAAGTGTTCCGCCGCAGAATTAGCAAGCGGTGAGGTCGATTTGTTCCAGTGAAGGGAGAGACGCTCGGTTCCGGGAGGACACCAGCGAACATGACTTGCCGGTCTCAATCGCAATTGATCGCTGCCACTAACAAAGCCTTCAACACTCCACCCTGAGGGTGGACGAATGGTTCTGCCCGATCCTAAAGAGAATGGTTCGTCAAGCCGGGATTCAATTAAGATGCTCATTGCTTAGTTCGCACAATACCTACAAAGGGAACTGGTTTTTCTTTGCCCGTTTTAGGATCTTTCTCGGTAGACTGCATGCTCTTTACGAAATCGTCCATCGCGACACCCTTTCCGTTGGGATAGCTATGATCCTCACCGTCGGCAGTGTTCTCATAGTATACCTTCGTCGGTTTACCATTGGCATCATACTCTATGTGCGTAATTGAAACAGCGTGAGTCTTGGGTCCGCCCTCACGTGCATCACCCATGCCGGTATGCGGTGCATCGATGCGCACAGTGACATTCAGTGGTGGGGTGGCACCATTGGCTTTCCACGCCTGATCCAGATCAGAGGAGTTGGCGATCGGAGTCGAAACGAACTTGTCCTCAGGAAGAAGCTTTTCGAGCATCTTCACTTTTGCATCGCGATCGATACCAATGTATTTTTTCTCTTCGCCATTGACGATAATCCGCTCACCGGTATCGGTTGAACGATCAACTCCTGCTGGCATCGGCTCGTGGCCGGGGGGATAAGAACGGTACTCTTGCCCCTCTGGTAGACCAAGCTGTGTTATTGCTGTTTGCATGACTTCGCTGGTGCTACTTCTCGATTTCGATCCGTCGCTATAGTCCGCCAATGAACCATCGGCCTTGCGCTGGGCTTTAACTACAGTGCCATCAGCAGCGGTGTACGAGCCTTCGGTAGCTAACTTAGAAACCATATCCGCATACTTGTCCGGATGCGTCATTGCCATTGTTTTCTCAACGTTGGCGGCCACGCAAGTATCCTTATCTCCTTGCTTTATACTGTCAGGATGCGCGATTTGATGAGTCATGGACACAATGAGCTCCGAACGTTGTTGATCGGTTAACTTGGTCGGTCCATTCTTCGCATCGTTAATGCGCTGAATGCTCTCGTAGATCTTGTGTTGCTGTTCAGGTGGAAGTTTGGCGATTTCGCCAAGATCCGATCGCATTGATGCTTCTTGCTCTGGCGATAGTTTCGGGTTGATGCCTTCGATGACGCGTTCCGCATCCAGCTTATAGTCGTCGGTGGCATCGCGCAATTCTTGTCCGTCATTGACTTTCCGCACAACTTCTTCGCCGGTCGCAAACTTTATTTTGTAGTTACCGGTGCGATCATCGACTTGAATGTCATCCAACCCCGGTGAATCCCACTGATTGTTTTCCATCGAAGTATGTTCAACAATCTGTCCCTGACTGTTTCGCACTATAACTTGCTCTACTTCGCCAGTCTCGCTCCTCTTGAAGTTGGTCACCGCGCCGTCATTGCTCTTTGTTTCGGTAACATGACCATTCTCATCACGCAGAATGGCGGTACCATCTGGTTTCGCTTCGTAGCGAACGACACCTTGTCCATCGGTGACTTTTCTGTTTCCCTCTCGATCAAAATCGACTTTCGAATCAGCGGGAAATGTATGCGTTTCATCACCAACACTAAGCTTCCACTCGCCGTTGTCTTGCTTCTGCATGTTTTCGACGTGGCCTGTCGTCGGACTTTTGTACTCGTAGCCCTTTCTTTCTCCTGTTGCTTCAGGATTGGTCTTGTCCGGAGCGTAGATTTCCTTGACAGGTTTGCCTTTTTCTCGAACTACAATTTCAGTAGCATTGCCCTGCGCATCATACTTGTGTTGACGCGTTTCACCCTTTCCATTGGACTCGAATTGCATTTTGCCGTTCTGATCGGTTTCTTCGTAACGACCATCCGGGTAAAATCGACGGCGAGTTCCGACCGCAGGATCAAGCTCAACAGCACCGGTTTTCGGATTTGCCTTCGGTTGAGCAACGTCAATAGGTGAACTGGACGGATTAAACTCTTTCTTGGCGTCGTCGTACTCTCGAAAAGCACCGTTGTCGTTCCACTTATAATGAACAGGAGGTTTGCCGTCTTTTCCAGGCACCCAGAAGTCAGTTACAAAGCCATCTTTATCGGTTTTTGTACGAAACTTGTCATCGGCGGCTCCTGAGTTGGGCACATCACCAGGGGCAGTGGCATCGGTTGTTTTGTCGCCGGGAGCCTTCGATGAGTCAGACGGTTTCGCAATCTTGTTTTCAGCAACCAGATATTCCGGTTTCGGCAATTCAAAGTCTATACCTAGATCCTTGAAAGAGAAGCCATTGTCTTTTGAGGGAGTTCCGAAAGGAATCTTGTCAAAGCCTTTAGGAAGCCATCCGCCATCTTCTACCGGTTCTGTCGCGGCCGGTCCATCGGCTCCGGGTGCTTGCCCTTCCTTCGGTACGAATCCACCATCATCTATAACGGGTGCAGCAGCCGGTCCATCGGCTCCGGGTGTTTGCCCTTCCTTCGGTACGAATCCACCATCATCTATAACTGGGGCAGCGGCCGGTCCATCGGCTCCGGGCGTTTGCGCTTCTTTCGGTACGAATCCACCATCGTCCACAACTGGATTCGACTTGGTAGAAGGGCGTTCTCGTTCCTTCCACGGAAACTCGCCGGAAGTTTCGGCCTTGATGTTCGCCCTGCCTTCCTTTTCTTCCGAATACTCGGGGTCGTCATAAGATTTGGAAGGTTGCTCAGCCGGCTTGGGTCCCAGCCCTTCCCACGGTAGCTTGCCTTCCACGGGCGCGCTCGGGGCTTCAGCCTTGGATGGAATCTTAATGCCGCGGCTGTCCCAGGGCATTGATTCAAGCAGCACACTGCCCTTGCTATCTTTGGCAGGTCCGCGCAATCTTTCTATGGCTTGCTGTATGCCGCCCTCGGTGAAAATCGGTTTTCCGAATTCACCGGTGATACCGCTGGAAAGTCCCGCTTTCAGCCCCACGGCTTGCGCCTTCATGCGGTCCAGCAACCCTGCCTGACCACTCTCGGCTTCTTTATAGGCACAATCGGAAGATGTTGACGTTTTGTCTGCAGATGCCTCGACATTGCCGTCAATCCTTTGGTCACCGCTCATTCCGAAATCTCCTGGTACCTGTTTTATTGTTCCCGTGTAAAAAACGCAACGCGTAATCCAACGTTTTTTAGGCTGCGCCAGCCGACATTTGAACATAAATCGGTCAAAAGGGGGGGGCGCTGATGCTCAACGTAACCGGTTTAAGTGTCATGACCAACAGCTCCGATTGGTCCGATAGAATTCTAAAAATCTGATGTTAGCCAGACCTTCTGACAACGACTTCTCATCGTGTATCAGTTTACCCCGGGCATGCGATGATAGTCTGACTGTTGACCTGAGCTGCCCCCGATGCCTTGGCCCGCGCCGGACGAATTTAACGAAGCCGTTCAGAACCCGAAGTTAACGCTGAATGACGGCGAGCTTCAGACTGGTTATCCCGCATGCAATGCGCTCGGACTTCCCATTGTCAGCACCGGCGCGTTCGCTAGCGTTTACAGATTTCGAACAGACAAGAAGGACTTCGCGGTTCGCTGCTTTCTACGCGAGCTGTCGGACCGGGCAGAAAGATACAAAGCAATCTCGCAGTTTATTCTGAACGATTCTCTACCAGCGACCGTTGATTTCGATTTCATTGAGCGCGGAATTCAGGTGGGTGGTCGCTGGTACCCGATTCTGAAGATGGAATGGGTGGAAGGACAACTGCTGAATCACTTTGTGGATCAGCACGTTAATGACCAGGATCGCATGCTCCGCCTGGCGGAAGCGTTCAAGGACATGGTGCTTTCCTTGAGAAAGGAAGGTCTGGCGCATGGCGACTTGCAGCACGGCAACATCTTGATTTGCGACAACGAGTTTCGGCTGGTCGATTACGACGGAATGTTCGTTCCCTCGTTGGAGGGACAGGAGAGCCAGGAGCTGGGACATCCCAATTATCAGCATCCACGCAGAAGTAAAATTCACTTCGGTCCTTATCTGGATAATTTCGCAAGCTGGATCATTTATATCACGCTCCAATGCCTATGTTATGAACCTCGTTTGTGGAAAACGCTCCATGGGGGCGACGAGCGATTACTGCTTGGCAGACAGGACTTCGCAGAGCCCACAAAGTCAGCAACGTTGGCACATCTACTCACCCATAAGGACCCAAAAATTCGCGGCTACGGCGACATGGTTCTCGAGTTGTTGGAGCTGCCTCCATACCTGATACCCGCGCTGGATGAAGGCTTATCAGGGCAATGCCAGCCTTCTTTCGCCAAGCTGATCAAGCGACTGGGAATACGGGCGAAAGCAACATGGGAGCTCTTCAAGCCTGGCAGGTCACCGCAATCCAAGCCACCAGAGCAGCCGACCGAGGCAAAATTTCAAACGCCGGATTGGGAGACCACTACTCAAGCCCAAACCAGTCAGTTGGCGAAGCAAGGGAAGTGGTATGAAGATTGGGACCCTGCCGCCCTCGATCAGAAACCGCAGCCTTCTTCACCGGATTTGAGTCAGTTTCGCAACAAACTAAACCACGCAGCTCCACCAGGTTCAAAGCCAGTGCTGACAGCGACTGTCGGTAACGCACCGGGCTTAATCATTCCTAGCAAAGTGTTAATGACACCTCTGCCTTCCACGGCGCAGTGGAATCGCTTTTCACAAAAGGAACGGCTCGCATTTACTGCTGCCAGAAGCACATTCGAGTTGATCGATATCCTGAAGAACTTGAACCACAGTGACTTCGAGGTTGCCTGTCGCATTGCGGCCGTCAAATGTCTCTGCGACGAAACCGACGCAAGAATTTTTGCAGTAACGCTATCGGATTTGATTATCAATCTTAAGGGGCGCAATTTTGACTTACTTCCGATTATTCAATCGAGCTTTGAAACAGCATTCATCAATTCATTGGCGAATTCTCCAATAAGCTCCGTGTTGACCGAAGAATGCCCTCTATGGCTATCCCGAGCCTATTTTCGGGCATTTGATGCATTGATTATGCACGCGGTAAGAAGAGCAAATCCTAATCTTCAAGAGTTCATGGTGCTGTGGTTTCGCGTTCCAAAAGCAACGCCCGCAGCGGTGGAAAATCGGCTGCTCTCATTGTTTGGACAGCACCATCGCTCGGGTGAATACCGGGAAGAAACACTCAAGTGCCTGCTCTTGCTACTCGATTACTACCGCAGTGACAAAAACATCCACGAGTACTTCGTTGACACTTTGACCTCAAAGATCGAATCAGTGCTGCAAGAGACGATCGAACTCAAGTACGAATCACTGCACATGAAGATGGTCGCAAAGGAAACTCTCAACAAATTATCCGGAAACTAATTCGCCGGCAATGTCGCCTGTAACACGCGAATCGCGTTCTCGCCCATAATGAGTCGGATTTCTTTATCGGTGAATCCTTCGTCGATCAGCGCTTGAGTAACTTGAATGAGATGAGCAGAATCGAACGGCACGGAAGCCGTGCCATCAAAATCTGAGCCCAGCCCAACATGGTCCACGCCTACCAGCTTGCTCGTGTAGCGCATCGCCTTGGCTATGGCTGCGGCGCTGTTTCCACATATTGCTTCGGGCCAGTATCCGATACCAATTACGCCACCAGTCTTAGCGATGCCCGTCAACTCTTCGTCGGACAAGTTGCGAACGCTATCACAAGTTCCTTTCACACCGGTATGTGATACCACAACCGGTGCGGTAGAGATTGCAAGCGCATCTGCGATGGTGCGCGGTGACGCATGTGCAAGATCAACAATCATATGTTTCGCTTGCATTCGCCGAATCATCTCTTTACCCTTGTCCGTAAGCCCCTCATGAAGCAAACCGTGAGCGGACGACCCGATATCGTTATCGAAGAAATGAGTTGGTGCCATCATTCTGACACCAGCATCAAAGAATGCGTCTATGTTTTTCAGATCCCCATCGAGCGCATGGGCTCCCTCAATCCCGAGAAAGCCCGCAGTACAAGCGGCATTCTTCTGTCGGCGAGCAAGATAGTCTTTCAAATCAGTGGCACTGCGAATAATCGTTAGCTGTCCGTTCGACTGCCTGGCAAACTCCCGCAGTTTACTCGCCTGGAATAAAACGCGCTCCGACAGCCGGGTCCAAGACGCAGCGGGCCACTTACTTACCAGCGCAAGAAGAGTTATGTCATCGCTATCACCATGATTGTTTTCCATAGCCACATGGCTCGGCACCTTGGT
>JAIELX010000116.1 GCA_019752635.1 Candidatus Obscuribacterales bacterium | reverse complement strand
GCCCAACCTGGAGTTGGACGCGCTAAGCGCTGTCGCTGCGACCCCAAGCAGGGACAGGCTCAACGAACACCACGGTTACGAAGATGACTGGGAGCACAAATGTTACGAGTTGATGCTAGAGAATCATCTCAATCAGGGAGAGCCGGAAGACAGTACCGGCAGACCTGAGAGTGAAAACAACAGAGAGCGAATCGAGAGCATGTGTCAACCCCTGACCTCTCAGGAGTTGACACAGTCGAGGGCACTGGTTGAGCGTGACCTTTCGCTCTATCGCTCGGCAGACGGGGGCTCCGTTCTCGACAAACTTAGATACTCTGGTTTGCCACCGAAGCATGTCGATCTGGTGCTCAATCTCTTGGCTGAGGTCAGAGAGAACTATGCTCGTAAAGCTACCAATGGCTTCATAAATCCTGAGCAAAAGGGCAGCTGGCTGCACTCAATTGGCGAGTTGGCAGAGGTGATGGATGTGGCTAAGATAAACAAGCTAACACCGGATCAGACCCGAAATGCCGCTATTGCTGCGATGTTCTCCGATAGCGTCAAGAGCGGGTGGTCGAAGAACTCCGGCGGCAACTTCTTTACTCATCATCTTGATGGCGCTCTGGCTGCGGAGATAGTGCTATCGCGGCAGGCGGACGAATTGCTTAGCAAAGCAGACATTGAAGCTATCACGCACTCGATTTTGGAACATCAGATAGGCCCTGCGCAGTTTATGGGTGCGGAGTACGCCAAGCAGATTATCTCGGGAGTCAACGGCGAAAGGGAGAACGAGCTCGAGAGCTTAAAGAAAAATCCGTCAAGGAATGCAGAAGAGGAAAAACGATTTTCTGAATTGACCAAACTGAGCGACGCATATGATCAGCGAGCCGCGGAGCTAAAGGCGCTTGTCGATGCGCAACAAAAAACAGAATTGCCCACATTGGAACGTGAATGGCAAATACAGGAATTGGAGAAGCGACAGCAATATGGTCGTTTCTTTACTGCTGAGGAAGTGGCAAAGGTCGCTGGTGTGCGAGACGCGATTGCTAACCCGCTGAGAAGTGATTCTGAGCCTGATCCAAGAGGAGGTAGACGTCTGGCTTTTGATCCTGAACAGCGGGAACTACTGAGGCGATACGTGGGTAGCGGAACGGAGAACTGGCATGTTCCTGATCAAGCCAATGAATGGGCCGGTGTCTCACAAACGTTGCGCACAGCAGACGCGCTAGACAATTATTTTTGCCAGACCGATCGCGATGGCAGAGTAGTTAAAGGACCATTCAAGATTGCACAACTGCGCGGACCGCTATCGGTGACTCCTGATGCCGATATTCACGAGACAATTCTTGCTATTCAAGGTAGCGAAGATGGCGCGCTCGGCTTGATGAACGAATCTGAGCGCAAAGTCGCGGAATCACGCAGCCAGCAGTCGAAGGTAGTATACGGCGAGGCGCTTAAATCCACTGAGATGTTTATTAGGCAGAGACTTAACCTTGCGCCGGACCAACCGCTGCCAAAGGTGCCGTATTGGAACGAAAAGCTAGCTCTTCCGGGAGCCACCGCCTCGCAAGAAGAAAAGAAACAATTCGCCCAAAAAACGGAAGTCAAATTTGCGGTAGAAATTCACCAGCACTTTGCTGATCAGCTTTTGCTAATGCGCCAGGTCAATCCGGCAGAAAAGACACCGGAGATTCAATCGGTGAGGGGGCGAGCCGAGTCTGCCGTTGAGAATCTCGAAATTGCAAAATCTAACAGCCGCGCCCTTGATGATTCGGGGCGCCCATTGAGTGAGGGCAATGAGGCTCGTGTTGCAAGAGACTTTGCACCGTTAACCGAGGCAGAGCTCCAAGCTTCGCGTTCTCTGGTGGAGGCCGAGTTGTCGCAATACAAATCCAATGGAACAAATGATCTGCTTGAGAAGTTCAGGGAATCAGGACTTACCGTCGAACAGCGGGCTCGCATATTGGACATCATGGCCGAGGTCAGAGAAAACTACGCGCGTCAGACAATTGACGGAAAATTGAACGCGGAGCAACGGGGCAGCTGGCTTCACTCTTTGGGCGAACTTGGCGAAGTGATTGAAGTAGCCAAAGCAAATGGGCTTTCGCCGGCACAAACGGAGAAAGCTATCATCGCCGCGCTCTTCTCCGATAGCTCCAAGAATGGCTGGACTAAAGCTCTCGGAGGAAACTTCTTTACACATCATCTCGACGGAGCGCTGGCCGCAAAGACTGTTCTCTCCAGAAACGGCTATGCACCGGAGATCGTCACAGAAGTTGTGAATGCAATCCTTGAGCACCAAATTAGTCCGCCCAAGTTCATGGGCATGGTCTACGCCAAAGAAGTGGCCGATGGCATAAACGCGCAGCGAAAGACCGAATTCGACAAATTGAAGGAAAAGGGCGAAAAGGCGTTCACGACAGAAGAAGCTCGTCGTTGGACTGAACTCTCGCGGCTGAGTTCCGAACACGATCAACGAGTTAATCAGTTGGCCGAGTATAGAGGAATGCGCTCCCGGGAGGTTGGTTCCTTGGGGGAAACTTTGCAAAGGTTGTGTAATGAGACCGAGCGACGTTGTGCGCTCGGACGCTTTGTCACCGAGTCCGAGGCCAAAGACGTTTTAGCGCTGCAAGACGCAATCGGCGATCCGCTTAATCCAAAGATTCCTCGCGAAACCGATTCTGAAGGGCGCATGAGGCTGTTGTTTAATGAAGAACAACGAAGGATGCTTCGTGAACATGTTGGTACCGGAACTGAAAATTGGTACGTTCCGGACGAATCCAGACCCTGGCATAAGATTTCGTACACCCTAGTAGTTGCCGATACGCTCGACAACTATTTCGGTCGGACCGATGGAGCTGGTAATCCTACTGGTGGACCCTTCAAGATTGCTGCGCTGCGCGGACCGCTCTCGGTGACCCCGGATTCTTGCATAGATGACGCCATCGGGAGCATTCAAAAGAGCGAAAAGAGCTCTCTTTCGCTCATGAATGATCAAGACAAGAAGCGTGCGGAAGAGAGAGTAACGCAGTCGGAGAAAGTTTATGAGGTCGCTAAACAGCGTACCGAAATATGGATTCGAACTAAGCTTAACTTACCTGCTGATAAATCACTTAGCTGGTTGGGCAAGGATAAGCACCCCGTGCCCTATTGGAACGAAACGCTAAAGCTTCCAGGACCTGACGCTACTGCAGAAGAGCGTAAGCGCTTTGCTGAAAATCCGGATGTTAAATTCGCTAACGAGATTCATCGGCACTTTGTAGATGAACTCTTGCGCATGAGACGTGTTGCTGAAGATACTCCCAAAGACATAGAAGCGGTCAGAGGCAAATCGCAAACAGAGCTCCGCGAGATAGACTATCGAGCCGTTTTAGTAAGGCAGGCCGCTTTGGAGGTCACGCTGCGAAAAACCTATGAGGCAGGCGCGCGCCAAATTCTTCAAAGCGTTGGTTCCCAGAGAGAATCAGAATACGATCTTCTGCTTAAGAAATCGCAAGAGAATAGCCTGTCGCAAGAAGAGAGCCAGCGTTTTTCGGAATTGAAAAGGCTGAAAGCTGAGTACGACTTGTTGCCACACAAAATTGCCTACGCTGCGATGGTCTTTGAGCGCGAAGGCGATAGCGAGATTGGACGAAACGCGGAGAGAAGTTGTTCGGCAATGCGGCGTGATTTGGAGCGCGGACCCTTTATAACTGAAGCTGAGGCTGCAGATCTCAAGAAAACCGGAGCTCGTATTGCCGGACTTTGCAGCCAAAGACAACTTGAACATGAACAGCTTCACCGAAAATGGATGGATAACCCCCTCAGCTCCGACGAGGCAGAACGCTTGTCCGTTCTAGAACAGATGGAGAGAGAGCACCAAGGGCTGGCAGGCAAGATCGAATTCTGCGACAAACTAATCGCCGGCGAGCGTGATCCGCGTGTGAAGGACGAGTTGCTCCAGAAACGCAAAGATCTGCAAGAACGCCAGAAGCTTGGCCCCTACGTTACAGAAAGGGAAGCCGACGTGCTTCTGCAGCGTCCGTCGGCAGCGGATCGAGTAGAGTCAGCCAGAACAAAGCATCCCGTTTCTGAACTGAGATCGAAACTAATCGTCGACGGTGTTCGGCAAATCGCAACCATAGAAATGGTTGAAGATGCCTACACCAGAGTAGTTAATGCCAAGACACCGGCGGAGCGAAAGCAAGCCATGACCTTAATCGAAGTACTTTGTCTCCAGCAAGATGTGGACGGTCCAAAACTTATGGTTGCCGTCAGTGAAGCTCTAGAGGCTCAGGCTCGAGGCAGCGCGCCGAAGTCCTTCAAAGAAGTCATGATCGCTGAGAAGGGATCTGCCGACCGAAGATCCTCTTCCGGAAAGTTAACTGCGGGCGTCGGCCTTGGTGTAGGCCTGGGAACGACACTTGCAGCAGGGCTGGCTTGGTTGAGTTCGAGGCAGGGGAAACAACCTGGACCTCTGGTTGATCGCGCACCTAAGCTTGAGAGTAAGAACAAGAACATTCCTCCGGGATAGGCTTGGAAGCTCCGGAAACTCGGGCGGTCTGTCATCGAGGAGGCAGACCGCCTCTCAATCACTGCCTTCTCGATACGGGGATGGGTAGTAGATGTGTGCTTCTGGCTTGGCAGCTTAGAAGCGAGTATCGAGTACATCAGCAAGAAAGGGACAAGCAATACTGAGTATCACAAACGAAAGCTCCGCCGATAGTGTCACGAGCTGTTCATTGTCGTGTTTACGAAAGGAAGAGCAGGAAATGCATAGCACCAGCAGCAGCGAAAGTGACAAGTTGATGAAGATGCGCTCCGCTGCCCTGATCTGTTCAACTAACAACACACCCCAAACCAGTCAAGCTTTTCCACGCCCCGGTGTATCGGTGGGACTCGCTCTCTTCAGCTAGCGGGCGCTAGTTTGAGGCAAACGAATCGTAGAACAGTAGGCGCTAAGAGCTGATTTGGAGCAAGTAATCGAAGAGCGAATCGAAACTTCAATATAACCGAACACAGACGTTTCGCCCGGCTCATAGAAAGGAACATCCATGAAAAATGCACGAAAAGTGCTTGTGATATTGATCGTTGGCTATGTGCTCTGTTTGAGCATTTCCTCAATGCTCCGCCCGCCAACACCGACGCCTGACCCTGGAATCGTTAAGCAAACAAGTGCAGAACAGCAGCTGATAGTCAAAGTTATTCCGCGTGATTCTGAATCTACTGGAGAAGCTTTCCGCGTCGAGAAACGCGATGTATTTGGCGTATTACGCGAGATCGAAGTTAAATTCGCCGATGGCACCACAGGCAGGCGTTACTACGAAAATGACGGCAGTATAAAGATAACCAGAGAGACGGACAAGGGCGGTGTGCTCGAGGCGGTTCTGCGCCCTGGTCGGAGCCTTACGAGATGGGTGCACAAGGACAGTCAAGGGGTGGTAAAACTGAGTGTGAAATCAGTGGGAGGCAAAGTCCATCTAAGGACTTACCGGAACGCTGGCACCATTGAGTTCGAAAAGATATTGACGCCTGATTCTGTGTCTGTTCGGCTATATCATGCCGATGGAAAAACGCTTCAACTGTCCGCCATTGTTGACAGTACAGGCAAACGTTTGGAAGTCTACAACGCTGATGGCAAACTATCATACAGCGAGAGGCCGATAAAGGCGGAAGGCGAAGGTTTCAATTACGAAGGCGAGTTATCTGACTCCCCGGGGCGTTTTTATCTGCGTACAAGTTCGAGAGACGGTCCCTATAACTGGGAGACCTTCTTCACTAGTGTTTCAGTTCTCGCTGAAGACGGTACCGTCAAATCATCGGAGGTGCCCGAAAGTTACGTGAGCGGCGGTGATCGGAAGTACAAAGACCCTCGACTTCAGGTTATTGTCGACCTTAAGAATCGCGCATTCAAAATGTGGAATCGCAGCAACATAAAGTCCTTAGTTTTCAAAAGTGAACTGGAGCAAATTTTGAAGGACTAAGCCTTGGAGTCTTATCGCCTTCGACCGAGCCTTGACCATGTTCGACAATAAATACCGACGAACATGGTCAAGCCTTACCAAGAATTACACGAACCTGCTACAAAGTTGCAACAGAAAGATAACACTGTGCTCCGGTGAGTTTAGAACAGGCGGGAGCGCAAGTATGCCAGAATTTGAGAGAAACCACGAAGAAGGGCGCGCCAAAACAGAGAGCCAACTTATCCAAGCTTCATCGATCCTTACAGAGTCGGCCATGTTTGGCATAGTCGAAGCGCTGAAGAATGCTCCTGGCGCAGATGCCACCGGGGCCTCCGCCAAACTCAAGCAAGGTCCCCGTGTAGAAGCTCGACTGAATTGCGCTGAGCTACTGCCAGTATTCTTCATTACTGAGGAAGTGTGTAGAGCCACTCTCACCAGGAATAGTGAAGAGGAGCCAACAAGCTTCGGACCGGGTGGTCAGAAAGTGGAGAGCCTCATCTTTAAAGTTAAAGCCGCGCTTCGCGCTGCGCCCCCCGAAAATGCTGATGAGTTTATCTCGACATGTGCACTTTTCGAACAAGCTCTGAAAGCGACAAACTACAAACCCGAACTGTTTCGCATTGAAGCCGTGACCGCTCTCAAATTCAAGGAAGAGCAGCCAACTAATCAAACCGATAAATTGTGGCATAGCAAGTCGGACGGAGACGGAACTGAGTCAGCTGAGCTGGCCCGCGCAGTTGGTCTGGTTAGATTTCGCTACGCGGAAATGCTAAGCCGATATGGACTCGAAAAACAGGAGCCCAAATTTTTCATTGCAGCACACGACGCATTGATGCAGATAGAAAGGTTGGACCCGGTTCTTTTCGCAGGCTCTCCCGAAATTAAAGGAGCGATACTGCAATTGAAACGCGGACAGGCAATCGATCGAGCTTCTGCGTCAGCCGAGGGCTACATTAATCAGGCTATGGAAAGACTAGACTTTCCTCGCTGCATGCCGACTTCCCATTGCCTCGAGATAGCCACGGATAGTTTAGCTCTAGCGTTAGCCTCAAACCACGAGCACACTATCGAAACTATTCGAAACTCGCTATCAACTCTTTCCGAACGTGATGCGGTTATCCTAAAGCTGGTTTTCACCGGGGCCCAAAGTAGAGTTCAAAAGCTCCGAAAGTGAATGAAAGTGTTCCTTGCCTTTTTTACCTCGATATCTAACACCGAAACCTTTATCTAAACAGCTTCTCTGAGGACGATTGATCTGCGGATCTTTTCGAATATTTGGTTGAAAAACGGCTCGCTACAAAACTGAAACACTTTCGGCAGAAAGTATCCAAATCGAGTGATGGCAACGAGCGGTTCTTGAAACGGCTTTGTTGTCGCAAAGAAGAGGGTATGGGAGGCGTGAAATAGTATGGTTACAAACGGGGAAATTGTTGAGAATGATGGGGTTCCGCAGAACGCTGATGTTGAGACAAAGGGACAGAATCGACTGTTAGAACAAGCGATGCAGGAGATGGATAAATTGCCTGCTACTAAAGGCGCAAGCAGCCCGGCTTTAGAACTTTTCGGCTTTCCCAATGTAACCTTTGAAGATTCGTCGCTCGTCTCGGTTGAAATTGCTGGCAATGACGGTGATCGCGCTGCTGAAATAATAGACCAAGCTCCAGAAAACTTCGACTTTGAAGATAACTCCGGTCGACCGGAAAGCGAAGGGCACCAAGAGCGCATTGAGCAAATGTTCAGACCGCTCACAGAGGCGGAGCATCGGCGGTCCAGAGAGTTGGTTGAGAGAGAGTTGTCGCAGTTTCGCGCCAGTAATGGTGGCAACGTGCTAGAGCATTTGAAGAATTCTGGATTGCGTCCGGATCAAGTAGATCGTGTATTAAACGTGCTTGCAGAGGTGCGTGAAAACTACGCCAGGCAGACTGCCAATGGCGCGATAAAGCCGGAACAGAAGGGGAGCTGGTTCCATTCCATCGGGGAGTTAGCCGAGGTAATTGATGTTGCTAAGGCCAACAAGCTGACACCAACCCAAATGCAAAATGCCATTTTTGCCGCCGCTTTCACTGACGGAGTAAAGTCGGGTTGGTCCAAAGAATTTGGTGGAAACTTCTTCACGCACCATCTGGACGGAGCTTTGGCAGCGGACGTGGTGCTCTCGCGCTGGACCGGGAAAGAGTTCACAGAAGAAGAGAAAGAGGCTGTGCGGCACGCTATTCTAGAGCATCAGATCAGCCCTCCAAAATTCATGGGACAGCAGTATGCCAAGCAGATATTTGATGGCATAAACAACGAAAGGCAAAATGAATTCAAAGAACTTTCCGCTAGGAATCAGACAGGATCTCTTGCAACCGAAGCGGAGAAATCAAGATTAGCCGAGCTGTCGAAGCAGAACAAAGCGTTTGACGATCGAGCGGCTAAGTTGAAGGAACTGGTGGCAGCTCAAAACAGCGAAATGGGCTTACCGACGCTTGAGCGTGAGGCTGAGATTCAGGAACTCGAAAAGCTACAGAAGTTTGGCCGGTTTGTAACTCCTGAAGAAGGAGCGCGGATCTCCGGCATCGAAAAGGCAATTAGCGATCCGCTGAATAGCCCTGTAGAAGCCGATCCAAGAGGGGGAAAAAGACTGGTCTTTGATGCGGAGCAACGGGCGTTACTGAGTAAGTATGTAGGCAGCGGTACGGAAAATTGGCATGTGCCGCACAAAGATAATCCGTGGGCGAAGGAGTCCTCGACGGTTATAGCAGCCGATGCGTTAGACAATTACTTCGGTCAGACCAATGGCAAGGGCGAATTCATAAAGGGGCCCAACAAGATAATATCCTTGCGAGGTCCGCTGTCAGGATTGCCAGATGCTGACATTCACGAAGCGATTCAGTCGGTGCAGTCCAGTGAGGACAGCTCCAAGGAGCTGATGAACGAGGCCGAGCGAGAACTGGCCGACCGCCGTAGTCAGCAATCCAACGAAGTGTACAGACAAGCACTAAATTCGACAGAAGAATTCATTCGACAACGACTCAATCTCGGACCGAATAGTACATTACCCAAGATACCCTATTGGAACGAGAAGTTGGAGCTGCTCGGGCCTCAAGCATCAGCCGAGGATAAGAAGGCGTTCGCCGAGCGACCGGACGTAAAATTTGCCAATGAGATTCACCAGCATTTTGCATCAGAACTTCTGAAGATGCGCCAGGTGAATCAGTCTGAAAAACCGCCAGAGATAGTTTCTGTGCGAGGTGCAAAGCAGAATGAAGGTGCGCCAAAGTCGAATGAGACTGCCCCAAAGCCGTCTGTTCAAGAGGTTCGTTCAAATGAGACGCAACCCGGCGTGCAAGAGAATCCGGTAGCTAAGGACGTAGCGCAGCCGGAAGTGAAGCGAACGCTGAACAGCGAGCGACTTTCAGAAGTACGCCAGTTCAAGGTAAATGGACACGATGTCACAGTAGAGTCTCTACCGGAATATCAGAAAAAAGACAGCCCCCTAACTTACTCGGATCGAGTAGTTACGATCGACGGCAAGCCGATAAAGCTGCAAGCAAGCCAGCAGTCCTGGTTTTATAGCCGCTCCGCTGACACCAAAGCGGACTCGGCCGACATGCCGAAGATTCACATCAAGGTGGACGGTCCAGGAGACTTGGCGAGGGTTCAGGCCTCAATGCTTCCTGTTCTTGAGCAACTTATCGATGAGAAAAAGATAAAAGTCTACAAGACATATGATCCCAACTTCGCAGATAAGGAGTGGTCTAGCACTACGGAGAAGCCAGCCCCTGGAACACACTTTCAATCGGCTAAGGGATTCACTGTTTATGTGCCTAAGGAGCACGCACTGGAAGTTGCTGCCATTCTTGAGAAAACGTTGGTAGGACAGCAGCTGAAGCAACCATTTGAGCCGAACGGTTCGGTGGGCGACTTGTGGCGCAAGAACAGTGAGTCTGGCAGAGTTAGTTTGGAGCGAGCAAACTGGGAATTTGTCGAACCTGCGCCCAATTCTAATCGAATTAGTCACCTTGTCGATCCCGCCGTTGAGAAAGCCATATCTCAAAAATTCGCTCAATTTAGGGACAGAAATGGCAAGATGACTCCCGAAGGCATTGAAGCGATAGAAAAGGCGGCAGGCATTGAGCCGGGAAAGCTGCATGTCGAGCCGACGACCGGTCGCATCGCGCTAATTTCGCGGCACATTAGAGGTGAGAAAGGTAGCTCTTACCTTGATGAGTCTAGCGCGGATAGTCGGGAGGGGAGCAGGACCGGCCGTCCGGCCATGTATGCGCTACATGAACTGGCCAAAGTTGACCCTGTTTTAGCAGAGTTGGCGCCGAATCAGGTCCGACCCGCCAGGGAAATCGCCAAACTCTCGACTCCTCAGAGGATGGAGGCCGCCAAAGAAGCGGTGGTCGTTCAAATGCTCGATGTTCTGGAGGTAACATACCAGAAGCATTTGTCCGCAAGAGACGAAGCATCCAGAAAACAATCGAGGGAGATGCTAGAAGCGTTGAAGAGCAGCGAAGATCCCGAAGTGAGGAAGTATGCCGGTCAGTTAGAACAAGCCATGGCTGAAGCGGACAGGGCTAAGAGCCGCGGCGAAGCCCCGCGGTCTTTCAAAGACGTAATTGCTGATAAGCGCTTTGAGTTCGACAAAGTTGGCAGCGGCCGGCGAATAACATTGGGCGTTGGATTCGGCGTGGGCGCCGGAACTTTGCTGGGTGCCTACCTGTCATGGCAGGGCTCCGGTAAGAAGGAGCCAGCTCCGCTGCCAGAATCTAGGCCGAAAGTAGAACGAAGGAACTGATACCCTGCGACGAACAGACCGAAAGGGGCTGGATTCCAGCTCCTTTCGGTTGGTAATGTCTGCCTGCTTACCCAAAGATGGGTCAGGCCGTAAGCTCGTCGTTGTCTTTCGTAAGAGTCGTTACCTAACCAATTTGCCCGAGGCAGACCTAACGCGACTGCTGGATCCGTTTCGCATGACGGTTCCGGAAAGCCTGGCATTGGCAGGCTCCGCGCTGGCCGCCATTGCAGTAAGCCCGGTCAAGCCGGCAGAATAAGTGGCAACCACTTCGGTGGACGCCGAAACCCGCATCCCCACATACAGGCGGGTCTGGTTTCTCCGGGATCGGAGGATGGTCGGCGCGAACAGATTCGCCTGGCACTGACACTGGTAATGGCCGATTTGCCTTCTGCCCGCTGGCGCATACGGGCGCGGGCTCGCTCCACAACCCCGCGCCGCTCGCGCACCCGCCCGGTTGTCAATGCCATTAGTAGAACCCGCTATAAACCCGTTGCACCCGGCGCCGGATATCAAGCATCCTCAGGTTCTACAACTTCCACTCCTTCTTCACAGGGAACCACTCTCACGTAAACCAGCGTATCCAACTCTGCTCCGTCTTTCACCGCGCCAGTTTCCATACTGGAGGCGGCCACGACAACTTCTTTCGCAAGGAACAACTTATGTCCGCCCGCACCGGTTCGAAAACCGTGAACTTCCTGTTTCCGCCGTCAGAACAAGTCCGCCTAAAAAAGCTGTTTCCCTGGTCACTGTCAACGGCACTCAAACATTACGCGATCAGCTGGCTCATCTGGGCTGCTGTAACCGCGTTCTGGGGAGCGCTTCTCTGGGGAACTCTCGATGCGCTCGGCAAGGGTCTCCTGCCCCAATTTCTCGAAGGTTGGCTCAACACCCTCATCATCGATCGGCAAGGCAACAGTAAGGACACGCTGGTGATCTCCGTGATGCTCCTGGCGTTCGTCACCAGTTTCGCCGCGCAACTGTGGTACTTGGCGCGAAAGCTCCGCAGCTCCGGAAGCTCCCTATCAGCGCAGCTCAGCCTCTGGCCGAAATGGCAGCTTTCGACGATGTCATCGACCGCGCTGCTTGTCGCTCTGGCGATGGCAGTCTGGTTTGGCTACAAAGCTGTCGAAGCTACGCTACTGTTGGTCATGCCTGCTCCGGAACAACACACGGCAGACCTGGTGGCCCGGCTGCAGAGTACGAGCCTGATCCTGTTCGCGGTGATGGCAGCCGTATGCGCACCAATCTTTGAGGAGCTGGTGTTTCGCGGCGTGGTCCTCAACGCACTGCGCCAGTCATTAAGCACCAAGGTGTACTCATCGTGCATCAGCGACGCTATGGCGGTGCTCTTCAGCAGCCTCTTGTTCGCTGCCGCTCACTTCCAGTTTCATCCCACCACCTTCCTGTTGCTCACACTCATGGGAGTAACGATGGCGGAGGCGTACAGACGCTCCGGCACGCTGCTTCTACCCATCCTCATTCACGCCATCAACAACAGTGTTGCGGTCTGGTTCCTGTCTCGCTAAGAAAGGCTCGCCCAATGTTCAACAAGAATTCTGTCTTTCGAATGGTCGCCACGTCGGCTCTCTGCATACTGATTTGCGGATGCGGAAGCAGGAGCAACAGCGGTAACAAGGCAATCGATGAACTCCTGGAACGGCTGGAGAAGCCCGTCACTAGCGTCGAACTGCTCGACGAAGAGAGCGGACTGCTCTACCAGCAAGTAACCCGCCATCCGGCCACCAACGCTCTGATGCATGTCGAGCGAGCATACCGCTCAGGGAGAGTTCTCGTATTCGACTTCGCCGCTGACGGCAGTGTCGCCTCAGCGACAGCTTACAGCGGCTCAGATAAGCGGTCGCGGACGTATCAAAGCTTCTACTTCACCAACGGCACCCTGCGCAATGCCACTATGTATTCGCCTGAGGGAAACTTGCTGTGGACCTTCAAACGGGAAGAAAACGGAGCGGAAGTACGCCAATCATACCGGGATGGATTGCTGGCAATAACCTCAGTGCAACGCGCAGATGGAGCCGCTACGACGACAGAACATGCGCCCGACGGCTCTGTTCTGAGTTCGAAGAAGGTCGATGCCACGGTCACCGAAGAGAAGCAGACGCTTCCCGACGGCAAACATCAGGTAGTCTACAGTCGAAAAGGCGTGAGTCTGCTCGGCTGGAAACTTGAAACCGTCGAAGGCGAACTGATTCACACTATCACTCGCGTCGGCTCCGATCTGGTGGTGGAAACGCCGGTCGACCCCGAAAACGGCACCGTGCTAACTCAGGTGTGGCAATGCTTCGCTGAAGACTGGAATCGCAAGTTCTATCGTCTCAAATCGGTAGAGATGATCAGTTTCGCGGACAAAAGCCGCATGGTCTGGCAACTCACACCGGGCGGACAGCTGGACAAGATTCAGTACTATCAAGACGGCAAGCTGAAGTTCGAAGACGAACCGGGTGAAGGTATCGATGCGTCTCGCAACCTCGAAGCAATCGAGGGCGTGGGCGAGGCCGCTAACGACATGACCGACTACGCTCTGAGCGAGCCAGGTTGGGAGATCGAACTGCCAGGACTTTACCAACTCACCGGTACTCCATTCCTCGAGGAGCCGCAAAGTGGTGCGCCCGAATCGTTGACGCCACTCCAGAAGAAATGAGGCAATTGCAGGCATTGGAGGCGGGGAATTGTCCCCGCCTCCCGAAGGGCAGATGCAGAAAAGCATCGAGCTCCTTTCTTCTCCTCAATTTTGCCTAACGGCAGCCTTACGATGCTATCTAGTATGCGCGTGGCGTACACGCGATTCAATTTCCACGCCTCTTTTGAGACGAATGGAATCGAACCGCGCCAGGTCTGCAACAAGTTTGGTCTGTTCAAGTACGATGCACTATCAACACCGGACCGGCCACTCTGCTTCTTGATCGATTCGGGCTCTGTTTGGTCTCCTCGAAATCGCAGAGCGATGGTTTCCTCTATCATGCCTGAGCAGATTGCTAGAACGTTGACGAACCCCGGCTAGTTGGCTTGCGCGAGTTGAACTACGCAATTTCGGAGCTGCACGGCCGCAAGATCTCGACATTCGGCAAACTCAGATGCGAACAATGGTGTGCCCACCGTCACTTTTAGCGGACGACGCCAAAGTGGAAACGTACACATAACCATGAAGCACTGAATCGCAAAAGGAAACTTTCTAATCCAGCCTCCGGGATGTCCTTGATAGTCCAGGAAAACCGGAACTATTGGAATCTTTTTGCCGGAGACTTTTTCTGCCAGTCTGGCGATCTGAACTGCTCCGCTCCTAAACGGTTCGGTTTGCGAATCAAAGAATGCGTTTCCTTCCGGAAATATTACTGCGGTCTCTCCGGCGCAAAGCAAGCGCACGCACTGGCGAAAAGCTGCAGCACCTCTACCCTCTCCCGTATCGACCGGAAAAGCGCCTGCTCGACCGATGAACGCACCGACGATGTTGTGGCCAAACTTGAACACGAGGTGAGAAGCCATATACCAAACCGGATTTTTGATGTTGAGCAGGAACACCGCAGGATCCAAGTAGTGGCAGTGATTAGCCACGATCAGTTTTGGCCCTTCAGCATTCAACATATCTCTTCCCTTCACTGTCATCTTGCCGCAGTGCATTCGCATCAGCGCGCGCGACAGCGACTGCCATCCTCTAATCGCCACAGCGTCCGTGCGGGAGGGAAGCTTACGTTCGCAATATTTTCGACCTTCGACCGACAGCGCCGCCAGCTTGCGACAGAGCCACTCGCAGAGGAAGGCAATCTTAAGCCAACAAGCACAAGCAACGAGCAGGAGCATTTTGTGTCCCTTGGTTTGAATAGAAATATGGTCAGGCTCAAAATATGCATCGCCGTCCACACTCAGCAGACAGGCGATGCGGTCCGCGAACTACGATTGCGTTTCTTGCCCCCGAATTTTACGAACAATTTCCTCGAGCTCTTCGATACGCTTCTGCAACGCCTGCTCCTTGGAAGATCGAACGACAGTGAGCGTTACGAGCCAATCAGTGAGTCTTCCAACTGAGTTTCGCACGCGGGGCACGACATTCAGGACAAGTACCACAGCGCAGACAAACACCGGAGCGATGGACAGGATCGCGAGTAACTGAGCTAGCACGCCAGAACCGGCGAGCCGGTCGACCAGTCCGGCACCAGCCGCGCCACCGGCTGCAACACAAGCACCCAATGCGGTACCGACTGGCTCGTTTCCCTCGTCTAGTTTCAACGCAAATTTCTTAGCGACGACCATAGCGGAGACAAGAGCACCGAGGACGCCAGCGCTCACGCCGGCGATAAAGAGAAGCGGGGTCATGTTTATCCTAACGAGATTGTGTGCGGGCGAATTCCGGGTATATGCATATACCGCCAAGCAGGCAAAATGCCACGATGACACCTGCGCAAACCAGACGATCCCTTGTTCTCTCTGCCATCGAACGGGAGTTACAACGCCTTGCGGACGACTCGAATTTTGTAAAAAGCTCCATCGTGATGATAACTAGCAATGCTGCCAATAATCGAGGGGATAACTGATCGCGCCGCCCACTTCATCCAGCTACTTGCCGTTTGGCATTTTACTACCACCATAGAAGAATTGTTACTTACGTTTGGAACCACAAGTTGCACCATGAGCACCATCACAAGATTTCAGCTCCTGATCTGGTACCTGCGATACTCAATGCTACTTTCGTGGAGTCGAGTAAATAATCCATCCGAAGAAGCAAACTACGACAGCGACGCGCACAATCACCCACAGAAGTGGGGCACCGGTAGGGAAAGTCGCAGGCTTTATCAGATACGCCAGGCCGATGAAACTCGAACAGATGGAGGGAACGATAATGCATTCATCTTTCCGTTTAGCAACGCCTAAGGCAATGATCTTTCAAAGCCCGGATTCGTATGTTCAGCAATGACATACGCTTGCCACCATTTGCGGGGCTATCGTTTCTGATACTGAAAATTCAGCAATTAAAGTCTTCAGTATACATGGTGCGAACTAGCGTCACCGATACTCCCCATACCAGACTAGAAACTGTTTCCTACTGTCCGCCCGAATGCCGGCCGGACAGCTCGCTGTCGTCGGTAGGCGACTGTTGGCAATTGCAAAAACGACCTTGAATCAAATGAACAAAATAGTTTTGTCAAAACGAAAACTCAGCCTTAATGCGGCCGTCGAAGAAGCCCGCATCCAATCACGATATTTTGGACAGAAGTGTTGATATCGGCAAAAACTTGCGTCATCCTTTCACAAACGGGTACACACATTCTTCGTCTGTGTTGGAACTAACGACTGTAGTTGCCGTGTCTATCGGTACAAGTTGTTGGAAGAGCGCCCTAGAGGTCTACATCGCAAATGGCGCAGCAGGAGCTTATTATGGATTGGCTGACTGAGCAGATGGAAAGATGAATTTCTCAGAGGATCAATGACCTTCTATTTTGTCGGAGGTCTAGTTTTTCAAGAGATGCTATCACGCTCTTTAACCGATTTGCCTCAGCAACTTTCCCGCTGTTGGTAGCTAAAGACAGAGCCTTTCGATACGTTGCTATCGCCGCCCCGCGATTTTGAAAGGAGTTCTCTAATTCTGCAGACAAACTCAGTAGATTCAATCGAGCATTGATGTTCGCTGTAGGTTCGTCTGCGAGAAACAACTTATCCTGGAGATACTTTCGCGCGTCTGAATACAAGCCCCTGTGACACAGAAAAACGACTCTGTTTCTTGCTGCCTCAGCCATGCTCGCCATGGTAGCGCCGTAGCTTTGGCGATTGTCGTACACAGCGCGGAAGTCCAGTTTGTCCTCAATCAAATCTAGCCCGAGCAGCTTCTGGCGGCACTCAAGGCTCAATGCGGAATTGGCGCCTTGTTCCGATGCAACAGCCGCGCTCTTCTTGTAGGCTTGCCGCGCTTTAGAAAACTCCCCGTTTTCAGCAAAAAGGTCTCCCGCTGCGAGAAAAATGAAGTACCGAGTATTCCGCTCCAAAGACTTATCATCAGCCAGAAAAAGTTTGCTCTCTATAAACTTCTTTGCCAGAGAACTTTTCCCTTCCACCAAGTAACTGTTCAACTTGACGGAGGCTGCCTGGGCCAGCTGAGTTTGCGATAAGCCGTACTTGTTCGGATGTTGGTAGTAGTCCTCGACTTTAGTGTCATCCGAACAAATCCTTGCCACTAAAAGCAGGTAGTTGCATAAAGGCTTGTATTCTAAGTCTCCTGCCAAGTCTGCTTGCTGTATGGACTTTCTAGCGAACATTGCGGCACGAACAAATTCACGTTTCACTATGCAAACTTCGGCGCGATGCGCAAAGAAATATTCTAGTAACGTTTTTTCAATTGGAGGGCGAAGTAGCTCTTCAAACTGTTTAAAGCAATTGTCGGACCGGGCAAAGTCCCCTGCAAGGCCAAGGAGAAGTCCCCGCAATGAGAGCAGTTCCAATTTCTGCTCCGGTGCCATAGTCGCAACTGGTGTCTTTACTAATTCTTGCTTGACCCGCTGGGGGCTTGCGTTCAACCAGGCTCTTGCCAGCCTCTCTGCGACAGTCGGCGGAACCCTTAGCTTGCCGCAAAGAATGTTCATTACTGTGCGCTCTAGTTCTCGGGCTCGACCATTGGTTAGCAGACGGCTTGCTTGAGTGTTTAATTCTTCCTGCAGAGCAGCAGACGAGTCACCTTCTTTGCGGGAATCGTAATAGGCTCGACAAAGCTCGGAAAATGCCGCGGCTTCCTGTCCGGATGCAAAAAGTGTCTTCGCATCGATGAATTTGAGAAGAAATGCCAGATCGCTAGAATCTGGTCTGTTTGCAAGGTAATGTTCAAGTTCGGTACGAATCTTGCGCATACCTACTTCCTGTCCATTGAGATTCGCTACCGCGAGTTCGATCAGCTGTCGTTTTCGCGGATTCGGCAATTCGGAGCTTAGCGAACCAATGGCAGCGACTGTACCGAAAGTCATGATCGCATGACTCTTGGAGTCTGAACCTAGTTGAGAGAGCTGGGTTTTGAGGATTGGGGACCATAGATTCGCGTCTGGAAACGCATTTATACTGTGCAGCGCACTGCTCAAGAGAAATTTTTGCTCCGAAACGCTTTCTGTCGTTTCTGCGGCTTTTAGGAAAGCGCATATACGTTCCGGCGCATCGGCCACCGTCCGGCGCGAGCGCGACTCAAGGGAGAGATAGAGCAAATAAACGTCCCTGGCTCTTGTCGCAACGGGTTGCAAATACTGCGAGTTCACAGGCTGGCGCTGGTAAAATCTTATGAGTGCCGCGCAGGTCTGCGCAGTCTCATCTGCGTCGTTGTTGCTCCATGGTAAATCAGTGTCTAAAAGGTGCGAAGAAAATTTGTCAGCTAACTCAGCAGATCGTTTAGCTAGTTGCGTCCCTCTCTGCGAGTTGCATAGTAGCAAAGTTTGTCGCAGACCCGCCTTGCTTAGCTGTTCCGCGCGTGTGGACTCTCCGCCCTGTGCTGCACAGTCAACAGCTTTGCCGAGAGTCTCCACGCTAGAGGCACTTATCGGCGAGCGAACTGCCGCGGCCTCGTAGAAAAGCGATGCAGCTTTAGACTTATGCAGCCTCTCGAGAAATTTTGCAGTTTCGCTAAGCGATTTTTGGTCATGAGCAAGAAATCGCGACAGAAATTCCGGACGAACAATTCCCGGGTCTGCCATTGCCAAAGCGAGTCCGGCCGTAGCCCCTACCAGGCAAAACAACAGTGTCAGTTTTGGCAATAGCGCTCTAGAGGCGAAACTAGTTCTTCCGAACCGATGCGGTGCTGTGATACCTACTGTGTCGCCTGCTAGAGCGCTTTTCAGAGCCCGCGCCATTTGGGACGCCGAGCCGAAGCGGTTGGCGGGGCTTTTAGCCAGAGCTTTCGATATTATTGCCAGAATGGCGGCGGGGGTGTCTGGCGTCGCGGTTTCAGGCTGGCGGGGGATCTCGCTGACGTGCTTGCTCAGGAGGACCACGGGTGATCCACTCTCAAACGGCGGACGGCCGTCGATCATTTCAAAAAGCACTACTCCCAGCGAGTAGATGTCTGATTGTGAGCTGGCGCGCTCGCCCATGCATTGTTCGGGGCTCATGTAGGCAGGCGTGCCAATGATTATGCCGGTGTTTGTCTGCACTTGCTTGTTAGGATCTGCCAAAAACTTAGCTAGTCCGTAGTCCAATATCTTAACTTCCGGATAGCCGTCAGCAGCATTGTCCCTGACTATGATGTTCTCAGGCTTCAAGTCGCGATGCAGGACACCGCACGATTCCCCGTAGTCCAACGCTTCGCAGATCTTGATCGCTATTTGTGCAGCCTCTCGCCAGCCAAGCTTGCCCCTTCCTGCGATAAGCTGTCGCAGAGTCGGTCCTTCTACAAACTCGAACACCAAATACGGTATCTTATCTTGATAGAGTCCCAGCATGAAGCATCGCATTATTCCGGGATGGTTCATACCGGAGAGAATACGACCTTCTTGGCGAAATCGTTCAAGATAGTCGTCATGGGCTTGTATGGGCAAATTGAAGAACTTCAGGGCGACAGTTCGTCCCACTTGCAGCTGCCGGGCTTTATAAACGACACCGTTGCCGCCCTGCCCTAATCTGGCGACTATCTCGAATTGACTATCGATAGTCTGTCCAACTAGCCGGTCATCGTGCAAGGTCATTCCTCCCGAATCCAGGTATTCCCGCTTCCCTTGGGGCTTAATCGTTGTGACTCCTGAAGATCCAATCGATGGGCTCCCCCTGGTGCGTTTGCTTAACTGTGCCTATGCTACAAAGTTGCTACAGAATTTACTTACCGTCGTAATCATGGCTAGCCAAGCGAATACGACGGGGAATTCATATGTACAACAATGATTTTGAGATTAGTGCCGGGTATTTCAACGACCTTCAAAGTTCGTCGCTCGCCGATCAGACGAAGCGCGCGTATGCGAGTCGGATCAAGACATTTATGAGGTTTGTCAAACATTGTGATGGTAGCAAAGAAAAGTCCTTGATGGATCATTGCGCCTCATTTCTCTTCCATCTGAAAGAGAATGAACAGCTCAAGGCAACATCCGTAAATGCTTATAGAACTTCGTTGCTTCACTGCATAAACTATTCAGGAATTGAGCAGCGTGGACTTCCAGAACGGCTGGAGATGGAACCGCAAACCAGGGAGTCACTTACACGAGAACATTTCGAAAAGTATGTCATGTATGCCTCGACTTCAAGAAGGATACGAGACACTCTCATTGTTTACCTGGTGGCGCTGGACGGCTTGGGGCCGAAGAAGTGTGTGGAATTGACAGCGCAAAATCTTTTGATTCGAGACGATCAGGTGCGGTTGGTTGGAGCTGGCATGAAAGAGCAGCGGCTTTCGAAATTGACGGCCAATGCGCTCTTTCAGTACCGCCCCGAGCTTTTCACGAGTGGTGTTTCTTCGCAGTGTCCGGTGCTACTCAATCGAAACGGGCGCGGGTTGAGTTGCCAAACTATTGACTATGTGGTGCGTTCCGTCGGCTGGCGTTGCGGATTGGTGGTGTGTGCTCGAACGCTGCATCACAGTGCGGACATGCGAATGTCCGTTCACGATCATGTGTTGTCACTGTTGGAGAATGACGATGTTTGAGATTGATGTTGATTTTAGCGAGGAAGCGTGAACCAGAACGTGCTGCCCTTGCCGCGCTCGGACTCGATACCAATCATGCCCCCGTGAGCCTCGATGATGGCTTTCGCAATGGGCAAGCCTAATCCGGTACCGCCTATACTCCTGTTCTCATCGCTCGGGACCCTATAATAGCGTTCGAAGATGAATGGCTGATTCTCTCTTTCAATGCCCGGTCCGCGATCAGTAATGCGAAGTTCAACGGAGTTACGTCCGGCAACAACCTTCACCATGAGCGGTGCTCCGTTCGGCGAATACTTGATAGCATTCGACAACAGATTGTTGAATACTCGCTGCAATTTGGCTTTGTCGGCTTCGAACACTACAGGTACGTCAGGTAGCTCGAGTTGCAGCTCTAAGCGTTTAAGCGGTTCACTGAACTCGCCAATCGCATCATGAACCAAGGCGGCTATATCAACTCGTTCTTGGTTCAGCGAGATCTTTCCGGCAGCAGCACTTTCATACTCCAGAAGCTCGTTCAAGAGTCCTATCAACCGCAAGGTCGTCTTCTCCATGGTGCGAAGCACTGCGCCCACTTCAGCGGAATACTCGCCATAGATGCCGCATTCAAGGGATTGGGCGCTCATCAAAATAGAGCCGAGCGGAGTTTTGATGTCGTGTCCGATCATCGCCGTGAAGTCTTCCTTTGCTCGTTGAAGATTCTTCGCAACGGTAATATTATCGCCGCGCCCGAAGTAGCACTTGCTTGTTTCGGACCAGTCAAAAGACCAACCGAAATCTATTATTTTTCCGATGCGCGTTACTAACCGGCACTCGAATGTCGCTGTTTCGCCTGTGCTTCGGCATCGTTCCAGGGCGGATACCGCATCAGTGACTTCGGCTTTCAGAATCAGTTTTCTGAAGCTCGTGCGCTCAAGCTCAAACAGTTCCAGTCCAAGTTCGCGCGCAGCCGTAGTGTTCGCGGCGAGAACATCGAGATCACCGGTTAGACACCACAAAGTAGACGGTGACCAATCCGCAATTAGCTCTATGCCACTGGCGAGCTCGCTCTTCTCGTTTAGGATGCTCTGCATGCTCGGGATAATATCTGACGTAGGCGAGTCCGTATTCCCGCTTTCCCCGGCAATAAGCGCGGAGATCGAATCTTGCACTTGTTCAAGTCGGCGAACGTGATAGCAGAGCCGCACCATTACGAATGCGACGATCAAAACACAGACGGAACTTAGAATCTTTATCAAATCCGCAGCGGTCGACGCTAAACACAAAATCATTGCCGTTAGCAAACAGAGTCCGGTCACGACTGCTCCCGGCATCACGGCCGTCTGCCGCATTTTTTGTCTAGCCTGCATGGTTACCGTCTTCGTCGCGTCCAGAACGACGCTCTCAATCAGCTCTCGGTCAGCTTTGATCAGCGCGGCCGGTGTCACTTTGTGCGCAGCCATACTAAGCGCTGCTTTGCGAAGACTGGCGAGATACCAGTTGCGCAGCATTCGATTAGCATCTGAAATGTCCATGGTTTGTTGCCCGAGAACGAGTCGCCTTTGTCTTGTACCCGGAATGCAACGAAGTCGTGCCTGGATGAGGTTTATCGGAACGTCGACAGCCAAATGCACAACAACAACTTGTTCGTTTCCGGGTATAAACCTGAAAACCTTCAGGTGCAGTTTTCGAATGTCCAAGTTGCTTCTGGTTGAAGATGATCCTCAAAGTGCCAAGCTGGTAAAAGACTGGCTGCAGCATCAAGGCTATCAAATGGAAATCGCTTCCGATGGCGACGAGGCTCTGCACTACCTAAAGTCGTACGTTTACGATCTCGTCCTTCTCGACTGGGAGCTTCCAGGCATGAGTGGACTGGAGGTATTGAAGGAGTTCAGATCTGCGGGAAAGTCAACGCCGGTCTTATTCCTGACAGGAATGACCTCAACAGCCTTTAAGGAATCGGGACTTGATATGGGCGCCGACGATTATCTGACGAAGCCCGTGGATCTACGCGAGCTGTCAGCGCGCGTGCGTGCGCTGTTACGACGCTCCCAGGCACAGACAAGCAACGAACTTCGCCGCGGAGACCTGACACTCGACCGCGTTGCGGGCACCATCAGTAAGAATGGTACACCGTTGAACCTGACGCCCACGGAATTTGCTTTACTGGAGTTTTTCATTACCCACCCCAACCAGGTTGTAAGTTCCGACTATCTGCTAGACCATGTCTGGAAGTCGGATTCAGCGATGACCGGGGCGGCGGTTCGCACAACTGTCGGGCGCCTTCGCAAAAAAATTGACGACGAGTCGTCTCCCGGCAAAATTGAAAACGTTCACGGGTTTGGCTATCGCTTCGTGCACAAGGACTAGCCGGGGAGGAATGCCTCATCAGGAATTCTAATTACTCTCGCGGGTGCGATTATCAGCTCATTCCAATTTTCGCCTTTGAAATCCACACTGCGCTGCTGGTGGCGAGCACGACTCTACGACAGTGTGTAGTGGAGGCGTGCGAAACAAAAACACTTGTCGCGGGTGCATTTAGGGTGCCACCGCGACGCAACTACTTTTCGTTACGTCATTTCAGCGGGCAGGAACCGCTTACCGAAGGAGGAGTATTTGTTCGCAGCCGACCCGCAACATGGCGATGAGGAGGACTGCGATCGCGATAAAGATGATGTCTCGGACGACGCTGGCGACTTTGTCGCCCTTGGTCGGCTCGAAGGACTTTTTCTCTTCATCTGTCAGCAGTTGCCAGAGCATGTTGCGCACCGCTTCGACATCAAGCGGATAGCACCAGTTGCGGAACCCGTGCGGGTTTTGGCTGACCGCGTTGAATAGTGACCGCGCTGTCTTATACAGACCTTGGTTCACGATGGCTGCGCGCTGCTGCTCGGTGAGAACCGTCAGCTTCTGCAGATATGCGAAGTCTTGCATTTTGTTTCGGGCGCCGGTGGAGGCTATGAGAAGCGTGCCACGCACACGCTTGCGGAGTAATTGATGAGGCCGGTATCGCGATTGAAGCTGAAAATGGCAATTGCGACGCTTCACGATCGCAAAAAGAAAAACAGACACGGGCGGCGCTCCGTAGACCGCCGCCCGTACTGTCGGCTTTCAATGAAAGCGCGCGTTACGACCCGACCGGGTCGTTATTGGCTACTTTCATCAGAAGCCTTGACGCAGCGTGTAGAAACGCTTACGCATGGGGCACCTCCCTTGTTGGTTTCAGTGTGGTGTTACAGACGAATTGGCGCGTTGTGCGCACCAGATGCAGTGCTGCGTTGACCGGAGCGCGTTTACGACCCGACCGGGTCGTTATTGGCTACTTTCATCAGAAGCCGTGACGCAGCGTGTAGAAACGCTTACGCATTGCGGGCACCTCCTGTTCAGGGGGACTGTGCTACCGGTGCAGTTGACCGGAGTTACTTGGATTCGGCGGCTTCGGCCGCGTCGTCCGTCAACCGGATCGGCTGGCAGACGGCTCGCATGGGGTTGACTCCATGCTTGCTAGTGCAGGTGATGCAGTAGCCGTTCAGCAGCGCCGTCGAGTGACGGCCGCAGTCAGGGTTGGTGCAGCGCCCTGCGCCGTTCCGGTCCGCGAAGCCTACCAGGCAGGTGGCTTGCGGTCCGGCCGGTTCATCGAGGATGAACGGGGACTTCATGGGAATCTCCTTTGGCAGGTCCGGTTCCGGACCCGCCCAATCGTTGGACTTGAGACTTATTCAGCCTACTCGTCGACGTGTGCCTTAGTGGCGACGGAGGCGTCCCCGTCGACCAACTGCTGCTCGCCGTCCAGGGCGACGGCGGCATTGAGGCGGACGGTGGGCAGCGCACCCGCGACAGCAGCAGGCTTGGCACGAACGAACAGAACGTGATCGAAGTCACGCTCCACCTGCTTCTCCGGGAGGATGATGCCGCCGGAGGTGGTGGGCTGCGCCTCGTCGGTGTAACCGATGTCGGTCATACCGGCTTGGGCGCTCATCGCGCGGAGTCCTTCCCCGTAAACCACCTTCATCACTTCCATCATCTTTTCCATTCCGGAAAGACGCTGGCCGTTGATGGTGCGGAAGCCGAGGAATTCGATGGTCTCAGTCACTTCGAAGCGGGTGCCATCGAAGACGTAGAAGCTGCCCCGCACGGGGACACTGGTGAGATCGCTCAGCATCAAGCTGACGACTCGACCGTTCAAATCAACAACCACGAGGGTTTTCATGGCATCTCCTTCGAAACGGCAGTAACCTTACTTGTCTCGCGAGAGACGGGCTGGAAGCCGGGAAAGCAAGGATACTTAAGGTTTCTTTGGTTGGCGGTTCGAAAAGTGAGAACAAAAACAGGTGCACTTGTCAGCCTAGCCATAGAGGAGGCTCTAGAAGAAGGCCTTGTCTTGAAAGTAGACACAGCTCGCAATCTGAGGCTCAGACCCGAAATGTAGGCACGTTAGGCGACTGCGGTTTTGCTGTCTGAATCAGGTGATTTGTTTAAGGTCCGGGACCATCTAGCGCAGCTGGGCCCGCTGCTAGTCCGGACTTCAATTTGCGCAATCACAGCGCTGCGTGACATGCCCCGGGGGTTATACTGTCGGGTTCACCTGTACATGCGTCGGAGGTCGAAATGACTGTGAAAGAAAGCGAAGCCGGCATGAACGCCCAAGAAGAAGAAAAGGGCAAAGATGCCGAGCGTTCCAAGTGGTATACCGATACCGTCAGACAAAGCGAACTGGCGGACTATTCACCAGTCAAAGGCTGCATGGTTATTCGACCGTATGGTTATGCTCTTTGGGAAAATATCCAGCGACCGCTCGACCAGATGATCAAAGACACCGGGCACCAGAACGCCTACTTCCCGATGTTCATACCTGAATCTTTCATGCAGAAAGAGAAAGAGCACGTCGAAGGGTTTGCTCCTGAGTGCGCCGTTGTTACTCATGGCGGCGGAAAGAAATTGGAAGAGCCGCTAATTGTGCGCCCAACTTCCGAAACGATCATAAACCACATGTTTGCCAAGTGGGTCCAGTCCTGGCGCGATCTGCCGTTGCTCATCAATCAGTGGGCAAACGTAGTTCGTTGGGAGATGAGAACGCGCTTGTTTCTACGCACCACTGAGTTTCTCTGGCAAGAAGGCCACACCGCGCATGCTTCCGAGCAAGAAGCGGAAGAAGAAGCCGCCAAAATGCTGGAAGTGTACCGAGAACTGGCTGAAGATTATCTTGCATTGCCGGTTTTGACAGGTGTGAAAACGGACAATGAAAGATTCCGCGGCGCAGTTCGCACCTATTGCATCGAAGCAATGATGCGTGACGGCAAAGCGCTTCAAGCTGGCACCTCTCACTATCTGGGACAGAATTTCGCTAAAGCGTTTGGTATTGAATTCCAAAACAAAAATGGCGAACTGGAACATGCGTATCAGACAAGCTGGGGGGTTTCTACTCGCCTGGTCGGCGCGGTTGTGATGGGCCATGGCGATGAGAAAGGGCTCGTGCTGCCGCCGAAGATTGCACCGGTACAAGTTGTAATTGTGCCGATCTACAAGAATGACGATGAAAAAGCGCTTGTGCTTGAACGCTGCAGGCAAGTTTATGCTGAGCTCAAACCGAGCTACCGCGTCCATCTTGATGATCGCGACAACTTCAATCCCGGTTACAAATTCAATCACTGGGAGCAAAAAGGTGTGCCTGTGCGCTTGAACATCGGCCCGAAAGACGTGGCCAATAACGTCATTGAGATTGCTCGTCGCGATACGCGTGAGAAAATTCGCGACGTCAATCGCGACGAAATTTCGAAAGTCGTATTTAACTTGTTGGCGGCAATTCAGCAGAATTTGTTTGATCGCGCCTTGGCGTTCCGTCAGGAGAATACAGTGACGGTCACCAGCTACGATGAATACAAGGCTGCGCTCGCCGAGAAGCACTGCTTCATTGAAGCTTATTGGGCCGGCTCCGGCGATGACGAAGTGAAAATCAAGGAAGAAACGAGATCAACCGTTCGCACGGTGCCGTTCAACCAAAATCATCCGGAAGGAAAGTGCTTCTACACCGGCAAGCCGACTAGCACGAAAGCGATCTTCGCTGTCGCCTACTAAGCTGCTTGCCCGCAGGAGCGGACCGGGATAATCTCAAAAAAGGGGTGTCGGCTGCGACACCCCTTTTGGTTGCGGTGGATAGGTGGCTGATTCATCGCTTAAAGGTTTTGTGCGGCTTACGCTAGCTTTTCATTCTCTAATGGATATCAAACTTAAGAAACAAGGATTTTTGCTACTGCAAACAATGGAGGGTAAGGAGTCATTCCATTCTGTTTTCGCCGTAGCAAATAGCCTCTAACAAATCTTCCTTCCTTCACTTCCGCCATTTCTCATTCGCGTCGTTGCGTTCGGGCTTATCACGTCTGACGATTGATATGCAGGGGAGCGAATGATTCAGAAGTTTCAGGTGGCAACGGGTATAGTCATGTTTCGCGGTGTCGAAGCGTACTCGCCTCACGATGCGCTGCAGGTCGTTAAGGGCATGATTGACTCTCGCCGCTACTCTTACAATCCGAACATTGGAATGAGTCTCGTGGACGCTCTGGATGCCGGCACACTCAATTTTCTGGTCTTCGATGAATGTCGTCGCGAGTTACTCGCCGGCGAGCATCGTGGCAACTATCGAGAGCCGGTGACCGTGGAACTAGGACAAGCGATGCGTTATCACCTGACGGATTGGGAGTTAGCTCGGTTGTATTCCTAGGTTCTGCTCTATCAAATCCTTGAAAAAGAAAGATCATCATGGTTCTGGTGCATTACTTCGTGCCTCGTGAGCGACTCAGAGAACCTTCCGCCGGCGGGGCGCTACTCGAGTGGCAGGCCTACCTGCTGGATCGCATCGATGACCGCACATGGTGGCTGGTCAACAACGGTCAGAACTATAAGGTGGAACATGCCTTCCTGATCGCCAACGGTCGAATCGAAGCGATTACTCCTGCGGACGTCGAGCAGGTCGACGCACTTTATGCGGTGAAGCAAGACTGTGAGACCAAGGCGACGGAAGCCAAAGTCGCGCAAACCAGCGCTCGACAGCGGTTGGAGCTGGCTGAGCAGTTCTTGCCAGTGCTGCTCGCATCGGACGATTTCGCTCCGGTTGCGGACGCCGCACAGAAGGCTGCTGCCGGCCTGCGCGCACGCTTGGCTCGAGAACTGGTTGCGTGCGATGCCGTCGCGGGGTCCGCTGATTCCGCTGCAAGTGCTGCAGGAGAAGCGATTGCGGGCGATCTGTATCGCTGCAGTATGGTCATCGCCGGACGAAACTACGGGTACATTCCCTATCCGGACGATGAGGACTAGTGTTAATGACCGGTTTACGGCGTAGGCTGCGACTGTAGCCTACGCCTCCGGTGTCGCTCGCTGATTGTTGTATCAATGCTTTTGCGTTTTGCTTTGTAATACTAGGAGGGGTAGTAGGGCTCGTTTAAGGACGAGGGGCGGAAGTCGCAGTGTTTTGCTGCGAATCCGCCCCTCATTGCGTTAGGGCTTAAGCTGTAACAGCGGTCAGCCTTAACGCGGTCAGGTTACCAACCGCGAGCGCCGTACCACGGAATCGGGTTGCCGTAGCTATCGAAGTAGCCGTAGGTGTTGGTCACCCGATCGAGATAGAGAACGACGAGGCGGCGATAGGTGCCGACCTGACGGACGGTGACGATGCGCCCGGTGAAGGGGTCGCGAATCGTGCGCCAGTAGATGTACGGCTCGTTGACCCAGGCTTGACCGACGGGGACGTACCGCTGGTTGAAGCCGGGATTGCCAATCACCACCTGGAGACCGTTGGCGAAACCGACGCCGACACCGACGCGAACGTTGGCTTGGGCGACCGGCGGGTGGGCTTCCGCCGTGCCGGTGAGAGCGAACGCGCCGCAGAGCAGCGCCAGACCGAGAGTGAGAGTTTTCATGGTTGCCATTTGCTGTTTGGCCGATCGAATCAGATTGCGAACTGTCGCACTTTTCGATACGGCGTTTTGTTGCAGGGGAGCGCGACTAAACACGCCAGCGAAACATCGCGATTGTGGAGCCGACCGCGCCGATGACGGCGGCGATCAGTCCGGCGGCCAGGGGCAGCCGGGTGACACCGAAGCCGAGTCCGACCGCGAATGCGGCGAGCGGACCGATGGCAGCGGCGGGCACCCAGTTGAACAACTCCGCCATTTTGACACCGATGACGGTGCCAAAGAGAACGCAGATTATCGACACCAGGATGGTACCAACCAGGATGAGAATCATAGTTCTCCTTGCTTCCTGTCTAAGCCCGACTAATCCGTACCGCGTCGCACTGCAAGCGATGGCGGATGTCGGAGTCGAAGAGAGGAAGGAGCCTAACGCCGGAGCGCGTTAAGCTTCCTCCGCCCTCCAACAGATTGACGGCTGTCATGAGGGGTCGGACAAAAAGGAAAGAAAGGGGCGGAAGTTCATCCGAATCACGGCCGGACGGGATTCCCCGTCCCTCAGTCGCAACCGAACGGTTACCCGTTCCAATGCTGCGACCGGATGGTATTCCATCCCTCAGCCGTGACCGGACGCAACCGACCCCTTTCCCCCTCGGAGGGGAGCGCTCAGGTAGGCGCCCCCCTCCTTACCGCTACCGACGCGCGGGGTTCCCGCGCTACGGAGTTACGACTTTTTGCTGCCGCCCTTGATGCGCTCGTAGGCCGCGACGATCTTGGCGTAAGCCGCCTTGATGCGAGCGAACACCGGCGCGAGCTTCGCCTTCAGCAAGATGTACGCGGCGCGCACACCGTCGGCGACGACCTTGAAGCCAGCCCACGCCTTGCCGTGCACCCAAGCCAGGGGCTTGAGCGACCAGCTGGCCAGAATCGGCTTGGCCGCGAGCTTCACGATAAGGTACGCCACCGGGAAGAAGAGGAACACGACCATCACCCAGGTGAAGAACCCGACGAACACGGTCAGCCAGGTGCTGGGCAGTTCCGCGTGCAGCAGGGTGCCGACTTGGACAGCCGCGACCAGACCGGTGAGGACGCCGATGAACTCGGTGCCCACGGTGCTCTTGAACAGGAACTTGCCGACCAGGATGTACGAGAGGACGACCAGCGGAATCGTCAAGCCTAACGTGCAGGCAGCGCCGAAACCGGCCCACGCGCAGAACGACACCGACAGGAACCACAGACCGACCGCCACTGCGACGTTGGACGCGTGGAGGAACCATTCCTGGTAACCCGTGCGGTCCTTGTAGCTGACCTCGTACACCTTCTCGAGGTGCTTGAACAGCTTCTTGACGCCTTCCTCGACCTTGTTGTAAACGTTGTTCAGCGGCTCACCGGCGAGGTCGGCGCGCACGAGGAGGAGGACCCAACGCAGCCCCATGTACAGCGCCGGGATGAGTACCGTGCCGACGATGAGCGCCGCCAGCGCGCCAACAGGAGCGCCGACCCAGAAACCTCCCTGCAGCTCCGCACCGGTGTAGGCTTCGAAAGCCTGGTAGCCGGCGTAGAGGGAAACCAGAGCAGCGGCCCAGCCGAACCCGTTCTTGTGGTCGAACAGGCACTCGTAGACGCCGAGGTAGGCCACCATCACGACCGCAGCCGTGACCATCGCCGAGACGGCAACACCGGCCCAAGCCAGACCGAGAGCGCTCCACGCCGTCAGCCCGATGAGACCGCAGACGTAGTACGAGCCGAAGCCGATGGCGACGGTGGCGAGGATGTTGAAGGTGTGACCGAAGAACTTGACGTAGCCCTCGTTCTTGTCACCGTAAGCGGCATCGCAGAGGTTGCCGATCTGCTTGATGACGCGCTTCACCAGGTCACCGGACAGGGTCCAGTAGGCGTAGGGGAAGACGTACTCGAGGAACACGACGAAGAACACCGCCAACGAGGCGTAAATCCAGTTGCCCGTCAGACCGGCCTGAGCGCCGTAGCCCATGATCTCCTCGGCGTAGATGTAGGTCAGCGCGCCGGTGAGCGCCGTGCCGAGGAACGCCATCTTGCCGTGGCTGAGCAGTTCGAACAGGGCGCCGAACACAAGGCCGAACACCAGGACGCCCGCGGCGACGCCGGCGATGAACGGAGCCATCGGCAGGCCCCAGAAGCCCAGCGCCGAGACGCAGCTGAACGTTTCCCAGCCGATGTAGATGCTACCGGCGAAGGTGCCGACGTAGGAGAGCGCGCCGAGCAGGTTCGAGACCCACGAATGACGCTTCTCGTCGAGCAGGACGTTCCAGGCGCGACCCGAGAAAGGCAGCACGCGGCCGAGACCGAGCACGAGGCCCTTGAACGCCTTCTCGGCGTACTTCTTCGCTACTGCTCGGAAGCCCTTGCCAATCCACTCGACCAGGTCGAACACCTTGCGGATGACGAAGTGGTAGAGCGCCGGCCAGGCGTAGATGTAGGTGACGAACCACGCGCCGACGGCGCTGGCGAGCCAGCCGAGAGTCGGCCAGTTCTGGTCCCAGCCGAGGTAGTTGCCGGTGACGTAGGAGGCACCGAATGAGAAGATCAGACCGAGGAACGCGCGGAAGCCGCCGGTCCAGCCGCGGTAGACCTTGTCCTTGAGCCAGATCGCCGGCTCGCGGAACAGGAGGATGATGGCGGCGATGACCATGAAGAGCACGTTGTCGCGCTTCGGGGTGCCGTCGCCGGCCGCTGAGTCTTTGTTGAACCAACCCATGATCGTTTGTCCTTTCCTGGCTTACTACATTTGTGACACGTGCCGAGTCCCCGTCGAACACACATGCGTGCGGTTAACGCACTGTTCGTCGGTCGTTGTCACAGTGCAGGAAGCGAAATCGTCAGTGTGTGACTTGAGAAAACAGCCCGCACTCCGAACGTCCACGCCTGGTTTATCGGCTGAAGCACGGAGGAGTAATAGGGCTACGCTAATTTTCTGGATAGGAGACGACTATCGCCCGGATTCCGTAAGTCTGCAGTTCCTCGTTGATCTCGAAGGAGACGTTTCGATTCGCGAGGAGAGTGCTGCAGAAGCTCTTTGTTGTTGTGTTGCTCTTGTGTACGGAATTTGGAAACAGGCGATGCGTCCAGACTAAAGAAACGGGCGGATTGTTATCAAGAGTGGGCTGGGGGCGTACCGGAAAAGTTACATACGCCGTGGTGCTGCAGGGGCTGTGACGTGTTGCGTGGCGCGGATCGCCCCGACATCATGAGAGTGGTCTTAAGTGCCTCCTGGCGTGGCGCGGCTCGCGCTGCGTTCACGGGGACTCATCAGATAATGCTGTTTGGCTGGCTATTGTGACCGGCGCGAATTGCGCTAGCCCATCATTCGAGGGTGGATATCAAGCGCTGCTCACGCAGCAATATTCAGTCTCGCCAATTCGCGGTAACCCCGGCTCTGATAAGCTGTCTTACATATTACCCGCAGCTAAGCCGGGGCATCGTGCTGTGCGATCCTTGCGGCACGGGGCTCGGACGGCGGTTCGTCCGCCCTCGCACCTGGCCGGGAGCGACGCATTATTAGCGCGAATGAACCTGGTGAACTTAACTGCGCATTGAATCGAGGTTGCTTCGGTTGCAAGTATCAGCCCGTCTAATGATCCCTTTTGATTCTTCGTCCATAACCCGAACAGAAACCCTATCTAACCCGTTTAACGAAAAGCTCTCGATCTGTCGGTCGACAGTTGTTCGTCGGGGACTGGAATTTAAGATGCGAACCGTTCAAAACGGCGCTCGCGATCTTGTGCTTGGGGCAGGCGGCATCAAAGGCTTCGGTCACTTGGGACTGCTGAGAGCGATGCGAGAACGAAACATTGTTCCCCATCGCGTAATCGGTGTTTCCATCGGCTCGGCCATTGCTACGCTACATGCCAACGGGTTCACTGAGGACCAATCTAGAGATATTCTGCTGGATGCCATGCACAGGTTCGATAAGGGCGGTGTCGCGCGTTTCCTTCGCCGCTTCAACCCGGTGAAGCTCTATCGCCAGGGCGGCATCATCGAACTGCGCACGCTGTTCGAGGACATATGTGCCCGTTACTCGCTTCGCCCGCAGCCTAACCTGGCCATTGTGGCTTACGATTTGGCCCGGCGGAAGCCGGTGCTATTCGAGGGCACAGACTACGACCTCGTGTCGGCCGTGTGCGGGTCCTGCTCGGTACCGGTGGTAATGCGCACCACATCATACGGGCAGGTCTATCCTCCGACCATGCGACTGGTCGATGGTGGGGTTTATCATCCTTGCCCGACTGAGTTCAGCCCGCGGCCGGCGATTGTGAGTCAACTCGGACTCGCAACTAAAAGTCCTCGGGAAAAGCTGCCTTTCGTTGATCGGCTGTTCCACTTCGGTGAACAGATGATCAGCCGATGGTGGCAGCGCCGATTCAAGCGACCGCGCAAGCAAGATCTTCTCATTCGCACCGGAAAGCCGGACGTCGCTGTGCTCTCCTTCAGCGCCCGGGAGAGTACCTTCCTCGAGCTGGAGAAGTACGGATACGAAACGGCAAGTCGTGAATTCGACAAGGCCATCCGCAGCGGCGCTCTATAGGCGCGATAGCTGCTGCTTTTTCTTGCTACACAACCGATGCGAGGGTGGATACTGCTACCGATGATGGTGGCGTGTTCGTCCTCGCTGTGAACTTGGAGACTGGTAATGACACCTGACTTCGCCTTTGACATGCTGCTCTCGATGATGAACACGGCGCACCCCTGGCACGGGGTTTCGCCAGGCATCGATGCACCGCGCGTGGTGCAAACTTTCGTGGAAATCGTGCCTACCGACGTGGTGAAATACGAGTTGGACAAGGTCACCGGTCATCTGCGCATCGACCGGACCGTCAAGTACTCTTCGCACTGTCCCACCCTGTACGGCTTCATTCCGCAGACATACTGCGGCAAGGAAACCGGAAATTACTGCGCGAAGATGTCGGGCAAGCCGGTGGAGAATGGCGACGGCGACCCGCTGGACATCTGCGTTCTGACCGAGTGCAACGTCGCCCACGGTAACATCTTCGTCAACGCGGTACCCATCGGCGGGCTGCGTATGATCGACGGCGGCAGAGCCGACGACAAGATCATTGCCGTGTTGCTCGGCGACGTTGTCCACGGCAACGTGCGCAGCGCCGTCCGGGCCAACAAAGGTGTGAAGGGGCTAATCGAGCGTCTAAAGCACTACTTCCTGAGCTACAAGCGCAGTCCGGATGGCTCCACCGACAAGGAGGTCGAGATCGCAGCGGTCTACGGCCCGGCCGAAGCGCGCGAAGTGATAGCTTGCACTCGTCGTGACTACCTCACCAACTTCGGCGATCCGGCGGAGCGTCTGCAGCTCCTCGGCCGTATGGTCGCCAGCTTCTGTGCCACCGAGCATGCGCAATCGCAGTCGGGCGGCACTGCAAAATCTACCGCCAAGTAAGCGGGGACGCGCTTAAGCAGCGCATTGTTCGGAAACTCCTTACAGTGGAGACTCTCGTGATTACAACCATCAGCTGCGGACAATTCGGCAGCACTGATTGCGCTACCTTCTCGCCGTGCGGCAACTACCTGGCGGTGGTCGGCGCGCCGGACAGCACGCTCCACATCAAGCCTCTCCAGAAGTCGCCCTCGTGGGACCGGCTGAAGGATTGGTGGCACGCACCCAAGGCGCGCAATGTCGGCCATGTTCTTCTGCGCAACGTCGGCGATGATGTCGAACTGCTTTACTCGGTTCGCCGTTCCGGGCTGATCGAGCGCTACTTGCTCAAGGCACGCAAAAAGCTGCCGCCCCTGCGCATGCCACAGGGGTACGACCTGATGTCTCTGGTGCAGACCGGACCGGCGTATGCCGATTCGGATTGGGGACCGATGGTCGCCGCGGGGGACAGCTTCGGCAACATCTGCGTGTGGAATTTCGCGGGAGTAACCCCGCAGGTGGTCTACAACAAGAGACCGATGGAGAGCAGCATCTACTCTCTGGCGTTCTCACGCGCAGGCATGCTCTATGCTGCCAGCGGCTGTGGCAGCCAGTTCATCGTCGACCTCGGAGATGGTTCCAGGGAGCCGCTCAACGCCCGGGGAACGAAGTGGGATTGCTACACCGCCGCCGCGACGGACGCGCATAACGGCGTTGCCATGGCTGGTGACGGTAACCGCATATGGTTGGTGAGCATGCCGTTCCAGCTCGACCCGTCGGACGAGTACAGCGCCGGAGACGGTTTCCCTCTGTCCGGCTGGGAGTTGGATGGTTCGCCCGGCATCGGTAGCCAGTATGCGCTGCAGAAGCGCATCTACCTGCCGTGTGCCGACTCGGAGAAGTGCGCATTCATCGACTCGGACTCCGGTGCCAGCATCGCCCAACTCTACCTGACGGCGCCGAAGGAGTTGGTGGTGGTGGGCGATCACGGGCTGGAAGTGTGGAACCTCGCGCCCCTGAAGCTGCTCCACGCTCAAGGGCATCGTACTTCGCCCAGCCGCCGCATTTTCGCGGCGTGCCGAGCCAACGGCAAGCTGCTCATCGCCCGCGAAGTTTGAGGCTTGGCCTCTTCAGGGCACGCTTAGTCTCGTTAGAACGGAGAAGCGCAGCTCGAGCGGCGAGGAGCCGCAAAGAGCGTAGCGTCGAGCTCTTCGCGCGGAGGCAAGGAGGCTTGCCGACGTAGCCGGAGCGCTTACAGAAAATCCATTTGGCGCTCACAGCCGGACACCGAGGCCACGCCCCGTGACGGGAGTGGCCCCGTCGACTTCAGCTGGTAAATCGTATGCACGAGCCGTATCATACTCGGTACGCGCTTGCAGGCTGCTGACATCCAGTTCCTGCTACGCTCGCGCTCGTGCATGCCGAAAGGAGTTGCTAACCATGCAAAAACTCGCAGAATACGCTCTGGACCTGGCAAAGCAACTCGGAGCCTCGTACTCCGATGTGCGGTGCGTCGAGCAACAGTCACAGGAAATCGTCACCAAAGACCAGACGGTGGCACGATTGGCGCAAGGGTCCAGCGCCGGAATTGGTGTTCGAGTTCTGGTCAAAGGCGGCTGGGGCTTCGCTTCAACGCAGCAGCTCACTCGCGCAGGTGTCGCTGCGGCGGTGAAGCGCGCCGTGGCTACGGGTAAGGCAAGTTCAACCTGCCGTCCCGAGGCAGTGCGCATGGCCGACGAACCGGTCTACAACGCGACCTGGGTGTCACCTCATCTGATTGATCCCTTCACGGTCAGCATAGAAGACAAGGTCGGAGTGCTGCTTAAGGCGGCGACCACCATTCTCGCGGTCAAGGGTATTACCCTTGCGCACGGCTTCATGAGCTTCATCAAGGACACGAAGTTCTTCGCGTCCAGCGCGGGGAGCCGTATCCATCAAACCTTTATCCGCTCCAGTTGCGGCATCGAAGCCTACGCTACCGGCAAGAATGACCGGCAGAAGCGTTCGTATCCCAGTTCCTCCGGCGGGCAGCACGAGCTTGCCGGCTGGGAGATGATTTTGCGGTGGGACCTGCCCGGGAATGCGCAGCAAATCGCTGAAGAAGCTGTGGCGCTGCTTTCCGCTCCGGCTTGCCCGCAGAGAGATACGGATCTGATTCTCGGTGGCTCGCAGCTTGCGCTGCAAATCCACGAGAGTATGGGGCATCCCGGCGAGCTGGATCGAGCGCTGGGATGGGAAGTCAACTTCGCGGGCGCGTCGTTCTTGACTCCGGACAAGTTGAAGAATTTGCAATATGGATCGCCGCTGGTGAATCTGGTTGCGGATGCCACCACTCCCGGTGCGTTGGGATCCTTCGGCTTCGACGATGAAGGCGTTCAGGCGCAGTGCGTTCACATGGTTAAGAATGGCGTCTTCTGCGGCTACTTGAGCTCAAGGGAAACTGCGCCGTTGATCGGGTTGGGGCGATCCGGCGGCATGATGCGTGCCGAGTCGTGGAACTTTACGCCCATCATCCGCATGACCAACGTCTCTCTCTTGCCCGGCAATTCGGGGACTTTGGAAGATATCATCGCCGACACCGACGATGGAATCTTCATGGAAACGAATCGCTCCTGGTCGATTGACCAGTTGCGGTATCAGTTCCAGTTTTCCACCGAAATCGGCTGGGAGATCAAGAACGGCAAACGCGGGCGCATGCTGAAGAACTGCAGCTACGCCGGTATCACGCCGCAATTTTGGAACTCCTGCGACGCAATCGCCGACCGCAGAGATTACATCGACTGGGGCGTGCCAAACTGTGGCAAAGGCCAGCCGATGCAGACAATGTGGACGGGGCACGGTGCCTCACCCTCGCGATTCCGTAACATCACCGTCGGCATCGCTCACGCGGGTTAGGAGGTAACCATGTCACTGAACGAATCAAAAATCGCCGGAATCATCGACCTGGCCCTCGACTACGCCAAGGGCAAAGCGCAGGGCACGGAAGTCACCGTGACCAGCAACGATCTCTCCAGTTCGCGCTTCGCTGTCAATGCGATGACGCAGAACCAATGTCGTCCGTGCACGGAAGTGTCGGTGCGACTAATGAAGAACGGGCGGCAAGTGCGACTCAGTTCGGACAATCTCGCGCCGGCGGCGGTGCGACGCTTGGTGGACGATGCCTTGACGGCCGCGTCTTATCTGGCTGCAGATCCGGATACGTTGCCATTGCCCGGCAAGGGACGAAAGAAGATCACTCCGGTGCATCGCTTTTGCAAAGACACCGCTCGCATGAGTGCTGATGGCAGGGCCGACGCCGTGCGTCGCATTATCTCGGTAGCGAAAGAGTGCAAGCTCTCCGCTTCCGGTGAAGTGGCCACGGGTGCTATCACTCAAGCCATAGGCAACTCGCGTGGCTTGTACCAGTTCCATAGCGAAACGGAAGCCTACTGTTCTATCACCATGAGTGGTGGCGACGCCACTGGGTGGAGCAAAGCGCATCAGCTCAGCTTCAACGACCTGGATGTCGATGAATTGGCGCTGAGGGCGGCTGGAAAAGCCGTGAGTAATGTCAATCCGGTGGAGATTCCTCCCGGTAAATACACGGTAATTCTGGAACCGTCGGCGGTGCTCGATTTGCTCGCCTTCCTCTGGAGCGACTTCTCAGGCACCAGCTACAACGACAAGCTCTCCTGCTTCCTGGGTAAACTCGGGACGCAGATGTTCGGCAAGAACATCTCCATCCGAGACGATGTTTATCATCCGTCGCAGTCCGGTGCACCATTCGATGGCGAAGGACAGCTGCGGCAAGCGGTCGATCTCGTCAAAGATGGAGTGGTGCAGTCGCTGGTCTACGGTCGCCGCAGTGCTAGCAAGTCCGGCGTCGAGCCTACCGGCCACGGATTAGCAGAGCCGAACACAGATGGTGAAGTGGCCTCCAACATCATCGTTTGCGGTGGCAACCGATCGCTGGAAGACATTATCGCCCGGACCGAACGCGCAATTTTGCTGACGCGTGTCTGGTATGTTCGCGAAGTCGACCAGACCAGCAAGATTGTCACCGGTATGACTCGCGATGGTACTTTTCTGGTGGAGAACGGCTCGCTGGTGCGCGCCGTGAAAAACCTGCGTTTCAATCAAAGCCTCATTGAGATGCTCAACCACGTGGTTGAACTCGGACCATCTGAGCGCACCGCCGGTGAGGAAGGCGCTCCTAACGTCATGCCCGCGATGAAGGTGGAGCAGTTCAACTTTGCTTCCACCACAACGTTTTGATTTAGGCGCGTGCCACAGACATGGAATCGGGGCACGGTCGCTCCGACCGCTTCTTCCAAATACAATAAGTTCGGCCTCATGCCGACATTTTAGGACAACGTAAATGAAACGAACGTTCGCAACCCTCATCCTGAATCGTCCCACCGTTGCCGGTGCCGATACGCCCACCTGCGTGCCTCCGGTCAAGACCGACACGCCGGCGATCGACAAACTGGTCAACATGGGCCGCAACACCGGGTTGAAAGCCTACACCGAGGCCGACCTCGTCGGTCCGCCGGAAGGGTTCATGGGGGACAGGGAGTTCCCGATCCAGCAAGTGCCCGACGACACTGTCATGCTGATCGGCGGCAATCCCACGCCCGAGCAGTTGCGCAAGGCGGTGGTTCTGCTGGCCGGCCGAGACCAGGACTTCATTCTGGTGGTCGATGCCTTCGAGAACCCGACCGAGCTGCGTCCGCTGTTCGTCGAGTGGAACGAAGGCCTGAAGCACCAGCACAATCCGCCGGATGGCGGCTGGACTTTCTACGGCGTCGTGCAGCTGGCTGTGGTCGGCGCGCTCACCCCGCTGGTGAAGCAGCGTCGTCACATGATGTACGCGTACCCGAAGTGCGACTCGACCACGACCACCGTGGTGCTCGTCGACGCCGGCACGCCGGACGCGAAGGTGCTGCGCATCGTGCGCGACCGCAACCCGTTCAAGGACTTCACCAGCCTGCCCGGCGGCTTCCTGAACATCCATCTGGAAGACCTGCCGACGTGCGCCGCTCGTGAGCTGGGCGAAGAGTGCCATCTCCATCCGAAGCCGGAAGAGCTGGTGCTGATCGACGTACGCTCCAAGCCGACGCGTGACGAGCGCGGGCACGTTATCGACCACGGCTATGCCTGGTTCGTGCCGGCCGATCAGAAGTCCGCGGTTCTGGCGGCAGCCAAGGCCGGCGACGACGCCAAGCCCGGCAGCGCCGGCTTCGTGCCGGTGGACGAGGTGTTGTCCGGCAAGATCGCGTTCGACCACGAGGACCTCTTGCGGGAAGCGCTCAAGCGCGCCCCCGCTGTTGTTGCGGCGAAGTAATTTATTTTAGGCGCTCCGGCGCCCTCCGCAAGCGTCGGTCGCATCCGCGCGTCAACGACGGTGTCCGAACACGGCTCCTCGCCGTGTCGCGCGCCGCTTCGCGATAACGAGCCCGGTAATGATGCCGGGCTCTCTCCACTTCAACGCAAAACGTAAGCGCGCGCTTCATCGAGAAGCGGCGCAAGGGGTCCACATGGCAAAGAAAAACATCGTCGCGTTTATCGACGCGCCGGACCCGGATAACTTCGTGATGGTGATTGCGCTGGCGCGCCTTAACCCGGACGCCAACATTCACCTGTGTCTCACGGGGCGACCGGTCAAGTTCAACGCAACCAAAGAATGCAAGCTGTGGGATTTTGATATGGTGTCGTCTCGCATGGCGCAAGAAGCGTCTGCGATGCGCCTGACGAATTTCCTGCGGCACTTCGGCGTCAAGAATCTGCGTATCTATGACGGTGGTATCGCGCCTCGCACCCTGGTGCCGCACCACATCCACTTCAGCGAGTACTACAAGTTCCTGGACGTGGACCCTCTCGCGGCGATTCGCCACAGCGAGCTGGAGCCGCAAGAGGATCTGTGCCGCCTGATGATGGACATGGACGCGGGTTCTTGCGACATCGCGGTCGGCGGTCCGATGACGGGATTGCACCAGGTGCTGGTGCGATGCCCCGAGGTTTCGACCCGACTGAAAAGCGTGCATGCGATGTACGCGACATGGGGCACTGTGCAGCTCATGCAGATGGGCGACGCGCCGCGTGGTGCGCTGCAGTTCAACGTGGCGTGTGACCCGCACGCTGCGCACGAAGTGCTGTATGGGCTGGACTGCCCGATCTACCTGATGCCGTCTGAGGTGACGCGCGTGAAGGAGATTGGATTCCAGAACGCGCAATCGCTGCTGGCTTACCTGCCGCAGAACTCCGGCAGCCGGGCGCTCTACAACCTGTACGCGCTCTGGTACGACGCTGCGGTTCGACCGCGGCAGGAAAAGAATCCGGATGAATGGATTTTCATCCACGACCTGGTCGCCACGTTCAGCCTCGACGACGAGCTGCGCAACGGCATCTACGAGGTCGTGCCGGTGGAAATCACCTCGGTGCCGCACCTGTACCGAGATTACAAGGATTGGGGCAAGGTGCTCATGACCAAAACGGACAAGCCGAGCACTCGTTACGCGGGGCTTTCGCTGAAGGAAGGTGGAGCCGCCAAATACCTCGACGCGCTGAAGAAGTGCCTCTCGGTTTAAGCAGGCGCTAACAGACTGTAGAGCCGGTGCCGCAATTCTGCAATGCGCAAGCACTTGCGGATGCGGCACCGGCGCAGTCAAATAGCGTAACTGTGGGAGACCGAGACTCTTTTTTCGACAGACGTTATGCCGTAGGATAAATCGCGGTCGACGAGGTGGGGGCTACTTCATGCCTAAACTCATTGTCATAACCGATCCTGGAAAAGCTCTGGACGACGAGGAAATGCTCCTCGTCCTTTCGCGCTTGGTCAAGAATCAACTCGCCGAAGTGGTTGCCGTGGTATGCAATCTGATGCCGTCTGCATTGCGAGCGCGGCTGGCGCGCGGCACGCTCAAGGCAGTGGGATTGCCCGGCGTGCCGGTAGGTGTCGGTACAGGTGTTGTCAGCCTTCCGGTTCAGTCCGAAGTAGAGCTGCTGCGTATCGCTCACCTCAGCAGTGAGTTGGAAGTGGTCGATGGTGCCAAGCTGCTGCACTCCAGTCTGGAGCAGGCAGCGGACGGCAGCATCACGCTGCTTCTGGTTTCCGCATTGACCGATGCGGCAGCGCTATTGCACAAGCATGAAGCATTGGTGCGTGCGAAGGTTTCATCGGTGGTAATCATGGGTGGTGTCGTGCATCACGGTGACGAGGTTGCGCTCGACGCCGATGGATACATGACTCCGGACTCGGCGGTCAATAACCACTACGACGTGATGGCGTCGCGCTTCCTCTATCGCAAGTTGCAAGAGATCGGCATTCCGATGACCGTGCTTACGCGATACGCGACATACACTTGCAAGGTTCCTCGTGCGCTTTACCAGACATTAGCTCAGACCGGTCACCCGGTCGGCAAGCATCTGGGAAGTAGTTACGAGGCGTTCATCAACGATTTCTGGCGCGCGGTAAACTCGCCGCCGGGGGCGCTCGAACATGACGGATTGCCTGCGCGATGGAATCGCGAGTTATTCCTCAAAACCTTCTGCGGTGGTAAGGGGCAGGAGCGCACCGCTGCCGATTCGATCATTGACCTGGTATGTGATGCTGTAGCTGCCGATCCCATGGCGCTATTGGCAGCAATTCCGGAGCTCTGCCAGAGATTGTATGCACCGCACGTGGTGCTGGTTAACGGGGTCTCTCACCGTGTGATTGGCGTGTCGCCGAACAATACGGGCGTGAAAGACCGAGAAGCTGTTATCGAGTTCTTGCTCGAAAACCTCACTGGCGCGCTTGGTGAGGATGTTGTGGTATCGCCGATACAAGCGCCGATAATGGTGCCCTAAGGCAACAGGCATACAAGGGGCGCAGACTTGGTCTGATCGCTCGACACCGCTCTGTTCGCATCAGCAGGGCGGTGCTTCCATTCTAAATCGTCCTGCCGGCGGCAGGCGAACTCAAACACATCCGGGCGATTCAGTGGAATCCACTGCCCGAGGAAAGGTTCCAATGAACAATTTCCGCATTCTAAAGACGATCAACGTCTCGTTGTACATCGTCTGTTTCTGGCTTACTTACAAGTTGCTCTTCGGACAGCTTGACTGGGCGCTCATGTCCGGAGCGCTCGCCGTCGGGGGCTGCTGGCTGGGCTTAACGGTTTTCTGGCTGCGGTCGCTGTTCACCACCTACTTCGACCGCATGTCGCGGCTCCGAGTTCTGGTGCCAACGACTCTCGGACTGTTGCTGGCAGCGATCGCGCTGTTCTGCAACGGACACTGGTCCATGCACGTCATCGCCGGCGTGGAAGTGGTTGCCTGGTTGGCGATCTACATCGCCTATCGTCGCAATCGCGCCAACTTCGAGAAGATGGGACGAGGTCTGCTGCCGAAGGGGGCGTGGATCAGTCCCACGCCCTTGGCATTGCGTCCCGGTGACATGATTCTCACCAGCGGCAACATGGCAAACACGCTGCGCGACAGCGTCGGGCACGGCGAAGTGGTCTTCCTCGGTTCCGACGGTAAGCTCTACACGTTCACGTCCTACATGAAAAAGGGCGCGCTCACTCACCGTGTAGAGACCGTCACGTCGAAACGCACTTGGAAGGGCGACTACATCGTCATGCGCCTGCGTACGCCGCTCAGTGTGCAGCAGATTGCCCTCGGACAAGAGATCGCCGAGCAAATGGTGGCGGAAAACGTCGAGTGGATCGAGAAGGTCAACACTGCGCGTCCTGCTTTCATCAACAAGCTGTGGCTGCCGCGCTCGATCAAAAACTGGTTGATTAAGAAGACTAAGGCGGACGGCTACGACTGGGTCGGGCTCTTTGTCGGCGTCTACGGTCCCGGCCGCTGGACATGCGTTGCCGGCTGTATCGAGTGGTACCGCCGGAACGGTGTGAAGCTGCGCAAGTACGGCACCGGCTTACTTGGTCTGGGCACCGGGTTCTTCAACCCGATCATGCCGATTCGCTTCGTGTCCGATCCCAAGCTCGAGCTGTTGTCGGAAGCGCACCGCGAAGAGTTCGAAAGGACTCACACCGGCGTTCAGTCATCGTACGAATCGCCGGTGTAAGCCGCGCGTGCGCATGTGCGGAAGTCTCGAAGCCCCGGGTGCCGGCTGGAAGCCGGCGCCCGGGCGCTGGTTCTGCGGTCCGGAAGACCGCCCCGTACTACATGGACCGGTTGGCGATGCTACCGGTCGCGGGACCACCTATGCTGGTGTGTCTCGTGTAAATGGACAAGCCCTGGTGCGCATTGCAAGCGCACTCGGGTCCTTCGGCTGGAAGAACCAGTCGCTTTATGAGACGGGAGTTTTTCTCCATGACGACGACTTCGTCTAACAAGGCCGCCGGGATTCCCCTGTGGCTCAAGCTCGCTTGCACCGCCTGGACAATCGTTCTGGTGGTGGTCTACTGGTCCGTTTACGGACCGACCAACTTCCTGTTCTTCTGCGATGTGGCGCTGTTCTCCGCGCTGATCGGCATGTGGACCGGGAATAAGTTGCTGGTGTCGGCTCCTGCCGTCGGCATCGTGCTGCCTCAGCTGATCTGGGTGGTGGATGTGGCGTGCGAATGTGCCGGCTTCAAGTTGCTCGGGATGACGTCCTACATGTTCAATCCCGACACTCCGCTGGCACCGCGGCTGCTGTCGCTCTTCCACGGTTGGTTGCCGTTCGTCTTGCTCTACGGTGTTTACCGCATGGGCTATGATCGGCGTGCGCTGTTCAGCTGGACCGCGGTTGCGATTGCGTTGATTGGCATCAGTTACGCCTTTATTCCGCCGCCGCCGGCACCGGCTGGTTCGCACTTGCCTGTGAACGTCAACTTCGTTTACGGCGTTGGCGCGACACCGCAGACGTGGATGGATCAGAATCTCTACGTGGCGGTCTACAGCGCGGCGCTGTTCGCGCTGATCTTCGTGCCCACGCACCTATTCTTGAGGCGCTGGAGTCGCAACGATACGGTAGCCGCCAACGCCAAGGCGGAGCTTCCGGCAAGCAAGTAACATCGAGACCATGCAGCAAGAGTGCGGTTCTCATGACGGGGGGCGCCCTGGCTTTGGGAACGAGGCGCGCGAGCACCAAATGCAGCGATGCGCTCATCGCCACAGCGCAAGCAGAGAGGGGCGTCTCCAAAGACGACCCTTTCTGCTTATGCCCAATCCTACTATACGCCCTCGAATACTTATTACCCGTGGTTGCTAGCTAGATGCCATTTCTTGCGTAAGTCGTTTGCTTGCTCTTCATATCGGGCCGCTTCGCCGGACTGCCCGAGTTTCCGGTGGACTCGCGCAAGTGCACTAGCGGAAAGAAGCATCGTTGGTCCGACACCGTTGCTGCCGAACGTTTCCTTCTCAAAGTGTTTGCGTACTTGTTCCAAAGACTCTTGTGCTTCAGCTCTTTTTCCTTTTGCTGCAAAACATTCGGCTAGAGTTAGTTTGAGCGAAGCTTCATAAAATGCCGGATAATTTCCTGCTTTAAATACTTTTAGTCCTTCTTGTGCAATCTTCTCTGCTTCGCTTAACCGCCCGGTTTCGGCATATACCATGCCGAGGAAGCGGTAGCTGATGAGACGAGCCGACTGGTCTTTGGTTTTCTTGAGTTCCATGAAAAGCTCGCTAGAAGTTTTAGCAGCTCCCTTAGAGTCATTCTGCAACAACTGCGCGCTCAGGCAGTTCCATAAACACCTGAGGCGCAGCCCGCCGTTCTCTTTGGCAGCAAGCGTTTTGTCAATGCCTGGCAAGTCATGCAGTATTGAATTTGCGATCCCTTCGGCTTCTTTGAGCCTCCCTTTTGCAATCAGTATCGTTGACTTGGTTAGCTGAAGATTTAGTCGCTCAGATGTTTGCTCGGGCTTGCGTATCTTCTGAATCGCCAGAGCCTTTTCAATTGCTGCGCTAGCCGGCTCAAAGTCTTGTAGCGCTATCAACACCTCTGCTAGGCGTCGAAGAGCTTGCGTTTTGTCCGTGTCTTGCGCTATGCGATCGGTACTGGCTATTGCTTCCGCAACAAAGGATTTTCGGTGCGGGTCTTGCAGCAGGATCGCCATGCGTGCGGCGTCCAGGAACCATTGCGCTTGGTTAGGCGAGCCTGCCGGACTTGCTTTTGCGCAACGGGCGTAAGCCGCCATTGCCTTATCGTAGTTCTTGTTTGACTCATACCACGGACCCAGAAGTTCATCCCAGCGTGAGATACGAGTGTTCATGCTGCCGAACTTGTTTTTCTCTTGCTTGATGATAGTGTTGACCGTTGATTCGGCAGTGTTCGCGGAATGGTGCGCCAGGCAGAACTCTAGCAACTTGCCGACCGTAAACTCTGCAGGGTTCTTGCATTGTTGGTGAATCAAGATGACCTTGTCTAAAAGCGATTCTAGTTCCGCCGGTTGCGCCAGAGCGTGTTTGGTTGAGTTAATCATTGCTTCGGTCAAGAAATTAAGTATATTGCCATTACCTTTGATGGTGGAATTTGGTCCGTCGTCAGCGAACATTATTACGTCAGCGACGAGTTTTTGCGTTCCGGCATCTCTACTACTAACGGGTGCAATCGACAAAAGCTCTAGAAATGGCAGCAAGTCACCGTTCTTGCCCGGATTTTTTCGGTGCAGGATGATCGATTCTTTTGCCAGTCGGGTAAATTCAGCATCCTGTTTGGCGGACAGCTTGCACAACGCCGCAATTTTGAGGGCATGTAATCGTGTCTCATCCTCGAGCATACCGCTGCGGAGCAGGTTATCCAGCACGTGAGCAGCAGCAGCGGGATTCTTCCAGGGAACTCCGCTGCCTAGCAGTTCGCCAAGGCACTCTCGTATGGTAACTTGCCTGATTGCGTCTAGTTGCCTAGTTTGTGGCTCAATCAGCAGGTTCCAGTGGTCCAATTTACCTAGCTTCAATTCGCCAACAACAAGAGTTGCAACTGCCGAATCATAGCAGTCCTTGTCTGTAGGCGAGGAACTCTTCGCAATTGCTGCAACTGCAGTAGCAGCCATGGCAACGCTGTCTGCAGTTTTACCGGCATTCAAAAGAAGCTGTGCCAATTGTGCTTGTTCTGCGGGACGAAGAAAGCGCTGATCCGATTCGAACCATCGATGCAACGCTTCTTCAAAAAAATTTTGTGCGGATTGGAGTTTGCCTCTTCGTTTCTCCACGAATCCCAACTGTTGCAAGGCAGCGATGACAAAGATTCTTGAAACCTTGTCGTCTTTGCCTTCAAGTTCCGCCAGGCTCCGCTTTGCGTAACCCGTGGCATCGTGAAGGTTGTTCATTTCATAGGCCGTGTTTGCAAGGTCAGCCAGAACGGTGAGTCTCAGACCTCTAGCTTTCTCTGTTTTGGGCTCGCTCAGTGCATTCTCTGCTTTTTTCAGTTCCGTCAAAGCTTCCTGCCACTGCCCGGAACCCATCAGTTCTTTCGCTGCTTTGACAAGTGAAATAACGTAGGGGACTGAGTTGAGTGCGGTTGGACTCTTGACCGAAACAGCTATAGCACCATTATCGCGGTGTCCGATTTCTGCTGATTCATTTGTGGGTGCATACTGCGCTTTCCACTCGTCCTGTTGAGTCTTGGTGGTGGTTAGCCGAACGAAAGTGATGGCGAACAGACTCAAGGTCGTAATTGTGGCTAGAATTACTACGGGGTTCTTTGGCTGTTTTGAGTTCTTTCGCTTCTCTATCGCTACGGCGCTAAACTCGCTGGTGCAAACTGCTTCCAGGTCGTCTTCCAGTGCATCGGCGCTGGCATAGCGCTCGGTCAAAGGTTTTCTGATCGCTTTGAAAACAATGTTGTCGATTACTTCAGGTACATTGGCTACCGAAACGAGAGAGGGCGGATACTCGTTTGCATGCTTAAAGACGAGTCCAACAGGGTTGTCGCAGTCCAGTGCTTTTTTTCCCGCGATCAACTCGTACAGTATGCAACCAAGCGAGTAGATATCGGATTGAGAAATCGCTTTCTTTCCCTCGCAGATTTCAGGGCTGAGATAGTGTACGGAACCGATTAGCGCTCCTGTCCGTGTCAATGTCTGTTTGCCGGCGCTCTCAACTGCGCGAGCCAGTCCGAAATCGATTAACTTAATCTCGGTAACATCGCTCAGCAGGAAGATATTGTTCGGAGTTAGATCACGATGCACAATACCGTTATTATGCAAAGCAGACAGCGCCTTGCATACTGCTATGCCTAGCACGGCTGCTGTCTTCCAGGCTATCTTGCCCTGTTTGTCCATCCAGCTTCTGAGTGATTCGCCTTGCAGATATTCCATCACCAGATACGGGTGCGAGTGCCAGTATCCCCAACTGTAGAATTCGACGACGTTTGGATGTCTGATACTGGATAAGATTTGCGCTTCTCGTTCAAAGCGGGCGACTGACTCCGCGTTGTTGAATAGCTCCGGCAACAGAAGTTTCACTGCCACCATTCTGTCTAATTCGAGGTGCCGGCAAAGATAGACGCTGCCCATTCCACCGAAGCCGATAAGGCTTTCGATTTGATACTTGTCGTCAATAATTTGACCTACGAAGTCGCCCGGCTGCATGATCCTGATGCCTCTTTGAACATTCTGCCCGAACTGGCGGGATTCTAAAGGAGATCGGTGCCGGTCGGAGCCTCTTGGGCGGCATCTGCCGGTAAACGGCTCGCAGGGATGAACTGGGTCTAGTTTGCATCCAGCAGTGTGAGTTAAGCTGTGTAACTCGTATGCGTTGCGCTAAGGTCGCGCATTATTGAAGTGTTGTAAAACGTCGTAAGGCTCTGTCGCACAAGGTTTGTTGGTGTGTCTTCAGGTTTAATTCCGATTTGGTTTCGCGAGCCACTCATTTATGAGCGGTTTTTCGCATCGCTGGACCAACACTAATAGTTACTTGGGTTGATAACGGCACACCCGTAACGGTTAGTGTGAGTTGTCTCTTTCCGCACACTTCCATTTCGGCAAAATAAGCTTCACCAAAGCTCTCTCGCTACTAATGCCAGATAAACATCAGCGTCGCCCGCTGGTGGGTATGTGTGCGTCCGAAAGTCAGTCGTCATCACAATGTCCCGCTTGAACTTGAAACTCGGAGAAACCAGAGCATGAGCAATTTCGCCAAAGCCAACACCGCTTTCGGTCTCAACCTCCTGCGCACCGCCCACTCCAACGCTGCCGGCAAGCCTGTCCAGGTCAGTCCGTTCAGCGTCCGGCGCGCCCTCAGCATGACCGCCCTCGGCGCGCGTGGCGCGACCCTCGACTCTTTCCGCGACACCTTCCAGCTGGCGCGTGGCACCGACCTGGTGGCCGTGCACAAGCACAACCAGGAGGTCCTCGCCGCGCTACTCGCCTCGGAGCGGCACGCCGAGGCCAAGACCGACATTGCGGTGGCCAACGCGCTGTGGTTGCGGAAGAATGACGGTGGCTACGGCATCCTGCCAGCGTTCATCGCGGCCAACGCGCAGTACTACGGCGCGGTCGCCAACGACAACCTGCCGTTCGACCAGACCACGCTCGACGCAATCAACGCCTGGTGCAAGGAAAACACCAAGGGCAAGATCGAGCGGATTCTCGAGGAGCTGCCGGGCGGGGCGCACGCGGTGTTGACCGATGCGTTGTACATGAAGACGCCGGCCAAGCAGCGGTTCTACAAGCGCAACGACACGCAGGGCAAGTTCAAGCTCGCCGACGGCAGCGAGAAGGACGTCACCTTCATGACCAACCCGCACGGCGAGTTCAACTACTTCAACGGCGACGGCGTCGAGGTGTTGCAGTTCCCGTTCGGCGAGTCCGGCAATTTCAACTACTACCTGGTGCTGCCCAAGGCGGACCGGACGCTCGACGAGACGGTCGCGGCGCTGACCGTCGAGAACTGGCTCGGCTGGAAGGGCGCGATGGTCGAGGGCGAAGGTTCGCTGCGCCTGGCCCCGAACGAGCAGGAGTACGGCGAGGAGCTGAAGAAGGCGCTGTGCGCCCTTGGGCTGGCGAACGCCTTCTCCGACGCGGCGGATTTCTCCGCCATGTGCACCGGCGGGCTGAAGATCGGCGCGGTCAACCACAAGACGTTCACGAAGTTCACCCGTAAGGGCTTCGAGGGCGCGGCGGTCACCGCGGTCGGTATGATCGAGTGCGTCTGGATTCCGACCGACCCGAAGCCGCGGTTCGACATCACCGTCGACCGCCCGTACGCCTGGTTCGTCGAGGGTGGCGACGAGATCCTCTTCGCCAGCACCACGGTGGACCCGAAGGAGCCGGCCGGCTTCGACGCCGAGACTGACGACGACGACACGTTCGCGTAACGCGGAGCTGGACGACAGAGTAAGAATCTGCTAGTGGAAGGTGCCCGCTTGTTTGCGCAAGCGGGATTGCTCATCGCCCATCGGTAGTCGCCGCGCCGCCCGTGCGGTGCGGCTGTCGGTGTGTTTCAACCCACTCAAAACCAGACCTGAAGAAAGAATCGCAAACATGACGACCCCGAACTTCGCCGCCGCCAACACCACCTTCGGCCTCAATCTGCTTCGCCAGGCGCACTCCGCCGCCAAGGGCAAGCCGGTGCAGGTTAGCCCGTTCAGCGTCCGCCGCGCCCTGACCATGGCCGCCATCGGCGCGAACGGCCTCACGCTGGACGGCTTCTACGACCTGTTTGAGCTGCCGCGGGGCACCGACCTCATCGGCGTCCACCGGTACAACCAGCAGGTGCTGAAGGGGCTGCAGGAAGTCGAGGCGCGCTCGAAGTCACCCACGACCATCGAGACGGCCAACGCGCTCTGGTTGAAGCTGTCGACCGGCGGGCGCTACCGGTTCCTGCCCTCGTTCGTCGACGCCAACAAGCGCTGGTACGACGCGACGGTGCAGGACAACCTGCCGTTCGACGACAGCACCAAGGACGCCATCAACGCCTGGTGCGACAAGGCGACCAAGGGCAAGATCAGCCGCATCATCGAGGACCTGCCGCGCGGGTCGCGGGCGGTGCTCACCGATGCCTTGTACATGAAAACCCCTGCGAACAAGCGCTTCTACAAGCGCAATGACACGCAGGGCAAGTTCAAGCAGGGCGACGGCACCGAGCTGGACGTCACATACATGACCAACCCGAACTGCGAGTTCAACTACCACGCCGGCGACGGCGTGCAGGTGCTGCAGTTCCCGTTCGGCCAGCGCGGCGTGTTCAACTACTACCTCGTGCTGCCCGATGCTGACGCCACGCTCGACGGCACCATCGCCAAGCTGACCGGCGACAAGTGGACCGGCATGAAGTCCGCGCTGGTCAAGGGCAAGGGCAAGTTCCGCATCGCGCCGAACGAGCAGGAGTACAGCGAGGACCTGAAGGACGTCCTGGCCGACCTGGGTCTGGGCGCGGCGTTCACCAACGCGGCCGACTTCTCGCTCATGTGCTCCGACCCGCTCCAGATCGGCGGTGTCAACCATAAGACCTACACCAAGTTCACGCGCAAGGGCTTCGAGGGCGCGGCCGTCACCGCTGTCGTCATGCGCGAGAGCTTCTGCATCCCGACCACCCCGCTGGCGACGTTCGACATCACCGTGGACCGGCCGTACATCTGGCTGGTCGAGGGGCGTGACGAGATCCTCTTCGCCAGCACGACCCTGTCGCCGAAGGAGCCGGGCAGCTTCGCCGCCGAGACCGACGACGAAGAGACCAGCGACTTGGATTTCTAAGCCGCGCGGCCAGCGTGGCAAACCGGTTTCGTCTCGGACTGCACCGCGCGCAGTGCGCAGTGCAGTCTTCACTCGTGCCTCTCGTTTCTTCCCTCAAGCACTGATCAAACAACGACCAAAGGAAAACACATGAGCCAGTCCAAGTTCGCCAAGCAGAACACCACCTTCGCTCTCGACCTCTTCCGGCGGACCTACGGCGCGACCGCCGACAAGAAGGTCCAGCTCAGCCCGTTCAGCATCCGGCGTGCTCTCGGCATGACCGCCCTCGGCGCTCGCGGCGAAACGCTCCAGGGCTTCCGCGAGGCCTTCGCGCTGGCCAAGGGTGACAGCATCGCCGACTTCCACGCCGCGAACCAGGAGGTCGCCAACTACCTGCTCACCGCCGAGAGCAAGGGCAAGTGTCCGACCGAGATCTCCATCGCCAACGCGCTCTGGCTGCGCAAGGACGACGGCGACGGCTACGTCTTCCAGCAGCCGTTCATCGCTGCGAACCAGCAGTACTACGGCGCGACCGTTCGCGACAATCTGCCGATGGACGACTCGACCCTGGCCGAGATCAACGAGTGGTGCAACAAGAACACCAAGGGCAAGATCACCAAGATCCTCGACCAGATGCCCGACGAGGCGCAGGCGTTCCTCACCGACGCCTTGTACATGAAGACCCCAGCGGCGAAGCGCTTTTACAAGCGCAACGACACCAAGGGCAAGTTCAAGCTCGCCGGCGGCAGCGAGAAGGACGTGACCTTCATGACCAACCCGCACGGCAAGTTCCGCTACTTCGAGGGTGACGGCGTCGAAGTGCTGCAGTTCCCGTTCGGCGAGCACGGCGTGTTCAACGCTTACATCGTGCTGCCGTCGGCGACCAGCACCCTGGACGCCGCGGTCAATAGCCTGACCGCCGATAACTGGCTCGGCTGGAAGGCCGCGCTTGAGATGGCCGAGGGGCGGCTGCGGCTCGCGCCGAACGAGCAGGAGTGGGGCGGTGAGATGAAGGCGGCTCTGTCGCAGATGGGGCTGAGCCTGGCCTTCAGCGACGCGGCGGACTTCAACGACCTGTGCACCGGCGGGATCAGGATTGGGTGTGTCAAGCACAAGACCTACACGAAGTTCATGCGCAAGGGCTTCGAGGGCGCGGCCGTCACCCTGGTCGGCATGATGCGGTCAACGTCGGTTCGCCCCGGCGGCCCGAAGAAGACGTTCGACGTGCTGGTGAACCGGCCGTACGCGTGGTTCGTCGAGGGCGCGGGCGACATCCTGTTCGCCAGCACCACCGTGGACCCGAAGGAGCCGGCCGGCTTCGCCGACGAGACCGACGAGGTCGGCGGCGAGGACTAAGCACGGCGCTGGTCGCCCGCTGAGCCTGACTGAGGGCTAACGCGTAACGAAATCGGAGCGCACCAAGAGTGGTGCGCTCCTCGGTGGCAAGACCGTTTCCCTTTATCAATCAGTGAGGCAATATGTGTGGAAATGAGGCTGAGGAAGTCGAGCAAAGAGCCGGTCCGCTAGTCGTGCCGGATGCCGTGTTGGAGTTGGTTCGCGAGGTCAAGGCTTGCGATCCGGGTGCGCAAGTGGAGTACGTTCAGCGAGAGTCGGTGGTGAAGATCCGTCCCGGTCGCCGGCAGGTCAACATCTTCTATGGCGGGCTCAGCTGCGCCATGGCCTACTTCAGCACCGTGCTGACCTATCGGGGGCCGCTCGATTCGAGCTTCACGCTTCCCGTCGTGCCCGAGCCGTTGGATGCTTTCGCTCGGTATCTGGACTCCAACGGCTTCAGCGTCGTTCGGGCGATTCGCGACGGGGTGGCGGACTGGCACTCCACCTCCATGTACACGGGGAACTTCCTCGTCTACAACAAGGGCGACCTGGTCGTGACGGTGGGATGGAACCGGTAGTGAGCGGTCGTTCTCGACTGCGAAATCAGAAAACCGTTCCGTAAACCAAGGAGGCCTCGGATGTTGCATCTGTCCCAAGCTCTCGGTTGAAGTGCGTCAGTGACTCACGGGCCGCATCGGCCCTGCTGAACGCGCTCTCTACCGGAGAGCCCGATGGCTCGCGTCTTCAAGATCCTGCCCGGCGGCAAGCTCAAGCGCATCAAGAACCGCTCGCACGGCTGCGAGTCCGGCCGCGGCGGCAAGGACTTCTACGGCATCAAGGAGCGCCCGGAGTTCTTGCGCGCCGTGCAGGCGAACCTGGAGTTCGAGGAGGCCCTGCAGGCTTACCCGCCGCAAGCCACCCCTCGCCCGCGCCTGCGCTAACGCAGGACCGAAACCGAGGGGGCTCCCCCTCCTCGGTTCTTTCTCCCTCGTCCTACTATATGCTGACGTGAGCCCTGAAATGCTGACAGAGTAAGGGGGGGCAGCGGATCGTGCCTCTGGCGTCCACACGAATACGATACGAAAATTGCGTTTTTTCGTATCGTATTCGTGTGGTCTGCCTGCAATAAAAATCAAGCTTTTGGTGTTCTCTCTGCGACGTCGTCTCTTTCAGGGGGGCTTTCTGCTTCAAACGCAGAGGTTGAATTCCCTTTAGCGTTTCACGATTTCGACAGTGAGCACTGTCTACAGTGAAACGACGGTGATGGTCCGATCTAGGGGGAGTTACTCATGGAACCAGGTTTTGAACTAGAGACGGCGAAACGCAATCTGCCTAAGATCGACAACATACAAAATGTCGATTGGAAGCGAGGCGAGGACCACGCTTTAGCAGGCAGATTGAGGTTGAACGAAAACATGTCGCTGATGGCGTCATCGCCATCGCCTTTGCCGGAGCTGACCGTGTCGGACCGTGCAGTCGAAGTGAAACAGAGTCAGGGACGGCTGGCGATCACATACGAGGTGACACCGGCAGAACGCTTGAAACGAGCTTCCGAGCTCTCTTCCAAGTCCACGAATAACTTCGGCGCGATTGATACGAATAACGATAATTTTCTGAGCACTGATGAACTGATCGACGCAGGCGGATTCAACCGCTACCTGGCCAGACATGCAGGCGTCCTATCGAAGAACGACGGTCGCGAAGGCGATGGAAAGCTTTCGTGGCGCGATTTGAGCACTCTTCGAGATGTCACCGCCGGTAGTGATATGGAGATTCGCCGGCGAGCATTGGCTTCAACGATGTCTACCACTTCCGGCTACATCGGTTTAGGCTCCCTGGCGCTAACGGGCGCGGCAGAACTGGGCTGTGCGATGCGCGGAGTACCCATGAACGGAAAGCTTCGCCTCGCCGGCTATGCTCTCACGTTAGGTGCATTCGCATATGGCTACTACCAACAGCAGGACCACCTCTTCTCTCTGAAGGAGCAGATAGCCCAAGACGCAGATCTTAATCGCTACTGCAAATCCGGAACTTTCAACATAGATGGCGATCACTTTCGGCTCAGACTGAAGCTGAAGTGACCTCGGGCAATTCAATCTGCAGTACTTTTTTGATTTTGATGGCGCAACCTCAGGAGGGCGCGTAATGAATGGCGACTTGATGAACCATTTTCTCGAATATTTATTGGAAAGAGACTACTCCAAAGAGTCCTTACGAGCTTATAGACGTCGGTTAAGCATGTTTACCGGATACCTTAGTAAGGGAAACTTTCCAGCCGGTGCGCCGATGAGTTTGCTGCTGGACGGCTACATTCAGTTCTTGCGGCAAACGTTGGATGTAAGAAGCGTAAACAATCACATTTCTTCCGTTGAACATTACCTTGCCTACTGCGGTTCACCGGTCAAGATAACCCGCCTCAGCAGCGCAAGCGATTCCGCGAAGACCAGAGAAGAAATGGCTCTGACTGATGGTGAAACAGCCGGTTTGATGACGATTGTTTCATCCTTAGTATCCAATCGCGATCGCAGTATTCTGCTGCTCGCGTTGATACATGGATTTCGGCTGCGTGAGCTGCGAAGCTTGAGAATCGTCGATGTCATGGATACCGGGACTGAGCTGCATATCGCTCTGCCGATCCCTAAGGGGCGAGGCGTCCAGTATGTCAGGCTCGACGCGACGGTTGCCGATTCCGTACGACGTTGGGTCAAAGCACGCGGCCGCACTGTCGAAGGGGCATTGTTCTGCACCCGAGATTTCCGTCAAATGAGCGTTGACGGCATAGATCACGTTATTCGCTCTTGTGGCTGGCGCGCAAACCTGGTGCTCAACTCAAGGGTACTGCGCTACACTTGCAAACAACCGTGGGATGCAGGGGTATTCGTTGCGTCATAAGGCTTATTCCGATGCTACAATGCTAAGCGCTTAAGCCCGATTCTTGAGCTGGTTGTGGCGAAAATACTCTTAGTTGAAGACGACGACAAAATAGCGCGATCGTTGCTGGACCTCTGGCGTAAAGAGCGTCACAATGTGGATCTTGCTCCTACTTTGGCTGATGCCGGGCTGTTTCTAGAAAGATTCAATTACGATGTTGTTGTGCTTGACTGGGAGCTGCCGGACGGGCATGGGGTGAGTTTGCTGGGTTACCTCGGCAAGCAAGCTCACAAACCAAGGGTATTGATGTTGACTGCACGCAGTGGAATCGCTGACAAGATAACCGGATTAGACAGTGGTGCCGATGACTACCTGGCAAAACCGTTCGAGTTTGATGAACTTGCTGCGCGTCTGCGGTCGTTGCTGAAACGTGAACGCACGGCATCGAGCCTGTTGGAATTGCACGGGATTTCCGTGGATCCGCAAGCACATAAAGTGTTCGTCTGCGGCAGCGAAGTCCGTATAGCGCCGCGGGATTTTAAATTGCTACTATACCTGGTTGAAAGCGGCGGCTCCGCCGTATCGCAAGATGTGCTTCTGCGGGAGATCTTCGGTTCCGCGGCGGAGGATGCTAAGAATGCATTATTATGCTCTGTCAGTCGTCTTCGCTCCAATCTAAAAAAGGGGGGCTCGCAGGCAATCATAGAATATAGTCGCGACTCCGGTTACAGGCTGAGCGGCTAGAGGTATTGATGCAGCCGGACGCGATTATTGGATTGTTTGTAGCCGAAAACCCCGGCGTCGAAGTCTTAGAGACCATTGGTTCCGGAGCCGCCGGCGTCGTATTCAAATGCCGGCAAAGCGATCTTGCGCGAATTGTGGCTGTAAAAGTGATGCAAGCAGAGTTGCCGGAGAACTCTTCTGGTAGTCGATCACGCTTTCATCGCGAAGCGAAGATCCTCTCAGGATTAGCGCACAGCGGACTTCCCAAGTTCTACTCATTTGGGTTGTGCCAAAATCTCTTTCCATACATTGTTATGGAATTCATAGATGGCTGCAGTCTCGCAGCGTTGCTGAATCAGCAACCGCGTTTGCCGTGGGAGCAAGTGTCTAGTCTGGCTTTGCAGATCTGTTCTTTGATGACCTATTTGCATAAGGAAGGCGTGAAGCACCGCGATCTTAGTCCCCGCAACATTTTGCTGGAGTCTGGACGGATTGAGAAAGGCAGTGTTCGCTTGATCGATTTTGGTCTTGCCGCACGCGCAGACATGCAGAAATTGACGCAAACCGGCGATGTTCTGGGAACACCACAGTACATGAGTCCAGAGGTTTACAGTGGTCGACCGGCAACTCCAGCTTCAGATGTTTACAGCCTTGGATGCATACTCTACCGATGCCTCAGTGGTTGCTTGCCTCATCAGGCAAGCAACCTGACAGCGATGATGGTCAAGCATACTTCAGTTGAGCCTGCTCCGTTGCCAAAGTCCGTTGCGAATGGTCTACCGCGCGGGGTTGAGTCAGTTGTTTTGACCTGCCTGGCCAAAGATCCGGCTGCTCGTTATTCCTCAATGGAAGAACTGGCTCGAGACATCGAACTTTGCCGTGATGGTCTGCCACCCAATCTGACACCGGCAGTAGCCGAGCGTTTGACTCGCCGCAGGGTTGCGCGCAACGGGTCTATTGCTTTACTGATTGTCTGCGCGTTGGCGGTCTTGCTGCAGTGGCGAAGTGTTGTGACGTGGTCTGCCGCTGAGCTGCCCTTGGTGGGGACGGATCCTTTGCGAACTACCATCAGTTCAGGCTTGCTGAAACAGCTGGAGGAGATGGGCGATAAGACTACGGTGCATCAGTTTCGATTGAGAATGCTGCAATCTTCCGGTCAAGATAAACTCGCAGCTGCGCGACTGTGCCTGCGGTTTGCCGCGGACCGAAAACTAGCCGGGCGGGAACGACGAGAATGGCTTGTGGCAGGCTTTGATCAGTTGCCGCTCGACCAACCGAAGCAATCACTCGAACTCTTTGAGAAGTTGTGCAAGCTATCCGATGAGGTGGTCAGTCGACCTGATGATCTTTTCGAGTGGCAGGTGCGCAAAGTTATTGATGCGATGCGGCAGTGGTACTCACCTGAAGTTATGCCGGTGGCCTATGGAGTAGTTTCCAAATTCATTCTCGCTCATTTGGAGCCTCGCCGAGAGGACGCTAAGTACCTTCTGGCCGCTTGTGAGGGAATGATTGGCAATCATCGTTATGCAGAGGTGTTGACTCTGACTGATGAAATGGATCGCTATTTCAAACGCTATCCGTCAATGGTCAAGAACACTCTTTACTCGCTGCAGCTGCGGCTAGTTGTTTTGCACGAAGTCAATCCGGAACGAGTGCCGGAGCAAGCCCCAAAGCTGACCGCCCGTGCATTGAACAGCGAGGATCCAGATACAGAGCGAGCTTTGTGCACCAGTTGTGACACTCTTGTATCCTGCGGTGAGACCGCCGAGGCGGAAAAGCTGGTGCCTCATCTTGAGCGCCTGCTTTCGCGCAATGAGGCGAGCACGCCTACGTATAAATCCCTGGTGCTGTTGCGGCTGGGAAAAGGAAAGTTCGCCGATGCGGAGTTGCTCGCGCGAAGATTCCTTCTGACTGAGCCAGAGAAAGACGTGCAGGCAGAAATTCTTCACGAGTTTCTTGCTGAGTCCCTGGTAGGGCAGCATCGATGCAAGGAAGCTGCCGCTATCTTGATTTCATTATTGCAAGACAAAGAATTCAGGCTTCTACCATATCATTTTGTACCTGCGGTGGAGAAGGTGCAACAATGCACAGGTGAAGAGGTTGAGGCGGAATTGAATCGCATCAAGAGGCTAATGCAGCAGCGAGGCATGGACCTGCCAGCGGAGGCGGCGAAATGAAGCGTCTCATTGGTGTGCCTGTGCAATTGCTAGTTGTGATGTTTGCTATCCCGTTGTTGCTTCAGCTTGTGTTTAGCGTGTTTGTCTTTGATTCGTTATCGAAGATAGCCAGCCGCAACAGTGCGCTTTCTACAAACGCGGCTCACATCCGAGACGTAAATCTGTTGTCCGTTTTGTCTGCCGATGCTCTACGTGCGGCGATAATCACCGGGGCGAGGGATTCGCTTCCGGGTTCAGATAGATTGTCGGAGCGGATCGCGAATGGCGAGCAGATTGTTCAAACTTTGAAGTCTTTCGAGCAAACTCATCACCAGAGCAAGAGTTTTTCGGATCTGTGGCGAGGCGTCAAGCAGGAATTGCGGGCGTTGGCTCAGCGTCCGGACTTGCAGGAAGGCAAGGACCGTGCTGTTCTAACCCATGACGAGCTTATAGACGTCAGTGCGATGGTTCTGCGAGATTTGGAGTCCGCTCAGAACGCACTGGTGACAGCACAGCAACAAGAGGTAGTTATTATCGCGAACGCGATTGTGTTGGATTTCATTCTCTTTCTTGGCGCCCTTGTGGCATCGTACTTCTGCTTTGCGAGAATGGTGTCGCTGCCGGTGCGTCGTGTTGCGGATCGATTGTCCGAGGCCGGCTTGCATAGCGCAGCCGGGGCAGATGATGATTGGAGGAATGACGATATCGCGCGAGTTGACGATCTCTCGCAGGCTCTGGTGTCGGAGGTTCATGAGTTGCGCTTTCGAGAAGTCTCATTGGCAGCTAATTCCAAGCAGATCATTGTAAGTCTTGATCGAGATTCCAAGATCAAAAAATCCAATCCATTCACGCGGGAATTTTTCAGGCTATCCCCCGATGTGCCCGAACTCAGGCTTGTTGATTATCTTGGAGACGATGCGGACTACTTCGCACAGACGCTGACTGACATGGCGGAGAACGACGAACCGCTTCGAAAGATCGAGCTGTCCGCGCAAGACGGGGCCGGCAGAATTCGGGAGCTAGAGTGGACCTTGGCATGGTCGAAGAGTGACAGCTCATTCTTTTGCGTTGCTAACGATGTCACAAGTACAAGACAAGCTGATCGCTTTAAGGACGAGATGCTCATGACGCTCAGTCACGATATTCGCAGCCCGCTCGCGGCTGTCACGACTACCATCGAGCGTATGGTGCGTCTTGAGGAGAGCGCTGCAAGTAGCAAGGATAAGTTGATGGCGATCAAAAAGACGCTGATGTCCATTGCCTCACTGAGTGAAGATTTGCTTGATATAGACCAGCTTCAAACCGGGCAAATGAAGTTGGAGATCAAGGCTGTATCAGCCTTGCAAGTAGTAAACGAAGTGGTGGAGTCCTTGCGAGGTCTGGTGGAAGAGAAAGGAATATCTGTTCGCATCAATTCAACCGAGGATGTTCGCATACTGTGCGATCCCTCGCGAGTGAAGCAGGTTCTGGGTAACTTTCTGAGCAACGGTATTAAGTTCTCGCCTCCGGGAAGTGATATAAAAATCGAATGGGTCGCGGAGCCCGGCCATCTCAACATCAGCGTAGAAGACTCTGGTAGTGGAATCGCAGAGTCGGTGCAATCGGCAATTCTAACGGGTACTCCGGTGACGTCGCAGAGCGGCGGGCGAGGTATTGGTCTGCGAATATCGAAGATGTTGATCGAGCGCATGGGTGGGAAAATCGGACTGAATTCATCGAGTGCCGGTACGCGGGTCTGGCTCAGGTTGCCGGTCGCCTAGCCAGGAAACGTTTGGCGCTAGTTTCAAGTGTCGGTCTTATACCCGGGGCGCTAGAGGCCTTATGATCTCCGCCTACCCCTCGGGCTTATATCAGGAGTTAACGCGTGGCGATGCCCGTAAATGCTGCTTCCTGCGGCTTTGTTTCGGAGGCTTACTTGCCTCCGCTCGTATGTTCTAGCTATTTGCAAAGACTGAGCCGTTCCTGCCATCCTGCTGCAGCTCGGCTCCAACCCTGCGCTTCGCCTGTAGCAAAGTCCGAAGTCCGATTCAGGCTGTTGTGGCTATTCAGCCAGCCTTTCAGATTGGCTGTGGCGTTGTTGATGTCGCCACCGGGAAAACGCAGAATACCGCATACTGTGGCTGCCCTGCAGCCGGTCGTATCCGGACTAGTGAACGGCTCTCCCTTTACTCTGGCAACTGCTGCGTCTGCAAAAATGCGCGCTTCCATAGCCGTGCTGTCAAATCCCACTTCTTCGGAATTGACTACTGTGGCTGGTTTTGGCATGCGGTTCTTCAGTGTGCGGAAGAACTCTTCATGGTTTGGAAGGATCGGATTCTCGTTTCCGAAACGGCCTTGCAGCAGATCTTCGAAATGTCTGCGCGCAACCGGATTTTTCCAGCCGCCTCCGCAAATGGCGTAAGTAGAGGGGATCACGACATCGTTCGGAATCAGCGAGAGCGATTGCGCGAAGATGTATGCGGAGAAGTACTCCGCAGTTCTGATTCGGTCTTCAAACGAGAGTGCCTGTCCTGCTACCGGAGCAGACCCCAACAGCTCAGGTAGAAGAAGGTACCATTGCGGGTCGGAAGACTTGGGCGGATGCTTCTCTAAGAAATTGGCACCGTCCGTGGTTATCACTGCTCGTTCGAACAGCAGTTTCAAGAGTTCCAGATTGACTTGCCCTGCGGCGCCTGCTTTGCCGTCGAAGTCGCATTGGACGCCGCGTTCCGCTTGCATTAGCCTGTCGGGATAATTGTTGAACGGGCCCGTATCCCAACCGAAGAGTGCCAACTTGCCACTTCCGGTAAATTCCGATATGACAGTGATGTTTCCGGTATTACCGGCATTGCAAAATGCCAGAGGGAAGTGCCCTTTCTTTCGAGCACTGTCTGCAAGGTGGAAGTGGTGCATTGGAGCCAGAGGTGCACCTTCGCCGCCGTTCATCACATCATCCGAGCGAAAGTCGTAAATGACGGTAGTGTTGGTAAGGTCTGCCAATTTTTGACCGCTGCCGATTTGGACTGTGTAGACGTTCTTCGCGTCGCTGGTTTTCGCCACCGAGGGCGGCAGGTGTGCGCAAGTTTGCCCGTGCAAGCCGATTACGTCAATCTGCGATGGCTCAATTGGTTCCGGTAATGATGCTGCCTTTGCGCGCAAACCGTCGATAGCGATCACAATTTCGTTCATATAACTGTCATGAATTCGCCAGTACTCAGATGTGCCGATTTGGCCAATCGCCTTCTCCATGTTTCCCTGGCAGTCGTTGATGGCGGCTCTGACGCGGCGCAGGTCGTTAGCTAAGCTGGCGTCGAGGTCCGTACCGTGCGAAACGAGATCTTCTATAACGCCGTCTTTCGTGAATCTCGTTAGCACCACGTCGACGCCATCAAGCGAATTACCTGTCATAACTCCAATCGCCAGCAGGTGGTCCGGATTAGGCATTGCTCTGGGTCCTTTCGTTCCTTACGCGAAACATCTTAGCAGGCGAACACCATGCAATCTTCTCGTTCTTCCGATCGTTTCTCTGTAGTTAGGCTTACTGTATAGCATAGTAGCAAGACGAAAAGAAGAAACGGCGGACTCGGTGGTTCCCGGGTCCGCCGTCTTCGGGTAGCTGTCGCAAGATTTTCCCGGGAAAATCTTGCGTGCGAAAGACTACTGTGCGTGCTTGGTGCCGCACTTGAAGCAGTGCTGGTCGCCCGCTAGGCGCGGTGCTCCGCATGTGCACTGGTGCGCCTTTCGCGCCTTTCGCGCCGCATCCAGGTCGTGCCGGCAGTACGGGCACACCAGGAAGTCCAGATGTACCTTGCGGGCGCAGCCCGGGCAGTGCTCGTGCTCGCCGGTAGCGGTCGGCTCTACCCGTGGCATCGGTGTCGGTCGGACCGGGGCGGGGAGAGTGGCCGGAGCCGGAACCGGCGTCGGAGTCGGAGCCGGGGTGTAGGGCCGATGGGTGTGACCGTAGTCGGGCGAATTCTTGCCGTAGCCACCGTAAGCCATGACTGTCTCCTTGATGAAGCTTGGATTGTGGAATGGAAGAAGCAGCGCCGTTGGCGCATGTGTCGACGGCGCGACGCTCTACTTGTTTATGCGACTGCTCGCAGGAATTCGTGGTCGCAGCGGTAGCAGAAGCGGTATTCCGGACCGCGCGTGTTCAGTCCGCAAGCAGGGCAGCGAGTGCCCGTCAGTGGTGCGAACAATCGATCGCCGTTTGCCGCCCAGTCCGCGACTCGGTTAAGACCGAGTGACTGACGCAGTTGTGTAAGTTCCGGCAGTTCGACCATTCGCGGGTGCAGCATGACCAGTTCCGTTTCGCCGGGCAATCCATGGCGAAGGCAGGCTTTCGCGACTTGAGCCACGCGATACATCGTTTCGGCCACTCCCGCCGTTGGCCGCTCCTTCAGACCGAAGTCAACACCGATGAAGTCGCCTGTTCCCGCCGGATTGGCGAAGTATACCCATCGGGCGAAATCGGCGAACCCCTTGGTGTGATGTGGTTCGTAGCAAAGCGGAGAAGGATCGACTTCCGGGAAGTCTTTCACCAGTTCGGCGTGCCATCCGCTGCCCATCTTGCCCGGGACTCCGAAAACAGAGATGTCGCGATTGACGCTGGTGACGCCCTTGCCCAACCCGAAACCAACCCAGCGACAGCTGGCGGCTTCGTCTGGGCGCATCGCGGCTCGCTCCATGCGTGATTCTTGGTCAAGCAAAGAGTCGCGCACGTGTTCGCGAAGGGAATCGATGCTAGTCTTCACCCCCTTTCGCATCAGGAATGCGCTTTTCATGTGTTTGCTCCATTGTGTTTTGCAAAATGATCAGACCGACCAGGGCGGGCAGCTATCAGGCTTGCCCGCCCTGGTCTTAGTAGACGCGACGGAACGTGTCCGTATTACAGAGCGATCTTCTCGCCCTGGACGGCCCAGCCGGCGAAACCGGCGGCCTTGCAGTCGGCCTTGGGGCCGTCGTTGTAGTGGTAGTTGGTGATCTTGGCGCGCACGTTGGCGGGCAGCGTGAGCAGCTCGTCGTAGTGGGCGTGGACGCCGGTCTTGAAGCCGGTCTCGCAGTCGTGGAAGATCACGTCGGCGGTGTTGAACAGCGGCTGGTCGCGGTCGAGGGTGGCGTCAGCGCTGAACCACACCTGCTTGCCGCTCTCGGTGCGCCACGACAGGCCGAAGCAGGGCATCGGGTCGCTGTCGTCCAGGCAGTGGATCGTCTTGACCATGTCGAACTGCACGCCTTCCCACTGGAAGGACTCGCCGTCGAACTCCTGGACGTCGAAGTAGTCGTTCAGGGTGGCGCTCTTGCCCGGAAGGACCGTGCTGTCCTTCATGCTGTTCCACAGCCCCTCACGGACGGTGGGGTGGGCGTAGAGCTTGAGGCGGCGGCGCTTTCCGTTGACGACGAACATGGGGTTGAAGAAGGAGGCGTAGGCGAGGAACTCCGCGCCGCCCCAGTGGTCGGAGTGGAGGTGGGTGACGTAGACGCCGTCGAGGTCCCACAGGTTGACGCCGGCCGCCTTGAGGGAGCGGCGGATGTCGCCACCGGCGTCGATGAGGAGCTTCTTGCCGTTGACTTCGATGACGGCGTTGCTCTGGAAGTTCTCGTTCGTGAAGGCGCTGCCGGTACCGAGGAAGGTGAAGTTCATGTGAATCTCTTTTCTTGGGATAGAGGCGACTCGTTTAAGGGTCGCCGTTTGGTCTCGGGTTTAGAAAGGAAGAATCGGTCTTGACAGGGCTGATGTCGAGATTGCCTGGGGCGAGCCATCCTTGCCCGTCATCGCGCCGTATTACAGGGCGATCTTCTCGCCCTGGACGGCCCAGCCGGCGAAACCGGCGGCCTTGCAGTCGGCCTTGGGGCCGTCGTTGTAGTGGTAGTTGGTGATCTTGGCGCGCACGTTGGCGGGCAGCGTGAGCAGCTCGTCGTAGTGGGCGTGGACGCCGGTCTTGAAGCCGGTCTCGCAGTCGTGGAAGATCACGTCGGCGGTGTTGAACAGCGGCTGGTCGCGGTCGAGGGTGGCGTCAGCGCTGAACCACACCTGCTTGCCGCTCTCGGTGCGCCACGACAGGCCGAAGCAGGGCATCGGGTCGCTGTCGTCCAGGCAGTGGATCGTCTTGACCATGTCGAACTGCACGCCTTCCCACTGGAAGGACTCGCCGTCGAACTCCTGGACGTCGAAGTAGTCGTTCAGGGTGGCGCTCTTGCCCGGAAGGACCGTGCTGTCCTTCATGCTGTTCCACAGCCCCTCACGGACGGTGGGGTGGGCGTAGAGCTTGAGGCGGCGGCGCTTTCCGTTGACGACGAACATGGGGTTGAAGAAGGAGGCGTAGGCGAGGAACTCCGCGCCGCCCCAGTGGTCGGAGTGGAGGTGGGTGACGTAGACGCCGTCGAGGTCCCACAGGTTGACGCCGGCCGCCTTGAGGGAGCGGCGGATGTCGCCACCGGCGTCGATGAGGAGCTTCTTGCCGTTGACTTCGATGACGGCGTTGCTCTGGAAGTTCTCGTTCGTGAAGGCGCTACCGGTGCCGAGGAAGGTGAAGTTCATGTGAATCTCTCTTCTTGGGATAGAGGCGAACATTAAATGATCGCCCGATGCCTGTTTGAAACTAAGAAACGGGTTTCCGTTCGCACCTCGATTAGGCTCGCGGGAGCGTTAGTCGAGTGGCTGTACGAGGTATCAACACACTAGGAGTTGCTTGCGGTTGCTGTAATTGCTGTTGAACTGGACTTAGTGGTGTGATTTCTCTGGCTGGAACGGAAAACGTAGATAACTCAGACCATACGCTTCGGCATTCAGCAAAAGCAAGAGTACTAAACGGTCCATTTGAAGAATTTGTAGAATTTGTTCGTCTGAAGATGAGCTAACTTAGCGCAACGTGACGAGGATCGCAAAATGGACTAATCGGTACCGCATCTTTGAAATGTTTGGAAACTTTTTGCCGATCTCCATAAATTATCCAAATCTATGTGTTTAGGGCGGAACCTATTTTACCGAAGCTGGCAATCCTATATATCTGCATGGCATCCAATGAACCCCTCTGCTGTGCGCCGGCTCTGGGAAGCGCTCTAGGATGAGCCGAAAAGGGACTTCTCTTGGCAATAGACTGAGTAGTGTGATTTTTCAAAAATGTGCGACATTTAAGCATTTTCTCCATAAATACTCCAGATCCGTGTGCATTTGCGCAAATGAGTTGAGTTGCTGTGATGCTTTGCTACATAAGGATGTGGGGACGGCTCCAGTATCAAAGAGTCTGACGCAGGTAGCGAGTTTCGTTGTCTCCACAAAAACTCCACAACTGTCTTGTGCATAGCACCGTTGCGCAAGCGTCGGTGTGAGTCCTGAAGAGTGTTGTTGAATAAGGCTATGCGGGGGTGATGCGCGCCGAGTTAACGTGTTGGGTGTAAGTTATGTCCACAAAAACTCCAGATTTGCCGCGTTGTATTTTTCAATCGGACGAGAGATGAGTACCGCGGAAACTATTGTCACTGAAGGCGATGGGGATGCAGACCTTAGAGGGTTACATATGTTGTGCGAGCGTTGATAGCTGAGCAACTGCGATGTCACGCATCCGAAAGCGGAGTCATCTTCTCTTGAGAACTCGCTGTTTGCGCGCTCTCGAATGACTGAGACTGCTCTTTTGTCATAGCTTGCGTTAACGCTCAGTCTTTTTCTTTCGCTTCGGAGGTTTTCTACCAAACCCCGGTTTCTCCTCTAGCATGCCCCTGTTTCACCGGCGCAACCGCGCCCGGAAGGAAAATACCAATGTCACTTCTTCTCTCTTTCATGGCTGCTCTTGCCATGGAATCCCCGCAGTTTCAGCCCGGCATTCCGATGGTTACCGTCGAATCCGGTTGGAACAGCGGCATCACGACGGCTGCGCGAGAAGTCATCTCGGATGACGCGCGGTGGCAGAAGGTGTACAAGAAGCATTCGAACGTGCGACCTCAGCCTCCTGCTCCGGACGTGGACTTCCGCAAAGAGATGATCGTTGCCGTTTTCATGGGCCAGCGATCCAGCGGTGGGTACAGTATTCGCGTTACGCGCGTTGAAAGGCGCGACGGGGCGACCTACGTGTACTACACGAATTACAATCCGCCGCCCGGCTCGTTTACCACTGCGGCCATGTCCGCGCCTTACCATCTCGTCAAGGTTCCGCGATATACCGGACCGGTTTACTTTATCGCGACCACGACGAACAAGTAACTTGTGTACGTGTGACTGAGCGCAAATTCACCACGGAGCTGCGTGAGCGGCTCCACCCTCCCACCCTTTGGCGACGATGGGTTGGAGGGCTTTTCGCTGTGAAAATCCTCCCTACGTCTTTGATTTCTTTCCTTTTTTTTTACGCCAACACCTAGTAGGTGGAGCCAAAAGGCAATCGTTACTGCCGGTCCTGCTTTCGCGCTCATGGCGGCCGTAGTTCGTTCTGTCCCGTTCTGGAGGTTCGGACCCGCCAGGTGCAGGACGTAGGCGTGAACACCAACCCATCCGAAGAGCAACACGGGCGCCCGCGCGCCCTCGCGTTACTTCAAGCCGCGACGTTCGCCGGTGGCTGCCCCAACAGCGTCGTGCGTGTAAGTCCGTCCCGGGTGAGGGTGATTGTGCGGTCTGCTTGGCCAGTCCAAGATTGGTATCGCATATAGTGGCGCTGTTCGCACGGGGCTGAAACGGCTCGGGATTAGCTGTAGCTCAGAATGAGCGCTCAGTAGAGCTTCGCGGAAGCTCTGCCAGCGCAGTGTTCGGAGAAGAATACACTCATCTACGCCCCGGGCTGTGGGGGCTGATGGTGTAGCCGCCGCGCTTAAAGGATCTCATAGGATCCTTAAGCAGATCTATAAAACGCTGTCTCTTTACATCGATTGAACAGACCACCTCCGGTACGGGATGGTGTGTTGTCTTATTCCGACCCTTCTTCAGCAGCACGAAACACCCGGCACGAACACTTTGCAGCATAAAAAACTCATCTGCCTGGCGGTATTAATGCGCCCGGGTTGAGGCTGTGGGTTCTGTTCGAGTGTAGCTGTCCGACCTGAGGTGCAACGGCGCATTGATTGAAAAATGCTGTTGTACGGCTGAGAAGCGGCACGGAGACGCAGTGAAATGGAATGGGCGCTGTATGGGGCGGTAATCGCCTTAGCGTGTTACCTCGTGTGGCGAGTCGCTTACTGGGTTCGGCAAGGTCGCAAGATGCGCCAGAGTGGCTTCTTGCCACCTGAGCCGACTCGGTGCGCCAGGTTGACCCTGGGCTTTGCGAGTCGACTTCTTCTTTTCCTGGGTGTCGGTCCTGTCAAAGTAATTGGAGCGGAGAACGCGCGCCGACACCGCGGACGTTTGCTCATCACGCCAAATCACACTTTCGAGCTGGACTTCGCAATGGTCCGGCGCGCACTGGGCTTCGGCTTTCGGTTCATGACCCACACGCACCAATTGCGCGGTTTCCAGGGCATTCTTGGTGCCTGGACCGGCGCTATCCCGGTGGAACCGGAGAAGAAAGGTGGTGGTGACGCCGCCGTGGATGCGGCGGTCAACATGTTCAAGTCGAGTCCGGTCGCGAAGATGCTCATGTTCCCTCAAGGGAAGCTTGTGCGTGACAATGTGATTCGACCGGAAGATTTCCGCTGGGGCTTTGCGAAAATCTCGCATCGCACTGCGGCAGAGACCGATGCTGACGATATGGCAGTGCTGCCGATGGCGCTGCTGTATCTTCGCGACGTACGCGATCGTCACTGGACCCACTTCCTGCTTGCGCCGCTGCGGCGCTGGTGGGGTGTCACCAATTACGGTGGCATCGTCGTCATCGGTGAACCGATCCTGGTGAAGGATCTGCCGGAGGACCCGAGCGAAGCCACTGCTCTGGTGCGTCAACGCATCGAACGCATGCTGGCTTACGCGCGCGGTGAAGACGGTGCGCTGGTTGTGAAATAGGTTCGGCGGATCGTCCGCTGATCCCGCGAAGCGGCGCCGACGCCTCGGTTCGCCGAGGCGTCGGTGCGCGCTATCCATCACATTACTTGGCTGCTCATGAGCCGGGACTAATAACATGTTCTGTTTGGCTGAACACATCGTTGGCTTGCAGAAGTACGTCGCCGCGTTCAAGTCCGCCTTCCTGATCGCAGGCGGTGGACCTCAGTCCGAGATGGCGCTGTCAATGTTGACTAGCTTCATGGCGGAAGTGGACGCTCTGTGGATTCTCATGGAGACGCCGAGTGCGGCCGCTGGAAAGTCCACCCTTGTGGTGAATGCTGAGCTGGGAGTTAGCTTCATGCAGCGCGTTGATGCGCTGCCGGATCTTGCCGCACCGGCGGTGCAGCAGGTCACTGCGGCGGCACGGGCGCTCGTGATGCAGGCTCAGAAGAAGCGTGGGCTGCCTCAGGGGGAAAGCAACAACACCGCAATGCCGGAGGGGCAGACCGCTCTTGTCGCACACACCGCGGAGCTGACTGCCGAGGCAATCGTGCTGCAGGCTCTCGCGTTTGAGCGCATGGTGGAAGTGCTGCCAGTGTTCTTCCGCGCCGGCCGGGTCTGTCACGTTGCGCTCCAGTTGCGCTAGTTCCGCGGTAGAGACCTTATCTCGCGCAGACCCGTGGCGACGGTTATTCGCCAAATAGCCGAGTGCCGCGTAACGGTGCTCGGATAAGCTCGCACATAGGACAAGATCGCTTGATCCTGACACTCATAATACTGGGTGTTATTGCGTTCCTGCTGGTATTGCTGCTCTGGTGGAAGCGAGACTTCATCAGAAAAGCGGCGACCAGCGGCTATCTGCCCGATCCTCCAAGCGGCTTCGGTCGCTGGTTCGCTCGACGATACTGCCAGGCCCTTGTTGGCTGGCAAGTCGGCGCAGTGAGAGTGATTGGCGCAGAGAACCTGAAAACAGACGGACCGACCCTGATTGCGCCCAACCACGGGCACTTCATCGATCCGCTTCTGTTCCCCCTGATTCTGGAAAAGCCGGCGCGCTTCATGGCTGCGCAAGGTGTGTTTCAGACGGGGGGCGGGTTGATGGCGTTGATGGCTGCCGCCGGCGGCGCGTTTGCTGTGAACCTGAACAAGGGTCAAGGTGGCGACGCTGCTGATGCCGCAGTGAAAGTTTTGACGACCGGGCAGCTCCTGGTCATGTTCCCCGAGGGCTACGCCTGGCTGGATGGTGGCGTCCGTCCCTTCAAGAAGGGCGCGGTGCGGATCACTCGACGTGTCGCTGCGATCCTTGGTCGTCCGGCATACATCGTTCCGACGTACGTGCTCTACGGCGCATACCCCGGTCAACGCATCTTGAGATGGTCGTCGCCGGTGCAGTTCGCGATTCTCTTCCTTCTTGCAAGATTTTTCCGCAAAGGCGCTACTGTGGTGTTCGGCAAACCGATCAGCACGGATGAGCTCCCCGCAGACGACACCGAGGCTACTGAGTTTCTGCGGAAAAAGGTTCTTGAACTCGATCCATTGCAGAGGACCGCTCCAGCCGAGGCATGAGATACTGCCCAATGAGAGCAAACTGCAAGAGAGTCATGCTATGAAGCGGTTATGGGACAAAGTCCTGGCATCCGTTCTTTACCCTTTCTTTCGACCCTACGTCGGGATGCCCGGGCGCTCGTACCGAGGCCCGCTACCTGAACTGACCGATGATGACAAGCTCACTCGCACTCATCTGGTACGACATGTGCGCATGCTCGCTGAGAAGATCGGCGATCGCAGCGTTCTCAATATGCCCGGCTTGAACCAGGCTGCCGATTACATCGGCGAGGAATTCCTGGCGGCCGGCTATTCGGGGTTCGACGAGCAGCCTTTCAACTACGAAGGTTACGACCTTCGCAACTTGGAAGTGCGCGTCGAAGGCACCGAGCTTCCTAACGAAGTACTGGTTGTTGGGGCGCACTACGACACGGTTCCGGGAACTCCCGGTGCGGACGACAACGCTACCGGTGTCGCTGCGATGTTGCATCTGGCGCGCCGATTCGCCTTCCACCCCTGCCGTCGCAGCTTGCGCTTCGTCGGCTTCGCGCGAGAAGAAACCAAAGTCACCAACAACATGGGCAGCTACGACTACGCCAAGCGGTGCCACGACCGCGGCGAGAAGATCGTCGGCATGCTCAGTTTGGAGATGATGGGCGTCTATAGCGACGACGAGGGCAGCCAGAAGTACCCCTGGCCGTTCAAGCTGTTCTATCCGACGAAGGGTAACTTCATCGGATTTGTAGGCAACACCGCGTCGCGCGACTTCACGCGGCGATGTGTCGAGCTTTTCCGCCGCGACACGAAGTTCCCCTGCGAAGGTGTCGCCGCACCGGACTGGGTGAAGGACGCAACTCGTTCGGATCACCTGCCGTTCTGGCTCTTCAACTACCCGGCGCTGATGATCACCGACACGTCGAACTTCCGGTTCCCCCTCTATCACACGATGGAGGACACGCTGGACAAGCTCAACTTCGACCGGTTCGCGCTGGTCACCGCCGGTGTTCAGCGGCTGGTGAAAGAGCTGGGGAATGAGAAGTAAGGTGTACTTACGCGGGTGCACTAACGCGGATTGTTGAGTAACTCGAAGCGCAGCTCGAGCGGGGGGGGACCGCCGCCAGGAGGGATGCGCCATTGTCTACGCGCGGAGGCGAGCGAGGCTTGCCGAGGAGCTGTAGCGCCTAGAAGAAGGAGGCGAAGAAATGCAACAGCCAACGTTTCTCTACTTCGCCTACGGGTCGAACATGTTGACCCGCCGGCTCGCTCGACGCTGCCCTTCAGCGCGTCCTCTGGGCGTGGCATTCGTCGAAGGAAAGCAGCTCACTTTTAGCAAGGTGAGCAAGGACGGATCGGGGAAGTGCCATCTAGAGCCTGTCGGCAACGGCAGAGTCTACGGTGTGCTCTTTTCCATCGCCACAAGCGAGAAAGCAAAGCTGGATGCGGCCGAAGGTCTCGGGCACGGCTATCGCGAAGACCTCATCGATGTGAGCGCGAACGGCGCACCGGTGGCTGCAACGGCTTACATCGCAACAAACACAGATGCAGCACTGCTCCCGTACCACTGGTACAAGGAGTTCGTGTTGCAGGGGGCAATCGAGCATCAGCTTCCGGCTGCGAGCATTGCCTTGATTCAGGCTCAGCGTTCCAAGTCCGACCCCGACGACAGTCGAAGGGTGGCCGCCGAAGCGTTGCTGTAGCCTTGTGCGACGGTAGTCGCGTCATTTCGAGATTCAAGTTCGGGCGGCTTTTGCGCCCGAGTTTTCCATCTGAAAATCCGCCTTGCGGATTAGGAGTTGGTCATGTTCTTGCTACTGTTCTCGTTCCTGGCCGGATCCGGTTCGCTGGTCCTGACCGTTTTGTTTCTGGTTGCTTCTCAGATTGCGCTGTGTGTGCTCTGGGGCTTTCTGCATCGGCAGAATCTGAATGGCAAGGCCGCCGCTGCTAAGAAGCCGCCTGCCGGCGGTGCGTTCAAGCACTGCCCCTGGTGTGCAGCCGAGCTGAAGCTCGGTCCGGTCGAAGGCAAGAAAGAGCGTCTGCATTGCTCTTGCGGCTACATCAACTGGAACAATCCGATTCCCGTCGCGGTGGCCGTGATCCCTCGTTCGGACGGCAGCATTGTTCTTGTTCAGCGCGGTATCGCTCCGGCGATCGGCAGCTGGGCTTTGCCCGGTGGTTTCGTCGACGCCTTCGAATCGCCGGAAGTCGCAGCCAAGCGCGAGGCGAAGGAAGAAACTGGTTTGGACGTCACCATCGTGCGTCTACTCAAGGTCGTGATGACGCCCGGGCGCAACAACATGCTGATGTTCTATCTGGCCGCGCCGTGCGACGGCGTGATCGTGCCCGGCCCCGAGTCGAAGGACGCCAAGCCGTACTTCGTGGACCAGCTCCCCGAGATGCCGTTCTCGACCCACCGGGAAATCATTGCCGAGTGCGTGCAGCTCGGCGTTCTGAAGAACAGCGCAGCGAGCTGACCTCTTCACTCGCGTTGCTGCCGATGGTCACGGATTCAGTGAAGCTCGAGCGGCGGTTTACCGCCGCTCGGAGGGATGCGCCGTGGTCTAGGCGCGGAGACGAGGAGCCTTGCCGAACGAGACTGAGCGCCTTTAAACACTGCTCTCCCGACCGAGAGTTGATCGAACCGAACGTAGGGACGCTGTGAAGCGAACCCTCACATGCGCGCACCGTCACTGGCGAAGCGCGCGTGATTCTCGACATTTGACCTACCCGTGAGGTGGTGCATGAAAGCCATTCAACCGAAAAGGACGAGCGGGCGAAAGCCCTTCGAACCGAAGAATGTTCTGGTGATTCGCAAGACCACGTGCTTGATGGAGATGACTGCTCGGAACGACCACGAGGCCTTGCGCCTCGTCGAAGAAGGGCACAGCTCCGTCGCCGGCGTCAAGGACACCCACGAAGAGAGCGAGCGCTGTGCCGACCAAGTCGAAGCGGCGTTGGCGCAGGCTCGCATCCCGTTCCGCAGCATCTACCGCCACGAAGCCGGCGTCGCCTACAACAAGGTTGACCTGGTTATCACAGTCGGCGGTGACGGCAGTTTCATTGATGCCGCGCACAACATCAAGAGCGGCATCCCGCTGCTTGGAGTCAAGTCTGCGGCAACCTCGCACGGCCACTTCTGCATGGCCAACGAGGTCACGTTCCCAGAGGTGCTGCAGCAGATTCTTTCCGGCAAGCTTCGCACCCGCGAGTTGGTGCGGCTGGTGATGTTTGTCGAGGGCAAGCAGCTGCCACTTTATGTGGTGAACGAAGTGATGATCGCAGAGCTGGACATCTCCGGCACGAACAAGTACCAGGTCACCATCAACGGTCGGACGGAGAAGCAGAAGGGGTCGGCGCTGGTCGTCTGCACGCCCGCCGGTTCCACGGGGCTGATGCGCTCGATGAAGGGCATCATTCAGCCCATCTTGGCGAAGCGCTTCCAGTACAAGGCTATGCTGCCGTTCCTCGAGCCGGACGAAAAGCTCTTCTTGCCAGGAGGACTGCTGCCGGCTCGCTCTGAAGTGCGGGTCATCTCCGGCATGCCGAAAATGCTGCTGCACGTCGACGGCAAGCACATCAAGTTTCCCTTCCCTCTCGGTGCTGAGCTTGTGGTGCGCGTCGCCGATCAGCCGTTGACGGCATTCGTCAGCCCGCGCTGTCACGACTGGTACATGGGAAAAAAATGAGCCGACCCGGCTCGTATGCGGCGACGCTCGTAGCGTCGCCGTTATCCCGCGTTCAAGACGCGGAGTTCTACCAACTAAACATGCATCAGCGCGAATCATCGCTCTTCGGCTAAAGCCTCGGAGCGACCCATCGCAAAGCTGATGCAAACACAAGGATAATCCGATGCTCGAAATCGGTATCTCCGGTGGTACGTACGACCCGGTTCACAACTGGCACTTGCTTGTCGGCGAGTGTGCGCGTGACCAGTTCGGCTTCCACGAGACCCTCTTCATCTCCAACGGCGACCCTGTCCACAAGTCCGGGCGCACCGACAAAGAACTGCGCTGGGGCATGTTGGCCGCCGGCTGCGCAAGCAATCCCTACTTCCGTGCCTCGCGCATCGAAGTCGACCGTCCCGGCAAGTCCTTCATGCTGGACACGCTCAAGGAAGTGAAGCGCCAGTACGGGCAGGACTGCCGGCTCAACCTCATCATCGGTCTCGATACGGTCGAGCCGATCATGACTTGGCACGGTGCGCACGAGGTGCTGCACATGGTGCGATTGTTGGTCGCGCCTCGCTACCACGAGCTGGCGGACAAGGACAAGATCCGCAAGGCGCTGCCGTGCGACACGGACTTCGACGTGATCGACTGCCCGACGTCCTCCATCTCCAGCTCGCTCATCCGCGAGCGCGTGCGGCTGCGCAAGACCATCAAGTACATGGTGCCGCCCGAGGTCGAGGAGATGATCATGCGTCACGAACTCTACCGCGACTGAGAGCGGTTGCGGGCGCGAACGCAAACTCGCGCCCGCTGTCCCGGACAGAGAAGGACAAGCAAGCCTCGAGCGGCGGTTTACCGCCGTGAGGGCGAAGCGCCGCTCTCATGGCGCGGAGGCAAGGAGGCTTGCCGACGCTGCCGGAGTGCGTATCTGGAGTCTCGTACGCCACCGTTAGCGGTGGCTTCTCTAACTTCATTCAGGAGCTTTGACATGACGGTCAAAAACACTACTGCCAAGTCGCGACGGTTGCAGAAGCTGATCGCTTCCAAGCGCGCGGAAATGATCGCCGAGTTTTACTCGAAGATGTACATGCTCGGCGGCATGATCACCGCGACCGATACCTACAAGCGCCCGATGGGCGAGGCCAGCGAGCACTTCTCGCTCACCCCTGCCGCCTACCACGTCACTATGCGCCGCGCGCCCACTGAGAAGGGGGCCGGCGACCAGATGATCATGGCCGGCCACGAGCCGATGTTGCACCAGTGGTTCAATCGCCCGCTCAAGCGGCGCGACGTCCTCATCGCCAAGGAATGGTGCCTGACCGGTTCGCGCGTGCGGTCGTTCCCTGTGGCGCTCTGGGATCGAATTCTGTCCGACCAGAAGGGCAAGCAGAACATCTACCTGCCGGTGGATGTGTGGGGCTTCCCCGGTGGTCAGGCGTTCCTCAAGGGCGTGCCTTGCATCACGTTCGAGAGCCCCTACGGCGGGCTGATCTCCTACCTCGAGCCGGCGATGTGTCGGTACTTCGCGCCTGTGATTCAGGCGACCAAGGCCCGGCTCATGGGCATGGTCACAGACCGTGACGCCGAGTTCGGTCTGCGCGCCGCGGTGAACGAGCTGGCCAACATCGTGCTCCTGCAAGCGCGGTACATCGGCTCCGGCGGGCGTGGCCAGCTCACCTCGAACGACACGGCCGAGTTCATGTGGCCGGATCTGTTTGGTGCCATCGGTACGATCGGGCACGAGTTCATGTGCTCGAATCAGGACCTGGAGCGCGCCCTGGGTGACTGCGAGTACGAGATGATGGAGCTGGCGGTTCGCAAGCTGCACAACGCCAAGCTGCTGCCTGACCTGGTTGACGCGGAGACGATCGGGCTGGAGAACGTGATCAAGGCGCTACTGGCTCACCCGTCCAAGGTGAAGGCCGGCGCGCGCTTGGACTCGGGCGACATCGCAGGTCAGACGGTTCTCTACCACCAGGAGATGAGCTACGCCGGCATCACACCGCCCCGCGACATCGTCTTCGAGGACGAGGTCACGCCGGAGACCACCGAGCGTGTCTACCGGCACTTCGAGGCCGAGACCGGCTTGCCTTCGGACAAGCTTTTCCCCGGCGCTGGCGGCTACTGGTGGAAAGGTGTCCATCGCGACGTTCTCTCCACCGGGTTCAAGCGCAGCCAGACGGGGGGCAAGCCGAACATCAAGTTCAGTAACTCGCCCGGCAAGGAGAGCATCCCCGGCAACATCCGTGTCTACGGGCGGGGCGACGTCATGTACATTGCCGACGTCACCGAGAACGTGGATGGCGAGGCGCTGTTCGTGCAGCTTGTGAAGCAGGGGCGCATCGTGTACGACGAGAGCTTCCAGGCTCAGGCGAAGCGTTCGGACGCCACCTGGGGCAAGTACACGCGCATGGAGCTGTCGCCGCTGGTCGCCGGCTGGATCAAGAGCTTCAGCGAAAAGCGCGAAGTCGAGCGCACCGCTGCTCGTGCTCGCTTCGACGAGCGCCGCCGCCTGCGCGCCGCGAAGTAACTGACGGACCACGATGATGAGGGCGGCTAACGGAGCCGCCCTCATCTCCCTCTAACCACCTTGGTGGCAATCTGCCGCCATAACGAAAGCGTTGATAAATGGGCACCAACACAAGTCAGTTTCAGGGTGACGAAGCGAAGTTCACGCTGCGAAGCGGAGGCGACGGGCAGTTAATCAAGGCAAGCGACCTTGTGTCTGCCGGGGCCGGGCTAGGTGTTTTCGTGCCGCAGTGGCGTGACTACACTTGGGAGCACATCGCCGGTATCACCAAAGTCGGCGACAAGTACCACCTGGTCTACGTCACGCTGTCCGAGCGTCGGGAAGAGCATCCGCACGAGCAGGGCGTATCGCGAAACATCACCGTTCGCGAGCCGAAAGAAACCACGATGATCTTCGAAGCGGACGATCAGGTGCTCGTCTCGAAGCGGCCTGTCGCCAAGCCGCAGGGGCGACGCACCGGAACGATAACGCATCACATCGATGAGCCGTGGCCGTCGCCGAGTACTGGCGAGCCGGTATCGGAGCACGCGCGGTCGCTGCCAATCGTTGAGCTGCCTGATGATCTGATGCGGGGCGATGCGGGTCTCATCGGTCACACCAACGATCCTCAGTGGGATACCCCTGAACAGTGGGCGATCGTCGGCGCGGCCCTGGCGCGCGCCGGGTGGCCCACTGGCGGTCAGTGATAGCGAGTGCCCAGTGCAACGCATTACACGAGCCGAGGAATTCGGTTCGTGTGTCCTGATTCCATCATCCAACAATCTGCCAGCGCCGCGCGCAACCAACGGCAAGGTTGACCTATGCGTCGCGACAGCTGAAGATTTCATTCTGGAGAACGAATTACATGTCACAGAAACTGGTTTTCGATGTGGGCAGCCCCGCGCTGGCCGCCCGTCTGCTCGCTGATCCGGAGTTCGCTCGCGGTGCTGTGGTGCAGAGCTACTTTGCCGACTTCGAGGTCTACAATCGGCTCGTCACGCTGGTTGAAGGGCGTGAAGTCTATGTCACCGGCGACATGGACACCGACATCGGTTTCCTGCGGGTGTATGACACCGCGTCGGCCGCCTATGACGAAGATGCCCTGCGCATCACCATCGCCGGCTCGCGCAGCGGCAAGGAAAGCGCCTTCGAGAAGCGCGTTCGCCAGCGTGCGTTCTCTTCCATCCCGTCTTCGCCGCGCGGCAATCGGGTAGTGATGTGTGACCCGTCCAGCCCGGTCGCACCGCTGTTCGAACACTACAACGGGCACAGCGCCGGCTGCGACCCGCGCCGTCGCAAGGCTGCGCTGGAACTGGCGAACCCGAACGCGCGCAAGCTGGTGTTAAGTATTTCCAGCTACGACTACCTGGCCGACCGCATCGTCGCCGCCGGTGGCGATCAGTTTGAGCGCGGCGAAGTTGTTCGCACCGAGCGCAAGGCCGCCATACCGAGCGACTTCGAGCGCGAGCTGCTCATGAACCGCTTCCAGAACAAGCAAAAGTCGATTCCGCGCGAGGAGCTGCTTCGCCTGTCCGCCGCCGCCGACAACGAACCGACGGAAGTCTCGCACCCGCTGTCGGCGCGCGAGCCGTTCAGTAAGCTCAAGACGTCGGTCGCCGGTCGGCACGTCGTCATCGTCGCCGGTACCATCAACGACCCTGACACGATGGACCTCCTGCGCCTGGCCAACGCAGTCTTCGAAGGTGGTGCGCTGAGCATCACCATGATCGTGCCGTACTACGGCTACTCCACCATGGAGCGCAAGGCCAAGTTTGGCGAGGCGATCAAGGCGAAGATTCGCGCACGGCTGCTCTCGTCGGTCCCGCGTTGCCCGATGGGCAACCGCATCGTCATGTGCGACCTGCACGCCGAGGCCATGCCCGGCTGCTTCGAGGCCGGCCTCAAGCCGGTGCACCTCTACTGCGGAAAGGTAATCGTGCAGCGCCTGGCTGCCGAGTCGCGAGACTGGGTCTTGGCTAGCGCCGACATCAACCGCATCAAGTGGGTCGAATCCATGGCCAAGGACGGCGGCGTCGATACCGCCTACACGCTCAAAGTCCGCAAGGACGGCGAGACGCGCGTTGTGGGTCAAGTAGGCGATGTTGGCGGGCGTGCCGTGCGCATGTTCGACGACATCATCCGCACCGGCGGCAGTGCAATAGGTGCTGCGGGCGGGTACTTGAATCCGCCGAAGGATGGTGAAGTCCAGCCCAAAGGCGCGACCAGCGTGGACATGATCGCCACTCACGGTGCCATGCCCGGTGGCGCATTGGCGAAGCTCAAGGCGTCGGGAAACTTCCGCCAAATCATCGTCACCGATACGCACCCGCGTGCCGTGCAGCTTGCGGCCGAGTTCCCGGAATTCCTCCGCGTGGAGTCTGTTGCCGACATCATCGTGGACCACCTCACCGGCCGCGGCTTCTTCGCCACGCGCACGCTTGGCTAGTCCGCCCTTTCTCATGAGCCGCCAGCAGCGTTGCGGCGGCTCAGTCTCGCAGTCACATGGTTGCGGCAGAGCCGACCGGAGCCGGTGCGAAAGCGTCGTTCCGCACTCGGAGGTCCCCGCGACTACAAACACGGAGTTCTATCATGGAGAATCCTCGTCGAAAGAACTTAGGGATGGTGAAGGTCGGTGCCGGCAGCCACAGCGTTGACGTCGGTAACTGCACCTACAACGCTGAGAGCATCATCCGCATGATGGGCCGCGCTCAGGAGAAGAAGGTTCGCATCCTCTTCCTGAACGAACTGGGCGTCACCGGTTACTCTTGCGGCGACCTCTTCCGGCAGCAAGCGCTGCAGGACGGTGCCCGCGAAGCGATCGAGAAGGTGCGCGTCGCATCGGAAAGTGTCTACACCGGAGTCGTCGTCATCGGTGCACCGTTGGCGGTGGAAGGCAAACTGTACAACTGCGCGGTCGTCATTCACAAGGGCAAGGTTCTCGGCGTGGTGCCGAAGTGCTACCTGCCCACTTATGGCGAATTCCACGAAGGCGTCTGGTTCCGCTCCGGTCTCCTGCTGCGCAAGCAGACCATGGAGCTGAACGGCCAGCGCGTTCGCATCGGTATCGACTTGCTGTTCGAAGCGGTCGACTTCCCTGGTCTGGTTCTCGGCATCGAAATCTGTGAAGACGCCTGGGCGGTCATTCCGCCGCACCGTCTGCAGGCGCTTTGCGGCGCGACCATCTTCGGCAATCTCTCGGCTTCCAACGAGACGATCGGCAAAGACGTCTACCGCGAGCAGCTCGTCACTGGTCACTCGAGCGAAGCGCTCGGCGGCTACATCTACGCCTCGGCCGGCGAAGGCGAATCTACCGTGGACGTCGTCTATGGCGGGCATCTCATGATCGGCGAGCTGGGCATCATGCTGGCTCATCGCGAGCCGCTCGGCGACGAAGACGACCCGCTGATTACCGCTGACATGGACGTTGAGCACTTGCTGCACGAGCGGGAACGCATCAACTCGTTCGCCGACTGCGCGGACTTCTTCAAGCCCATGTGCGACTCGATTGGTTTCGAGCGCATCGGGTTCAACGTCGAGGCTGGCGAACCGGCGGACCTGCAGCGGTTCGTCGACGCGCGTCCCTTCGTTCCGTCGGCTGGTCCGATGCTGAACAAGCGCTGTCGCCAGGTCTTCAAGATCATGGTGCGTGGGCTGCGCAAGCGGCTCAAGTACCTGCTCAAACGCTTCGGTTCCATCGAGAAGTCCATCGCGTGGATGAAGACCAGTGGCAAGCCCCTAGCGGTCATGGGCGTCTCCGGCGGAGCCGATTCCACCGAGGTGCTCGTGGTGGCGGTCAAAGCCTTCGACGAGCTGGGCATTCCGCGCGAGTTCCTGCACTGCTACGCGCTGCCCGGGTTCGGCACCACGAGGAAGACGTACGACAACTCCATCGTCCTGATGAAGTTGCTGGGCGTCACAATGAAGGAAGTGAACATCCGCGCTCGCTGCCTGCTGGCCTGGCAGGAAGAGGGATACAAGCCGTTCGGGATCGATGTCACCGGCATGACCCTGGAGGCGTTCGTCGAGCTGCTGAAGAAGTTGCCCAAGGGAAGCAAGGACCTCGGCTTCGAGAACAAGCAAGCGCGCGCCAGGACCGACATCCTGATGAACGCCGGCTTCGTGATCGGGACCGGTGACCTGTCGGAGCAAGCTGCCGGGTGGGCGACGTACAACGCCGACCACATGAGCATGTATAATCCCAACGCCGGGGTGCCCAAGACGCTGGTGAACTTCCTGATCAAGTGGGTGGCGGAGAACGAGTTTGACGGCGAGCTGCGCCGCGTGCTCATCGACATTGCCGAAACGGAAGTCAGCCCCGAGCTGTTGCCGCCCGGACCGGACGGCAAGATCGCGCAGAAGACCAACGAGACCATCGGTCCTGCGGACTTACGAGACTTCTTTCTTTACCACATGGTTCGCTGGGGCAGCCGCCCCGGCAAAATTGTCCAACTGTGCAAGCGCGCGAAGTTTTACAACGACTACACTGAAACAGAGATTCGCAAGTGGCTGCGCGTGTTCATCGAGCGGTTCTTCGACCAGCGCTTCAAGCCTGAGTGCCAGCCGGGTGGTCCGCTGGTCGGGTCGGTCAGTCTTAACCCGCGTTACAAGTGGCACCATGTCTCCGATATGGTGGGGGAGGCTCTCTTGAAAGACTTGGATGCTGACACCGCCGCGTGGCAGGCTTCGCAGCCGCCGGTTCCGGTCACGCCGACCGGTGGTGTGCAAATCGTCTTGGTCGGCGAGCCGGCCGAGGGCACGGGGACGCTGGTAGGCGTTGACGGCCGACCGCTGAACAACACGGTCGTGCCCGCACCGGCCGTTAACCTGATTTCCCCTTCGTGGGTGAGCCTGATCACGCGTCGTCGGCCGCCCACTAGCGGCATCGTGCCGCCCCACCTTCGGCGGGTGCTGCGCGTCCTCGGTCGCATCGACATGCAGAAGGACTTCATGCCTGGTGGGCCTATGGGCGTGACGCAGGGCGACGAGATCATCATGATGGCTAACTGCCTGGCTCGTTACGGCGGTTACGACCTGGTGATTGATACGTTCGACGACCACGACGACGACCACGGCTCGTTTGCGTGCAACCACGAGGGCAAGACTGCCTTCGTCGATGAAATCACGCTCTATGGCATCTTGCAGAAGCTGTGGGCCAAGCACAGCGTCAAGAACACCGACGGCTGGAAGTTCCACCCAAAGCTCGACGCATCGGTTAGCCACCGCGCGTGGGGCAAAGGGCGCGACAGCCGCGTGGACAGCTACAGCTGTTTCTTCGACAACGGTCGTAAGGCCTCTGCCGCTGTCCTGGCTGCTCACCCGTTCCTCGGGCAGTCCACGGGCTTGGCCGAGTTCCTGATTGCCGAAGCCGAAAAGCGCGGCTGCGATGAAATCCACATGGACTTCCTCGGGCTGGCGCTGGAGTACTGCGTCGGCTTCAGCGCCATCGACGCGACCACGGTCGCGTACCGCGGCACCAAGATTCGCGCGCGGGTCATCCACGACGTCTGCAAGGCGTTCGACCAGACGCCGGAAGCTTACGAACGCCACCTGAAGTGGCTCAAGGCCGAAGGCGTCGAGATCGTCGAAGGTGACGACGTGCTGCACGGGCGCGTGTAACTGGATACTCCCAGACGGTGGCCTCATAGTGCCGCGCGTCTGCTGTTGAACTGACCCGCAAGTCTTAGCTGGCTTGCGGGTTTTCCTCCTGCTCAATCCTGCGATTGAATATCGCCTCAAACGGAGATCTCTTCACATGAAGTTCAATACCTTCTGCATCGTCGCCGGAAACCAGGTTTGCACGGCGCGCTGCAAGTGGTGCGTTTCGTCAATGACCCCCTCGATGGGCGTCGGCTTCGGCAAGGCCGGCGACGTCGACCCGGAAACGTTTCGCAAGGCCTGCCGCATGGCGATGCAGAGCCGCCTCGATACGGTGCGCATCACCGGCAAGGGGGAGCCGACCATCTTCCCCGATCAGATTACTCAGTACCTGACGCACCTGCAGCCGTACATGCGGGATGTTAACGGGTTCACCTTCGTCGAACTGCAGACGCACGGCCGCCACCTGGCCGACGAAGACCGCGTCACCCGGCAGCAGATGCAGAACTGGGCCGAGCTCGGCATGACGCACATTTGCATCAGCATGGTTTCGACCGACCCCGCTCGCAACGCGCAGCACTACTTCCCGCACAAGGGGAACTACTACGACGTCGCGGCGCTGATCGCCAAGCTGCACAAGATGCGGTACAACGTACGCCTTACCTGCATCATGCAGAAGGGCGACGTGGACTGCGCCGACAAGCTCAAGGAGTTCTTGAAGTGGGCGAAAGAAATCCGCGCCGACCAGGTCACGGTCTTGCCGGTGAACAAGCCGGGCGACAGCCGTAACGCCGACGCCTACCAGGCTGCGCTGGATTCGTTGCTCACGCCCGAGCAGCTCTCCGGCATCATCGACTTCTGCAAGAAGGACGGCAAGCTCGTCCGCACCCTGCCCTGGGGCGGCACGGTCTACGACATGAACGGGCAGAACCTCTGCCTCAACTACTGCCTGACGCACACCCCCAACACGGACGACAGCCGACAGCTGATCTTCCTGCCGCCGGGCACCATCGCCTACGACTGGGAATACGCGGCGGCCGTGCTCTACCAGCTGCCGGCGGTCGAGGAAGCGAAGGCTCCAGACGTGATTCAGCTCGGCGCTCTCGCACCGAAGGTGGTGCCGGTTGCCGACGCTGACACCGCCAAGTAATCGTTGCGTTTTGAAGCGGTGGCGGACGCCGCTTCGTATGAGGCTCAAGCCTGCCGTCCGGTCACTCGGTTGACCGGCTGCATTGGTTTGAGAACGGCGTAGTTGACTGGTTGGACGTTCGGTCACGGATGCCAACGCAATTAGCTGCGCTCAAAACAACAATCGCCTCGAGGGGCGCAAAAGTGAGGACATCTTTGAAATGCGCGACTACACCCTGAGCGGTGTCATCACCGCTCTGGCTCTAGCATTCACGGCCGGCTGCGAAGGTTGTCGCAGCAGCAACAGTGATGCGCCGGATACGCCGCCTGCAGCCACTGCTGCCGGTGGCGGGGCAGGCTCAGAATTTCACGTAAGTTACTACAGCGGCGGTCAGGAAATCGGAAGCTGGGACAGCGACCGATTCTCCGCCAGCGACGGTAAGCTCTACTTCTACCGTCCGCAACAGACAGAGCCGTACGTCCTTAGCGGGTCATACGTGCTGGAACCCCGAGCGGACATGGACAACCCTGCGAAAGTCGACGACACTCGGGTTCGCTACAAGGTGTCGCTTTACAGCGACGGCAAACTGGTGCGGACGTTCTACGCGGAAAAATACACTGCGGGGGACTGCAAGCTGCACATGTATCCGCCCGGAAGCAAAACACCCACCGTTATCGGCGGCACGTTCATTGTCGAGCCGGTTGCGAATTCGCCACCTGATCCGACGATCAACACTCGATACACCGTTACTCTCCACAGCGGTGGAAAGACGGTTCGCACTTGGGAGGTCACCCGATACACTTCCGGTGCCGGCAAGCTTTACCTCTATGTCCCGGGGTATCGCGAACCGCTAATGGTTTCGGGAAATCTTACTGCCGTGCCGAAGTGACATCGGCACTACAGATGGTATCGGAATCAGTACGACTGGAGGCGAGGTCTTCGGACCTCGCCTCCGGTCAGAAAGAGATGGAACCGTCACATGTTCCAAAAGAAAGTCCACATTCTCGGTGGAGGCACCGTCAGTTACGTTCGACCGCATTTAGCGCTAACTGCTCCCGCCTACGGCGAGACGGCCAGGCGGCTGGACCGACTGTTTCGGGCTCATCCCGAATGCGGCGGCGAAGTTGTCCTCCATCTGACTAAGATGGCTTGCGGCGGTGCCAGCGCAATCGAAACGAACGACGATGTCGAAGCCCTTTTCGATAAGCTGGTTGCAGAGCCGGACACCGGCATCATCATCATGAACGTCGCCATGGTCGACTACGACGGCGAAATCGCAGATGGTGGCACCGGTGGCAAGTACGGGTCGCGCCTGAAGACCCGTGAGCAGCCGAACCCGACCATTCAGACCAAGCGAGTGCGCAAGTTCCTTTCCAACATTCGCGAAAAGCGGCCGGATATCTTTCTGGTCGCGTTCAAAACCATGTGCCATGCAACTACGGATGACATGCGCACGCGCGGTTCTTACCTGCTCGAAGGTGCGGGCTGCGGCGTTGTTCTGGTCAACGACACCGGTACCAGGCTCAACATGATCGTCGGACCGGAAGGTGACTGCTTGCAGCAGTCCACCGACCGAGACGCGTCATTGGTAGCGCTGACCGACTTTACTATCAAGGGCGCAATCCGGGCTGTTGAGTCTGCGTCCATTCCTCAAGCCACCAACCCGGCACCACGACCGGAACTGAAGGAAGGTGACGCCTCATGAGCGAAAAACTCTGTACGATAGTCACCGGAGGCAGCCGCGGAATCGGGCTTGCCTGCGCAAGAAAAATGGCAACGCAAGGTCCGGTGTTTCTGGTTGGTCTGACAGATGCCAATCTTCTGACCGCCTGCGTGGACTTGCGTGCCACCGGCGCTCAGGCCGAGTATCTGGTTGGTGACGTCGCCGATCGCGCCGTCGCCATCGCGGCCGTTGCCCGCGTAAAGGAACTCGGCTGGACTGTTCGCAATCTGGTGTGTAGTGCCGGGATTGGTGGCAAGGGAGCAATTACCTCCATCGATCCGGCAAAGTGGGAGCGGGTGTTCGCCGTGAACGTCCATGGTTCTTTCCACTTCATCCAGGCGTGCACGCCGTCGATGATCGAGCAGAAGGGCGGCTCGATCTCGCTGATCAGCAGTACGCTTGGCGTGCGCGGCTGGAAGTACGACTCTTGCTACGCGGCGACCAAACATGCCCAAGTCGGCATGGGACGCAGCCTCGGGCAAGAACTCGCCAAGCATGGCATCTCGGTGGTGCCCATCTGTCCGGCGTTCGTCGACACCGACATGGTAAGCCAGATGGTCTGCAATCTGCAGCACCACAAGAGCATGACCGCCGACGAGGCTCGCCGACTGCTGGAAGAGAAGAGTCCGCGCAAGCGGATCATTCCTCCTGAGGAAATTGCCGAAGCGGTGGCTCTGGTCTGCTCCGGCAAGCTGCGCTGCCTGAACGGCGAGCCGCTAATCCTCGATGACGGTGCGGAGTAGACCGCACGCAGGTCGGGTTCAGTATCACAGCCGTCGTGCCTACCAACGCGCACGACGGGCCTCATCGTCCACATTCGTTGCGTTCCCTTGTTCGACTGCGAGTCTTGGAGCGGGCGTTCGCCCGCGGATTCAGTCGTGCACCGGGACGCATTCCTCCCAACTTAATGGAGTACGCGTCATGTTGTTCAAGACCGAAGATAACCGCCTCATGCTGGCCGCGGCCGGTTCGATCCTGTCGATCTTGCTGGCGGTTCTGGGCACCTTCGCTGCAACCGGGTTTCTGGGATTTGTCCTGGTTGCGGCCGGGTTCATGTTCACCGCTGTCACGATCGCCTCGTACCCGTTCGTGCCGGAAAGGACCGATGGTAGCTCCTTCGGCGTCGGCGTCTTCTTCCAGTTCGTGCTGGCGTTGGTTTACGGCGGTATCGTGTTCCAGTGGTGGGGCATCGCTTTCGCCGTCGGCACGCTGGTGGTCTACCTGGTCAGCTCGTCCGTGCGCAATAGCCGGGACTAAAGCAAGTAACCGGTCAGCAACGGATAGTCGCTGCCGATTGCGCGGCGACTGAATTGCTGGCGAAGAGCCGCACCGCCTGACGTCTCCTGCAAGATTTTCACGGGAAAATCTTGCAGAAGCGGGTGGCTCTTCGCAGGTGACCAAGTCCCACACCTGCTCACGGTCCTGCGAGTTATTGCTCGCGGGACCGTTTATGCTGCCGTACGCTTAGCGGTAAAGCAGCGGTCTCTAAAACCAATGAAACATTCTGAGAAACTCAAACCAGGGAGTTAGCATATGCCCGCTCAAGACGGTGGTGGGTGGTTATTGCGTTTGTATCCGGACGCATGCACGGTTTTGCTCGTGCTGGAGCTATTGGTGATTGTTTATTGCCTCTGGAAGATGCGCCAGCCTCTGCCCTACTTGCCTTCCGGTGAAGAGAAATTACTTCTGCTGTTTCTCTGGGGCACTGTTTTGCCGGCCATTGCCTGCCTGATCGGCATCGCGACTTGGTTCGCCTGCCTGTCTGTCTTAGCTGGCGTTGGTGCTGCCGTGTGTTTCTGCTTGTGCACGGTGGTGGCAATGATGTACTGGGGATAGTGGCTGAAGTTTCATCAACAGGAAGGGCTGAACTTCAGCCCTTTCTGTCCTTTTTCGGCCTTTTTTGCATTTACTTTTCGATCTTCATCCCGGAGCGGCCGAATCTATACGGTTTCAAGCTTTCGTTAGGCAGAAACAAGTTTGCCATGATCGCTTCGCACAATAGTGCCTCAGTGGTTGCACGGATAGGGAGATAGCACTTAAATGTCTTTAGCGTGGCTCGTTCTAGGTCTGGGGGTTTGTCTTACACTCGCGGGTTATGATTACGGGCAGAAGAAGTTTCGCTTTATCACTCTGGTTCCGGGGCTTGCTTTGATCCTTGGGGCTCCGCTGATCGACAGGATGATTCAATGCCTCATTCTCGGCGGGCAATTTAATGATGTGGTTCTTGCTGCACTTATTTTTCTCGTCAGCGTGATTGTCACGATCTTTATGAGCGACGCATTAAGGGAAACCGACCCAGAATCAACCAACTGGATTCAATTTGCGCTGTTCGGCTTTCACAAGTGGGACGAGCTGATCTGCTTTTGGATTGCGGGGGCTTTGATTGCTGGCACTTCAGCGCTTTACCTGACCACAACGCTGTTTAATGCCTGGAACTTTCCGCCACCCGGAGTCGATTCGCCGACGTTCAAATCCGCTCCTATTGCTACTAGTGAGGAGCGACGCTCCGAAATAACAAAGAGCGGTAAGGGGCATAAAAAATCAACTGTTCGCGGACGACAGAAAACTCTGCAGGTGTGCGGGGCTCGTCATTTTCGCAGCAGAAATCAGCCAGCGCGGATTGGCTCTTTGTAGCCACCTAACACCTAACTTTGTCACACCCAATCGCTCAAGATCAGTTCAATGATGACATGTTTAACCGTTTCTAGAGAGGTATAAAGGCTCTATGCGGATTGTGACCTTTGATGATCGAACTTTCACCCGGCGACAGAATAAATGATTTGGAAATTGTCTCTATACTCGGCGAAGGCGGTATGGGAAGTGTTTATCTGGCCAAAGAGCGAGGGCTGGAACGATTTGTTGCAGTCAAGCTTCTCCACCCCAGTTTAGTGGGAGACGAGGCTCAAAGAGCTAGATTTAAGCGAGAAGCGAGTGTTCTTTCAAAGCTCAGGCACAAGAACCTGGTCACACTTTACAGGTATGGGCTCTGGAAGAATCAGTTTCCTTACCTTGCGATGGAGTATGTCAGTGGGCAATCTCTGCAGGATTGGCTGCAACAGCAGAAAGTATTTCCACCATCGAAAGCGATTGCCATTGTCTCTAGCATTTGTGACGCCTTGCATTATGCACATTCGCACGGTGTGGTCCATCGCGACCTTAAGCCGGCTAATGTAATGTTGGCGGGAGACGAAATTGACGAGCTTAAAATCATCGATTTCGGTTTGGCGAAAACTGCAGAGCCAACACAGAGTCTAACTCAATCTGGTACCTTATTGGGCAGCTACTACTATATGAGTCCGGAGCAATGTGCCGGCAATAAAGCAGATCGACGTTCCGACCTCTACGCGCTTGGCTGCATTCTGTATGAGTTGGTCAGCGGTAAACCGCCATTTAGCGCTCCGTCGGTGATAGGGCTTTTGCGCAAACATTGCTCAGAGGCGCCGCCGCCTTTGGTTTGTGACACGGAAGTTCCTATTGGGCTTGAGAGAGTAGTTTCCAGATTGCTTCGAAAAGCACCAGCCGATCGTTACCAGACCGCGATTGAACTGCAGGCGGACTTAATGTTGGTCGCAAGCGGCCAAGGTGGTCAGCTTAGGGTTGGCACGCCTAACACAACTTCAACTCCGAGGCAAAGGCTTTTGACTTGCGTGCTGTGGAGTTTGCTCTGCGTGACAGTTGGAGTGTCGTTCCTCTACTTTTCCGGGCATAGCGCTGTTCGCCCAATAAGCTCTCGCGCCATTCGACCGAAGAGTATTCGAGCTGATTTGTACCGCTTGTATCGCGACTACTTAGTAGATTGTTCATCCGATCAAGTCGAAAGTTCGCTGAGCCAATGCGCACAGACCCTTTGCAGAATTTCCAAAGATGACGTTCCTCTTTTGGTTCAGGGTTACGAGCTTTATGGTTTGTTGTGCAAGAAACGGATGTACATTGAGTCCGATGCGATAAATCCTTGGAGCGTCAAGGGGTTGGATGCCTTCAGGTATGCGCTTGGCCTAGTTGAGACCAAAAACCTTCTAGCTGAAAGTGTCATTCGCAGAAATATAGCTGAGCTTCATGAGGCCAGAGGTGAACATGTAGAGGGCTATCGCGAACTAGAAAAAGCGTTGAGTTTAGCAATCGAGCGGGAGCCGTCAGCAAACTTTTCGCTTGATCCGAATTTGCCTGGAACTGCCAGCAGGGAAGAAAGAGCGAGTATGATGACCCAGCTCTCAATTCTTTCGGCCAAGGCTGGAAAATTTGCGCTTGCTGAGAACTGGCTGCGCAAATGCACAATTGAAAGTAACCGAATTCGAGAGCCGAATCGTTCTCTGGAAGCTGTGCCCGAAGTTTGTATAAGCTTGTTCAATAGGGGAAGGGCGGAGTCCGCTCGAAGAATCTTTGCTGACGCGGAGTGTCGATTGGCTAAATGTCTTAAGAATGGGGAGATTAGGGAGAAAGAAGCTGCTTCGACCTACGCTGCTCTGAGTAGCGTTCCGATAGTAACTAGTGACTTGAGGAGCTGCATTCGATTGTTGAAGCTGAGTTTGGGTTGTTTGTCCTCAACCGACGACATTACCAATTTCAACAACGTCAACAGAGCCTTGCAGCAGGCCGAAGCGAGCGCTCTCGATCTCCACGATAAGCAGGCTGGTTTAGAGCTGGCTGATCTTAGAAAGCGGTTTCAGTCGCTTGAACTCCGCAGGGCGGACTAGGTTGCTCAATGGAAGGCCTGACTGACCAGAGCGCTAACGGTAAGTCTGGCTCCGCCCGCGATACCAGAGGGCGCATTAGCCTATTAAGACTCTTCCTGAGACAACAAGGTTGCCATGGTTAGAAATCTCATTGAGGCAATAAGTACGCCATCTCAATACCCCCCCATTGTCGTTGTGATCAGCTTTACAGTTAAAGATAGCCGCGAGCAATAACTGTCGTGCTTAACGTGCCCTGCTTACTTTATTTGTGGCGCAGCTAAGCACTTACTTAATCAGCTGATATTTGGCACTGCAGTAGCTGTGGTTTTGCGGCAAATGCGTTGGATTAGTCTCAGCATCAGCTTCGCTAGGGGGGCGACTGGAAAACAAATTGGGAGCGGCGGCATCTGAAAAAGTCGTGCGCTCCCATTTGTTCCCGGATTTGAGCAACGAGAGCCCAATTGCGTCACTCTGAGCAGGCTGGATTAACGTGCTCTCAAATTGTTAGGCTTGGGTTGTAAATGCCAGTTTTCTTCATCTTCGCAAGGACCGTAAACCAAGCCTCTGCTGGACTTCTTAACCAAACGATTGTGGCAACTACCGCTCAAAGGGACGCATCGATTGGCGTTTTCTGATGGATTGAGTCGTGAACGTTGAATTGCGTTCTGTCGGATATACGGTGCGGTGACGAGTCTGCACCACTTTTGGTGCACGGTCTAATCCGGCACTTTTTCTCTCTTAATCTAACTCTCTACTCTAAACAGGAGTTTTTATGGGTGCTGACAACACAATGATCATTTTGAAAAACCGAAACGCAGGCGGTCAGCTTGAGTTTCGTGTCGCCTTGGTGAAGGGGGTGGAAAATCTGCTCCCGTTTGAAGGTGAATCTCTGGAGCAACGCATGGCTCGCTGGTGGTTTGTTCTGACCTGGTTCAAATCGGCACTTGTCGTTGGAGACTCCAGGAAGGCTCGCTCAGTGGCTCGTAGGCGCTTGGCGCGACTGCGAAAGCGCGGGCGACTGGTAGAGTACGGTCTCAGAACCCTGGACCAGTCACACGAGCCTTTTCCTGCTCTGTCATTGTCCGCGATTGAGGACTGGCTTAGAACGCGCAAAGTCTTTCCTTTTCAACCTACGAGCGCTCTACCCGGAGTGCGTAAACTGAGCCGCTCGTAGCGCTATCGTTTAGCGATTTTTGGCTTCGCTGTGTCCGAAATCATGCCTGGGCGAACACAGCATTAGCGCTTTGCGCCGGGCTAGTTTTTGTTGCACGTTGCGAATGTTTCGACGTGCTTTCTTTTTGTCATTATTTTTCGGAGAGAAACTATGGGGATAGTTAAATCAGGAATGGTTGTGCGAGGCATTTATTTCAAACCATTGCCAGCCGGCGTACTTGTCCGGATACAGGAGGTGGTAGGCAACGTTGCCACAGATGGCACATTGAGTTTCTTGGACGAGCCGATTAATGTCGAAGGACGAGTAATCGGAAAAGAGTCTGTGCGTCAATTTCCAGGCAACCGTGAGCTTCGCGATGCCCTGCTGGATGCAATCCACGAACCGGGAACCAATCTGGCAGATGCGGAACCAGTGCTGCTAGTTGTGCAGCAGGTGGAGTCCGAAAGAATCGAGCTTAGCGAAGCTGAGTACGAGCGTCGAGCCTGGCGACCGCAGGTAGGTGACATCATTTCCGTTACAGTAAAAAACGTTGCAAAGTTCGGCGTCTTTTGCGCCATCAGTGATTACGAAGACGGGTTGGTGCACATTTCGCAGGTGGAACGACGACCTGCTCCGCCTGAAATCGGTGAGACGATGGAAGTCTTAGTCATGGAAATGACTGAGGAAGCCAACGGGAAGCTACGCTGTGCCCTGTCGGAGACTGCAGTTCGACATTATCGCAAATAAAGAACTCAATTGACTAGCAGCGCAAGCCAGGCTACAGGAAAGACCGTAGGGACTTTGTCCCTGCGGAACGGGCCGGTTAGATTACTAAAACTGCGACTGTCGTTCTGGCTCGTGTGGAAGCGCCCGCCATCATGTTGATGTGACGTCCTGATGTGCTTTGTTTTCATTCGTTGCTACTATACCTTAAGATACTATAGTAAATAGCAATGCGACCAAAAGAAGAAGAAAATCGGCCTAACACCCTTGGGAGCGGAGTGTTAGGCTGACCTGTCCGATCAAACCTGGAAGGCGCGCGTCACGATTGGCGTCGTGACGCAGTTTCAGGCTGTGGATGCTTCGGTCTGGTTCGACAGGACGTTAATATGGAACCAGGATCTTCTCGCTGCAGCCCCCAAACATGAGCGCCAGAAGCAATATCATGCCGAAAAGCAATGATTGGCAAAGCATTCGACCGAGCACGTCAAAGGGACCGTGCGGCTCCTTTGCGCGAATTAGGTCATCGGCACCTGAGTTGTTCTCTTGTTAGATTCCGGTTCTCGACGCGGACGTTCTAGTTATCTTCCATCGAGGCATTGAACTGGCGCGCGGCCAAGCGCGCAGCGTAAATGTCCTCACTCCAGACGAATTCGCACGTCGGTTCACCGGTCGCCTCCGCAGCCACAACGGGTTCGGACACTCGTTCGGGCGACGAATCCTGTAAAGCCCCGCCATCCTCAAGGTCGTTCTCTTTGTGCATGATGCGCTCCAAGAAGTTGATTGTTGCAGTTGTTGGCAAAGGCGCAATCGCTCGGCGATGGCCTGATATCCCCGAACCTGACGTGCATAAAGTGTGCGGGGATGAGAACCGCGGAAGCACAATGCCCAACAGCAGGGCCAAAATCAGCTCAATCAGCGTGGTACTCCATCTTCATAGAACAGGGCGCCCTCTGCCTTACGATGCAGCGGGCGCCCTGTCGGAGGTTTGGAGATGAGGTAGCTATGCTCAGGACCAGTGGTGAACCTGTTCTGCAAAATGACGAAAGGGACTAGGAGTCGGGCTCTCTTGTTATCTGCGCGTGCGTTTATGCCGTTAGGCCTTGCCCATCTCAAGTGCATCGATCCAAGCAACAACATTTTCATCGGGTTGAACAAGGAAGCCGTCGATGTTGCGAATGCCGATGCGGTTCTGCTTCCGGTGGGAGCAACGAATCTCGCGTTGATCGAGATCCTTGACCACGTGATAAAGCACCGGACTCTTTCGCAGAAGCTTCTCGCGTTCATCAGCACCCGTGCGGAACGCAGTGGTACCCTCGGTAATCATTTCAACAGGATTGTCGAGATAGTCACTGATCGGACGCACCAGAGCGCGCTTGCGCATGTCGCAGGAGGTAATGTGCGGATTGTCCTGACTGCGAGCCTGAAGCCCGCCCTCAGAAACTTTGAGGCGGTGCCAAAGATCGGCGGGCTTGTCGAACCAGTAGCGGTGACCGCAGCACGCCTCGATTGTCCAGACCACGAGCCCCTTGCCTAGCTGAACTTGCTTCCAGCCCAGCGGCGCGACGATGTTGGCAAAGTTGCTATCGAAGAGTCGATGATGATACTGCCCGTGGTGTGCAATCTCGTGAATGAACAATTGGCGCTGGACTAAGTCCGTATAGCCAGGACAATCGGGCCCGATGTAAACAGTCCCGCGCCAATGAACGCCCGCAGCCTGCCAGCGACGATTGCGCAAGTGCGTTCCGGGCATCCAGCCGAGGAAGTAGATCCGCAGGTTGCCCTCCGCGCTCGGAGCGGAGCGCTCGAGCGCACCTTCCAAGTTGATGAGCTCACGATCGGTCGGATCGCGAGTAGCCATAAGAGGGACAACGGATTCCGTTGCGAATGGATTGCGAACCTTATCGCCCCTCGTGCCAATCTTGACGCCGAAGCGAAGCTCCAGCTCCTGAATCTTGGGATTAGGCATTTGTTTTCCCTGTTTTAGTGGATTTCCTTTTGTTTCAGAAAAACGAAGTGGATGCAACTTAGACGAGCAGCGCTGCCGCAGACAACCACCAGGGCAAGCAACCAAACCCATTCGGAATCTCCACACTAAGCGCAGATTGGAAAGTCATGGCTCTCACAAACAATGTTGGCGCGGTTCCGGCGCGACCACTACAGGCTTACTTAGTTGTTTGGGCGGTTCGCACGGTCCAGCTGACCAGGAACGCTGCATGGGCGCCGGCGAAGTAGGCGATGCCCCACCACTTGAACACTACGCAACCGTACCCGAGGGCCAGTACCGAGTGGGCGAAGAGGCCCCACGTTAGTGTATGAAGGTTTGCCTTGTCAGGGACAAAGGGAATCGAGCACACCGTGGCGATTGTCAAAATGAACCCGATAGCGCAGATGTAGACTTGCAAAACGCCGTCGGTTGTAGCGAAAGTACCCAGAACCGCGAGCAACCAGCATAGAATCGAAGAAGCGTAGGCCAATACGGCGCGGTTGTCTTCTGTCTTGAACATGATTTACTCCGTTGTGAAGTGCCCCCAATCAAGCATCCTTTGAAACGCAAGTCAGCGGGCGGCGCCCGCGCCAAGACTCGCAGGTCAAACACCTGGAACAGCCGACCCTCGGAGAGAGAAGCTCTCACGGGACCTTCTTCTTCTTGACCGTTACAGATCAATCAACCACACCATTGAAGGTGAGGTTCTGCTTCTGTAATCAGGGGGCCTGTTCGACTGCTGTGACTAATTTTCATTGACGGTGAAAGGGAGCTGCAATATAAAACACTATTTCACTTCACGAGGTTTTAGAGCAAGCTTGTTGCTCCTGAGACTCGTGAATCTACATTAGGATTTTTCATAAGCTTTCACTTGCGAATCAAATATCATCTTTTGCTGCCATGCGTCAGGATCGCTGCCGTGCCCAGTGTTCAAGGCTGTGTGAAGGGAACAACACCGGGCCTCAAAAGGGACGAGCTAAGACTAGCAGATGATGCTTGTTGGGAGGGGCGTTTTAGAAGGCGTCCATTACTGGCTTTGTAGCTTTTATGGACTGTCTTCTTAGAGGGCGCAGGGAGATAGTTGAGATGAATAGTTCTTTGGAAGAGGCTACCAGTTGCCTTTCGCAGGGATTGCTTCAAATGCAGGAAGCTCTCAAGATCGCAAAAAGCGCTAGGAAAGGGGGGTCTCTTCCCTCATTCTGTTGCTTCAAAATACAAAAGCGACCGAAAAGATGGGGCTTGACAGGATCTGCGCCCTCATGGAGACCTTGAAAGTGCTAATTCACAATTTAGAACGCAGTCACAAATTGGCAAAGATTAGTGCCAAGCAATTCGCCAGCCTTTTTCACTAGCGACTCACTAAGCGAGATTGCTCGTACAGCTTCTAGAGCATAGCGCGTCACTTCCATCTCAATGCGAAACCGAGCATACGGAGCCAAGTCCAGAGTCTGCGGCGGACCAGAGCCAAAAGCCGGCTCGCATTCAAAACCTGAAACAGACTGCATGTTGGTTGGTTTCCCGCATAGCGGGCAGTCCATTGCTACCCGCACTGGAGATTCGAAAGAGGGCCCGATCCGATAACACAACTCAGCGCCGCAAGCGCAATTGAAACCACGCTCAAAGGCGTCCGCAATTTCGGAGGCATACTTCAAATTGACAAATTGACCTCTGGGAGCGTAATCTCTCGTCAAGATTATTCGTAGACCGGCAAGAGGTTCGTTCAGAACGGCTCCGAACTTATCGGTTATCACCAATGCGTTTCGAGGTTTTATGTCGCTGGTGGCCGGAAGATCTTCCAAATCCGATTCAGTAAGCACCAGATCGTGCTGAAGCGAAGTAAGTTTCTTCAGGCTGAGCACATCGCACTTCTCAAGTTTCTCTTTGTGTGTTCTGTAAGAGAATTTGTTCGAGCAATAGTTCTGCTCGACGAAAAAACTCAAGAGAGCCGCGAAAGCAGCCGGTTCTGGAGCATAGGAAGCCTTCTCAGAGGCTAAGTGAAGTACATATTGATACGTCATGACGGGCCTATCGATTTATCACTTTTAAAGTTGGGAAATGGTTCATAATCTCGTTATCCGTTAGTTTGATAGTGGTATTGCAGATGGTGAGGCTTTCAAGCGCCAGATTCTTCAAAGCCAGCAAACCATCATCATTTACATTGGTCTCTGACAAATCAAGACTCTTTATATTGATTGTGTGACTGCATGCCTTACCGAGCTGTCCCAGTAAGTGCATGGATTTATTTGTGATCAACGTTCCTTTTACGGAAAGCGTAAATGCGTCGGGGAGTGCAAGGATAACCGGGTGCAACTTATCAAAGTCAGTGTCGCTTAGGTGTGAGTAGGAAAGGTTTATCTCGGAAATGACGAATCTGGTTCGGAGATTATCATCTGTGGGCTGTAGGGAAAGCCATTCAGGCAGCGCCGATCTGTTTTGCTCAGCTAAAATGGAGGCTGACAGCATTAGCGCCTCAAGATGATTGACGCCCTTGCAGGTGTATGCTCGCACCGAATCGGCTGAGCACTCAAATCGAGCATCGACCTTCGGAGTTTGCTGCTTTACAGAATCAGGAAGAGCGTTCCAAAAGAAGAGTTCTGCGAGCCACCGTTCAAAAGAAGGAGCACTCTTGCCGCCTTCGTATTGCTCCTTTTCCTCTATCGATTGGGCCAGGCGAAAAACCGCTGCTTGCAATTCCGTAGTATCGGTAGTTTGTTGGGTTGATTGAGATGAGCTTGCACTCCTGAGAATCGGGAAATTATTATGTCCGAAGGAGATGGTCGATCCTGGCTCATAACGAGGCCCTAGCGCCATTGAATAGAGCTGGTCAAATCTGTGCTTGTACCTTTTGCTTCGCTCTCTGGCACTTGCTACCGAACAGTTTCGATACTCAGCTATAAACTGGTGGATAAATACATTGGAGTCTAACAACGCTAAGGTAAAGTATCTGTCGTTGTTTGCGTTCACACAAAATAAGAGTCCGGGCACTTGTTCATCTGCCAGGGCCGTTACCTCTTGTCCCTTGGCGCATGTCAATTTTGCCAATTTTTCGTCGTCGAAATTTGTCACCATGAATTTCTCCTTGCTTGCATTTTACTCTTCAACGAATGTGCCTCAGCAATCGAGAACGAACTCCAACGGCAAAATAGCTCCCCATGTGAACGCGATTCTAAACACCTGCGGCGCTATGCTATATCAGACCGCTTAGTCTAGGCAAACGCCACAACAGCTTTTCGAAGCTGTTCTATTGAGTCGATACCCGGGCCGCCCCCACCCGAAACAGGCAAACAGGGGAGGAGCAGGCTTCTTCTGCGACCTTAACGGGTAGGATCTTTCAAGATATATCCTTGTTCAAGGCCACTTCGATGGATATGCAGCCCGGACTCTTGCTCGACGAGAAGTACGAGATCCTCAGCGCTCTCGGCGAAGGCGGATTCAGCCGTGTCTACATTGCCAGACAGCTTGATTGCCAACGTGTTGTCGCAATAAAGCTTCTTCGGAGTGAGTTGGCTGCAGATCAGGAGAGCCGTAAGCGCTTTTTGCGAGAATGCAAGGCTCTTTCGTCCCTCGATCATCCCAACATCTTGAAGATTTATGCCATGGGGCTGTGGCTGAACAAAGTGCCCTACATGGTAACTGAGTTAGTGCAAGGTACAACGCTTCGCTTCAGGCTTCAAGAGCAAGGAGTGCAGGAGATCGACGAAGTCCGCAGAATCGCACAGCAATGCGCGCTTGCGCTGGAGGAAGCTCACCGTTGCGGAGTAATTCATCGAGACATTAAGCCGGAAAACATAATCTTCAACGAACAGGGGGACCTGAAGCTGATTGATTTTGGTCTGGCTCTGTATTATCCGCCGGATCATGTGCAAGAGCAAAAACTAACGTCTACAGGCATGTTGATGGGGACAGCAAACTACATGTCACCTGAGCAAGGGTGCGGTCAGCCGACTGACGCTCGGTCCGACATCTACTCTTTGTGTTGCGTCTTGTATGAATGCATCAACGGAAATCCGCCATTTCAGGCCGATACATTCGTTGGAATACTCTACAAGCACAAGCACGAAGAAGTCCCGGAGTTCACCGGTAATTGCGAAGCGAGTTTGAAGGCCGCCGTGCTTAAAGGGCTAGCTAAGCAGCCGACAGATAGATTTCAGTCTGCGCGCGAGTTTTCTTTAGCCGTTGGCAAAGGAAGCCACGATGAGTCAGCAGCGAGCGTGAAGAAAACACAAGTGCTAGTAATGGCTCTGGCCTCATTTGGAATTTTTGTCCTGATTTCGGTAATGTCGGCAAAAACTTGGAGCCATCGCCAGAGCGAACCAGGAAACTCCAACACTTTTGCACCTGGATCAACTTCGCTCAATTCCGCAAGTCGCATCAGAAAATCTATCGGAGTGCACCCCGATCTTCCACATGAGGACTATCTGTTGGCTCGATACTCGCCGGGCAAAGAGCGAATAAACGCGCTAGAGAAATGGTTGGCAGTATTTGGGAAACAGGACGCTGATGGAACGACAGCGGCATTATTTTTGATTTGGAAGAACTGCCCGAATGGAAGTCCCGAAAGAAGGAGAGCGGGGCAAGCGGCCATTGCTCGTTTCAATCAAATTTTAAAAAATTCCGGGCCGCACCTTGTGAATTCGCAGCTCGCGGTGATCGTATTTCACAAAGCGGAGATAGAGTCTAGTTTTGACCATGCTGCGGCTGAATTGACTCTGAGCGGAGCTGCCCGCGTATGGGCGAAGCAGTTAAGTTATAGCGACGCAGAGCGGATGTTTGAGATGTTGCTGGATCTCCCTTGTGTGCACAATTCGTCTAGTCGAATGGAAATGTATAGCAAGAGCGCTTTACTGGCTCTGCCGAATTCGATTCTGCTAAAAACTAAATATGCTCGCGGGCTGTGTGACCATAACCGTAAAGCGCAAGCTGCGAAAATACTGAAAGAATCAGCCAGGACAGTTCTCCTTGGCGGTGGCGAAATCGAAGCAGTAGCAGTAGCCAACGAGCTTCTGAAAGAAGATATGTACTCAGAGGCAATTCTTTTCATACGGAGCTACTTGCGGCGCAGCCCGCAACAAAAGCAGAATGCTGAATTGCTCTTAGCGCTTGGCGATGCACTGTGTGCCAGGTCGCAATTTTCGGAGGCGGCCGATTGTCTCCTTCTGGCGTGGCACCTTCAGGACAATGCAGCATTTGGCTGGAAAGCGGTCGATAGATATGCGCAAAGTTTGCAAGGGTCTCAAAGACATCGAAACATTTGCGAAATTGTGGGTAGGCAGCTGGGCCGCTCGTCCGACCTGCGCACCAATCTTGATGGACTTTGTGTGTTGACTGAAAATTTGAAGTCGCAAGAAGAGAAACTCTATTGGCTGGACTTTACCCGACAACTAGTAGACCGCTTGGATTCAGCAACCACAGCCCGGGTGTGGATTTGTGTTTATCGCCTTGCAAATGGGTATCACGCCCTGGGGCAACTTGCAACCGCTACCAAAATTCTGGAAAAACTGGAGCGACAGGCTGCAGAGTTTCCTGCCGAGTCTAAACATTCCGCTCTGGCGTGTGCGCGGATGCACATTGGACGCTGGGGGATAATGGCCGGAGTGCCCGGTGCCACGAAGCACCTTGACCTGGCGATTGCTGATTCAAGGGTGGCCGAAAAATGGCGAGCACTCGCTTTCTTGTACAAAACCGATAGCATGCTCGACTCGAGAGAGCTTGCCAAAGCCGCGCTCTATTACGGGCAGGCGACGAAATGTTTTGAACAGCTAGAGAGCAGCGAAAAGGAAGAATTAGAGGCACGGTTTCGCACAACAGCTGCATCACTCAAAGGAGCTGATTCTACCTAATCGTAGTGGACCCTGGCCCGTTCCTTGCACTGTTAAACGAATTCATCTCTACCGTGGACCTCTGTCCGTGCCGACTGAGTGCGGTTTACGTAATGCGAGGTGTGCTAAGGCCTCTGTTCGGCATGCGGGGGCTATCACCTACACTGTTCGACGTATAGTGTGGCTGCTGCGTGTTTTTTGACTATGAGCTGCCGTCGGGATATAGCAAGGTAAAAACGTTTTCGACTTTTTCCCTGCGAGCATACAACGTCCTTCAATTTCTGCGTTCTTACCATTT
>JAIELX010000081.1 GCA_019752635.1 Candidatus Obscuribacterales bacterium | reverse complement strand
CGGCATGCCCGTAGGAATTTTGAGAGGAGCCGTCCCTAGTACGAGAGGACCAGGACGGACGAACCGCCAGTATATCTGTTATCGTGCCAACGGTAGACGCAGAGTAGCTGTGTTCGGAGCGGATAAGTGCTGAAAGCATATAAGTACGAAGCCCACCTCAAGATGAGAATTCCCTCGCTTCGGCGGTAAGATCCCCGGAAGACCACCGGGTAATAGGACACAGGTGGAAGAGCCACACAAAGGTGGTTTGCAGCCGAGTGTTACTAATCGATCGAGCGGCTTATCCAGCCAAATGGTGAGATAAACACGCAAGTAGAAAAAAGACGAATAAAAGATTCTCGATGTGCAGTTTTCAGGGTACTTGGTATCAGATACGATACTAAGATATCCAACAGATTTCTTGGTGCTTATGCGACCGGAACACACCCGTTCCCATCCCGAACACGAAGGTAAAGACGGTCAGCAGCGACAATACTTGGTGGGAGACCGCCCGGAAAGATAGCCCGGCGCCAGGAGTTATAAAGCCCTCAGGTTAATAGCCTGAGGGCTTTTGTTTTTGGCGGGATTTCGATTGCTATTGCCGGCACCAACTCCGTGCCGAGGGCGTTGGTACCATCAAGACGGGGTTAGTTTGAGGTTGTTTCTGCCATCAAACCGGTGCCGAGGGCGTTGGTGCCATCAAGGCGGGGAAAGTTTGAGGTTGTTTCTGCCATCAAACCGGTGCCGAGGGCGTTGGTACCATCAAGGCGGGGTTAGTTTGAGGTTGTTTCTGCCATCAAACCGGTGCCGAGGGCGTTGGTGCCATCAAGACGGGGAAAGTTTGAGGTTGTTAATGCCATCAAACCGGTGCAGAGGCGTTGGTGCCATCGATGCGGAGTTAGTTTGAAGTGCCTACCGACCTTCGTCTGCTGTTAGTTTGTCGAGCAAGTTGGATAGGTTTGGCAATATCCAATTCGGCACCAGAACTATTTTGCAATCCAGTTCGTTGGTGAGTTTCTGCAGAGTTGCTATGGAAAGGTTTCTGCTCTGGCTCTCAATTTTTGCGATGTTGCTTTGATCAATGTTGACGCGCTTGCCGAGCTCCCTTTGGGTCAAGGAGCTACGTTGTCGTATCTCAGCAAATTGTTCAAGCGGATTTCCCAATTTTTGCTCTACGATCTGTTTCTTGCAAGTCTCACAGTCGAGCAAGTGATGTGCACTCGTCGCGGCCTGTACTTCGGCGCGAGATTCTAGTCGCCTCATTCTTTCATGAGTTTTTCCGTGACTAAGAATATTGAGGCTGCCTTCCCACAATACCTTATTGTCTATTATCGCGAGTTTCTCATGAATGTCTCGTCGAAGGTTTGCGTGAATCTCCGCTGCAGCGAACCACTCCAGGGCCGTTTCTATCTCTGCGTTTCGTTCTGCATCCGCCGCTGTCAACTGATGACGAGCCCCCCACGAGTATGGTTGCTGGAGAAACACACAGATCAGGATATTCTTTTTCCGCAAGGTACTGAATAGTGGCTTCAGCTGTTGTAGTCTGCGATGACTTACGAAAGGACTTTGCACAATTACTCGTGCCTGCGCTCGAGCCAGATCCTTTTCGAACTCAATCCAAAATGTATCTTGGTTATAGGCTTGTGTCATGTATAGCAAATCTCCGTGCTCGAAAAGGATAGCGAGCAATCTGGCTCTGCACCAGCCGGAAGCTCCCCCTGTTTTCGTATTGCAAAACTAGCGCGATGCCGCTCCGAGTTTTCGGACCACTCATTCCGTGGCTTAACGCCAACCTACTTGCGGGGATGCAGAAAGAAAGTTTCTGATTCAGGGCAGAATAGAGTATGTCGCTACTAGCATCTATCACGAATTCGATTGCGAATTCGATACTAGCGTCAGTATTGTCGAACGGCGCCACCATCGATGGTGATTGTGGTGCCTGTGATGAATTGTCCTTTTGGCGACGCTAGAAAAGCAACTAACGAACCGAGGTCGTCGGGATCGCCGAATCGGCGAACGGGTGCATAGTCCGCCCAGTCTTGCAGTACGGTTTCTACCGCTTTATCGCTTGTATTGGCATATTGCTTCGCCAGTTCTCGAACAAGGGGCGTGTCAAAGTAACCCGGACAAATCACGTTCACGGTGACACCGTGTTGCGCGTTCTCTGTCGCCATACATTTTGCAAGCGCGTTCAGCCCACATCTTAAAGTACTTTGCACGACCGACGACTGTTCCGGTTCCAGACCAAAGATGGAACCAATGAAGATGATCCGTCCGTATCTGCGCTCAAGCATTGATTTCAAAGCGAGCCGTGACAGGACAATTGCGGGGCGAAGAATCAAGTCGATTCCTTGCTGCCACTGCTCATCAGTTGCGACGGAGAACGGATGCGTTGGCGGGTGTCCGGTGCTGACGACTAGAATGTCTACGGGAGCCTTAGCCTGTGCAGTTTCAAATAGTAACGGCAACTCATTTTCATTTGTCAGGTCGACGACATGAGTTGCCAATTTTGCGCTGGTGAACGCCGCCAGATCTGTTGCGGCACTTTGTAGTTTCACTGGATCGCGGCCGCAAATAGTCACTGCAGCCCCTTCCTGTGCAAGAACTTTAGCGCATGCGAATCCGAGTCCGTAGCTAGAGCCTGTCACCAAAGCATTTTTTCCTTGCAGGTCCAGATTCATAGCCACTCTCCTTAAGTGCACGCTTGTGAAGGCAAGAATAGAGCATATCAGCACAGCTGAGCCTGCATTTAATTTATTTGTACCTTCGTGTGTGTCGACCTTTTCTGCCGAGGATGAGAGCTTCATATAAGACGAAGCCTCAGGAGTCGTAGGCGTATTGCACTCGTACTTCTTCCGTTGATGTCTTGCATTCCAACCTTACTTCCCGTGATCAGCGTATTCGACCTGCAGTGACGCAGGTCTTGAAGGTCGGCCTCATCAATCAGCTGATGTCCAGCCGGCGTGCTTCTTTTCAGAAAGGAGACCGGTGAAGCCGAATTCGGCCGGCACCTGATTGGTTTGTGCAGTTGACGGCAGCGCTTCTGCGGGCGATATCTCTATCTTTTCGGCGGATCATACAAGTCGATGCGTTCGACACTTTGTCCCTGTTTGCGAACGTAGTTAACGGACACGTCGGAGAGTTCATCGCGTTTGCCATCGCCATTTAGATCTGCAAAGACGACATTTAGACTGTGCCCGACTTTATAGCTAAGATCGCTTGCTCGTTGCAGCACCGCGTTTTGATCTAGCTTGTCCAGTTTGAGGCTCTCTTCCAAAATGAAGTTCGCTGCTCGCTTGATTTCCAGGCGCCCGATGTCTAATCCACTCTCTGGTGGATACAACTCCAGTTTCTTGACAGCTTCAAGATGTTGAGCTAGTCGTTCCAATTCTTCGTCTGCCAGTGGCTGTCCCGTTGGACGAGGTCTATCGTATAGCGGCTTGGGATGCTCCCTTGTATCACCATTAACTGCTCTCAGCTGTCCTTCCGAATCGGACGTTATGCGCAGCGTTGGTAAAGATGCGCTTCGTAGTTCTCTATTAAGGGACCCGATTGATCTTGCCATATCGTCCGGTCCGATTAGGGTTAGTTCCTCGGTGAAGCGCATCGCGGCTGCCGTCCACTGGTTCTCTTTTGTGTCCTGTACCATCTCTTGCAAGAATTCTCGATTTTGATCAGCCATGAAAATGTCCCTCATGAGTGCGGCGGCAGCGGTTTCCTCAGGAGGAACGCTGAGCGGTGCGTGTGTTAAACCTGTTGCGAACTCTAAGACCGAAATGTTGTCGATGTGTTGCCGCTGCGCAGTTTTGCATAGCAGTTCTTTAGTCATTTTGAGTGCAAAAGGGCTGGCCGTCGTTTATGGATGGAGCCTTGCATAGTCGGACAATCAAGTTTTAATCAGAATGCGCCATCATCTAGTATTTCTCTGAATAGCTCTGATTCTCCATCGTCTTTTCGTATGCAAGTTGTAGATCTGCGTTTGGATAATGATTTAGGCACCAAAATCGCTGTGCGCCGATTTCGAGATAGGCGAACATACCGAATGGGTCCAGGCGGACGGCAACGTTGTTCAATTTCTTTTCATAGGGCGAAGAGAATATTGGACCCAAGTAAAGGCTTCCGTTGATCGAGACGATTTTGAAGTACAGGGTTTTAGAATTCCGGGTCGTAATCTTGACGAAACTTTTTTTGCTGTGAGAGTTAACTATCGCATCGCATTGCACCGGGGTTGCCGCGGCTTGCCAGTGGGACGCGTATGCCAGGTTTTCCCTTAGCGCTTTCGACTTTCCTGCGTCGATTTTTTTGACAAGGTAACTTGCGGTTCCGGTTATCACGGCAAAGGCAATGATTCCTGGCATGAGGGCGTCAGTGATGGAGTTTCCCAATCGGACACTATAAATTGAGTAATAGAGAAGGAAGCTTGCCGCAAGAAATACGACAATAATCACCGGTACGGCGGCATACCAGCGAACGTATTTCTGTAGATCCGTATGCCAGGAGTGAGGTCGAAGGTCTAGTTCTGAAATTCTCAGCTCTTTCATTTTGACATTCTCCAAGATTCCTAAGGCGCCAAATGGGTCAATGCGTGATATTAGGCAAGTAATCTTAGTATGGCGAATGTCCCAATTTTGTGATAGCGGGGACTCTATTCGTCCCGGTAGTTTTCTTGCAACAAGTTCGGCTGTCTCTGTGAATCTTCATCGAGACTATGCTCCGCGCGAAGGAAGTTATGAATTCGCGCCAGGGCTGGTGCTTGCTGTGAGTGCCTTGTCCGCGGATTTGGTGATCGCTGTTCGAGCGATGTTAACCGTGATAGCCCGGTGGCATCAACTGTCGTTGATGACACCGGGCTATCAATCGGACACAGTGACGAGGTAACGCGAGTGTAACGTTGGAATGGTAATTTATTCCTTCGTTCGCCATAGGGGGGGGAGTTTGGCAAATATGGATGACTGGACCGAATTCTGTGTCCCTTTTGAAAACTTACGGTCCACCGGGGGACCTGTTTCGCCCCGTGATTGTCTGCTCTCTGTCGAACCGGCACCACTAACCCGTTCGGCCGCTGCCGTCACATTGAAGTGGCTGGCGGTGATTGTGCGTGGATTGGTTTGCGCGTCGGCTTTCACTTTTGTTCAATGCTGCGAATTGAAACTGTGCGTATCGGAACTTATACGGCGAACGCACATGTGCTCTGGACTGGATTCGCACATCGTTGCAGTGCATTCCGGGGTTTCACCCTTTGATATGTTTCTCTCGGGCATCCTTTTTGGGCTTCTATTCTGGATGGGTTACGTCATCTGCTGTGCGCGCTCACATCGGCGAATTTCCAATGCCAACATTCTAATCGAAGTGCCTCCTCGGATGCATCTGTTTGTATGGTCTCTGGGGGCAATTGCGGCGAGCATCATTGGTCTTTATGATTCAGTATCACTGGCGATACTGGTTATATCGTTTTCCTTGTTGCTCGCGTTAGCCAACAAGCGGCGCAGCCTCTTGTCCACTTCTTTACTATCACTCCTTGTCCAGTTTCCATTAATCATCGCGCTAGTTTTAAATGTGTGGTGTGGACACGAGTTCATATGTGGTATGGATCGACTCGGTCTAGATGTTATCCGTAGTACCCAGTTTGATAGTGATGTTTATCGGGACTCTGCTGGACATCAATACGTTAGTTGCGGACCGAGACCGTGCCGTTGCGGTCTGCGTCCCGGGAGCATTAGCTTTGACCTTACAGAACCAGCCGTTCATTGTCAGTTCAGGGAAAGTGTCGGTGTGTTGGCAATCTACATAATGTATTCGCTCATAGGAAGCCTGCTTGGCGTTATCTGGAATGAGCGTCGTCGTCCAGTGGCGCAGCATGTTGAAGAGCGATAGGGGCTGCTTTCGAAAATCGCCGCACAACGGTTCGGGGGGCGGTGCTGATGACACGGTCCATCAAGTCTTGTGTATCTGGCGGCTGTCCTTAGGCAACAAGGTAGATTGGGGGCATCTGCCAAGGTGTTTTGTTTGGATTGTTAGTTGGCTTGCTTACGGGCCCAGTTTAGTCCATTGCGGAAAGTGCTTTTCGCCTGTTCTCTCTTGCTGGCCAATTCGTCAGCCAGTCGCTTTTGAAGGTCTGCAAGTTCTTTTTGCGCGAGCGCTTCTTTCTCAGCTGCCAATTTTGCTAAATCTTCGGCCGTGCGCTCTGCGCTTTTCTCCAGTCGTTCAAGGCTCTGTTGCCCTTTCTTCAAAGCACCATTTCCTTCCTTGCCGATCTTGTCTGCCGTCTCTGCCAGCTTTTCCGTGGTGCCTTTGGCTGCTTTTCCTAAGTCATTTAGTGCTTGGACCGCGCCTTTTGTCGCTTCTTTGCTGAAGTCGAGAATTATTTCTCGTTGCGTTTTCCGGGCAATATCGAAGATGTCGCCGGGGTTATTCCAAGCCTTTCCTGCGCCGTTTAGCCCCCCTTCCTTCAGACCGGAGGCGATTCCCTTCGCCAATGCCATTTCTGCCTTCTTCGTTCCGAACTCTGCGTGGCATTCGGCTTCGACCATGCCCATTACAGCGCTCAGGGAAATTGCCCTTTCCGATTTCGCTGCCACCATGCCAATGCGCACACCTTCTTCTGCGACTTTGAGCGTTAGTTTCCAGCCCGTGTCTTGCATCTTTTGAATTAGTTCTAGAGCCTCGCGCGTGGCCACGTTGTTGGCGCGATTTAATTCGGCTCCGCCAACAGGTAGCGCCAGCTTTAGAATTGCTTCCTTGGTCAGATCGTGAACTTGTAGAGATCCTGATGCCAGTTTCTGCATTACCTCTTTGTTCAACTCATTGGCTAGAACTTTTCCAGTTTTAGGAGCATCGGCGATCGGACCAAAGAGTGCTCGGATCACGGCTTGCTCAACTTCATCCAATCTTTGCTTAGACTGTTCGGGCGTAGAGACGGGTTTTTCGTTGTTTTCGGCTACTTGCTCCACTCGATTGTGTGGCGGCACGGGTTCGGGACAATTTTCCGGTAAACGCATATCTTTCATCAACAATTCACTGAGTGTTTCCTCATTTTGCTCCGAGCTTTCTTGAAGCCCGGCGAATTCAACGTCGTTTGCGTAGTCTTGAGCGTAGTTGTCTAGTTGCATATAATTCTCTCCCGGGTAAAAATGTCGCACCACGCACAGTGCAGATCAGGCTTTCGTTTTCGCCTTGCTGTGGAAATCTTATTACAGCAAATGTCCAAATCTTGTGACGCGGTCTCTTCGTTCGGTGCCGCTGATGTATCCGTGGTGGACAATCCACCGGATCCGCTTGCGGATTCCATAAAACACTGGAAAGTTTACTAGCGAATATTCCTCTGTGTCTTTCGACTTCGTTGTCCGCTCTTTTGCCGAGCGGTCGTGCTACCAACCGGCTGCCGCTGCACTATTGCTACTCCGAAAAGCTTATCGAAGATGAATCATAGCGGTAGCATGACGCTATAGCCCGTTGGAACTCAGTGCTGAGCCTGGTAGGGTTTTAGCGCCGGTAACCAGCAGCGTACGGAATTGCGATAGTGAATGAAGTCGTTGCCGAATCGTTGCTCCAGGTCAAGCTCTTCCCAGGGGCGGAGCATGTAATTCCAATAAATGCAACCGGCAAGGGCATAAAGTATAACCAGCGGCGAGCCCAGCGCGAGCCCTACACCTGCGCCCTGCGCAAAGCTGACTAGAGCCATTGGATTTCGGACATAGCGATAAGGCCCTTTTATGACCAGTCTGGTTGTCGAATCGAAAGGCAGCGGAGTGCCATTGCCAAAGGATGCAAGAAGAACTCCGCACCAGAGCCCGATAGCGCCACATAATCCGAAAATGGTCATCCCTGCGAATTGGTAGGCAATGCCGCTGAAGTGCAATCTTGCAAGGGGCGATGCCAATTCCACCTGTACCAAAATGAGAGGGACGACTAGAAGAAAGACTGTCCACAAGCTTAGTGCCTGGGTAATGGTTTTTGCGATGTTCCACATGCGAGGAGCTTGCTTCGCTTGTCGAGAGTATATGTGTTTGCAAAGGCAGAAGACTTTCATTTCGCGGCTTCCCCGCCGGTGCAAATGACAAATCCGCATAGTATAAGCAGCGAACCCAGCATGCACGCCGCGCCCGCGTAACCGCTGTTAGTCAAGCAGCTTTGAGTGGTGGTAAATATGGTGGCATAGGCCGCGGCTCCGGTCAGAAGGCTGAGCCCGTACAAGCGCCATCTTGTTTCTCGTACAAAGGCAAAGGCACAAATGAGGCTGCCTGTAACATAGAAACAGAGGTCAGCAATAAAGAACGACTCAAGGATTTCGGTAGAGGTTCCGCTGGCGAAATATAAAGCTCTCCAGGAGGGAAACGTATTTATGCACCACCACCAACAAGCTGTTCCCAGTGCCTGCAGAATCAAATACGAACTAATGACTTTGTCATTCAAAATAGAGCACTCGTTTGTCGATTTGCGCTGATGTAGCATGTATTTATTGTGCCCCGTCACCAGTTCAATCTCTCCAATAACTGAGGCATTGTGAAGAGGTTTGCAGCGGAAGGCTTCTCTGGTTTCGTGTTATGTATGTGCAATGACTGCCTGTTAGTTTGTAACGAGTGCACTCTATCCGCTCCGACTGTGGAGTCGAGCACTGTTCTACTGTTGGTATATTTGCATTGGAGCGAATCCCGGGTTCAGTGGATGCGCATGCAACCTGATTGTTGGCAGTCATGCCTGCCAGTTTGAGTGGATAGGCTGGCTCATATTGTGACTCAATCTATCAAATTGTTCATCGACCAAGGCGCGCTTTCAGAGCCTCGCTCTCTAGAGCGCGCTCTCTTAATAGCCTTGTTTCTCGCACTATATCCAGCGGCGTGCTGTCTGTCCAGGCACTCCATATCCCGGGAACCACGGCATTGTATTGAGTGATTGCGGCTTCGGCTGCTTGGAGATTTTTGACGTCCACCGCGTGAATTTTCTGAAGTAATTCTCTTGCTTGCAGAGGCTGTCCAAGTTCGAACAATACCTTTGCGTAGTTTGTCATGGCTGTTCTGTACTCCAGATGTTGCTCTACGTTCTTCAATTCTGATTCCGCATGAGATGCGAGCAACCTTTCATAAATTTCCGCCCTGATCGGATGCGCAAGATTACCGTCGTTGCCGGATTGTGCCAGCATACTTCTGTATTGATCTCTTGAGACTTCCGTAGCTTTCTCACCTTCTGCTAGAGCTCCCAGAACACGTGCTTCTCTTCCTGCAGCTCCCGACGTAAGCGCAATACCCAGTTTCGCTGATATTGCTAGTGGTGCGTTCGTGCCGGCAAGTTCACCAGCCTTTGTAAAGTACTTTGCGGAAAGTTGTGGCTGCCCGGCTTCATGCAATCGCTTGCCATATCTGAGCGCCAGCTCGGCCGCCGGTAGGGCTCCCACATCCGCATTGTCCACCATACTTCGGATCGAGAAATCCGCTTTCCGCTCTACTGCGGAGATATTGGAAGCATTTTTGGAGAGTTGTCCTAAAACGTGCTCTGCCGCTTCGGTTTCGCTGGAGAGCGTAAGCCGGGCAATGCTGTCATTGGACAGTCGGCGTTGCGCATAGCCCCATAGGAGTGATGAACGTGGCGTTGGGACCGGACTTCGCTCGAAGACCCGCAGGGAAACGCTGTCTCTTCGGCCCGTTGGAATTTCGCATCTTTCCACTTCGATCCACGCGTTGCATAGTTCGCGATTGAATGTTTGGCACCCTGTGAGTTCCCTTGAACTGTCGATGCCCACGTAAATGAGCCTGTTCCCTCGGTAATAGCTGAGTGCGTTTCTTGCCATCGAGTCACGCGGTGGAGGAAAACACAGAAGGAGGGTCCTGTCCGGATGCTGCGTTATCGCTTCTGCCCCGCCTTCACGCACTTCCGTCCAGTTCTCGTGGTGCACGGGAAAGTAGCTGTTTTTGCCTTGTTTGACAGGTGCATCGTCAAATGCAATGACGTCCACCCCCATCAAGTCTCGCAGCAAGTGTGCCCAATAGCCATTTCCTGCTCCAATTTCAATAAGCTTGCCTTGGGCGGCAGCCACATTCAGCGCTTCGACAGTGGGATCAGCGTATGAGAATCGATAGGAGAGTCGGCCGCTATTGTATGTGCCGTCAATCTTTGCTTTTTCGTGAGGCATTACGATATCGGCTGCAGAGCGAACCTGCTTGGTTGCAACTGCAGGTTCAGCAACTGGTAGCGCGTCGCTGCCTTGTAGACCTAACTTCAGTGGTGTGGCTTCCCCTACTTGGATAGCAGGCGGAGCGGCGGAAATCGATATTCGATCTTTGCCCGCACGCATGTAAACGGTGTCGCTCGGCAGGACGGATTGCAATGATCTGGTTGCCGCGAAGTTGCAGCTTGCAACCAGGTCTACCGTTGCTGCCAGGGACGCATCAATTCGCGGACCATGTTGAATGAGCATCGATTGCTCCGGACCATAATGCTGGAGGCCAAGCATGCCTCTCCATCCTGGGGCTGCAGCATGGTGCTGGCGGACGCTAACAACAGCGGCATCGCCCTTGAACACAGAAGTAAGCATTTCGGTTACTGCGCGTTCGCCACCGGAAATTTTGTACGCCTTCTGCGATCCGTCGCTTGCGATTCCGTCTATCCAATTGAAATTTTGCCGACCGCTTTCATACTTGCCTTTGTATTGGTGCCAGCCACCGAAGCCCGCCCCGATCACTGACATTGTGACAACCGATTGCGTTAGTTGCTCGACGGTGGCGAGCTTGCCCTGTTGAAAAATGCTGTGCAATTCAGCGTTTATAAGGCCGCCAGGAACCCCGCTCAAGGCGCCATTGATCACTTCGTTGCGAGAACCAATGCGCTTAAGACCGAAACCGGCAAGCGTCATGGAAGAGAGTGTTAGTGCCCCATTGATGCCTGCCGTTGCTCGCGCTGTCAGCAGTGCGTTTTTGTCTTCGTCAGCGGTGGGGCGTAGAATACTGTCATGAATGAGCCCGGTTAGCGCAGTTTCTTTGAGTGTCAAACCGAGAACGCCGCGGTTACTCAACGTGGTGGCGAGTTGGGCTTCAGTCAATCCACCGCGAGTGAAGCCTTTCACAAGCTTACCTGCGAGGTAGAACGAGCCGAGCGTACCAAGAGCATGTCCAGCTTGCTGCGCCCAGTAGGCTTTTGTGTTGTATTCGGCTTGTTCCGGTGCGGAAATGAACACAGTATTTTTTGCCAAAGTCGTTTCGGCGATAGCATCAATCGGCTGGCTCAAGGCTTTGATTGGTGACTGCAAAAGTGAGTATGCCGCAGCACGTGCGAAATCCTGCAGCGCTGAATCTTGCGGGGAGTTCACTAGTCCATCGCGGACAACTGTAAGATTGGCTTCTTTGGCTTCCACGGAGTTTGACTATGTTTGTCTAGGTGAGTGCAGTGGGCAAAATCGGTACCACCCACCGCGAAGCAGTGGGGGCAACGGCATGAATTAGACCCGGCGGTTCTTGCTTTGAACATCCTGTACGGACAATGTCCAAATTTTGTGAAGAAGAGCGCTAGTCTATGTCAGAGTCATAAAAAAGTCTGGATAGACAACCATGCCTGAACAGTTTTCGAGCGCGTCTTCTTCTAGTTCCAGAACCATGAAGGCGCTGGGATCGTTTAGTGGAAATGGCGACTCGATGCCAAACTCATGTGATGGCTGAAATCCAAATCGCGGATAGTAGGACGGCTGCCCAAGAACTATTACTGCATCCCAACCCCGCGCCTTCGCTTCGGCAAGCCCGTGATGCGTAAGGCGAGCACCAACGCCGACGCGTTGATAATCGGGCCGGACCGCCAGCGGTGCAAGCGCCAAAACGCGTTTTTGTTCCGGCTCAGTGTCTATGTGCACAATTGAAAAAAGTACGTGCCCGACAATTTGATCGTCTATGAGTGCTACGAATGACAACTCAGGAATGTAAGAGTCGGATTGACGAATACTTTCAACCAATTCACTTTCATCCGGGCGCCCGAATGCGAGTTGATGGACGTTTCTTACTGCGTCCACATCAGTTGGAGCTTCCTGGCGAATAACGATTTCTTTGCTCACTGGCGCCATCCTTCTCATCTCGTAGGGGCTCATGCCCTAAGGATAGTTCACTTTGGCAGCGAAAGGTCATTGCACTTGCCGTGCATCGCGTTTCTTATATTGGAGGAATTCGAACGATTGAACTCTTGACAGGATTTCTTCGTATTACTAATGTGGAGGAAGGAGGTGCTGCAATGTCCTTAGATAGAGAACTAATCGCAGCTTTCCGCGAAGAGATGCGCGACGGGTTTCAGGTCTTCGCGACCGAAATGAGAGCCGGGTTGGGCGAAGTGAAAGATGAGCTTCGAACTGGCTTGGCGGGCGTCAACGCACGGCTGGACCAGACGAACGCACGGCTGGATCAGACGAATTCACGGCTGGGCCAGACTATCGAACGTCTTGCTCACTTGGAGAAGGAGCTTGGGGGGAAACTGAGCGGAATCAGCTCCTTCTTGATCTCCTCTGAGCGAACGTACGTTCAGTTGGAGAAGCGTGTTTCCAAGCTGGAAGATCGTGCGGATGCGGCTGAAAAGAAGGATCGCGATGCCTAACATCTATTGGTTGTCCGAGCTATCCGCCTGAGCGTGCCTTCAGCGCACCGAGACGAACAGCAAGGGCATTCACGTACGGACGACTTCCGAACACTTCGCTGGCTATTGATCAGGCTGCAATATCTTCGGGACCGGCAGCGGGGCTCCTATCAATGAGCAAGCCGTTCCGATCGTAGTTCTCAAACCAGGACTTCAGCTCGGCGAGCTTGCGTCTCGTCGTCACCACTTCTAATTCGCCGCAATGTGCTGCGGGCATTCGGAATTGGTGGATGTTTGTCATGGATACCGGCGCCATTGCTTCCGGCTCTATGGTGGCACTTTCGCTCAACGCGGGCAACTGTGCCTTGCTCAGTTCATCTGTTGGTTGAAGCCGTGCGGCGGCTGATTCTAACGCAGGCATGGCCAACACGGGCACCGTTGGTCGCAACTCGTCAAATGGCGACGACAATGATTTGCTATCGGCATTCACGGGTGTCACTACAGGTAGTGGCGTTCCGACAAAATCTCCGATTCGTTCATGTTGTTGAATGCGTTCCTTTGTCAACTTGAGAATTCGTGCGGCGAAGGTTCCGCCAGCTTTCAGTGAGCCTAAGACTGTCTGCGACATGTGTTCAATGGTGGAGTTTTGAATTTCTGAGGAGCAAGGGATCAGTTTATCGAAACCGCACACTTGACAAATTGCGCCGCGGGTAATCATCCTAAACTGGCATCTAGCGCATGTTCTTTGCATCTTCGGTCTCCCCTGAGCTCTAGATCAAGGAAGACAGTACGGCAACTGATTCAGTTCCCTGTGCACTTCGATTTGCGATTTGCAGCGGTTCGATTCTCTTGCTTTATTAATCTAATCAGGGTCGATCAGCGCTTCAATCAGTTCCTCCGTGCTTTGAAATCGATCTGCTGGAGCCTTGTTTAGCGCCTTGAGCACCACCGATTCCAGTTTAAGCGGAATATGCAGCTGTTCGCTTCTCAGCTGGGCGGGGATCTCGCGGACGTGTTGCTCCATTACTTGATACGCGCTTCTGCCGTCGAAAACTTTGCGTCCGGTGAGCGCCTCGTACATCACACAGCCAAAAGCGTAAATGTCGCTACGCGTGTCGACTGGCTCACCGAGAACCTGTTCGGGGCTCATGTAGTGAATGGTTCCAAATCCCGGACCGGTTTGAGTGAGGTCGTTGTGTTCAGCGACTATCTTCGCCATTCCAAAGTCCAGCAGCTTGGCTTTATCAACTTCGCCAGCCACCAGGAAGATGTTTGCCGGCTTTATATCGCGGTGCACAATCCCCTTGCTCTCGGCGCACTGAAGTCCTTGCGCGCAAGATAGAAAAAGACCAATGGACTCCTCGACGGACAAGGTTCCTCTCCGTAATCTTGCGGCGAGATTTTCGCCCTCCAGATACTCCATTACCATGTATGGTTGTCCGGTTGGCAACGTGCCCTGCCCGAGCACTTCGCAAATATTGGGGTGCACAAGGCTAAATCCGGATCTTGCCTCGCGTTCGAACCGCAGCAAAATTTGCTCATCAGCCACGAGGTGAAGGTGAAGCACTTTGAGGGCGACGTCTGCTTCTTTCTCAAGATCCGTCGCCAGGTAAACGCGCCCCCAAGCTCCGGTTCCCGGGATTGCTCGAATCTTAAATCTGTCGGCTATGATCGAACCCAGAAGCGGGTCAGTCGGACCACCACTACTTCCACGCCATTCCTGATTCTCCGATGTTCCCTGGATTGCCACTTTTTGACTCGGTTGTCGTAACTGTTATCTTATTCCACGCGAAGAAACTTACTCGAATCCGGGAATTCACATGTTATCGATTGATTCTTACAATGGAAGCATACCGATGGAGATGAGTAACATGAACGGCACAACATGGCAAATTGGCGCAATTACCGATCGAGGTTTGGTGAGGAATGACAATCAAGACGACTATTACGTAAGTCCCGATGGTTGTTTACTTGTTGTTGCCGATGGAATGGGTGGCGCCGCAAATGGTGCCATGGCGAGCAAAGCGGCGGTTCAGACGCTCGAGCGCTGCTGGAGCGAAGACCGTCCGGATACTGCTGACGACGAGGCTGTGGCGCGGTGGCTTCAGATAGCAGTCAGGCAGGCGAATCTGAGCATAATGAAAATTCGAGGAAGCTTCGAGCCGACTCGACGCCCCGGAACTACAATCGTGGTTACTGTCCGCTGTGATGATGGAACCCTTCGCGTGGCTCACGTAGGCGATTCGCGAGCGTATGTTTTTCGACGAAACCAAGCGTTGTTTGTCACCATCGACCACACTGTCGTGATGGAATTGGTTCTGGCCAATCGAATCACGGAGCAGCAGGCGCGTACCAACGATTTCCGAAATGTTTTGACCCGGTGTTTAGGGCATGATGCAAGTGTCGAGATAGATCATTCGCAGGTAAGTATGAAGGATGGCGATTGGATCATCCTGTGCAGCGATGGTCTGTGCGGAGTCATGGATGGACCGGAGATCCTCGATGTTTTGAATCGGTCCGATTCCGTGCAGGGAGCTTGCGAGTCGTTGGTAAGCTGCGTTATGGAGCGGAACGCTCCGGACAACGTTACTGTGATTGCTGCACGTTATCATTCCACTCGCTAGTAGCCTGATTGTTGATCGCCTTTGCCGGGAATAGTACGGAATCATTACCTTTACCCCGAAGTGTTTATGACCTCTCAAAAGAACTCCGAGATTCGGCTTGTAATTGTTGAAGACCATCACGCGACGCGCAAAGGGTTGGAATTCGAGTTGAATACAGAGCCGGATTTGAAGGTCATAGGATCCGCAGCCACTCACCTTGATGGATTTCGCCTTGCCGAAACATTGCAACCGAATGTGGTATTACTCGATTTGCATCTTCCTGATTCCAGTGGACCTAAGTCGCTGGTCGCTCAGTATTGCGCCATTCCAAACGTTGCGGTCTTGGTTTTCTCTGGTGAGAATCGCCCTGCGATTTTGCAAATTGTCCTCGATTCCGGTGTTCAGGGGTATCTCACAAAATCTGAGCCCGTTCCACAAGTAGCCGCAGCAATACGGGAGATCATGGCTGGAAATACACCTGTGATTTCGCAGGAGCTGTTGCAAAGCCCTCCCGGCAAGTTTACGCCGGCAGAGAAACACTTGCTGCGATTGCTTGCTCGCGGTATGAAATACAGCGAAATTGCAGCGCAACGCGTTACTTCACCGGAAACGGTGCGGAAACAGCTGGACCAACTGGCAGTAAAGCTTGAAATTCGGAGCCGTGAAGAACTGATTGCGTGGGCTGTAGATAATGGCTACGGAAAGCTAGAGATTTAACCATGAATGCTGAGCGGTCCGACTTCTTTTCGGGAATTGACGGCGGCGGCGTTGCCACCGCCACCGACTTGTTGAACGAAGTGGAGCGACTCTATTCCGGTTTGTCGGAGAGCTACAATCGTACCATTGCACAAGAGCCTTTGATGCTCGGGCTGAAGCGGTCACTAGCTCCAGATCGATTGATTGTTGCGAACTCGCTCTGGGCTCTGTCCTTACGAAGTTCCGACGATACAGTGGAATGCTACTTGATACCATGCGCAGAGCAAAGCTCGCTTCAAAATGCGGAGTTGCCCTCGCGTCGTAAGTTGCGTATGCAAGTCCGTGGCGGCGACATCGCGGTAGATGACGCTGTGGTTGACGCTAAGGAGACCGCGACACTTTTCTGTAGTTTACTAAACGACGTTATCGCGCGTTCGCAGCGAGAATTTGAGACCATGTCGGATTCCGTTCGACTGGTGTTCGGCGGTCAGAGTTTGACAGGCAGCGTGCGCTCACTGGTTGCAGAAAAAGATGTGTTGGTGCGAAAGATAGTCAATCAACAAGAAGCAATTCTTGCTCAAGTGGCAAGAGATCTTCATGATGCTGTTCTCGGCAACATGCTGGTGCTTGAGCGATCTTTCGGCGGCGGGCGGAGACTTGGCGACGAAGAAGTCGTGAAGATTGTCAGAGAAGCCTCGGTGCAACTGCGCGAAATTTGCCACGACCTCTATCCGCGAGATCTAAAGGACTGCGGTTTGAAGCCAATGCTTCAAGAGCTATGTACGCGACTTGCTGCGCGCACAATGAGTGAATGCACACTTGTTTGCGAAGGCGGCGACGTGCCTGATCTGCCCGATGAGGTGCTGCTTCATGTGTACAGGATCGCGCAGGAGTGTTGCAACAACATTGCTAAGCATGCCTCCGCCACAGTAGTTACAATGGTTGTGAATGTCGACTCCAGGATTTTAGAGATGCAGATAATCGACAATGGAGTGGGGTTCGACCTTTCCCCACCTGGAGCGACAGTCCCCGGGCGCGGAGGCGGAGGAACGAGTATCATTCGCGAAAGGGCCGCGTTGATCGACTCTGTCTTGCCCTGCCGTCTGTTCGTTGACTCTTTCTCTGATCAGGGAACGAAGATAACTCTCTTAATTACTTACAGCCAGTAAACTGCAATACTTAAAAAGCTAATACAATTACTAAAGTCAGCGACAAACTTGCGCGCCTAAGAGCGAAGGACGGGAATGCAGATGAATCGGTTGCCAGGAATTGCAGCTATCGCGGCATCATTGAGCTTGGTTGTATCATCTGCGCCGGGAGATGCTCTTGCCGCACCGCCGGCAGCTTTCTTGCGGTCGGTTGAGGCTACCTATGAACTGGACGCAAAAACTAAGGACATTGTTATCAACAACAATTCTGAGATCGCCGAGTTGCGCAAGCGGGGCGCGATCAATCTCCCGGGATTGGGACCCGGCAGCAAGATTTGGTTGAAGAAGGGATCGAAACTGGAGTTCAGAGGCAACGCAGCGTTTCGCATTGCATCCGGTGCTCATCTGGTACTGGAACCGAATGCGCGTGTTATTCTGAAGGCGGGTGCGGCGGGCGTCGAGCTGGTCAATACATGCGTCGTTGCGGCGAATCAGATAGTGATTGTTGATGCCGGCAAAGTCTTGGGAAGTGAAGGCGGCGTTCCCGCAATCTTCTCCAAGTAGATTTTATTTGCACTCAATCAGCTAAGTGAAGTCTGGTGCCTGAGAGATTGACGCCGGTTTGGTTTTCCACAAGAGAAACTGGCATTTTGCCGGCAGGCGTGTAATAGAGAAGTTTTCCAAGTCCGGGATCTTTGGACTCATGTTGTTGCACCCGCCCGGAATTCTGCGTCTTCGATTTGTCCGAATACATCCGGTGATGGAGCGTGTGTGCACTAAGGATAGATTAAGCCAGTTTAGTTTGCGAGTGTTTCGACGTATATTGAAACTGTGTCCCTCAAGGAAGAGTGCTTTATGCCGATGCCTCCGATCGATGTTCCTTCCGGTCTTACAGCTGCCGAGTACAAGAAACTAGCGGTGCGATACTCGATGATCGGCTGGGTGGAACAAGCCTCGCTGGCTAGTCGTCGAGCAGAACAACCTGCCGACGGTGGGTACCGCGGCGATCTTCCTGCTGAATTGGATTCGGAGTCAACAGCCGGAGCCGCAGCCGGAGCTGCAGCCGGAGCTGCAGCCGGAGCTGCACTTGCCGATGCGCTGATGAAGTTATTGACGCAGGCCCCTGGTGAAGAGGATGAGAGTGGGGAAGATGCGCTCGCTGCTGCACTTACTCAACTGCAGGCGCTGGGAGTTCCGGAAGAAGAGACGGATAAGTTGTTAGCGGCTCTGAGTAACTTGAGCTCGTCATCAGTGGAAGCTACTCTGCCCTCTGAAGTGCCGGAAGACCTGGGTGCGCAAGAGTACCTTGAACTGGGAATGCGCTACAAGGAAATTGGTTGGACGGAACAGGCCCGCGATGCGTTGCAGTACGCGATCGAACTTGATGCGAACGGTGAGTTTGGGAAAGCTGCATTGACGTTTCTTCGCAGCAAAGTACCGCGGCATCCTGTGCCGATGATGGCCGTGCAGACCAATATTCAGGGGTTTAATCAGCTGGCGGCCGGCGATAGCGCTACCGCTGAGGCAACCTTCGAAAAACTTTTGCAAGATTATCCGGATTTCGAATGGCCATACGGAAACCTCGGTAGTCTGTTGTTGCATTCGGGCCGCCTGGATGAAGCAGAAAAGGTTCTGAACAGGGCGTTGGAAATTAACCCGTACTATCTCAACGCGGTGCTTCACTTGGCGCGCTTGCACGCGGCCAACGATGATTTAGACGGTTGCATCAAGTGCCTTGATCGAGCCAATGAAATTGATGCAAATGATTCCTGGGCTCAGGAAATAAGAGCGGTCATCGCCAATCTGAGTGATTTGCCATGAGGCGTCAATCTTCAATTTTCAGAACCGGACCGGCTTTTTGTGCTGATTGCGGCGTGGGCATTACGGCCTTGGACCAGCTGCGCGGATCGACAGCAAAGAAATCCAACGGAGTCAGCGCCAGGGGCGGTCGCTAGTTGGTGAACCCGATGACGAGATTCTCTTTCTCGTTTGCCTGATTTCTGCGCGAAAAGTGTCCGGCGTTTTCGAACCAGACATACAAATTCGGAAGCAGAAGGAGCGTGAGGAGGCTGGATGTCATCAAGCCTCCAATAACGACTGTAGCTAATGGACGCTGAACTTCCGCGCCGACGGAAGTGGAGAACGCCATTGGTGCAAATCCCAGACTCGCGACCATGGCGGTCATCAGTACGGGACGCAAGCGTGTGAGCGCGCCGGTAACTGCGGCGGATTCAGTCGTCATTTTCGATCGCAGGGAATTGATATAGCTTACCATCACCACACCATTGAGCACCGCGACTCCGGACAGTGCAATGAGACCTACCCCGGCGGAAATGGAGAAAGGCATGCCTCGCAGCGCCAGGGCGAGTACGCCGCCGACCATTGCAAATGGAATTCCGCTAAAGATCAACAGTGCTTGCCGCACCGAGCCGAAAGTTAGAAACAGCAGGCAGAAGATAAGCACCAGTGCTGTCGGCACCACAATTTCCAGTGTCTGACCAGCTCGTTGCAGGTTCTCGAATTGACCGCCCCAAGTAATGTAGTAGCCTTCGGGCAGCTTAAGCTCGCGCTCTATTTTCGCTTGTGCATCTTTGACGAAAGTGCCAATGTCCCGGTTTCTGACGTTTAACTCTATAACCATTCGGCGCTGTCCATCCTCGCGTGAGATCTGAGCCGGACCATCTTCAAGTCGCACTGAAGCAACATTAGTCAGGGGGATTTGTGCGTCGTTGGTCGCAGACACAAGCAGTGATTTGATAGAATTCTCATCCGTTTTTGTTCGTGGATCCAAACGCACTACCAGGTCGAATCGTTTGTCGCCTTGATAGATTTGCCCTGCCGGTTTGCCGGCCACGACGGATTCGACAACGTCGTTCACGTCAGCGACATTGATACCACGTCGTGCGATTGCTTCTCTGTCGGCGGTTACTATCAACTGCGGAACGCCTGTTGTTTGCTCTACCTTGACGTCTGTTGCGCCGGGCACGGACTGAACAATCTTGCCGACCTTGTCGGACACTGTCTTTAGGGTATTGAGATTGTCGCCGAACACTTTGATTGCTATATCTGAGCGCACACCCGCGATGAGCTCGGCTGTTCTGAGCTCCACTGGTTGTGAGAAGCTGAACATGGCTTGAGGTACTTTTTCTTGCAGCGCTTTTGAGAGCTTGTTTACCAAGTTGTCTCGAGACTCGCCACCGGGCCATTGCGAGTTCGGCTTCAGCCCGACATACATGTCGGCGGTGTCAACACCCATCGGATCTGTTGCCACTTCGGCTCGTCCAATCTTGGAGACAACTTTTGTCACCTCGGGAAACGATTTCAAGACTCTCTCTGCGGCTGTTGCAGTTGCTATTGATTCAGTTAGTGATACGCTGGGCAACTGCTGCATTTGAATGGCAAGTGCACCTTCGTCCAGACGCGGAATGAATTCGGATCCCAGCATCGGGAACGTAGCCAGACTAAGAAAGATTAGGGTGCTTGCGATGCAGAAAGTCTGAGCTCGGTTGTCTGCCACTAGAGATAGCGCCTTTTGATAAATTGAGTGTAGCCAGCGCTCAGCGCCGCTCGGCTGCTCCACTGCGGGCTGCCCCAATATCAGTGTGAGCATCGCCGGCACGTATGTTAGTGACAGAAGCAGCGAGCCGATCAAAGCGAATACAATGGTCAGTGCCATCGGGTGAAATAACTTCCCTTCGATGCCGGAGAGGCACAAAAGAGGGACGTAAACAATCGCTATGATTGCAACGGCGAAAGCGACAGGGCGACCTACTTCCAGGCAGGCGTTCCGGATAATCGTTTTGCGGTCTTCTTGCGCGCCGTTGCGCTTAGCCTCGCCCAGACGCCTAACGGCATTTTCCACCATAACAACTGCGCCGTCGACGATCAATCCGAAGTCCAGGGCTCCCAGGCTCATCAGGTTTCCCGAGACCTTAAAGGTGTTCATGCAGATGCCGGCGAATAGCATCGAAAGGGGAATTACACTAGCCACGAGCATCGCCGCGCGCCAGTTGCCGAGCACCAGAAGCAGTACCATAACGACAAGTACCGCGCCTTCAACCAGGTTAGACTGTACTGTGTGAATGGTGCGATCAATCAGCTCGGAACGATCATAGAACGGCACCATCTCTACATCGGCCGGAAGGGTTTTCTTCACTTGCTCGACTTTGCTTTTTACACTTTCGACAACTGATCTAGTATTCTCCCCCTTTAGCATCATCACAATTCCTGCGACAGTTTCGCCCTGTCCGTCGGAAACTACAGCGCCCTGGCGTACTTCGGCGTCGGTGACAACATTGGCGACATCTCTGACGAGTACGGGGGTACCGTCTTTTGCCGTTTTGATCACGATTGCACCAATCTGTTGGGGCGTTTGCGCTAATCCTTCCCCCCTCAATACGTATTGCTCGCCGTGATGTTCGATGAATGCACCGCCGACGTTTTCGTTGTTTGCCTCAACGGACTTGAGCACATCTCTGATACTCAGTTTGTATGCCAAAAGCTTCGCCGGATCGATTCTGACTTGAAACTGCTTTTTCTTTCCGCCATAGCTATTGATGTCCGCTACGCCAGGAACGCCAAGGAGTTGACGTCTCACGGTCCAGTCCTGATTTGTTCTCAAGTCAGTTTGATTCGAGCTGCCACTCTTCGACTTGAGTTCGTACTGATAAATCTCGCCCAAGCCGGTGGAAACGGGACCAAGCTCAGGCGTTCCGACGGAAGCGGGGATTTGTCCTTTGACTTGAGATAGGCGTTCGAGCACAAGCTGTCTGGCGAAGTAGGTATCAACCGAGTCGTTGAATATCACCGTTATGACTGACAGACCAAATTTGCTAATAGATCGAACTTGAGTGACGCCTGGCAATCCCCTCAGCCCCACCTCTAGCGGAAACGTGACTTGCCGCTCAACGTCCAGAGGGGCAAGCGTTCGTGCCGAAGTTAACACCTGCACTTGTACGTTGGTTATGTCGGGAACTGCGTCAACAGGTAATTTGAACATTACCGCAACGCCGGTAGCGATAAGTATGAGAACGCTGATTAATACCAGAAAGCGCTGTCTGATTGATAATCGGATCAGTCCGTCAATCATGTTCATTCGCCTCCGAATTCGGATTTGAGAGCGCGCGCCTTTAATATGAATGAGTTGTCGGCAATCAGTTCTCCGGTAGACAGACCCTGATACACGGCTATCCGATCGCAGCATCGCGGACCGATTTCGATTTTTCGCATATCGAAGTTGCCGACCTTGTTTTTGACGAAGACAACGCTGCTGTTGTTCACCGTTTGGATTGCTGCTTCCGGTATGAACGCTTTGGCGCGTGGATCGGCCTCAGTGCGGCGGAATTGTATTTGAGCAAAAGAGCCGGTAGGAACGGGATTCTTAAGACCCCTGACCTCAATACGAACCTGCAATGTTCTAGATTCTTCGTCCAGTCGAGGGTCTATGTATTTGACTTCTCCGGCTAATGACTTTCCGTCCAGATCCACCACAACACTTTCACCGACTTTGATAGACTCCGTTTGCTTTTCTGGCACGTTGGCGATTACCCAAACGTTTGCCGTGTTGGCCACTGTAAGCAAGGGCTTGAACAAGTCGACACCCGAACCGGGATTGACGAATCTTTCGATGACCGTGCCGGAGATTGGCGCTCGCAGTTCAATTTTTGCAATATCGTGCTCGACTCCATCTCCCTCTTTGGTCACCATAGCGTCGAGTGCTTTCAGCCCGTCACGCAAGTGTTTGACTTCCGTTTCCGCAGTGCTCAATTCGGCGCTGGCTTCATTGATTTCGCGATTGAGTGAAATGTCCTTTTGAAAATCGTATTCGGCCCGGGCCTTTGTCAGCTCAGCCTCGGAGGCAAGCAAGTCCTTCCGTGCGGCTAAGCCATCTGCTACCAGCAACTGATCGCGCTTAACTGTAGCGGTTGCTTCGTCCAGCGATGCTTTGGATTTGAGTAGATTGACGCGGTTTGCCACCTGGCGCGCTCTGTCGAGTTGGTTCTTCGCAAGCGCTACCCTGGTTTCAGCCTCATGCAGTTTGCCGTGCAGCTCTGCCACTTGAGGGCTATCCATCACTACTAGCAAGTCTCCTTTTGCGACCTTGTCTCCCGTTGAGGCAAGCACTTCTTCCACTCTGCCCGATACCAGCGGTGTTACTTGCTGAACTGCTTTGCGATTGGGTTCCACGGTTCCAGTAACGGTGAATCTGGATAGTGGTGGTTGATTGGAAACTTCAACTACTGCGACGTCGGCGTTCAATGCTTCCGGCGGTGCTGTTGGTTTGTTTTCAGTCTCTACAGACGAGGTGCTGTCCACCCGCTGCTGCGAGGGAAGTCTTGCCCACATTGAACTTACTAGCACTGTGGCAGTGATCATGACGGCGATTGTAGTAAGCCAGCTTGCTGTCCGCTGCCGTTTTGATTGCCTCTTCGGCTCGCTTGCCGGGGGAATTTGATTCTGGGACTGCATATCTTCCCTTCCTGTCTTGAGCCGCTGGCGAGACTTTTGCAACCGAATCTAATACCAGTGCCGCTGCTTCGCCTTTGTTACTATCCTAAGGAACAGGTGTGAGGGAAGCGTGAGCATGGGTGGAAGCGGTGGTTTGATTCATACTAGGGCGTCCGGGACCGTCGGGGCGAATCTATGCATGAGATTGCAGGCGTGTAAGTGGATTACGCTGTGGGGGCGCATGGTACCGAGAACCAGAAAGTCGACCCTTTATTCTCTTCCGAGTCAAAACCGATCGTTCCCCCATGTTGCTCGATGATGGCTTTGCTTGTGGGAAGTCCTAAACCGGTGCCGGAAGCATTTCGACCTTCATCCTTGGATGACTGAAATCGCTCGAATATGCGCGACGAAGTTTCGACCAGTTTTGCTTACTTTGCCGGTCCTGTTTGCCAGCCGGTTTCTACGATGGCACCGCCCGTAGAGCCCGTTCCTGAGACCCAATATAGTGGACTCTGAAAAAACGGTACACTTTCGGTGCCAAACCAAAGCGTGTCCATTTCCATATCCGGATCAATGTGCAGCGTGACAAAATCAGCGCTGCATTTTCCGAAGTATTCAGATTGTGCCTGAGTTTTGTTCGATACAGCCTGCGACAAATCAACCGGAACCCAACCGACCTTGTTTGCGAGAAATTCGGCTTTTACATGCGTTTTCCCGTCTTCATTCTCCGCTGCAGCTCGCTGGGCATCAGGTTTGAGCCACCTTCCGATTAACGCTCTGGCCGGTACGCCGTTGGCCCTTAAAGTTGCGATAAATAGAAAGCTTAGCCCGCCGCAGTCAGTGCTATTTGTCTGGCATAGTGCCGATACGCTGCGATTTTGAGCTTGCACATACTTGTATTCGTACAGCTTGCGAATAGTTGCGAATGCACGCCAGGCGAAGTCGACATCACGTTCTGAGACTTGCTTCAAAAGCGCGTTGGTGTTCAACCATGTTTTGAATATAGGCGACTGAAAGTCATAGGACGTGCTGGGTGAGACATAACGCACACGTTCCGCCGGTGTCGGCACTTCCAGTGCCTTGTCATTTGCGTCCGGACCGGAGGCGATGCCTCGTTCCATGATTCGAATTCGATAATTGCAGCGTGCCGAAATTTGATTAATGCCAGTTGAATTTGTAACCGGGATTCGAGCGCGGAGAACTTCTCTTTTTGCGGAACTCAGCTCGACCACCTTCTGAAACTTTGCATCCCCGGATGCAAAAGACACAAGCGTTTGAGAATTCATGCCCGGCGGGCAAGGGAAATACAAAAGCCACTGCTGTGCGGCGATGCTCGGTCCGGCCACCTTGAGGCTCATTACACCGTTTAAAACCCGGCCGCTGGTCTGCTCCATATGAAAGGATTTGTAAGGGAACGGCTCAGCTCCTGCGGACGGGGCGGAGCAGCCCGTCAGCAACAGAGTCAAGAATAGACCGATTGTTCTCAACAGGAAATCTCTCCGACACAATCGCGATTGTACGCTATGCGTAAGGATCGCGGGGAATCTTAGAGCGAAAACCTTGTAAGCTGCGATTCTTGTGATACTGTTGGCAACATGAATGCATCGTTGATCATTTGCGCAGCAATCATTGTTCTTTTCGCGGCCGGCAGCGTGCGTACTGCTCGCTGCGCCGATTACGTCAGTGTACCTTCGGCGACCAATAGTGGTGCCAAGAAGTTATCTTGCTGTCGGTTGTCCGATGCAACGCCGAGAATTTCAGTGAATGGCGTTTTGGCGCAGACTGCTACAGGTGAGCACCTTAAGTCTGCGATTCGGTACTTTGATGGCGGCGATTACACCAACAGTTATATAGAGTGCCAAAGTGCGTTAAAGCTGTCGCCGGAGAATGCGCAATGTCATTACATGCTGGGTGCTACGCTAATGGTGCTGCTCGATTTTCCCGGGGCCACTGCTGAGTTCAAGAAGGTCGTCGATCTGGAGCCGACCTCTGCTTGCGCCCATTTCATGTTGGCTCAATCACTTCGACTAAGAGGGAAGATTCATGATGCGCGTCAGTCGTATAAAACGGCATTAAAGCTAAATCCAAACGATGCAATGGCTCAGTCGTACTTGCTCGAATGCGATCGTGTGTCTGGAATTGATTGGCTTATTGCCGACTCGAGCAAGGTTGCAGCCATGGATTCATCGTTGCCGTTACCTCATACGATAATGGGACAGTGGTATCTTTCGCTCGGACGGATTGACCGTTCCATTGCAGAGTACGAAGAGGCTATTCGCATCGCGCCCGGTGATCCTTACGTTTATTTTCGCTATGGTCAGTCGCTGGGTACGCTTGAGCGATTTCGCGAAGCGGAAGAACAGTTGCGAAAGGCGATAGCACTTGATCCTAAATACGCTGATGCCTATCTGAGCCTGGCCTGGGTTGCCGGGAAGCAAAAGAAATTTAGCGAAGCGATGCGTCTTGGCCGGATTTCTGTGGCATTGGCGCCTTCCGATCCAATTGCTCACATCAACCTTGCCGATATTTACTTGCAGTCAGGGCAGCCGGAGTTCGCCGTCAGCGAGTGTCGGCAAGCTCGTGATCTTGTTCCGGAGAGTATTCGCTATCAGAAAGCGCTTGCATTTTCCCTTCGTGACACTAATCGTATAGATGAAGCGATAGCTGAAATGTATCTGGTTTGTCAGCGGTTGCCTCTGGATGAGGACCTGAAGTTGGCATTGCAAGCGTTAGTACAGAAAAAGCAAAAGGAGCGCACCCGACCTGATTTCGGACCGGGGGCATCCGAACAGGCGGCGCGTCCTACCTTCTCGCGCTAATAAACGGGTTCTCCGCGATGGTATTTCGTGTTCGCCGCTAATTAACTTGTGCCGGCGACGCATTGCACCAATGGCGGGTATATCATGTTAACCGCCGTTTTCCGGGCTTCCATGGCAGCAAGGTGATCTAATGCGAAATGTCCTGGTCTCTTTGAGTCTTTCTCTACTTACCGTTGTCGTTTGCTGCTTGAGTGCCACCGCGCAAGATCGCGACTACTACACCAAGCAAGCGGAAAAGTATGCCGCCGACCGCTACGAGTACAACCGCGAAATGGCAAGGCAAGAAAATAGATACCAGGAACAGATGAAGGAGCAGCGGCGCCAGGAGTATCTGCGCGAGACCCAACGGCAGCAATCTCGCATGGAAGAAACGCGCCGGCAAACTGCGGCACAAGAAAACGCAAAGCAGGCCGCCATGGCTGCACAGCGACAAGCCGAGCAGCGCGCTTACAATCAAAAGATCGAATCGCAAAAGTATGAAATGAATGCCTACAATGCAAGGCTGCAAGGGCAGAAGGACGCAGCCTCTTACGAAGCGCGTATGCAGCAACAGCGTGCCGAAGCGCGAGCGTATGAGAACAAAACTCAAGCTCAGAAGGCCGAGGCGCTTTCTGCTCAACAGCGGGCAGACGCACGATCATATGAAAATCGCACGCAAGCACGGAAGGCGGAAGCTCGCGCTTATGATCAAAGGACGGAGCAACAGAAAGCGGATGCGCGTGCCTATGATCAGAAAATGGAACAACGCCGAGCCGACAATCAATACAATGCAAGGCAAGAGCAGAACAAGGCCGATGCTCGCAAGTATGACGCGCGTCAGGACCAAAATAAAGCGGACGGCAGAGCCTACGACCAAAAAATGGAGAACCGGCGGGCCGACAACCAATATTATGCGCGCCAGGAGCAAAACAAGGCTGATGCACGGGCCTATGATACGAAGCAGGAAGCGAACAGAGCAGAAGCTGCGGCATATGAGCGCAAACAGGAGGCGCAGCGGCAAGCGAATATGAGCGAGACTGCCAGAGCCGAGTATCAACGCGAAATGCGCAAGCAGGCAGATCGAAAAGAACAAGAAGCGGCGCTGACAGCTCGCAGAAACTATGAGGCGCGCTATAACGCCGAGAAGCAGGCCTATCAAAATGCCAATGCTCGTAATCCTACCGGTGGTGGTGGTGGAATTCAGAATCGTCCGATTGGCGTTGGCAAACTAGCTGGGACTGCAGCCACCGGTTCCCGAGGCGGAGGTGGCACGGGCGCGGGAGCCGCAACCGGGAGCGCGGGCGGGACCCCGGCTGCTCAACCTATGGATGCGGCCGCGAGAATTCGCGCTGAGTTCGAGGCGGCGCGTCGGGGGCGTTGATTAAAAAACTACGTTCAAGATGCGCAGAATTTTTGCTCGCCACTTTGTTGGAACCCACTTCTGCATTATCGGCGAGAAGAGCTGACGGTGTAACATCTAACTGCTGAAATACTTCCAACTGTTCACTCGTTGACGTTGGTCTAAATAGTCACGGACTAAGGGTTGGCAGTGATCTACCGCAACATGACCTGCCGACCAGATTGCGACTCCTGCTCCCAGTGCCGTTCCTGCCAGGAACCCGACGCGGCCGAGGCCTCCGCTCATACGGCTCTGCCACAAACAGACCGCGGCTCCAATCGTCGAGAGTGCAGCCAGGAGCGTGCCGCCTTTTCTTTCTGCGGTGCGGCACTGTTTCATGGCATCGGTGAACTCTTTTGCATCCATTCGCAGTAGCTGCATGTTGAGCAGGTGTCTCTCACTAATACCGCCGGGGCTAGGGTCGGTACGAAAGATGTTGCTGTGTAGTATTGCCGTGCTATGGCTGCTGCCCAGTCTTGTAATTTCCGCCGAGCGTTTCAGCAGGAACTCGGTTGCTGCTCGTGCGTCAGTTCTGTTTTCCGCGTTCTTGGCAAATGTATCCAGTTCCGTGAGGCTGAAGCGTCCGTCTCCATCAGAATCAATTTGTGGTCGGAAATCTTTTACCAGCTGGAAAAAGCGATCCGCGTCCTTCTCATTTTTCAGCATCGCATAGTGCGCCGAGCGGGCAAGATGATCATCTGGCGCATCATTGGTAATTTTCGCGAACCTGCGAACGTCGGCAATGCTGAATCCCGGGCGCGTGATTCCGCTGAACTCCCAGTGCAAGCCTTCCAGCGTGGTAGCGAGATCTCTGGTCGCCAGTGCTATCTTATAGTCGGTGTTTGAAGTCTGTTTGTTCAGTGCGAATTGGGTTAGTTCGGAGTCGGAGACAAACTCGTCTACATTCGCATCCAGCGTCGAGAACTTCGTTTCAAGAAACTCGCTAATGAGCTTGCATGAAGCGCTTTGAGCCGCTGTCGCGTCGTCGATTTCGGAGCCAGTGCTGCCGCGTTCCATGCTCTCCATTCCTAGTCACCACCTACCCCTGGTAAGCTCATTTTTGCTCAACCCGGGGCTGATGGCTATGGGGATACCACGCAGGCCTCTGTCGAAGTGAGGACGATGGCGAAGATCGCCGGGCGCAATAGCATGCAGGGCTGAAGGAACTAACAGTCCTAAACTTACATCTTAACTTTCAGGTCGAACAATTCTTCGCCGCGCTTTATCTGAAGCACTATTACTTCGCCGATTTCATGCGTGCGGATGAAGGAAGAAAATGCTTCCAGCAGGTCCGGTAAGTTGCCGCGTAAATCGTCAACTGCAATGCCGTCAATCTGCAATATGAGATCTGCATCTCTGATACCGGCTTGAAAACCGGACTGATCAGTGAACGCTTGCGTGACAAAAATAGCAGGCTTGGGAACGCCATCTTTGTCAATAGTTGCGTTCTGTTGAACTGCAAGTCTCAGACCGAGTTTCCGCCTGGAAGGCAGCTTCACCGGCTGGTCTGGCGGATCGAAATTGAGTGGCTCGGACATAGTTTTGGTTATAGCACAGATTGCAGCGGATAGCGCACTAGAACACGCTGGATGCTTTGCGTTTGCGGCACCATTGGCGATGCTCGCCTTGCTTAGTTGCCATGCTGCTCCGAGTCAAGCACGGTTAAGGGGTTCGGGGACCGGAGTCGGTGGTCTGCTGTGGGGATTCCGGTGCGACTGGGCCTTGAGCGGGGCAGTTGTCTCTTGGCTGATCGCCGCCAGATCCGGGGGCTCGTGGAGGAGCGACGAGCCCTCCGGATTCGCCAGGCATAGTCGGAGCTGATTGCGGCGGGGCTGGACCGTCCGTTGATGCGTTGTTCTCCCCTCCGCTGTGCGGTGAGGTCGTCGCTAAATCGCGCTGTATGGACCCGTACGGCTCCGGTTCGATTTCTACCTGCGGAAAGCCTAAATCGGTCATCCCTTTACTTGGAAAGGTCCCTCGCTCGTGAGGGTGTCGGTGGTGCTGCCCTCCTGCTGCGGTGTGTGATTCTGCCGACTCGAACAAAAGTCTTGCGCTGGCATTGTGCGTGCTTTCGCCTTCAGTTGAACTCTTTTCCGGCAGCGGCTGTTTGTCCTCTACTTGGTCGGATCCTGTCATCGACGGTCCTCTTGTGGCCTTGCGGGTAGGGGTGATTTGCCGACGTTATCCGACATTTGTGAACGTTGCGTCCTCGTGTCCGGCGAATCTTTTGGTATGTATTCTTTCGGGGTATAGATAACCTTGTGTTAGTCGTGTACCACGCGGCGGCGCAGCGGCTAGTTGATGCGGGCACCGATGAAAGCGCGTTTTTCGCAAGCATTGTCATCAAAACTTTCACGCAAGGGATTAGTGATTATTGCGATTCCGGTTTTGTTCGCCGTGGTTTTTATTCTGAGCTTGAAGATGTTGCTCCACGAGGCTCAGGCGCAAGCGGATAAAGAAGCGCGAGCAAAAACGGTGATCCTCTGTGCGAGTAACTTGGGGCGAACAATCATTCTTGCAGTCTCAGAACGGTACTTTGTCAGGCTGAAAGGCGCAAAGCAGAGCCTAAGCGCCGAGCGATTGAGAGATCGTGCCGCAAGTGTTGAGGAAAAATTCGACGAGCTGCAAGCTTCGGTGAGACCTAACTCTTTAGAATCGGAAATTGTCGGAAGAATTCATCAGAAACTACTGTTGATCAAAAAAGTCTTCGACGACGAGGCCTTTGAGCCGACGCGCTCTACAAGTTTGGCAGAGCTTTCACAACTCATGCAGAAAAGAAAGCTAATGAGCGAAGTTCTCGTGGGAGTGCTTGCGGACTCCGACAATCTGGTTCGGGAAGCGAAAAAGACCCAGAGATCTATTCCCGTTTCGCAGGAGCAGTACCGGCATGTCATCGATGTTTTTCTCTACGGCGGGCTGCTTACCGAAGTGATCCTGGCTATCGGTCTGATGACATACTTCAGCTCAGACATTACCGAGCGTCTGACAGTTTTGATGGACAACTCCAGGCGTTTGTCGGAAAGCAAACCTCTCAACCCGGTTGTCTCCGGTGACGATGAGATTGCGCATCTGGACAATGTCTTTCATGACATGGCGATCAAGCTGGATAGCGCGCGGGCAGGAGAGCGCGCCGTGCTCGAGCGCTTGCAGGGAATCATTGAGACCATTCCACTGGGGATACTTGTTGTCGATAAATCCGGGAGGATCTTATCCATGTCGCCGCGAGGCGAGAAGCTCTTCATGTGTGGCAAGTCCGAGTATGAAGGAAAGCAGATCACAGATCTCTTCGGCGTTGATTCAAACAAATCTGAAGAACAAATGGTGCAGGATTTGCTGGGAATTGGTAAAAGGTCTGCCCATGAGTTCGCCGGGCGTAAACTAACAGGAGAAACATTTCCCTGCGAGATATTGAGCACCGCGTACAATACCGTGGATGTCGAGGGACGGCTGTTGGTTGTAACCGACATATCGGAGCGCTACGAAGTGGAGCGCTTAAAACAGAGTTTCGTCTCAATGGTAAGTCATGAGTTGCGCAGTCCGCTAACATCGCTACAGGTGTGTCTGAAGATGATTTCGCGAGGTTTCTTCGGACCCCTGAACGAAGAGGGGCGGGACAAGATCGTCCTTGCTGATCAAAGTGTGCAGCGGTTGATTTCACTGGTAAACGAGATCCTTGATGTAGAACGATTGGAGTCTGGCAGTCTTAGCGTGACGATTGCCGACGAATCTTTGCAGGAGATTCTTGAAGTTGCTGTTGCTTCCATCGCGGACTTTGCGCAGAGTGCGCAAATCGCCATCGAAACAGAGACGACCGAACTTCGTGTGAAAGCGGATAAGAATAGATTGGTGCAAGTTCTGGTTAACTTGCTGGGTAACGCCATTAAGTTTTCGCCCCCATCGTCCAGTGTGAAAGTTCGCGCTTTTGAACGTGAAGGCATGGTGGAAGTTCATGTAATCGATCGTGGACGCGGTATTCCAGAAGAGCAACTCGACCTCATATTTAAGCGATTCCACCAGGTACGAACTGATGATGAAAAAGGCGGCGCTGGTTTAGGACTATCTATATGTCAGGCCATTGTGCACGGACATGGTGGCGAACTTGGTGTAGATAGCGTGTGTGGCGCAGGAAGCACCTTCTGGATTCGCATTCCAGCCGCCGGAGTGTAAGGACCTCGATGTGTTCAGTGGCGAAAATACGTAGTACATCACGCATATGAGAGCACTTAAATCATCGGTCACCGCTCCACGCGCTTAACATACCTTAAGGGTAGCAAGGGCAGGGGGGAGCGCAATGGAGAGGTTAACGATCAGTAGCGCACTTGCGGAATCTGATTCGCAGTCGAACTGGGCGTCTGAAAATTTGTTGCACCCATTCCTAAATGGAACAGGTGTTAATCAGCTCGTCAATAACTTTCGAGCAGAGAAGCAAGAAAACTGGCACGTGCCTCACGCTGAAGCGTTCTCTCGAGACTGGGCTGCACAAACACTTGCATCTGCCGGTGGAGCCGTGCTTACCTACGCTGTAGCGGGCAAAGCGACCGGAATGGGGTTAGCATCGTTGGGTGCGAAGATTGGACTTGAGGGCGGTGCTGCGCGGTTTATGAACAGTCATATCACCGGACAAGTTGTCGGTGCCGGACTGCTGGACTTCGCCAAATCACCTAATGCCGGTGAAACAAGAATTGGCAACGCTGCCGGATCCGTTTTGGCTTTTGGTGTATTTTCTGCTGGAAACAGCTTGATTGGAAGGACGGAGCGCATTGCACAGAGCAATATCTATTCCGGATTGGGCCGCATCGCAGTCGGCGCCGCCGGGGGGCTTACCGGACTTGAAACTTCTCGCTGCGTCTCGCGCGGGCTGGGTTCCGATGCGCCGGCACTAACTTGGAATGATCGTTGGACCGCGATGACTCATGGCGGTTTCGTCAATTTTGCACTTCCTCTGGCGCACAAAACTATTTCCACTGCACTGGAAGGCCCTCCAGAGCAAAGTTCAGTGACTCGACCTGCTGATCCGACTAACATGAAGGTATCCCGAGCTGCGGGAGATCCTGTAACCGGATTCGAGAGGATACCCGGGAGCAGCGTAGTTGAAGCGGCGGTGCCCGCTGTTGATGGAAAGATCAAAGTGATCTTGCTGAAACAACAGTTTGAAGCTGCGCCTCGGGCGGCCCAGGTTGAGCAAGTTGCCACCGAACTGGCAACGTTTATTGGTGGTGCTAAGAAAACGTTGCATACCGCTCTTTACGATTTGCGTTTGAGAACTCCTAAGATAGAGAGCCTTGTGATCAATGCGCTGAATGAGCGCGCTGAGGCCGGGGTCGATGTGAAACTAGCATTCTTCAAACCGAACGTTAAGGCTGGCACTGATGGATTCGTTGCCGGTGATACAGCCGCACCGGTCCTTGGTCCTTCGGCGGAATTTCTTGCCAGATTAAGTCCTAAGATCAAAACGCAAGTAGTGGAACCCCCGCTGGAAGCAACGCCGGGGGGCGGCGGGTTCTCTATACCGGACATTTTGGGTGATGCGTTGGGGCGCAAGCCGAATGGACAGATAAGAGAGGGCGTTATCGACATTCAAAAAGGTGATGCGGGTGGACTGGATGGTGTTGGCACTGCCGGTATTGTTGGCGGTGGCAAGTTGATGCACCATAAGTATTTAGTGCGTGATGCCGGAACTCGCAACGCCGCCGTATGGACAGGATCGACTAACTTGACTGAGTCCGCCTTCGGCATGCAAGACAACAATATTATTCAATTCAAATCTGCGCCCTTGGCCAAAGTGTTTGAAACAAACTTCGGCCAGCTCTGGGAGAAAGGAGCGCTGGTTGGAACGGGTAAGGATCTTCACACCACCGTTAAGGTAGGCGACAGTGCCGTTTCTGTAGCGTTTTCTCCCGGCGACGGTGCCCTGATTGAGGCAGACATCGCTCGGCATATCGAAGCGGCCAACACGCAGGTACACATAGCCTCGATGGTCATCTCATCCACGAAGATTCTGCAAGCACTGGCAGATAAGATCGACAGTGGCAAGCATGTTGCCGGAATTTACGATGGACCGCAGATGAGAAATGTCGCTAACGCCTGGGGCCGATCTGCCTCTCCCGAAAGCCAAGTGAAGATTGCGCTCTGGAACAAAGTCAAAGCAAATTTGGTCGCTAAGAATTCTCATCCCTATGATCCTGAAGGACCCCACGACTTCATGCACAACAAAACTTTGACGGTGGACAACTCCGTTGTTATTACCGGTAGTTTCAACATGTCAATGAACGCGATGAAGAATGCCGAAAACGTAGTGACTATACACAGTCCGGTCATTGCCGGGCAATATACCGACTATATTAAAGACTTGGTGCAGACCTATGATGGTGCGCCTCGACGCGTTGCAGAAAAGTAAACAGTTCGTTTTCGAAATCACTATTGCTTGTGCGACAATGTGCAGATTACTCTGTCTGTTCTTATCGACTTGCAAGGCGGTTATGGTGAGTATTCTCGATCTGGTTAAAGGTTCCGCTCGAAAGGGGATCGACGCACGGGGCTGTCGCGTAACTGCGTTTGTCTTTGCACTCAGTTGTCCGATAGTTGTAAGTTCCTGCGGTGAAAAGCCTGTCGAGCCGACCGGAAATTCCGCGCAATCTAGCATTCAATCTAATACTAGTCCGCAAACCGGTAGCAATCTCGATCCTCAAACCGGGCTGGAAAAGGAAGGACGCGCACGCGCTGTCGACGTGTTGAACCAACTGGGAAAGATTGAGGAAGAGAACAAGAAAAAGGGAATTGAGCCTGCGCCCGAAAAGGATGTCGAATTGGTCGACCCGTATAACGACGCCGATCCTGGCACAGCCAGCGGTTCCGCGGAGTCCGGTAAGCGAATGCCGAGCCCCTTCAAAAAGAGCGAGTGAACTACTGCATGCTTCTGAGCAACTGCCGTAGTTGCGATTTTGATTCCATTGCAGTGTTTGTCGCTTCCTCATTCCGAGTCAGGCCCATTGATCGCAGGAAGCGAGTCGAAACTACCCATAAGACACGGTTCTCGATTACAATCGCCGCCGGCTCCCCGTCCGAATCGACCAGCAGCATTCCGTCGAGTAATGTGGGGACCGCGTTTTTCTGTTTTAGCCAATCGGTCGTTTCAACATCTTGCGGTTTTCCAAAGATGTTGTTTCCCGAGTTCATGATGTACCACCGCTGACCTTCAACTTTGACAAGTTTCGATTGAGCGTGGATAGACACCATGTAGTTGAACGGGGACTTATCACTGTCCGCTATAATTTGCAACTGCGCCGGAATCTCTGAGCATCGTGGCAAATTTTCGCATAAATCTTCGCAGAGATTACGCATTCGCACCCTCTGATACCAGATCGCAATGAGAAAACCTGACATCGTTAGTGCCACCGCAATTAGTACCATCCATAACATGGTGTAGCCGCCGCTTCTGCCGGCGACGCGCGCCAGCAAGAAGGAGTCCACGCCATTGACTGCAATACCGATGATGACTAGCACCACCGCCATGATCGAAATAAGCGCGAGCAGGAACCAGAGCACCTTTGATTCTCTATTTGCCATTGCTGCCGCTAACGTCACTAGTTTGTCGTTGACTTTGTTCCGCTCGTGACCGAGGAGAAGCAGCGTCGCTTGGCTTGCTTGTTTACACCGCAGGTCCATTTTCGTTCCGCCAAAATTGCTTTCACTCAGTTTAAACTATGAATTGCATAATTCCACAAGGTGGCCACTAGATCCTTTTGGTTGAATAAAGCACTGCCAGTACTGGCAAAGAATTCTTAGCCGCTGCTGTAAGTTGCAGATGCGGCATACACGAAAGCGGTTGAGCGGCAAAATCTTGTGCGCCCCACATCAGTCTGGTTGCTAGACTGGGATTGATGTACGGACGAATCACGGATGCTACTTCGTGCATGTTCATTCTTCCGTCCGGGGGATTGAGCATGAATTGGGGGCGGCCTCGCCAACCAGGCTCCATTGTTTCGAGCCTTTTCATCGCCCTGGGCATGTACCGTTCAGCATCGCTGCCCCCGCGGGTGATCACCTGAATGTAGTTGGAGTCATGGCGCTGAACTACAGCGACCTCGGCGGCTTCTAGTCCCATGGTGCGAGCGGTCATTAGCGCCTTGGAAGGGTACTGCACTAACGCGACTTTATTGGTGGGATCGGTTGTAACATCTACTCTTGATTCATGCCGTTCGAAGGTTTTCGCACGCTTGTGCTCGACATTTCGACTCAGTTTCGCCAGGATCTCCGGTTCAACTTCGCCGGTCAACACTTTCTTCACCAGCTCGACTCTTCGGGATAGTTCGTATCGGGGCTGCGACGACAACCAGCTCACCGAGTTCATTGCTTCTCTATAGCGGGCTGGTTCCGAGCCGGGGGGCATCAATCCGCGATCCCGCTTGCCGATACAGGACACAAGTTCGCTGTCTATGACTTTGCCCTCCAGCCGAGCGCAGAGCACCGCCATTCCGCCAACCGAATCAGCATCGGGCTTCACTGTGCCCAAGGTTGCTCCGGGCTTGGGCAGTTTTGCTTGCGGCAGCGCTAATGCTTGTTCAATGGCGCTGACTCTGTCGGCGGTTCCTGTGGTGATGTGATGGTCGAGGTTGGGTTGCCCTGGTTTGAGCAATTTTGGTTCGGTGATCTCCACCCCGAAGTCGAAGGCCGCTGGTTTCTCAGCAGTAGAAACAGTGAACCGCAATGGTAGCTGTCCGGCCGGCTTTCGCATCAATTTAGAGATGTCGTGACCGTTGATTTCGTCAGCCGGCTTCAACATTGTTTCCACCGTTGAGTTTGTCTGCTCTGCTGGTTGCGGTCGCGCAATCGCGTAGTCTTTTTGTATATTCGTTGCGCCCTTGGAAAGAGGTATTAACGGTGAGTTTCCGGCGTTCGGAGATACTGCTGAAGGCTCGGGTGTCTGGCCTTCTAGAATGTTTTGAATCTGTCCGATTTTCCTTTTCGATCCCTTCTGTGATTCAATTGTGCTTCTGAGCGCCGATACTCGCGGATCGAGGCCGATTTTTATTGCCAGTTCGGGCCCTGGCCTTTTGCCTGTTATAAGGAACTCTAGTATGTGTGGATCCAGTCTTCTGCCGGAAGAGCGATTTGCCAGAACGGCCGCGGCTATCAGTGCATCTCCCGACGGAGCAGAGGGCAGCGCAACGGTTGCGTTCAACGGTGGCAGGTCTGCTGCCGGCAACTCTACCGCCGCGCGCGTGTAGGAGTTTCGCAGTTCCAGTACCAGTCCCCCCGATTGAGGTTGCTGAATTCCGATTGTCACGTCGGCACTTGTAACGGGAGTAGAGGGCGTTGATTCTGCGTATTTGAAATTGAGCTGTTGAGGGGCTTTGTTGGTGCACTTTAGCCGGGGCATGATGAAGGGCGCAACTTCCGAGCCGCCGGTAGGATCGCCGATCGTGAGTTCCGGTAAATGCGATTGCGTTGCTTTCTCCGGCGCGAGTGTCTTGGTCTTGAGCGTTGTGCCGATGGTTGGTCTGCTTTGCGAAGGAAGTTCCGTCAAAGACAGCGGTGATGATGCTTCCAATGCTGAAATACTTTTTGAAGAGAAGATACTGTCGGAGAGCGAGCGGGCACCACTTCCGGCAAAGGCGCCTGCTACCGCTACCGGAGTCTGCACCACCGTGTCTGCTACGAAAATGGAAAGCCCATCGGCTAGAACGTGCGACGCTCGATTCAGATCTTGCTCGTTTTGAGCATTCCATGCAATGCGGGAAGCCTGATCGATTGGTTTTAATCCTTCGGCGATGAAAGCAACTCCCGCTACTGTTCCGAAAGCTTTTGCCGTTAACGCGACTTTGCCGTTGCCTTTTGAAAGGTACCCCAGCGCCGCGCCGAGCGAAAAGGCAATGGCGCCCTTTGTTGCTAGCTCTGCGGGATCTTCCGCGACCTTCACGAAGGCGTTCTTGAGGCTGTTTGGTAAAAGTGCCGCACCGTCTGCGAACACGGTTAGTTCGTTCAGAATCTTTGCGCGTATGTCATTGGTGGCGTGAAATTCTGTTTCTGACGCGTTGAGGTTATCCATTTGTGATCCGAGAGAGCGGCGGCCCTGTCGATGAACACAATTTTAGGGAACTTTATGAACGCTGTAATGGGGGAAAATACGTAGCGCCGCGACGTTATTCAGCGGCGGCGTCGGACCGCGTAACCGTAGGGGGTCTGCCAGTGTGGCTCTTGTCCGAGGATCTGCTCGGCCTTAAGCGCCCAGTATGGTTCTCTAAGCATCTCTCTTGCCAGAAACGCCAGGTCAGCCGAGCCCGAGGTGATAATTTCGTTGGCCTGGTCGGCTTCTGTGATGAGACCGACCGCGCCGGTCAAGATATCTGCATCCTCTTTGATTCGCGCCGCAAAAGGTACCTGGAAGTTCTTTCCGACCGGAATCACCGCATGCGGTACCAACGCACCGCTGGAACAATCGATCAAATCGACTCCGCACGCTTTAAGTTCTTTTGAAAGTTCGACTGATTGATCAATATCCCAACCTTTGTCTACCCAATCCGTGGCCGATATTCGAACGAACAGCGGCATGTCGGCCGGCATCACTTCGCGTAATGCTCGAACCGTACGCAGGACTATTCGTGTTCTGTTTTCCAAACTTCCGCCATATTCATCAGTGCGCTGATTACTGAGCGGCGACAGAAATTCGTGCAGTAGATAACCGTGAGCAGAGTGAAGTTCGATGATTCTAAACCCGGCCGTAATAGCCCTTTTGGCGGCATCTCGAAATTGGTTGATGACATTTTCGATTCCGTCTGCATCGAGCACACGTGGCGGCGGGTCTTCGCCGTTAAATGGTAACGCGCTGGGGGCTACGGTCTGCCAGCCGCCTCCGCTCTCCGGCAACCGAGCGCCGCCGGTCCACGGGGGGGCACATCCTGCTTTCCGTCCGGCGTGTGCGAGTTGAATGCCGGCCACACTTCCCATTCTGTCTATGAAGTGAGCTATTCGTGCCAGTTGTTCGATATGCGCATCGCTCCATATTCCCAGATCTGCTGGAGTGATGCGCCCTTCCGGGGACACTGCCGCGGCCTCGGTGAATACCAAACCGGCGCCGCCGACCGCCCTGCTGCCCAGATGAACAAGATGCCAATCATCTGCGAACCCTTCCCTGGAGCTGTACTGGCACATTGGTGATACCACGATACGATTGCGCAGCTGCACCCCACGGACTTGCAGCGGAGATAACAGGTCGACATCCGGCAGGTTGCGGTCGTGCGCTACATCTGAACGGCATCCATGCTGCTTCGTGGATTCTTGACCGGAATTGCTCATAAATCCTTTTCCTTGTAAGACGGAAGGAGAACTAATCGCCGTATGCGCGGCGGTGATATTACCACGTTCATCGTCCGGTTCCCGCTGCCAAGACTCGCCATTGTCGCCTCCTGCCTGCAAGTGATGGAGCCAGTCTACGGTCTTCGAATCGTTCGAATTCAGCCAGCACCGACCCGCCGACAGGCTTCTCGGACAGACGCCGGTAGCCCGCTGCTCTGGTCTTCAACCGGGCCGCCGCACCGAACCTAGCACCATCGGTGGTGAGCGCCTTGATGTCGAGAGGGCGATCGATGCCATGGACGCTTAATATCCGGCGTTGCCTGGTGCGCCTGCATTGGTTATTTGGCGTCAGAAAAATCAGAAATTTCTCATTAATCCTTTTCCGGTGCGTCAGGATGAAAGGGGGCTAATCTAGGCGGGGCAAATCGGAGTGTGTTCCCCAAAAATGGTTGAATTATGCATTGCAATTTTACATGTGATCCCCTCTCCGCCCGGGAAGCGGTTTTCGGGTGATTTGCACGTCTGGCGGCCCCTTCCCGTCCGCCTCCTGGCATTAGAAAAATCGATCAGAGGCGCTCCTTGCCGGACGGCTCCTGAAAACCCTCTGTGTTAGGGATTTTACGAGTCACAAATCTGCCAATACGTAACGACTTTGTAATTTCAGGGATTTGCCCGGATAATGCCCAAAAATTGCCACAATTGGAGATTACAGTAGAATGGTTGACATTGGAGCGAAAAAGCACACTATATTAGTCAGGCAATCCAAAATCTAAGGTTAATTGCCAAGATTAAATAGCGCTCCTTTCATTAACCGATGTTAATATGATGACTCTTGATGGAATAACTAGAGTACCTGGATTTACACCAGCCTATGGGGGTGACAAACAGTTTTGGGGAGATCCCCGCGGGGGAATCAGCACTACCGATTGAGGTAACCTGGATGGACAACCTTCTTATTAGTAAGAAAAGCAAAAGAAAAAAACGTGGGGGATCGCTAACGCTAGTCGTTGCCATAGGTTTAGGCATCGTTATAGTCGTTCTGTTCCTTGCTGTTATCTACTCTCAGCAGTTTACGCACCAGAAAGAAGCGCAAACTGCAATTGACTCGGCTGCGATTTCCGTAGCGAAGGAACTTTCGAGAATCAGCGTTCAGCAGACAGCATCTAAGCAGGCTCTGGGCGTCGGTGAAGTTGCTGTTTGCGATCAATTTAGAGCAAATGGACTTCAACAGTCTCCAGTGTACGGTATCAACACTCTTATTGGTCGGGCACGGCTCGATGCGGTCATTGCCGCTCAGCTCCAGAACGAAGACATGAAGTTGCTCGCCAACCGCGATCAACAGCAAGTGATGCAAGCTGCGCAAGCGTTGCGCGATCGTTTCAAAGCCATCGAAGCCGCAGATTACGTTATTTCCTCACCCACGCCGATCGACCTGAAGAAGATCGCGATGGATGCCTACAATAACAACCCGACTCGTGCGCAAAATTCGCCGAACATCTCCCGCAGCGACGTGAAAATCACATTCGGCTACATCGGGAATGAAGCGTCCGGCGTTACCGATATACCGATTCCGTCGCCGGCGAACATGTCTCTAGGCGCCGATTCCGATAACAATTCCGGTCTTATCGATCAGCAGCGATTCTACCGCGCCGGCGTTAACGTCCCGGTTCCGAATTTCCCCGGCTCCTACATCTTCAATGCGATCAGTCGTCAGCCTAAGTTGGTAGATCGTACCGCTTTCACGAAGGACGCACCGAACAACTTCATGGTGCCGACCGTTGTGCGAGTAGAAATTGATCAGACCATTGACAGAACAAGCCCGAGCAAAGGTGATCTGAGCGCACGGAAGACAGAAGTTGCAACTGCTACCGCCGGTGGTGAACGAACCCCGGTCACAGCCGGTATCTTCCGTCTGGAGTTCCCCCAAGGTCTGCCTGCCGACCAAACGCAAGGCAACCACTTCGAAAACCTGCTGGCGATCATGAACGCAGGCAAGGGGGCCTGGACCGGTGACGGTAACTTCTTCACCTCTAATGACGGACCGTTCCCGGGCACGACCAAGGGTGGCGCACCTTCTTCCATATCACCGGCTACCTATCCGTCCGATGTTTCCGCCGGAGACGATGCGGCACTCAACCCGCGAGGCGCGGCGAACCCCAGCCAACTAGTCTCCTACTATGTATATGATTGGCTGCGCAATGACTGCTTGCGTCCAAACATTGACTCCGTGATCAAGGCTTTGAAGGCACCGTTGAGAACAGCTCCTACCCAAACAGCCGATGCTCAAAAGACCATCTTCAACGAAGCTGGCGAGTTCCTGGTCCAGAAAGCATTTGCACAGAATCGTCCGGGTACCGCCGACGAGTGCAAACGCATCTGGGGGGGCATCTTCGCTCTGATTCCGGACAGCACCAAAGCCATGGCGAAAGGATCGGGCGACGGACGTTCGCTCAACAACTTTGACGCTAGCCCCGGTACATACGTTGACCAAGCTTATGTATTCCGTATGCAAGGTTCGACTCCCCAGCAGTTGGCATTTGCTCCCGGTCAAACTCTAGCCATCGGTTTGGACGAGCTCACCGGCTGCCCGACAACAGTTGACGGAAACCCGATTGCTGAAATGTTGGACTTCCGCGAAGACGTAAACAATACCAACGGCGTAGCTCAGAACGCATACGATGCCGGCAAGACCGTCAATGACGAAGCATCAGCAAGAGTCAAAGTGTTGATTCGAGAACTTGATGCAATCCTTGCAAGGGAAGAAGTCTTCGACGTTGGACCAACGCTTCAAGTACCGCATGGCGTTGCGACCGCCACCGGTTTGTCCGGTTTGCTGGCAACAGATCCTCGCCGTGCAATCCTTCTGGCTAACCGTAAGGCAATCGTTGACAACGAAGAAACACCGAAGCGTGCTCAAATCGCAGAACAGAACCGATTGATCGCACGAAGCGGCGCAGTCATGAACAACGCTGTTGAGATGATTGCTTCCGTAAGTGGTGTCTCTCCTTATACAGGAGATACCAAGGGACTGATCAACTCGTTCCGTGCCATCACCTCGATCGGACTCGATCGTGTTGTGCCCGCAGATCCGAAGAGTACCGCGCAACCGAGACAGTACAAGCTTGCAAAAGCAATCGATTACTGGCCTCCAATCCGTCCCACCGTCGCGGAAATTCCTACTCTCCAGGCTGAGATCCGTGGTCAAGGACCTTCAGGTACAGGTCAGCTTCCAATTGCCCTAGGCGACAAGAACTGGCTTGGTGATCCTCGTCTGTTCACCGGCGATCGCAGAGCTGTGGACGTCAACGGTGGAACCGCCGAGCAAGTTGAAATCGAGCCAGGCAAGGTTGCTCAGATCCTCTGCCCGCCATCGGTCAGACCGTCGAGCCAAACCAGAAACATCGAATTGGTCACTGTCGGAGACGCAAGCTTACCTCGCGGCCAAGCAGTTGCCGGGGCTATCCAGTTCACAGTTAGTGGCAGTCTGATGATCAACGAAAACAAGAATGCTCCAACATTCACCTCGTTTGATTTCGCGGCTGCCGACGCTGGAACCTACAAAAATGCGGCTGCTAGCCTGAAAGGCTTCGAAAACTCGACTGGTGTAAACGCGTTGCTTGAAGGCAACAGTTTGTACCAAGCCTTGAACGTCTATCGCATCAAGACCAACTGCGACCGCGATCCGGACAACGGACGTTTCGACGTACTGTGGTCGGTGATGGCGCAGAACAACAGCGCAGACACGTCCAACATCGCTGTGGACTTGCGTAACAACGCAACCCCCGGCAACAGATTGGATTGTGGACGCGCGGTTCCGAACGGAGACCAACAACCGGTCTGCGACAACGAAGCGGTTAGAATTCAATTCACCTCGCCTCTGCCGCACGTACCGGCGCTTAAAGTGTTGAAGCCACCACCGCCGCCGCAGAATCCGGCGAACGTGCCTCCGATCAACCCGGTACCGCCGCCGCCTCCTCCGCCGCCTCCGCCGAGAAGCCACTAATACTGGTGTTCGGTTAGGCCTAAGGTCCAGAATTGCGACCCCGGCGATGAAAATCGCCGGGGTTTCTCTTTCGTTTCGTTCGGTGTTCGTGGACCCTGTTATCAGACTGCGGTGGATTCTGCGGCGCTTTCTCAGCGGGATTGATAATTTTGCAAGTGTGCAATAGTAGAATGGATTGCCAAAGTGGAATGTGGATAGAGGGCTTGCCAAAGTGGGTTCAAGAATGAAGACAATTCGGATTTCAACGCAGGGATTGCTTGGGCTGCTCGTTGCGGTGGTCTTGAGCGGGTGCTCTAAAACGGAACACGACCAACCACTAACAGATGCTGATCTGAACAACCCCAACAAAGTATTGGGCCGTCCGCTCCCGGGATTGACGGCTGAAGAATTGCGCAAATTTCGCGTGGGCGAGATGCTCTTCAAGAAAGAGTTCACGCCTGAAGAAGGTCTGGGACCAATGTTCAACGGCAAGAGCTGCTGGGAATGCCACGGGCAACCCGGTCCTCCCGGGGGCGAAGGTCGTGACATTTCCAGTACCAGTATTTTGAACTATGCCAAACGAGACCCCGTCTCGCCCAAGTCGAAGAAGCCGCTGAAAGAAGTCATACGAGGCTTGACCAAGGTCGACGTCGACTTCTTCCTGACGAAGGGCGGACCGAGTTTACAACGAAAGACTATTACAACTGAGTTCCCAAACAGGGGTACTTTCCAGGATCAGCTCGACTTTGAGCAAGTACCAATGGACGCGGAGCTGCAGTCCAATCGCCATTCGCCACCCATTTACGGGGACGGTCTGATCGACAGCATTCCGGACGGAGAGTTTACCGCTCAGGGAATTAAAGAAATGGTTTCCGATCCTGCGGTGGCGGGTCGGGCTGCCGTAGCTGTCGACCGCTATACGGAAGCCTCTCGTTCTGCGCGTTTCGGCTGGAAAGATCAGCATGTGAACCTGTTCAATTTTACTACCGGTGCCATGAATATCGAGTTGGGGCTCACCACATACGGTGCCCACACCGAGAACTCGAGCGAGCCTCTTGGCGATAACCCGGAGTTTTTGCGCAAAATCAACCAGGCCGGTCAGCCCAACGATAAGGGCAAGATTTTGCTGGCGTTGACCTGGTACCAGACTCTGCTTGCTCCACCACCGCGAGGACCGATTACACCGCAGGTGACCGCAGGGGAAAAGGTGTTCGAAAAGCTGGATTGTGCATTTTGTCACAGACCCTCATGGACGAGTGCGAGCAAAGTTATGGTCGCCGATCCGGATAGCAAGCTGCCTCTAATAGATGCCGTGGAAGTGGCTGCGCTGGAAAACAAAACATTCTACCCGTATTCAGATTTCCTTCTGCATGATATGGGGCTGGAGCTGGCTGACGGTATTCCGCAGGAAGGTGCCAAGGGAGGAGAGTGGCGGACTACTCCGCTCTGGGGCTTACGATTCAAAAAATTCTTGATGCATGACGGACGCACTCGCGATATCCATACTGCCATTCTTATGCATGGCGGACAGGCTCAGAGTTCTGCCGATCGTTACAAATCCAGTTCACAGGAAGATAAAGACGCGCTACTTGCATTTTTGAAGAGTCTCTAAGGAGGACGATTTGATGAAACGCTTGATGTTATGTATGGCTATGGGTTTAGTGCTAACTTCGAGTTCGTCCGCTTTTGCTCAAAGCCGTGAAACGAACCCGGTGAAAGAAGCTGCGAATTTGCGACATAGAGCGCAGCAGCAGGCGGACGCGGGTGACGCCGCCGGAGCAATGAGTTCCTTGAACGCATGTGCTGAACTTATTCAAAAACCAAATTTCAATGGCGATAAAGACATGTATTCCAGCTCGGTTTGCATGCAGATGGGTGTTCTGGCCAGTGATGCTTACGGAAAACGAGATTGGGCCGGTGCTGAAAGGGTTCTGCGAAGTAAAATCGCATTCATAGAAGCGATCAAGAAGACGGATAACAACAATGACTATCAGAATGCACTGCGGATGTTGAATATCTGTTTGAAGACTCAAAACAAATCCACCGAAGTCGGCACCATTCAGGCCAAGATCAAACCGATTCACGCCGGCGTTGATCAAGTGTTCAAATCCAGCGGACCACCCGCAGCCGCGACCACTGATGAGAATGGCAACACAGCAGAGAAGAAAAAGTAGTAAAGCGGAGCGTCTTTGATGAAGCTCGCCCCGTTTTGGAATCTCGCTAAGTTTGGGAAGCTGTTTGCATCGCTGGTGCTGGCAGCCTATCCTGCGTTTGTCCTGGCCATGGTTGCTTTGACTCAATATTTCCTCTCTCAAGCAGATCCCGGCTGCAACTGCTATGGCGAGAAGATGGGTATTGCACGCATCGCATTTGAGTCTAACTGGCAAGTCGGTTACTACGTAACCGGCCTGTTCGACTTGATCATTGCGGCAGTTCTCTTTTTCACTCCGTGGACCAGAGGTCGATTGGTCGCCGTGGTGTTGTCTATTGCCGCAGGTTTTGCCGCCTGGGAGTTTTATTCGAGCTATTACACCATGCTGCCATCCGACAACGAGCGATGGTACGTCTATCCTCTGCGTTCGGTTTCGGCCGGACCGTACGTTGAGCTACTTCGAGAGTACGTTGATCCGATACTGATATGGAGAAGTGGTTGTGCGATGGCCGGAGCCGGTGCGACATACCTGCTTGCTGAAGTCGGCTTTCTGGCCGCCCGACTCATGAAGAAATTGCCGTCCGCCAGGGAAAGTTCCGTTTCTGTCGATACAGCCGCTCAAACATGATCCGGTCTTTCGGGCTTCGGGCATTAAAATTGAAATGGCGACCAAAGGGAGAGGCTTCCACCGGTTCGCAAGACCGTAAAATCGTGTTAATATCAAGTTCCTAACGGGAATAATCACAAAGCAGGTTAGTGGGAGCACTCCATTTGCGTTCTGTTTGTTGTCGAGCCCGAAGTCCTCGTGGAACCATTGCGGAACTCGCACCGGCGCTACTGATTGGCTGCCTCGTAATCTTTTTCATTATCGGATTCGGCTTCTATATCTGCGGCGTAGCAACGGCTTACTACGCCTGCACCCTTGCTTCTCGTGAGGGGGCAAGCGGCGGCTCGCGAGCGCAGATTCGAACAGCGGCCATTACCGCCGCAAACCGCGTCGCGAACAGCTCGCTCGGTGCGTTCGTCAACCTCAAAGCGCAAGGCGGGGGCGCTTTTGGCGATGCGCTGGATGTGAGATTCCAACGCGTGAACGATGACGGCAGTGCTACGCCATTCGCAGGCGGTGCTGTTGAGCGTGGTCGAGCCTACCAGATTGTGGTCGATTCGAACTATCAAATAAGCATTCCCTTCCTTGGCACAATTCCGGGGCAAGCTTCGAACAATAACGTAGTTGACAATCCTGAAAGCTCTTTGAGTAGGTGAACGAGATGACGGCTTCTATCAGAGCGAGGATGGGTTCTCGTTCAAAATACCGGCAAAGAGGACAGCAGCTTATCGAGATAACCTGCGGGCTTCTATTCCTAATTCCAATTTTTCTGTTCTTGTTCGATATCGCATTTATGTATTTCGCCACTAATCTTTCCGATGGCGTCGCACGTGATGCGGCGCGCGCCGCAGCGAATACCGAACCTGAGACAGCGGCAGCGACCGGTCCGGTCGTACTGCCTCTGGCGAATTCGCCCACGGCGTTAGCGCGCGCCAGGGCTGTTGTTCTGAGCGCCCAAACTCGCACTAATGCCAACGGCTACATTCGCAAATTTGAGATTCTGGACAAGCCCGACCAAAGTCTGATTAACATCACCGGTCCCGCGCCGGAGTTTGGTGTGCCCAGTGTACGATTGGGCGGACCCTGGGGCGGAACTGTAAGAGTGCGCACAAAGATGACTTATGTGTTGCCGGTCTCTATTCCGAAAGTGACTCCGGATGAGCTTGAATGCGAAGCTGAAGCTCAGTTTCCGCTTACTACTTCGCGTATCGGCACTGATAGAAACCTGGTGCAGTAGTAGCTTCGAGGCCCTGCTGTCCATCACTTACTAAAGCTACGTTCGGGACTCTTTCTGCCCCCGAGTGATCGTCACTTGCGCTTCATTGGTGTCCGCAAGGGGAATGAATAATGGGTGCACGGTGGTGCCATGCAGCGCGGAGGCGGCTCGCATCGGTTGCTTGAGAGGAGAATCGCGGGTGGATACGGCGAAGGAACTTAAGGCGCTTCTGGAGATTCAGGAAAAGGAGCTGGGTGCCCATCATGTGAAGGTTGCAAACACACTCGCCGCCATAGCAGACTTGCTGGTGCACCAGGGGAAGCTTATGGATGCTGAACCGCTCTACTGGCGTGTTGTTGAGATTCGGCACAAAATTTGCGGGCAAAGCAATCTTGATGTGGCGGCGACATTGCATGATTTATCGGCACTCTATGAACAGCTGGGAAACGAAGCGGAGGCGGAGCGTTTACTGCGTTGGTCCTGTGATATTCGTAAGAAGTTATGCGGACCGGACAGCCAAGAGTATCAGGGTACATTAGAACAGCTGCGACGTTTGATTGGCGATGTGGAGCTGAATACCGACGGAGACTTGCAGCCTCCGAGTTCAGTCCCTCAACCGCGCGAAGATTTTTCATGGGACGAATACTTCGAACGTGGTGTTGAATTGCAAGAGCAAGAGCAGCTTTTGGCTTCAGAGCATTTGTTCAATTGCCTGCTGGCGTTCGCCAAACATTTTGCGCCGCTTACCATTAATCATGCTCGGGCGCTCGATCACGTTGCGCGAACATATCTGTTTCAGGGGCGCTTTGCCGAGAGTCGCCAGCATTTTGAGCAGGCTCTGGCAATTTTTGAAAACACCGCCGGCACGGGCGATGTTGACACCGTGGAGTGCCTGGAGGGAACAGCTGATGCGCATGCATCACTCGATGAACCGGAACAGGCTCGTTTTCTCTACACCTGGGGGCTGGCAATCGCCCAGAAACAAAACTTCCAGGAGCCGGCCGAGCGAATCAGCTGTAAACTTGCCGCACTACCTTTTGTATCTAAGAACAAAGGGGTGGACGACCAGCTTGTGGACAAAGTTATGATCGCTGCGGCTGAGACCAAGCCTGTCGCTCACAACAAGAAGACAGGCTCGCATGTGATGAAACCGTCGGCAGCGGATCCTGCTGTCACTGCTAGTGGTGGCGGCTTGAATGCGTTGCTTCAAGATCTCGGACCGGCACCGAAGAAGAAAACGGTTACGGTCATAAAACCGCAGTTCAATCAACCGGTAGCACCGGCGGCGTCAACACCGGACACACCGGCAACAGCGGCTGTTGTCGGTGCGCCTTCCACTGCGGATCAGGTCGTTGCTGCTTCCACTGGCGAGGTTTCGCAGCCGATGCCACGCCGAAAGACCACCACGTCAATCTTGAAGCCTATTGCGCAAACAGTTGTTAATCCGCCTCCGGTGAGCACCCCCTCTCCCTCGCCGGTCGAGAGCACGGCTGAAGTGGCTGCCGGGGGACTAGATGCGTTGCTGCGAGACATTGCACCGCGTCGAAAGAAGACTACTTCCACCATTCTAAAGCCTGTCTTTTCACGGCCGAACGACGGGACCGGCGAACCTGTGCTTCAAGGCACTGTTGAAGCAGTGCTGCCGCCTGTGGTGCCGTCGCCTGTGGTGCCGTCGCCGTCTCAACCGGAGCCGCCGGCACCCTCGGTGGAGCAGGCGCGGGAAACCCTGGCTCAGTCCGATGCCGCGCCGTCGGTTTACCAGTATGCCGAACCGTCGCCGCCTCCTCCTACAGATGTGGAAGAGGAGGCGAGGACCGCTGCACCACTGCCAAAGGTCAAAAAGACCTCGGGCGTTCAAAAACCAGGAAAGAAAACTGGCAGCATGCAGAAAGGCGTAAGCGAGACAGACCTGTCCGCGGTGCGCACGGAAAGAGCCCTCCAGCCGCCAGGGGCGCTCAGAGGCGACATCTCGCCGCGTAATCGAACACCAATCAGACCCGGTATGGCTGACGCGGATCAGCCGTTGGATTCTAAACCGGTGATGCGCATTGGTAAAGGTGGACTTGACGAGGCTTCTCGCAAACCGATCAGACCGTGGCAGCGACCGGATCGTCCCCCGTTGGAAGAGCTTCTGTTGGGTAAGTCGGACTCGGGAGCATCGCCGACGCCACCAAAGGAGCAACCGGCTCAACCTGCTTTGCGGCAAAGTTCGATTTTGAGACCCAAACCGGATGAGCGCGCGCCCCTGGAGCCGGATCCGACTGTCTTTGTTCCGGAAGACCCGCCGGTCAACCCCATGATTGTAACCATGATGTGGGAGAAGAATATGGCCATGGCCGAAAAGCAGTTCATGCTGAAGCGGCATGCTGAGGCCGAACGCTTTTACTTGCTAGCCTTAGAAAAAGCGGAAACTTTCGGCGAGGACGACCCGCGTTTGTGGCAAACGCAGACTCAGCTTGCTCAGGTATACGAGGCCGACCGCAAGTTTGTGCGAGCAGGGCACTTGTATCGTTCGGTGCTGCAGGCAGTGGAAAGAAAACATGGTTCGCATCACAAAGACGTTCTGATGTACCTGGAACGGTTGGGCGAGCTTTACACTGTGCAGGATCGCTGGGACGAGGCGGAAGGGTGCTATCAGCAAATGCTGAAGGTGTATAGCAAAGCTGGAAATCATGGCGCAATGTCAGACATTATGGGCAAGCTGGGAATCGTGCAACGGCGCCGAGGACAACGATAGCGCGGCTTCAGCCCCATTGGAGGTCCACTAACGGCCAATCTCAATGCGGGTGAGTCCTTTGGTAAGCGTCGCTGTTTTGATTTCAATTTCCAGAAATTTCTTGATTACTTCAATGTTTGTGCGGGTGTGCATTGTCAATTCGCCGGTGACGTAGCTGCCGCCGCCAGCTAACGCCATTGGAATGAGCAGTTGATCCGCCAGGTGTTCGCCTACAGGGGCACCGCTTTTGAGGTAAGCCTTAGCCTCGCTTGCTACGGATTTTGCCACTTCTTCGGCGCGAATCCCCTTGCCGCCGATCGCGGTGACTGTTTCTACCAGAGCTCCCCGTTCTATGTGCAGCGCTATGTAGTTCCCTTGTCCCTTGCAATTGACGGGCTGGATGATGTCGATTCTGTTTCCTTTCGCGGTTAGCTCGGGCAATTCGTGCAGCAATGTTTCCCTTTCGCGTTCTGCAATGTGAATCGGTAAGTTAACAACGGCAACGCGGCAGACCATCCGGTATTCCGCCGTTACGGCGTCCAGGTGAAATGGGCGTAGTTCTTGCGGCACAATCCTGTAGACTACTTCGCCGCCCCCGAGGGGGTAGAAGCCATATTGAGACAAAGCAGGAGTCACTTGCGGTCCGGCCATGCCAAGGGCGGGCAGAAACGTGTGCTCGAGAAAGTCAAACGGCGGTGCCCATGGATTGTGGGTGCCGCCTTCTATCGTAATCGTGCTGGCGGCACTGCAAGTCAGCAAAGGAGGCAGTATCGTTTGCATGACAAGTCCGGTACTACCGGCAGTGCCAATGCGAAACTGATATTCGCCTGGTTCGATCTTGCCGGGGTGAAAGGTGAACTGTTTTGAGCCGAGCTTGGCACCCGATGTTTCGGCACCGCCGATCGCTGCCGCTGCCGTAATGGACATGAGGTGCTGTTTCTGTAGCCCCGGTTTCTCCCGACCGGCTCTTACATTGTCTGCACGAAACGGCTTTCCTGTAATAAGTGATAGCGCCAAAGACGTGCGGATGATCTGTCCACCGCCCTCGCCGTGAGAGCCGTCTATGTGGAGCACTGCTCAGTCTCCTGTATTGCGACCGCTGGTATCCGCGCCCCTCTGCGCTGAATCGACGTCCTTGATCATGCGTTCAAGCTCTTGTTTCCCTTGCGGCGGCGGATTCAATTGAATGGCGCTAGCTAGTGATTCGCGCGCCTCTCCGTATCGCTTCGTCATGTACAAGATATTGGCGAGTTCTTTCCATGAGTGCCAGTTGGTCTGGTCGAGTTTCAGGGCCTTGCGAAAGCACTTCTCCTGATCCGCCACATCGGCGCCCTTGCGTTGCAGGGCTCTGCCCATCTGCAACCAGCAGCGAGGCTGATACTCGTACAGGTCAACTGATGCCTTATAGTGCGCGATTGCTTCGTCCCACTGTTTCTCTTTCATGCAGCGGTTGCCCGCCCGTAACTCCGGCAGCGAGCTGCGCCAGGCATCGATGCTGCCCATCCCCGGAAATTTGCTGCGCGGTCCTGTCTCGGCCTCGCTCTCATCCACGGGGGCGACCTCAGCCCGGCGGCTTTCCATGCGTCCCCGCAGGTCGCTTTCGCCTTGCCCTTGAGCAAAAACTGCACCGCCACCGGCGGATGGTCCAAAAAACCAGCACAAGCAGCTAAATGCAACCAGTTGTTTCATCATGCCAACATCCTTAGCGAGTATCGCCAGTATTATGCCTCGTGACTGCCGGATTCATCACGCGAACCTCCCGTTTCAATTTTGGAATCGCCGGGGATGATCAAAGATGGTCCGAATTGGCGTAGCTGTAAGAAAAGAGCGTGAATATGTCTGCAACGTATGATGACAATCGCATCATTGGCGAACTGCTGGTTTCCAAAGGTTATGTAACCTCGGAGCAAGTAAATTCCGCACTGATGGTTCAAAGCGACAAGCCTCATCTCCGCATCGGCGAGATTCTACTTTCGATGGGGCTAATCACGATTGAACAGCTTGACTCGATTTTGAGCAAGCACTTATCGCACCAATTTATCGGGTCGCTTTTGCTCAGTCAGGGGTTTATAAGTCAGGAGCAGTTAGCCAATGCCACTGCGGCTCAGGAAAAGAGTAATCGGCGCTTTGGCGAGATCCTGATCGAGCTCGGCTATGTCACAAGCTATCAGCTCAATCGCCTGCTCAACACGCAGCGCTTGCTTCGTCGCCCCAAGACCGAATTTGGGCGATTTAGCGGACGCTACAAGAAGACCAAAATTGTAGCCACTCTGGGACCTTCTTGCTCAACCGATGAGATGGTGTCCAAAATGATATTGGCCGGTGTGAATATCTTTCGCATCAATTTCTCGCATGGTGCATTGAAAGATCACAGGGAGGCTATTGAGCGTGTTCGACGTGTGGCTGACCAGCTGCAGACCACCGTCGGGGTCTTGCAGGACATTCAAGGCCCGAAAATTCGCATTGGCGAAGTGACTGGCGGCAAAGTGGAGCTGGAGACCGGCACAGTTCTTCGTCTGCTTCCCGGCGATGGACCCTGCAATCAGGAGCTGTGTTATGTCGGCTATGAAAGATTGCTTGAGGACATAAAACCCGGGGCAACTATCCTGATCGATGATGGACGCATCGAAGCTGCTGTTGAAGACGTAACCCCCGAAGGATTGATGGCTCGGGTGAAGGTAGGTGGCACACTGTCTTCTCGCAAAGGTGTTAACTTCCCCGGTTCTTATATCCATATTTCAGTTCTGACTCCGAAGGATCGCAAGGACCTGCTCTTCGGGATTGAGTGCGAAGTAGACATTGTTGCAGCGTCGTTCATTCAGACTGCTGCGGATGTCGTTGAGGTAAAAGAGTTCTTGCGCCAGCATGGCAGTCGGACCCCTGTTGTTGCTAAGATTGAAACTCGTGAAGCCGTGCGCACTCTCCAGGAGATTCTTGGTGTTGCCGATGGTGTCATGGTCGCCAGGGGCGATTTGGGCGTAGAGTTTCAGTCGGAAGATGTACCGTTGATTCAAAAGCAAATCATCGGACAGGCAATAATTGCTGCACGTCCTGTGATCACTGCGACTCAAATGCTGGACTCGATGGTAAATGCTCCCCGTCCGACGCGCGCCGAAGCAAGCGACGTTGCCAATGCGATTATCGACGGAACAGATGCAGTGATGCTCTCCAACGAAACTGCTGTCGGAAAGTATGCATTGGAAACCGTTGAGACAATGTGCCGCATCATTCAGAAAGCTGAGGCAATGGATTCTCGGTCGAAGTTCGATGAGAGTGAATCGCGCCGCGATATCATCGAGGCGATTACGGCTGCTGCCACCACTTTGGCTGCGGACATTGGTGCCGCCGCAATTATTGTGCCGTCCTTCAGTGGTGCCAGCGCGCGTTTGGTTTCCCGGCTTCGCAAACCAACGTTGATCATTGCTAGTTCCTCCGACGCGAAGGTTTGTCGGCAGATGATGCTGCTGTGGGGCGTGTATCCTTTGCACCTTGAGGGGGACGACATGGAGCGCATGCACCCCTTAACCATCGAGCGATCGCTGGCCGAAGGATTCATTGCTCCGGGGAATATTGTCGTAATTATGGATTCAGTTCAGTCTGCAGTAGGGCGTTCGCGCTGTATTCGCGTTGAAACGGCAGTGCCGGAGTTAGTTGAGACGGATAAGGCCTTAACGCCTGAAGCTGTCGAAGTCGGTTAGCTATTCGGTATGACCACCGTGGCCAGCATCTGCTGCGCACGTAGTTTTCTACTGTCACGCTTTGGCCGGGGGTTTTTCAAGAGTAAGGCGAATCTCTTGTGAAGCAAGCGATTCCTTGTTTTTTACTGTCTGAATCTGGTGACGAAGCAGCCTGTAGATTTCCACGTTCAACTCGCTTTTGAGAATGCCGTTTGCTGCAGCGAGATCCGCTGTGGTGGCACGCAACACATAATTCAAACTTTTGTCGTTGAAGGAATCGAGCCAGACTTGGGGCGGAGGTTCGGCTACAACTTTGGCATTGGCGGCAGCAACGTCCATGAGCAGCTTCGAAACAGATTCCTGTTCCAGTTCTGCCGGCACGCTGATCGGAACGCTGACAACGGCTAGTCGGCCAGTCCAATTTGTGATCTTCTCGTTCATGAAATCGCCGTTGGGAATAACCACTTCGGTTTGCTCGCCGGTTTTGACGGTGGTCGAGCGTAGTGCGATTTTTGTGACATCACCGGTAACACCGGCAATCTGAATTCGATCTCCCGGTCGAATCGGGCGTTCGAACAGCAGTATCACACCCCCGACGAAATTCTTTGCGACCGTTTGCAGACCAAGGCTTAATCCCAAGCCCACGGCACCGGCCGCTACGGTGAGCGCTGTAGTTTCGATGCCGGCTGTGTTCAAAATGATCATCGCGCCGATGCCGACGGTTATGTAGTGTAGAACCAGACCGATGGAGTTTTGAGCGCCTGCATCCAACGAACTCTTGGCCAGCGTCGGATAGACGATGCGGTCACGCACTGTTCTGGTTGCCACGATGAGCAATACCAGTAAGATAGCGACGTAAACAAGCATCCAGACGGTGATTACCGTTTTGCCTATTGGCAAGACGGGAGTCATCAGAAGGCGATACAGGGTATCCAGGAACGGGTTATTCATATCTCATTCCGCCGAATGGGCTAAGCCACTTGAGGACAAAGTTTAGCATCAGTGATCGGCTGAAGCATTGGGCGGTTCAATATTCAATTGCGGGATTTGATGCAATTCCCTAAGATCTCTGGTCATATCTTTCTCGTCGACTTGCCGAAAGTCTTCGTAAAAGTCGCCAATTGAACTCAACTTCTCCGGTACAGTGACAGCAATGGCAAGATCGCATTCAAGATGCAATTTTCGCAGAGTGTCCCTTGCGATTACCGGTGACGCTAGTATCACATACGATGCGCCGAGTTCTTTCACTGATCGCAGCGCCGCCAGCATCGTCATGCCTGTGGCAATGCCGTCGTCTACAACTATGACTCGTTTGTCGTGCAGGTCCAGCTGCGTTATGCCGCTGTCGGCGCGAAAAGCGTCTTCCTGGTCGCGCGTGACTCTCAAGAGTCGGACTCGTTCTTGTTCTATGAAATCGCGCACTTGGTTCAGGTAATCTGCGCTCAGCCCCGGGTTCGTTACTGTGACACCGCTGGACGATACAGCTCCGATAGCGAATTCTGGCTGGTCCGGGGCACCGATTTTCTTTGAAACCAGAACGTCTATCGGAGCACCCAGCCGCTCGGCCAGACGCATCGCAACGGGCACTCCGCCTCGCGGCAATGCGACGATAACGGTCTCCAAGTCGCTGCGGTGGCGTTTTTGCACCATCATGAGGGTGGTTGCCAGCAATTGTCCTGCATGAACTCGGTCTTTAAAGACCACCATCTTTAGAATCTCCCTCGTGTTATCCTCAGGACCCGACGACATAGCGAGCAATGTGCATCCATGAGTATCAAAGTTTCAGCCATTCACTATTATCCGATCAAGAGCTGCGGCGGGATCACTGTCGATTCCGCGGAACTGGTCGAAAAAGGCTTCAAGCACGACAGGGCCTGGATGTTGGTCAAAGAAGATGGTCATCAAATTACGCAACGCGATTTTGCCTCTATGGCATTGATCAAGACGCGAGTAAATCCTGATAACTCGCTGTCGCTCGATGCGCCCGATATGGATGGGCTTAGAGTCTGTGCTCTTCAGGACGGACCAGTCACCAAAGGCATTGTATGGGGGCAGGAATGCTCGGCAATCGACCAGGGTGATGCTGCTGCTGAATGGTTCGAGAAGTACCTTGGCGGTAAATGCCGCTTGGTTATGATGAAAGAAGATTTTCGGCGCAGGGTCGATGAGGAACGCCTGCCTGACAGAGAGTTTGTTTCCCGGTTTAATGATCAGTATCCGCTTATGATGATCTCGCAAGGGTCATTGGATGACTTGAACGAGAAACTTGAGTTTCCCGTCCTGATGAATCGGTTTCGTCCCAATCTGGTGATTGAGGGCTGTGGACCGTTTGAAGAGGATTCATGGAAGCGGTTCAGTATTAACGACATCGTTTTTCGTGTGGTTAAGCCCTGTACGCGATGCGTCATCGTAACTATCGATCAAGAAGACGCCTCCATCGGCAAAGAGCCGCTGCGGACGCTTGCGGGGTTTCGTAAGATTGATGGAAAGATAAACTTTGGCCAGAATCTTGCACACGAAAGCAATGGTGTGATCAACGTCGGTGATGCGCTCACCGTGTTGGAATAGCGTTCAGATTGCGTTTGTGCCGGAAAGCGCCGGTATCCCTTGCGTTGCAATCTCGGTACGGTTGCCTATGCTAGAATCTGTAGACTGTTTTTGCCGCGGCCGGGCACAATTATAGGTATCGCGAAGGTCTCCAAACCAAAGAAGTAACATCAAAGTCGGGTTAGAGAGTGAATTGATGTTTAACTGCAAACTTGCGCTGTCCATTTCCTTCAGCATTTCATTGCTGTTCCTGTTTTCCGGCGTGTTTCCTAATACTTCACCAGCTGCGGAGATCGGGGGAAATGAACTTTACGGAACCTCGAGTGGCACGAATATGCAAAAGGGCATCGAGTTGATGATGAATGGTGATTACCGCTCCGCCATTTCTTACTTCGAAGCCGCTTACAAGGCTCGTGAACATCCGCCTTTTGCCTGCTGGCACCAAGCCATTTGTTACTACAACCTGGGCGACAAGCAGCGGTGCAAACAGTACCTTAAGTTCATCTTCGCGAACTTCCCGAAGTCGAGAATGATTGCATCGGCACAACGTACGCTCGCGATCGTGGATTCAGACGAGCCTCCTGATGAAATTCAGATGCCGGCGGATTACGCTCAGACCTATCGGTATGCGGGCCAAGGTGCAGCTATGAGCAGGCAAGGACAGGGGCGTTCGATAACCGGTAAGGGAAGTTCGAATTCCAGCACGGCTAAATTTGCGCGCACCGCAAGCGGTCACATGATCGTCACTGTGTTCATTAACGGGCAACCCGCTCACGCGATGTTTGATACAGGTGCGGAAACGACTTTGTTCACCAGCAGTCAGTTGGAAGCTGCTCGGATTAACCTGAATACGAAGCGAAGCAACGTAACTCTAGTTGGTGTCGGCGGCGAAACGGGCGTAACCGAAGCGGAAGTTGATTTCAGCGTTGGCGGCATTCGTAAATCAATGACGATTTATGTGCAGAACGATACCGTATTGAAGAACAACCAGGGTGAAGATTCAGCATTAAGCTATGGCTTGCTTGGGGAGGATTTCTTTGGCGACCGGGCCTATACCATCGACGATCGCAGCAGAACCATTACATTTTACGGCGACGGAGTTGCGTTACCGAAAAGCGCGAATTCCGTTCACTTTGATCGCGAAGGCGCGCTTATGATCGTAACGCCCAAAGTGAACGGGCGAGAATGCCCGATGGTTCTTGACACTGGTTGTTCCGGCATTGCATTTTCCGACAAACACATAGCGGGTATGGGACTTTCACGGCCTACATCGGCTAATCGCGGAGAAGCGCTCGGCGTAGGCGGCAGACGAGACTCATACATCTTCGAGATTGATACAATTCAACTCGGAGGCATCGAGAAGAAACATGTCTCCGCATCCTGCGATCTCCATGCTACAAATTCACGCCCGTTGCTCGGCAGCAGCTTCCTGGAAGGGCTGGTCCTAACCGTAGATCCCAAATCAAGATTGATTTATCTTCAATGATTCGGCAAAAAGCATTGAGCGTCGTTGGACATTCCGAGAATAGAGCAGATGTATTAACTAAATCAGCGGGTCGGTGAATTCGCACATGCCGTCATCAGAACCGAGCCAGGCTAGTCCACCTGCGGCGGGCCCCCGTTCGGAATAAGTGACTGAGATTGTTCCGCGTTTTTCCTTCAATGCGGCGGTGTCAAGATTCTCTTTTGCCAGACGCTTAGCTTGATTGAGATTGCCGAAAATTTTGTTTACTAGCGCCGGTTTGGAATCGAATGAAATGTCTTCCAATTGGCGCAGTGCATCCTCGAACTTGGCTGCGGCTTCATTTGCGCGGCCAAGATAGTAGAGACAGTTACCTTCTGCTGTAAGGCTAATTGAGGCTTCTAGTGCGTGAACTTTTCGGGACTGCTCGCAGTCTTTGTTTATCAAACAAGCGCGCCGGGCCGCTCCCGTGCTCTGCTGATATTTTGCAAGCGCAGCTTCAAGCTCGCGCTCATTGTTTTTGCTGTCCAAAGACGCGGATGAAACGGCGCGAATAGCTGTGGTATTGATTGCGCGTTGATTAGCATAAAAGGCTGTTGAATGAGAAATCAAGCTACCCTTCACGTTCAAACTGACGGGCGGGGTATGCCGCACCGGTACTCCGCCCGCACCATCTGTGGATGGGGGCTTCACGGGTGGTTGCGCTATTTTGCCTACCTCCATCTCACCCATCAAAATCTGTCCCTTCGCAGGGACGAATGCAGGGCGCTTGACGGGAGGCTGGACCATTATGTCGCCGCGGATGGGGTGCGTGTCCTCTGGTTGCTGCGCGCGCGCCGGGACTATAAACGAGAAACAGAGTGCCAGCAAGCTGGCCACTTTTCTGCGCATTAAGCGCGCTGCGTCACGAAGTTTTCGCAGCGCCACCGGGCAATCGTCTGTAAGAATTGTGCCGTCTTGCCGACGAAACAGATTACCGCACACTCTTTCCCCTCGATGCAGGCGATCCGCGAGAAAGCTCTCGGCTTCTTTAGTGGTCATGTCGGAGATGTTGTAGACACTCAAGCTGCAGAGATTGCAAAAGCGACTTCTGTCGTCGCCTTCCATCTCCTCCCACTTCGCTGAGCATGGCGTAGCAATCTGAATGCGATCGAGGTAGCCCTGTCCGTCGTCTGTCACTATGTAGCACCTCAAAAGGGGGGCTTATCTTATTCTGCCCGTGTTCGCCGGTACCCGACAGGGTAAAAACCCTACATTTTGTAACGTGACTGCATTCGTCGCAGCTCAGCGCGTTCTTTATCTATCAAGGCCTGCGGCGCCGTGATCCAGGCTTTTGCTCCAAATGAACGCACCCAGAAAACGAACTCGTTGGCATTTAACAATCTGATTCTGAACTCAACATCGCCCGTACCGTCTTTCAAACGCACGACTTTGCCGCGCGGATGGCGATTGACCGCTTCTAGTATGTAAGGCGCCATCGTGCTGTGAAAGCGAACTGCAATTTCCGGTTCTTCCTCGCTGCGCTGAAGGTCCTCATTGTTTCGCGGAAAGGTCATTCCCCAGCCGCACGAAATCAGAAACTGCGCCTCACGCACATCGGCAGCGTGTGAGTTGTTAGCTGCACCATTGATCAAGAGCTTCATCGATTTGATTCTGTCAACTCTGCGAGGATGGTAGTTTTTTTGTTTGAGATCGCGAATGATGCAGTACCAGCCTCGCTCGTGAAATATCATCAGCAGCGGGTATCCTTCGCTCTCTTCCGGATGCCCGATACGAGGCGTCTCATAGACTATCGAGACGGGCTTTTGCATGCGGATTGCGTTAAGCAATCCTTGCTCGAGATCGCGTGACTGTCCTGACTTCTTGTAGATATTATGCTGGCGTAGCGCCCGGGTAGGCACCATATTCGGTGGCATCATTTCGGGATTCTCTCGAATCAAGTCTGAGAGGCGCTCCAGCATTTTTTCTGCCTGCGGATCATTCAAGCGGTTTCCAAACGCATGAATAGCGTCCATCGTCAACAACGCTTCCTGATCGGACAAGGTGAACATTCCCCGCAAAACATAGCCGTTGCGCAGGCGATCTTTGTCCGGTAATAGCTTGTACTCCGCCTTCAGCAGCGCAATGTCCTTCGCTAGCGTTCTTTCTGTAATGTTAACGTTGACGTCGGACAGTTCCTCGTGTAACTGGCTCATCGTTATGCCCGGTTTGCGGGCTATTAGCCTGATAATTGTGCCCAGCCGTGCGTTTCGGTCGGCCATTGTGCTTCTCCGGTCACTGAAGTCAATAAAGACAATGTGCCCGCCTGATCGGGGTCCCAAACCGACTGCAACAGAAGGATTACAGCAGTTCTCGTCTGTTGGGGATGCCGGGCATTGAGGTTCAGTAGCGCCGCGGTCGAGCGAAGCGGGATAACAAGTCTGTCACCGAATGTGGTTCGAACTCATGCTGTTCGTTAGTCCGTCGCCCATCGTACCCAATAACTGCTACCCTGAGCAGATCTGCATCAACTGCGGGTTTGAGCGGACTTAGGCGTTCTGTGCGATAATAGAAATACGTTCGAACTTAATGGATTTCCTCGGACTTACATTAGCGAATGTCGGCTTGTATGGCAGAGCTCATAAATCCTCAAAGAAACACATGAGGCATTTATGAATATTGCGAGAATCTCGTCCTCCGGGAGCGATAGAGCACCGGACTTTCCTTTGGTAAAACTTGCCGTCGAGCTTAAATGGAGCTCGTTCGTCGCAGCCAGGAATCGATTGGCTTCTGATGCGCGGACGCACTGGAGTGTGCTTGATCGGCTTTCGCGAAGGTTGAACCCTGCCTTGCAGGCACGAGTGGCGGAGAATCCCTCTACCCGTTCCGACACGCTATCGGTGTTGTCGCATAATCCTTCAAGCGACGTCCGTTCGGCTGTGGCGCAGAATAGCAGTTCGTCTGCGTCCACAGTGGACAACTTGTCGCACGATGAGAACGCCGATGTCAGGTATGCATTGGCTGAAAGTCCGCTGACCGGACAACTGATACTGGAAGCTCTGCTAGACGACGAAAACCCGTACGTTCAAGATCGCGCTCGCCGGACGCAAGCACGATTGGGCATCGAGAACGGTTTATTAACTTAAGAGGCTCAAGAACGTCATGACATTGATTCAACAAACACAACGTCAACATGGAGTCCTTGCGAGCTTGCAACGTATTGTTGCGACAGCTTTCTCCGGTGACCTACAGCGTAGGGCTTGTATTTCCCTGGCCGACCTGGAAGTTCTGCCGCAGGAAACCAAGCTCCTTTTGGCACACTCGATGCAGCGCAACAACAATAATATGTCGTTGCTTTCGGATGACTTAAACGACAGCAAGCAGCTTCCCGAGGGATGGCTGCAGGCCAATCCGCGCACTACGATGGATATGATCAGCTATCGATTCGAGTCCGAAGTCTGGCGACAGCTTGGCGCGTTGACCGATCAATTCTTAACCGATAAGCGAATGCGTGAACTGGCAGTTTACCGAAAGAGAAAAACCGGGCAATACCCATGGGTTTGGTAGTCTTTGCCTGAATCACTCCCTCGCTAGTTTACGTTTCGACCAAAATGCAACTTCGGCAAGACTTTTACGTCTGGCAGGTATGCGCACGTCGGCGATGTGGAATAATCTTCCCGGTACGCGCATACTCTCAGGCAGGAATGGATGATTAAGGGTAAGTGGTGCACACTGTTTGTCCGGCGCAGACAAGTCGCCGTACGGACTGTCGTGGTCGCAGGGCTTGCTACAGTTCTAACTTCTTGCGGGGCACACCGGGCACAGGATAGCGCCAACGACGAATTTACTGAAATGCGCAAGCAAATGGTGGCGCGCCAGATTGTTGCAAGGGAAGTCTCCGACAAGCGGGTCATTCTTGCTATGGAGCAAGTTCCGCGTCACCATTTTGTGCCGTCCGAGGTCCAAGCTCAAAGCTACGAGGATTATCCGCTGCCGATAGGCATGGACCAAACGATTTCTCAACCGTATATAGTGGCATTCATGTGCGAGCAGTTGAAGCTAAAACCGGGCGAAAAAGTATTGGAGATTGGCACCGGGTCCGGCTACCAAGCCGCGGTCCTATCGAAGCTAGCGAAAGACGTCTACAGTATCGAAATACTGGAAGCGATGGGGAAGCGCGCAGCCGACACATTGCGTGAACTCGGATACGCGAACGTGCACGCCAGAATTGGCGACGGTTACGCCGGTTGGCCCGAAGAAGCGCCGTTCGACGCGATCGTCGTGACTGCGGCCCCGGATCACATTCCAAGAGCACTGATCGACCAGCTTGCTCCGGGGGGGCGTCTGCTCGTGCCGGTCGGAAAAAATCTACAATCGCTGGAACGGGTCACCAAAGACTCTGCCGGCAAGGTAAGTCGTGAAACGCTGTTACCGGTCCGTTTTGTGCCGATGACCGGTGCTGCTTTGAACAAGCCTTCAGCGACCACCGGAAAACAGGATTCCGAGTAAAAGCTGGAACAGCGCCGAAACACACATGGCTGATCAACTGTTGCTGCTTGATCCCCCGAACGGGGGACGTCGGGGGATTGTGGGTGATTGATGCGATTCGCGTCTCTAGTTCACACGCTGTTCACCCTTACTCCTTAAATTAGTAAACAGGGGCACACGAAATTCCCGAAATCGGCATCCAGTCAAACAGTTTCGTTCCGGGGGAAAGCACGGACATGCACTCACTTTTGGAAAAACTCGTAGAAATTCGAAACGGCGTCCTCTGTGGCAAGATTGAACTAAGCACTGGTCTCCTGCACACTCAGCGCGTGCTGGCAGGACTCATTCCCGAGAACGACGTTCTGTGGATTAATCGTGAAGTACTCGGGTATCTGGAGGAAGAGCGTAAGGACATTTGCTCGAAGCTGGATGAAATTGACACCGAAAACATTGACGACAAAGTCGCCGGCCAATTGCCGGTTCATAGAACATTGCCGGGACTGTGGCTGTCCTGGGACCCTGCAGTCAAAGAATCGACTCCGACGGCCGTTCCCGGTGCCATCCTGTGCTTGCGCGGAGTGATCGAGTTCGAGCATTTCCTCAGCGAAGAGCCCGCGCAAAACGCCAACTATATTCCGCTGGAGTACAACGAAGAGAAAGGCTTTGCATTCCTGTGCGATGTGCGAGACGTACTCGAAATGCACAACCGGATCAAAGACCGTCTAACCACTTTTCTTAGCTGCGTTATCGACGCCGTCCATGAACACTCCCGGAGCGAAATCCTGCCTCCCAGACTCTAAAGGTTTATTCGACCATCCAGGTTCGACCTTCTAACGATCTCTAAGGCGCGGCTACTCCACTAGTTGCGCCTTTTGAGTTCGATCTAGCATTAGAAATCGATCGGGCGCTGCGACCATCGCCGCGGGGGGCTCCTGAGAATTAGTCGAGCAGTGATGAAGGTATTCTTGTAGCCAATTCAGGCGCCTTGTTCTTTAGGACTTGAATCAAGCGTTGAAGCGAACTTTGACTTGACGGAATTATCTCAACGTCCGGCGCCTTAGACAGAACCTCGAAGAGCGTTTCGGCTAGCTGCACGGCAAAACCTTTTCGACCGGTATTGAGAAGTGCCTCGATCAACATCGTCAATTCGGAAACCGCTCGCTTTGCATACAGGCCTATGCACGGTTGCACCAGAGAATCGATCACGTTGATGATTTGATGCTCTTCGGCGGTGGTGGCAAAATAGCGATTTGCGGACACATCGCAAAGCGCTTGAAGAAGAGCTATGTCGGCGCCCGGAACTGCTCGTTCCCAGATGCGCAAGGCCCGTTTTGTCAGGGCTCCGGCGTCTGCCGGTTTTTCCTTGCGGCAGTAAATCACCGAAAGAAGCAACAACGTGCGTGCAAGTTCATGATGATGGGCGCCGAGACTGCGTTCCATGTTTGAGAGGGCCTTGTGATAGGCTTCTTCCGCATAGTCCAGCGCATTGGTGGACATGTAAAGCCTTGCAAGCAATACGCGGGCTGCGGCATGGGACGGATGGTCGCTGCCTTGCCACTGTTCGCGAATATTGGTAATTTGCTTGATGGTATTCATTACGCTGTCGTAATCTCCATCATCAAGCTTGATTGAGGCCACCAGTTCAAGAAGGTTCGCATGGTCCGGCTTGTCGGAGCCACAAATTTGCAGGCACTGCTCAATCGTTTTGTTGAGTAGCTGTTCGGCGTCATTGCGTTCACCGCGGTCTATGCAAAAGCGGATTAATTGTATTTGGCTGGCAAGTGATTGCGGCGAGCCGGGTGCAGCAACTCGTAGTGCTTCTATCATTTTTGTTCGTGCCTCGGCCGTGTTGCACTGTAAGGCTGCCACCATGGCGAGGTTGCCGAATGCACGTGCCATTTCCGTGCGCGCGGAATGGGAATTCTTGCCGTCGCACGATGCGAGTACCTCTTTGGAGAGGGCCGTCACGTCTCTTAGTCTTCTGGTCTGAACGTAGAGATCGGCCAAGTGATTGCGTAGTGTCGGCAGATCTTCGGCGCGAGCAAAGCGTGAATCTTCACAGAGTTCAATCGCGCGGCGCAGGAGTTTCTCGGATTCCAGCGTTCGGCACTGCTGTGCATACAGCACCGCTAGCTCGCCCAGCACTTCGGCAAGGCGGGATACAAGCTCCTTGTTGGAATGGCTTTCCAGGATTTCTAATGCCCTTTTGTAATAGCTTTCGGCGTCGACCGGTCTGCCCCAGTAAACGTAGAGTCGTGCAATCTGCTGTGATACGGTGGCAATGTCCTTATGGTCGGCCGGAAGGCTGATATGTTTGAGTTCCAACGATCGATGCAAGATTGTCTCGGCTTTGAGATACTTATATTGGTTGAGATAACCTTGTGCGATCTTGTCCAGCAGCGGTGCGACAAGTTCAGAAGTCGCACCGTACTTATTCTCATAGATGCGAACCGCACGCTGAAATGATTGTTCGGCCGCGGGTAGCTGATTGGCATGTAGCTGAACGTCACCCAGTTGGCAAAGAGTAGTTGCGACATCCAGATGTTCGAAACCGAGCGTATTTTCTCGAATGCGTAACGCTCTTTTTAATAGATCTTCTACTCTGGGATAATCACGTTCAGCCAGATATAGGGCTGCCAAATCCGTCAAAGTTACAGCCATCGCCGGATGCGACCGGCTCAGCGTTTCTTCTTGCAGTTTAAGAGTGCGTCGGAAAAAAGTCTCCGCGTCACTCATTCGATTTTGTTTCTGGCAAGCACGTGCCACCAATCTTGTCAGGTCCGGCACCAAGTCGTGTTCTGATCCCAACCCGCGATCAAAGAACTCCAGATAACCTTTTAAGAAAGACTCCGCTTCCGCGAATCGCTCTGTTTCTATCAAAAGTGTGCCGGTTTCAATAATGGTGTCGGATTGTGACCAGATTACGTCTAACGGCAAAGTTTGCAGTGTGCGACAGGCATACTGAAACAACGACAGAGGCAAGGCTTTTGCTCCGCGAGCTTTCAGCGCTACTGCTAATTCGGACAAGTGCTCGGCAAGCACAACCGCACTGCCGGCGGTCGCTTTGTGCGATTGCAGCTGTGCAAAAATTGATTCGGCAGAGCCGAAACGAGAGCGTGCGCCATACATCGCGTCGAAATCGCCTAAATCACTTTCCGGCGCTGTAGGAACCGGACCAAGGTGGTCGACCCAAATGTCTACAGCGTGGGCGTAGGCATCCATCGCCTCTTTCTGGCGACTCTGCATCGCTAAAACATCTCCGATCTTGCGCACTATGCGTGCGGCATCGGGATGGTGCGCGCCATGCGTCCGCTCCTTACTCTCACGCAGTTGCTTTAATACAACGCCTGCTTTCTCTGCGTCGGCCAGTGTGATGTAGAGTCTGGCCAGGCGCTCCGATGCCCGTTGCGCAACTGGACTGTCGGCCCCGCCGGCTGCCTCTGCAGACGTGCGAGCCTTTCGGTAGAGCAGTTCCGCTTCGCTATACTGAGCCAGTTTGTGCCGTGTTTCTGCGTCACTTAGCGCTTGTTCACTGCTGGCAATTTTTTCAGTCATTGAATCCAAAAGACCGGGTCTGAGGTGGGATCTTAATATAGAGGAGACGCGGGCAAGAACACGCATCCTGATTATAGCCGCGGGCTGCCAAGTGTGAAGCGAAAATTTTGAATCCACTCGAAATTAAAGTAAGCCACGTGCTTTGATTTCGAGATAGCGGTCGACCAACTTGTTCGATAAGTCTGCCGGCGGGCAGTCCAGTACCAGACAACCACGGCGAACCAGGTGAGAGAATGCCAGTTCTCGCTGTGCAATCAGGTCTGTTGCGATTGCGCGACGAAAGACCGTTTCGGTTGTGAGCAGCTTTTCCGTTGCTATGTTGTCTACTTGTCGATCGCGCAGCGTCACGCAAAATGGAAGATGTCTCGGGCTCAGACCCGCCAACCCCGACAGCAGCGATTGGGAACCGGTCGGGTCCGTCAAGTCTGTTAGGACTACCGTAAGCGAACGTTGTTTGTGAGCGTCGGCAAAATAGGACAGCGCCCCCAGATAATCTGGTTCGACCATGCGCGGACGTGCATCGCAGCAGGCTTCCAAAATGCGTGTCAGGTAGGCTTTGCCGCGACGCGGCGGCATATATAGGATGGGCTTGTCGGCGAAGATGCCCAGGCCGACCTGATCGTTTCGCATCAGTCCCGTTAGCACCAGCGATAGTGCTGCATTCAAAGCATGATCGAAGCGCGCTAGTCCTTCCAAGTCGGAAACCATCATGCGGCCGCCGTCTACCAAAACCATCAGAGTCTGTTCTTTATCAACCTCATAAACCCGACTTACCGGTCGGTCGCGCCTGGCTGTCGCCTTCCAGTCAATATTACGAGCGTCGTCGCCACTGACGTATTCGCGCAGGGAAGCAAAGTCCGTGCCTTGCCCTCGCTTGCGTGCTTTGATGTCGCCCAATTCGGAAGAATGTGCCAGTTTTATCGAGAGTTCCTGCAACGCTTTAAGGTCGCTGTAGACTTTGACTCTGCGCTCTGCGGGAATCTTGCATTCGCGCCAAAGCAGTCCCAGGGTGCTGAGGTAACGAACGGCGATGTTGCCGAATTGATAGCCGCCGCGTGAGCGCGGCAACAAATAGTAGCTTAGTGTAGCCTTGCTGTTTGCGTTTAGTGCGAAGTCGAATTCATTGACGTCCGCTTCCAACTCAGGTGGATAGTCGTCTCTTACACGGCAAGTCAGTGTTCGCGGACTACGACTGTAAAGCTCAATTTGGACATCGTTTTGGCGGCCGATGGACAAGCGGTCCGTCACGTTGCGAACCGCGGTAATCAAACCGGGGGATGGTGTCAGGGCATAGTCGAGGATAAGCCCCGCCACGACCAATACATCGATTGTCGTGGCGACATAGCCGAGCGCCGGTACCCAGATGGAACCGACAAACAATAGCAGTGCTATTGTCAAAATCCAATATAGCCGCTTACTGGCTGTCATAGCCCTCTCGTCCGAGTTTTCATTTCTATCGAGGCACCGGCACCAGCCCCAGAAGTTTGTTTATAACCTGGGTTGTGTTGATTCCTTCCAGCTCAGATTCCGGAGTGAGAATAAGGCGGTGGCGCAGCACCGGATGTGCCACGAATTTGATGTTATCCGGCGTGACAAAATTGCGTCCTTCCAAAGCTGCGTGTGCTTTCGCTGCTGAGAGCCATGCAAGCGCTGCGCGAGGGCTTGCTCCAAGCTGCACATCGGAGATGTTGCGTGATTTTTGTACTAGCTGCATCAAGTAGTTGAACAAGCTATCTTCTACATTGACTTCGCGAAGTTTTTGCCTGCACTCAATTACTTCCGCTGCGGAAACGACTGGTTGGAGCCCCTCGGACTTCCTGTCGTAGACACCATTTTGCCAGTTCGCCAGCATGGTCTTCTCCGCTTCGCCTTCCGGGTAGCCGATCAATATTTTGAGCATGAAGCGGTCCAGTTGTGCCTCCGGCAGCGGGTAGGTTCCCTCGAACTCGACCGGGTTTTGTGTTGCCACTACCATAAACAGCTCGGGTAGTTTATGCGTCTGACCGTCAATGGTTACCTGACGTTCTTCCATTGCTTCCAGCAGTGCCGATTGTGTTTTCGGCGCCGTTCTATTGATTTCGTCTGCTAGTAGCAGGCTCGTGAAAATCGGTCCCTTCTTGACACTGAATGTTTTGGTGTTGAGGTCATAGACACTGGTACCAAGAATGTCCGACGGCAGCATGTCCGGTGTAAGTTGCACTCTGCCGAACTCCGTGCCTACTAATTTTGCAACGGTTTTGACAAGAAGCGTTTTTGCCGTACCGGGGACACCCTCCAAAAGTACGTGTCCATCGGCGAGCATCGCGACAAGTATCTGGTCTATCACCATGTCTTGTCCGACCACATAATCTTTCATCGCTGTGCCTAGCCGATTGAAGACCTCTGTTATCGGCTCAGTAATTTGCGTGCTCAGATGTTTGTCCCCCGAGTTCATAGTAAGTGCCCAAATCTTAACCTGAAACAGTCGTTTGCGTCATGTTTGTCATCCACTCAGTCTTCGTGAAGCGGTGATGGAGATAAACTGCTTCGATTGGTCCGAGAGTCGATCACAGCTTGCAACCAGTTCCAGCAACTCCTCATTTGTTATGTGAGTGGATTCTGCTTTAATTGCTCTGTTGAGAAACTCAGTGCACTCTTTCGGACTAAGTCCTGTTATCTCCGCCCAACTATTTGCCAGATCTTCCGTCGGCGTTTCAGGCGCAGCACCAAGGGCTTTACAAAGGCGAGTCTTGAAGCTTACAAATAGAATCGACCATGCGGTGTCGCTTGCTTTTGCTTTGCGATAGGTTTGCGCCATACCGTCGATAAACTCCAAATTCGAAATACGGCGAGGATTGCTCACCCGTTTTACCGGACCAAAGCGCTGATTCAGACTGAGTAACGCGACGGCAAAAATCAACATCATCTGTGCTGCTGCAAGTCCGACCGGGCCCTTCGCCAGATAGGCGAAGATTCCGGGAGTAGAGGAATAGCCATGGCATTTTTCGTCAAAATAGACTGTACCGGGCGAATCCTTCAAACTGTTGGCCAGCAGTTGGAAATTTCCTTTCGACGCCGGATCGGCAATTCTCCTGTTGCAGCATAGGTTCGGCGCTACGCAGACCAGGCACCTGCCTTTGCCGTAGGGAACCTCGACGATGAAAGCACCGTTTTTATCGGAGGCAACTACCCTTGGCGTTGGTTTCTCCGGCTTTGATGGCTGCGCGTGATTTGTCCACTTCTTCTGTTCGTCGTTGTAGGGCGAGCTCGGGGATTCAGCGCTGCCCGACTCGGGCAGGACTGACCCGTCCGTTTTGACGAGTCGCGTTTCGGCCGAGATGTTGAGTTTGTCTACATGCTCACAATGCGGATCTTTTGCCGGTGTGACTTCAATGTCGGTGACACCCGTGGATTCGATTGCTTTTAAGGACAGGCGTTCAAGCAACGATTTTCCGGTTATGCGAAACGTGAAAAAATCCATGTAGATCAGGTCATTTCCTTCGTTGACCCATTTGAGAATCTGTTCCATCTCAAAGTCTTGAAGAAACTGACTCGGACCCACGACTACCAGCGTTCCGGGCTCCTGCAAATCGCGATAGGGGCGTTGCCAGCGTTTTGTTGAGTTCTTGAGCTTCTCAGAAAGGTCGAAGCACCCGGCATAGCCTGTCGGTTTCTTGTTGTATGTTGACGTATCGGTCATTGTTTCCGGTACGTATCGCGATAGTTCTTCTTCGAAGTTGCTGCCTAGGGTTGATGCTACTGCCGCTGCCGCGAGCATGCAGAGCAAAGGCTTGACCAGTCCGAAGTTGCGTTTTGCAGTCGGTGCCTTCGTTGCTACCGGCGCTGGTTCTTTTCCTTCGCGATCGATCACGATCTGTCTTTTCATAGATCTTCTTTCGCCGCCGCTATCAGTGCCGCTTGTTTGTGCTCGTGAATGCGCTGCACTTCTGCTTCCAGCTGTTGAAGGGCCTCATTGCACTCTTCGAAATCTGCGGACTCCGCTCTCTTTGTGCCGAACCAGACAAGCTCCACCGTGCCCGCCAACGATTTGAAACCCTTTTGCAGATCTTTGTGAGCGTTGATAAGGTAAGCGTATTCGTAATTGGTTTTTGCGGGAGCGAAGACGGCAATCTCTTTTTCATGCAGCAACTGCAAAAGCGACAAGTAGAGCGAGCGACAGGCCTCTTTGTATTCGTGTCGCGACGCGAGTAACTTTGCCTCTTCTTTCAGTTCTGCTGAATTGAGGATCTTCTCAACGGTAACTAGTCCTTTGGATTTTGATTTTTCTTGCGACGCCGTTTGTTTTATTCGATTAGTGACAACGTAGATTATGGCGACTATTGCCAGCAGTCCTGCAATACAAACAATCGCCATCATCAAGCTGCTCAGTGGTCTGCTGTCGGTTCCACCGGGAACCCTCAATGAGAAACTGTCGAGCCATGCCCATAACCATTGCAGCAGCTGGCGCATCAGCTCCTGAAAGTGGATGACAATGTCCGGCGGTTTATTGTAGTGGTACTTGTCCGCCAGTGAATTTAGTTCATTGGAGATGTCGGGGTATGGCACGGCGACGCCTCAAGTAGAAGTAAGCAGCTGTTCTTTAAGGTTTCTCAGGCGGCGTCTGATGTCGAGCCCATCAGCTCTATGCCTGAGGTCCAGATAGAGAAGTCCGAATGCAAAGAATCCGACGGGGCGCAAAACCATTTGTGTCAGCGCTTCCCAAAACTGTGTCACGACGATAACCCACAAGGACGGCAGAAACTCCCCGCTGCCCAGCGTTCCTGTCATCTGCCTGAAAGCGGCGTCACCGGCGGAAATCAACACCACCGGCAAGGCTATAGGCACTGCGGCTGCGTACAGCACCACCCACATGATGAGCCCGAACCCGATTACGCGTACCGGGTTTTGAAACATGATCCGAAATGTTCGACCGACTACTCCGAAGAAGCTAGTGTCTTCGCAAGCAAGCACCGAAATCATGATGCTGCTGAAAAGAATAAGGAAGCACACGATGATAAAAATCAGGAGCGCCGCAATGACACCTAGCACTATCGCAAGAACTTTAAACGTATCGTTAGCCGCTGCCGATGCGGCAGCCCCGACTGCCGCCAGGCATATGCAAATGCCGACGGAAAAGGAAGTCATGGCTCCGATTAGAAAGAACAATCCAACTAGCCATATCGCGCGTTCGCGGGCAAACTTCATTGCAGCCGGCCAGTCGGGAGCAAACCCGTTCGTTAGCCGCACCAGCCCCATAAGTCGTGCGTTCAACCAAATCAGTCCGACACAGTAGATAATCAGCGACGACGCGCCAATCGCCACGCCCTTGAGAATGTCGCCGGCGAATGTTTTGGCGTAGCTCAGCATGCAATTCAGCCCGATTGTGCCAATCATGACGAGGATCGACGGCCAGATCAGAACTTTGACAATAAAACCGATATTGCGTCGCCACAGGCGGAACGACATCCCCACCAGGTCAAACAGACCTTGGGGCTGGTCCCACGCGGATCGGACTAGACTGACGTCGTACTCCTTCATACCTTATGCCTGAGTGTCGGTTGGGCGCCTCTGCTTAGATACCGTTCCCCGCCGGAACCGATTCCTGTATTAAATTACAGGACCGAGGCGTCGAGCGGGTGGGAGAGCTTCCGATAATGTCGTGTGAAGCGATCGGGGGTGGAGAACATCGTAAAAATGTGAAATAAATAAGGCTATCAGGCGAAGAGAAATACTCGAAACCTGGCATATTCCAGTTAATTAGCAGCAATTTCCGGAATTTATATGACAATCGCTCTCGTAGAAAAGCTCAGTGATGTTCGCGATTTTCGCAAGATCCTCGAAACCACGGTCAAAGAGATAGGTGAAACGTACAACGCGGACCTCAGCCAAATTGTGCTGAGCAACCCGCTTGATACGAACATAACCTCAATTTGCGAGTATCTTTCCAATCCCGACGAGATACCGAGGGCTCCGGCTCTCACTACGTTTCCGTTGACGCTTGAGGGCGGCGGCCTCGGCGTTCTCAATATTGCTCGAAACGAAAATCTTAGTCTGGACGAAGTAAACGAGATCCGAATTACGCTGGCCGAGATCTCCAATATTATTCGTTATGCGCAAATCAATGATCTGGTGCAGCGAGACACTTTCCGCAGTGCGTTCATGTCTGAAATCAGCAGCATGATGCAGATGAACATGGGCTTGGGCGACACATTGTTCATGGTGGTGAACATTCTCGGAAAAGCCCTTAATTGCAGCCGTTGTATATTCGTTGCCACCGATGGTAGTTCCGGATGGAAGTGCTATGAATACTGGCAACGCGAACGGGGCGTCGAAAGCTCACAAGATTGTGGCTGGCCGACAAAGGATAGCGCCGTAGTTGCTCGCGCCTTGTTGTCGCCATTACCGGTGGTGACCTTTGAGGGGCAAACCGGTTCATACCTTACGCCTGCGCAGGAAGAAATGCAGTTCATAGGTGTGCGCTCGCTTTTAGCTGTCGGCATTCGCTCGACGCTAGGGGTTCATGGTTGCATTATCATGCAGCAATGCGATTCGCGACGCGCATGGACTCGCGATGAAATGGACATGGTGCAGAATGTCGCTGACACCGTTGCTGATGCACTTGTTCAATTACCTGACGAGAAACGGAATCTTGAGCCGATTATGCGTCTTCATCAACGCAATGTGGCCGATACAAAGGATGCCGAACAACAAAGCATTCAAGATGTCCGCCGCGCGCTAAAAGGTGTGCTGGCGAACGCTTCCATTCCGAACGCCAGAAAGGCGCCGACTGTCGCTGCGCCACAAGAGCCCGAGGAGGGCTATCAACAGCAAGGATACCAACACACCGATTACGAGCAGGGCATTCCGCCCACGCCGGAACAGCTAGCTTATGCGATAGAGTCATCCGGTGAGAGTACCAACGCGTTTGGCGGGCTGGCGGATATGCTTGCAGATCAGGCGCAGCAACCCGTAATTGAGACGGAAACTCCAGCGCAGGAGACTCCGCAGGTGATGATGCCATCACCGCCGCCATTCGATCCTACGGCACCGGGGCAAGGGGGCCGCACGTTGACGGGCCTGCTAGGCGGCATACGCACCAATGCTCGAACTGGTGCCGCTAGTGTGGGCGCATGGAACATAACAACATCTCAACCGACGCCTCCGATGCCCGGTGAGGAGGGACAAGGCGACGAAGGAACTGCTCAGCGCGATGAGATTCAGCCTTTTGAAGTTCAAGCCGAAGAGGCTCAGCCCGAGGAAACTCGAGTTGATGACATTGAAGACCGGATCTTGGCTGCGATTGATGCTCCCGCCGTTGATAACGATCAGGCGGTAGAAGAGGGCTCGAATCCTATTCCGAAGGCATTCTCGGGCAGCTGGGGATTAACCGACGAGTACACCAAGGCGAAAGCTTTGCAAAATGCGCCCACCCCTGCTTCAATGCGGCCGGCGAAGTCTTCCGCTTTGACTCCTGCGGCATCGGTTCAACCGGCAGAGCCTTCTTCCGCTCTCAATCCTGATGATCTAAATGCGATACCGACTCCGTCGGTTCGTTCTCCCGGAGCGCCTCCAAAGGGTCTCGGACAGGCACTCGGTCGCGCTTCCGTCGCTCCGGAGGCCGCGCCTGTCGTGCCGACACCGGAACCACCGCCTGCACCGCCTGTCGTCAGTTCAACGCCCGACCCCGTCAGCACACCTTCCCCGGGACCAGGAAGGCCTGGACCCGGCTCAATATCGCGTAGCGATTTAGATGCAATCGGCGCGCCTGGAGCACTTGCTAAGCCAAAGCCAGCGAGCAAATGGGGCGATCTGGAATCAATTCCTTCTCCCGGAACTCCCGCTGCTGCTGCTGCTCAAGTTACGCCGGCGATGGATTTTCCGGAGGATCAGTCTTCGTCTGGAAACTGGGGCAATCTTGATGCGATTCCAACGCCGACAAACAATCCCGGTAAGGGGCTTGGAGGCGCCATGCTCGGCAAAGCTCGCATGGCATCGATTTCCACACCCGGCGGTGGTTTGGGGTCGTCTTTCCACAAGGATCGAAACAGAAGCGGTCAGTTCATAGATGGACCACCGCTGGAGATAGATGAGGCTGCTGCTGAAGCGAAGCTCAAGCAGATCCTGTCTACGTCCAATCCCACTAGCGACTACATCTTTGCGACGCCGGGCATCGACCCGCGCTTGCTGGGACGTCTGGACAACTGGGTCTCGCAAGTGGAGCAGAAAGATAAGTATGTCAACGGACACGCCCGCGCCGTCGCCGAGTATTCAAGTGCGGTCGGGCGCCTGTTGGGACTGACACCGGAGGAAGTGAATGTCGTTCGGCTAGCTGCGATAGTTCACGACATCGGCAAGATGAAACTGCCGCAGTCGTTGCTTCAGAAGCCGGATGACGACCTGAGTGACGCCGAGTTGGTTCAGACTATGGAGCACCCCATCGATGGTGCCAAGTTGCTTAAGGGCATACCGGAATTGGAAGAACTCGCTTCAGTAGTGCTTTATCATCATGAAGAATATGATGGCAACGGTTACCCGGAAGGGCTTGCCGGCGAGGATATTCCGCTGCTTTCGCGTATTGTGCACGCTGCCGATGGTTACCATGGTCGTGTAAGCGACCTGACTTATCGCGCAGGTATGCCACCGGAAGATGCTCTTGAAGAGATGCGCCAGAATGCAGGCATTCTGTATGATCCTGCTGTTGTGGAAGCACTAATAGCCTGCATATCGCAGGGACTGGTTCCCCCTATTATCTAAGTTGCGATTGCCAGTCTTGTCGACTCAGCCTGTACAGCACGTGCGGGGCGAGTGGACTTGCCGGATCGATCATCGGATGAAGAAAGTCTTCCGAGGCGTTTCTCTTCATGCCGATTTTTTTCATGACGTTTGTTGAGCGTTCATTTATAGCGGCGGCGAACGAGACGATCTCTTCCAGTCCTAATCTTTCAAATCCGTCGCGTAGGGTTTCTTGCGCCGCTTCAGTAGCGTACCCCTTGCCTTGCGCTTTGTGGTCCAGCCGCCATCCGATTTCTACGCAGGGTGTGAAGAATGATTCGAATTTCGGCCTGCTCAGGCCGGTGAACCCTATGAATTCGCCGGAGTCGCGTACTTCTACAGCCCAGAGTCCAAAACCTTCCGCTTCGAACCGTGCGTCCAGATTTGCCACCATGTCGGCTGTCTGCTCGCGCGTGAGGGTTCGAACAAAATACTTCATTACTTCGGGGTTGGCATTCATCGCCGCGAACGGTTCGATGTCCGATTCCTTCCAGCGGCGCAGCCGCAGCCGAGACGTTTCCAGATGATCTATTTTTTGTACTTTTTCCATGAGTTCGCCTACCTGTGCTGGCGAACACTTTGCAAAATTTCATTTAGCGTTGACGCAATACGAATTTGATCCTGGTCGGACAGTCCATTGTAGAGCGGCAAGATCAAGCAGTAATCGCGCGCGTTTATGCTGTGCTCCAGGTGCTGGCAATCGGCGGTGCATGTCGATGGTGTCCCCGCGCGGCAGCCCCAAGGGCTTTTCGAAAATGCCGGCTCAGCATGTGCGCAACTGATTCCCGGGCGAGTCGCTATACCGCGAGCTTGCATGCCTTCGATCACACCGGAGCGCTCGACCGGGACGGCAAGGCGAACGGCAAAACTTTGCCAGTTGGTTTTTGCATAATCCGGTTCTGCGAATAATGTCGCACCTTCAAGTCCGCTGAGTAACTCATGATAGCGCATTGCCAACTTTCTCCGTCCTTCAACAAGACCGGGCAATCGTCGCAATTGCTCTCGCCCTACGGAAGCCTGCAAGTCGCTCAGTCTAAAGTTCCAAGTTGACTCTAAATATTGCTCTCGGACATAGGTTGTTCCTGTTTTTCTGGAAGAGGTCGCAATGGTCATTCCGTGATTGCGCAGGAGGCGGAAGCGTGCATCAAGCTCAGCGCTTCGTGTCGTGAGCATGCCACCGTCTCCGGTGCTGATGATCTTGCGCGGATGAAATGAGAAGCAGGCGATGTCGCCGATTGGTGCGCCGATTCTTTCGAACTTGTCTTGCATTTTAACTTCACTGCCCAAGGCGCATGCCGCATCTTCAATGACGGGAACGCCGCGGTTACCCGCTATCTTCATAATTGCGCTCATATCGCACGGCATGCCGAGCTGGTGAACAACGAGCACCGCTTTGGTGCGTTCGTTTATCAGCGCTTCGATATGCCGGGGGCTGATGTTGAGAGTCAGGGGATCGATGTCCGCGAATACCGGTGTCGCGCCAACCAGCACGATGCTATTTGCGGTAGCGATGAATGAATGCGAGACGGTGATTACTTCGTCGCCCGGACCCACGCCCAGTGCTTTCAAAGCCATCATGAGCGCGGCGGTACAAGATGATACCGCGCAGGAGTAGGGGGCGTCGACAAAGTCGGAAAACTCCGACTCAAAGGCTTCGACTTCCGGCCCCTGCATAATCCAGCCTGAGCGGACTACGCGTGATGCAGCTGCTGCTTCGACCTCGGTCAAGCTAAGTTTTGACAGCGGAATGTTTGCTTGCGCAGCAGGAGCGGACTTCATGCCATTTTCGACACTGGTGCGTCCCATTCCGAAGTAAGCCACGCCGCAAGAGCTGACGTTCTTTTGATCCCAAAAATTACGTCCGTCGACCACGACCTGCAGACCGGCGCCTTTCAATTTTGAAAAGTCCATGTGCTTGTATTCATCGTGCGCTGTATTTAGGATCACAACTTCACTGCCGTCCGGCGTTCCAGGCACAAAACCGAGAGCGCTGATTTCCTCCGCATCATAGAGTGGATCGTGAACCGATATTTCTGCGCCGCGAGCGAAAAGTTCATCCCTCAACGCAAAAGCTGGTGAGCAAATGTGCTCTTTGACACCGGGGCGGAAACCCAGACCTAATATGGTTACTTTCTTACCTCGCAGGGCGCCCCACATTTTTTCCACGCGCGCGATAACGGCTGCCGGTCGCCGATCGTTTGTCGTGCGACTGATCTCTGTGATGGGAATCGGCAATCCGTTTCGCTCTGCGTCGCGCAATAAGAAGTGTGGATAGACCGGAGTGCAGTGACCTCCGACTCCGATGCCGGGCTGAAGCATAAACGTTTCACCGTCTGTATTGGCGGCTTCGATAATAGCTTTGATGTCGAGGTTGTACAAATCGGCGTAAGCGGTCAGTTCATTCGCCAGTGCAATGTTGACGTCGCGAAAAATCATTCCTGCCAGCTTCACCAGTTCAGAAGCTTCCAGTGAGCCCATGCGGATTGCAGGGGCACCCAGGTACTGCGAGTAAAACTTTGCTGCTCGTTCTTCCCCTGCCGGAGTGAGCGAGCCGACGACTTTGGGGTTTTCGGAAAGGCGCTGAAATACAAGGCGGCTCTTAACACGTTCCGGCGAAAAGACCAAATCGAAATCAACACCGGCCTTGCGTCCTTCTGATTCCAGAAGCGTGGCGAGCCTGCGCGTGGTGCCGGTGGGCAGCGTAGTCTCAAAGCAGATCATGGCGCCATTCTTCATTGAACGCGCAATTGTCTTGGTTACCGCTTCGATAATCGAAGTGTCGGCGTCGTTTGCGCCGGTTAGGAGAACGGGGACAATCACTATCACAACATCGGCCGTAGCCACCGCCGCTGCTGTATCCACCGTCGCTTTAAGCGCGCCGGAAGAGACGTTTTGGCTGAGTTTCTCCGGTAGTTCCGGCTCGTCAAATGGGCACCGCCCTGCATTGATCATTGCGACCAGCTTTTGATTGGTGTCGCAAACTGTAACTTGCCCGCCCTTCGATGCCATCTGGCAGGCCAGTGGTAAACCCATTTTGCCGCCGCCGATCACAACAATGTTCATTGCCGTTGCTCCAGTGTTCGGTACCACTCTAAAGTGTGTGAAAGTCCTGTCGGCAAATCAACTTTGGGAGAGAAGCCGAGCTGCTCAGCCGCTTTTGTGATGTCCGGGATACGAACTCCGATTTCCATGCGATCGATTTCTTGATACTCAACCGGCGAGCCTGGCACCAAAGAGGCAACCATGCGAGCCAGCCCTACCGTGGTCTGCGTTTCACGCGGATTGCCGATATTGAACGGTCCGTGCACCGATGGTGTATGCAGAATCTTATCCACTGCGTCGACCATATCACTGACGTAGCACCACGATCTTATTGCTGTTCCGCTGCCATAAACGACCAGCGGCTTTGAGTTCAGCGCGGCCGTGCAAAAGTTGCTGATCGCCCCTTCTCCGGTCTGTCTTGGTCCGTAGATATTGAACGGACGCACGACTACAGTGCGAAAACCGGATGCTTCTCCATAGCGCAGACAAAAGTTTTCGCCGGCAACTTTACTGGTGGCATAGGTCCAGCGCTTATCCATGACCGGTCCGAAATTGAATGGCTGATCTTCCCGCACAAAGGCCGCTTCGCCGCCGTAGACTTCACTGGTAGAGAAATAGACAAGCGATTCGATGCCGCCTGCACTCTGCATACTTTTCAGAACATTTATCGTGCCGAGAATGTTTGTCTCCAACGTTTTGAGCGGCTCGTTGTAGTAGCTGGAAACACCGGCGATCGCTGCCAGGTGCAGCACGCAATCCACGCCCTTAAGTGCCTCTTTGATCGACTCCGGCTCAAGGATGTCCCCGCGACGCATTTCAACGCCCGGTGCCTTTAGCAAGTGCGGAGCGTGCTCCAATGAATTGCGCCGAAAATTGTCGAACAGACACAATTCGTACTTACCGGCAAAACGTTCTGCAAGGTGTGTGCCGATAAAGCCACCACCACCGGTTATCAATATCTTCTTCATGGCTTCTTTCACGCTAATAGACGCTCTAAGGATATCACCTTGGCGCCTGCCGTATGTGCACGTTAGCCCCTCGGTACTCGGCTAGCTCGGCTTGCGTTCGTATGAATTGAGCACGGTTTCAACCAGTCCGGAAATAAACCGCTCGCGGGACATGGGAACTAGCCTTTTGCCCTGCAAAATGTCTTGAACCAGAGCAAAGCTCGCCAGAGATCCTCGGAAAATGCGCGCAGTGACCTCGGCATCTTGCAAAGCCAGTTCCGGGTGCTTTTCGAAGTAGGAGACCAGCACCCCTAAGCCAGGTTCGACCGCTCGGCGAACGTACAATTGTGCAAGTTCGGGGAATCGACCCGATTCGGCGACAACGACACGGAAAAATGATTTGTATTCCCAACGATCCATCTGCTCAAAAAACAGCTGCGAAATGCGAATCAGGAACGCTTCCGGCTCAAGGTCGAAGAGTTTGGTTTGATCCCCTTGCTCGGGGAAGAGACTTCCAGAAAGATGTTCGACTAGTTCATGGAAGAGGCGCTCTTTGTCCTCGAAATGACTGTAGATAGTTTGTTTTGAGACACCGGCTTCTTCGGCAACCCGATCCATACTGGTGCCTTTGTAGCCGTATTCCAGAAAAACCGTGAGTGCGCCCTGCAATATTTGACTGCGTTTTGCATTGACAGGGACAGCTTGTTCGCCGCCTTTGGTTTCAGTGCTCTTCTTGGTAATACTTGGCTTGCGCGGCATGGGAGTCTCCCGTAAGCTCAGTGGGATGTAGCGAACCAACCGTTCCAATTCTACGTACCCAGTCTTCTTCAAGCAACAGCAAGTTATTTGCAAATAGGCGGTTCCGCTAGTTCCGATATCCATACTGAAGCGTCTAGTGCAGATTCAGGTTCGCACTGGTTGTGCACCTGGATAGCAAAAGGAACACAGCCGTCCCGGCGGACGCTTGTTGTCAAAGGGCGGAGGTTCCGGTAGCTTAATGAATTCGAGAAGCATGCTCGAACAGTCAATACCGCTATGAGCCCGCTTCATTTAGGTTTATGCTTGCGCTAGCCGTTTCCGAGTAATGAACCGGTTCGGATTGCGCGAGTTCTTAGTCTCAAGCCTTTCACAGTGGCGTAGCGAATGCAAGACAAAGTTTCGATCGCGAAAATACTTTCCGTATCGACCGTGGACCAATCTCAGTAATTCTATTTGAGCGCGATCGTACAACGGTTGATGCTTTGCGGAGTTAGTGGACCGACTCAGTCTTCTTCCTGCTGATTCACTGGCTGGCGGGGACCGTCGCCTTGTTTCATGGTGCGGAGGCGAACGTGTTGCACGTTGCCGTATTCGTCCGTGTTGCTTTCGTTTTTGTCGTAGAAGTGCGAGCCGTAGTCGGAGTACTTCGCAACGTCAAATTTCGCGTATGGGGCAAACGGGCGCACTGCCATGCGTTCATGCAAAATGCAGTCCGTAGTTTTTACTTGCTCCTCAGGTGATGCATCAGCGTCTGCGCGCGCAATTGTGGCGTCGCTTTTTTTCTTGAGCTCTTCGGTTATGTCGAAGTGCTGCATTTTGCTGCGACCCGCCATCTCTGGTGAATGCAATCTGATGTGGTCTTTCTGTGCTCTGGCGAAAAGATTGTCTTTCTGTGGTCGTGTCAACGTGTGGTCTTGCCAGACGCGGTTGAGGCGTTCGGCGAAGTCTAGCTCAAATGCCAGATCCGTTGAATTCCAGTACCCCGGCAAGCAGTGCAAAACAATTCCGTCCGGCGTCATCACAAATATCTGTATATTGTGAGGTCCGGCACCATTGGTAGTATCGACTGCTGTTTCGTTCGGCTTATGCCGACCTGAGTCGCCTGCATAAGGCTCTTTGACTATGTCATGGTAGCCGCACACGAAGCGGTTTCTTAAAGTTGACAGAACTGGTTCTTTGGAGAGCGACACGGCTCTCAGGCTATTGCCGGCACTTCAAGTAGCTCCGTCAATGGTGCCTAGCATGTGAATCCAGACTACTAATCGACCGCTGCTGCGCGCCGCTGCCTGCGCCTCCTCCAGGTTCGTGTGCCAGCGCATGGCGCGAGTGAGGCAATGTACGCTGGTGGCGGCCTGTGAGCCGGAGATCAGTGCGTTTTCGGATTGGACCGGCCCCGTGGTGCTGGCCGCGTAAGAAATGAGCAGAAAAACGGAGGTAAGGAGCTCTCGACAACTGCTCATGAAATTTGCCCGCCCCGAATGACAACCCCGCTTCCCTACCCTAACACTAGCCCCGGGCACCGTCAAGCCGAGGTGGACCGGGTAGCCGGATGGTCGTAGCCCCGGTGGCTTCCGCCCGAAAATGACCTATTTCAGGAACATACCGTTCGGTTTTACTATCAGGCAGCCGGGCATTTTTCGCTTGAGACCGGCTATTGAGTTGTCGGAGATCAGGCTCGCTTTTTCAAGATTCAGTACCTGCAGTCTCCGGCAGCGGATGAGATGGCGCAGCCCTTCATCGGTCACATTAGTTCCGGCCAGGGAAAGCACTCGCAGGTTGGGCATTTCGTGCAGCCAAACTAAGCCCGGATCCTGAATCCGGGTGAACCCGATATTGAGTATGGAAATCGGGCTCGACCGCAATGCTCGTACGCTTTCGTTAGTAATTACGGTGTCTTCTAGTCGCAGGTGATGCAGCTTCAGCTCAGAAGTAAGTGCCACCCCGACATCGGTCACCCTGGTGCTGTTTAAATTGAGCTCTCGCAAGTTGGGCAGCGAAAGTCGCAGCAGCTGCGCGATGCCGTTGTCGCCAATATCCGTGTTGTCTAATTCCAGCCGTGCCAGTTCAACCAAGCCGGACAGATTTGCCAGCCCCGGATCGGAAATTCTGGTTCCGCTCAATTCAATAGATGTGACTTCATACGGCGGACCGCCACTTGCCAGCGCTCGTCTGAGCGAATCATCGCAAGACAGACCTTGAACCGGATACTCCGCACAATGACCGTCTTTTCTGGTTATGAGAAATGATTCTGCCAGTGATGAGTCCGTCATCGCCATATGCCGTGTTTCATTACTGTGCTGTCCGCCAGGGGCAGGCACGGCGATCATCGCATAACGAACTTGTATCGTGCAACCGGTCCAACAGACGAGTACACGTCTAAGATTTTTGACACCATCCATAGACAGAGTCTATGGCGGCTTATGTCGCTAAGTCGCGCGACCGGCTGCAAACTTTTGGCGAAACCGGCAGCTCGCATAGCTCGAACTCGCTTGCACCTTCGGTCAGGCTGAAAATTATGCCCATTTCTCGCTTCTGTGAAGCATTGCCGTCTTTCAAGGACTGCTTGCATTCGCCGTCGATTACTTTAACTTCCATATAGCTCTACCCGTAACCTTTCACTCACCCGCGACATCCCCACGTGAATGAAACTATTCAAGAACGCAAGAATTTGGACGCTTGCCAGGGGAATAACCGCCCCCCCCGATATTTGTCCTTCTCCGTAAATGCGTGGCGCCGTTGTTCGCGCGTGGATGTCAGCGAGGGCTTTGAGTTTCACGGCATGGGCGGGGCGGAGCGAGCCGGCTGTTGCAACGAACCGGCAAGTCTGACGCGGATGAGCTTTGCCGTTGAGCGCAATTTGTCTGCGGCTCGTTTTCCGCGCAACTTCTCAACGAACATTGCCTGGTTGTCCAGCATGTCGGCCAGGTACGGGTGGTCCGGTCCCACCTTCTTGCGCATTCGCTGAACAACCGAAGAATATAGTTGATCAGCCTCCGCATATTCGCCCAGCTCTTTCAGCACCGCGGTTAAGCGATTCACTGTCTCAAGATAAACCAGCGAGTCAACGCCGACGCTGTTTTCTTGAATGGAAAGCGCGCGCTTCAACGTTGTTTTGGCTTCGTTGAGGCGACCTTCGCGACGGTACAGAACCGCGAAGTCGGACAGTCGTTCGGCAACGTGCGGATGGTCTTTGCCGTGGACCTTTTCGCATACGGCAACGCATCGCTCATACACTGGTTCTGCTCTTTCGAACTTGTGCTGCGCTTGCAACAAATCCGCGTAGTGATCCAATCCCTCGCATAGAAGCTGTCTATGCTCCGGCGCGTTTTCGATCAATGCCAGGGCTTGGTCGTAATTATGCTCCGCCTCTTCGAACTCATACGTATCTTTATTGATCAAAGCTAGTACGAACAAGCTTTTGACTCGATCTGCAATGTAACCGGCTGAAGAAGGTTTCTGTAGTTTGAGCGAACGCTCTACCAGTTCTCTTGCATCGGCGTAGTAGCCAATCTTTTCGTAGAAGACAGCAAAGTTGTTCAGTATGTCGATGGTTTGCCGCTCTGCTTCTTTACCGCCGGCACCTTCGCACATTTCCAACGCCAGTCTGTAGTTCTTCTCCGCTTCCTCGTTCTTTCCGTCGGTTTCGCAGATTCGTGCCAGGTTGTTCGCGGCTATTGCGCCTCGGACGCTGTGGGCGCCATACAATTGTTTCGCCAACACAAGTTCTTGCCGACAGAGTTGTTCGGCATCCACGAGTTTTCGCTGATTGAAAAGCAGCAGTGAAAGCTCATGAGTGCAGTGCAACAGAAACTCTTCCGTTCGCGGAACGCCTTCGTCGAGCAAATCGATTGCTTTGGCGTAGGAGTTTGCCGCGTCTGAGTACCGCCCCCGCTCCTTTTGGCTTTTGCCCAAATTGCCATATGCGTATGCCAGCTGGCGTACAAGGCTTGGGGGAGGAGTTGAGCCTGGTTTGTTTTGTCCGATCTGGCGGTCGAGAGTGGTGATGGCGCGTTCGAAGTAATGTTCAGCTTGCTCGTACTTGCCTGCTGTCAGCGCTTTCATTCCCAGCGAATTCAGCTCATTGCCGTCGTCAAACCATTGGCACGCCCCAAGGTTTGACATCACTAAGATTGCCGCGATTACTGTCAGCGCTTTTGGGGAATTTGCCATTCGTCGGTCGTGACGGTCTTGCCTTCCGAGCCCGGATCTTTTGCATTGCGCGCTCACGTGATCGCGGTGCATGGTAGATCTTACCAGCGCTTAGCTCCGGGCCGCACGCTCAGCTATTTGTCTTTCTTTGATTCCGCTGCAACAAGGCGTCGGGGATCCAGCTCTGCTGCTGCTGATTCTTCTTTGGCGGTGCTCTCTGCGGACTTATTCACTATCAGTTTATCCACCACGCGCGCCAGTCTCTTCGTCCCGAAAGAAAACATATCGTCCACTGCATTCTTGTATGCGCCTAAATTCATCTCCGTCATGGAGCGCAGATAGTACGCGTTGTTGGAATCCGGCTCCAATCTAATTGATTGGTTCAAGTCGGCTAGAGCGTCCTGATGCTGTTTCAAGTTGCTGAGCGCTAGTCCGCGGTGCATGAAGGCCATGGCCATGTCGGGATTCAAGCGGATAGCGGCGGTGAAATCGTCAATTGCGGCTTGCCAGGCAGCTTTTTTGGAATGAACCAAACCGCGACTGAAATACAAAATGGCGTCGGACGGGTTGAGTGCGATTGAAGTGGTGCAGTCTTCCAGCGCTTGTTCGTACTTGCGCAGGCGCAACCATACGAGTCCCCGTTCCATGAAGGCGGGTGCGAATCGTGGCTCCAACCGACAGGCCTCGGTGAAATCATCGATTGCCTTCTTGTAGTCGCGCAGAACAAAATGCACGTGCCCGCGATTGAGGAAACCTCTAAACTTGTCCGGCTCAAGCGCAATTGCTTCGGAATAGTCGCTCACTGCCTTACGGTACTGTTTCAGTCGTGTCCTCGCTAATGCTCGATTACTCAAAGCTGAGCAATCGCCAGGGTTTATAGCCAGGCACGCGTCGAACTCTCGAAGCGCATCGGCATCGCGATTTTGACCAAGGTAGTCGTTCCCTGCTTGAAAATGTTTTCGAGCCAGCTCGTCGAGACCTGAAACCGGAGTGGCGTAATCCGGGCGGATCTGCAAGGCTCGGTCGTAAGCGGCTTTGGCGCCTTTGAGGTCGCCCGCCCGCAGCAGGACTGTTCCCAGATTGTTCCATATTGGCGCAAAGTCGGGATTGATTCGCGATGCTTTATCGAAAGCTTCTTTCGCCGCTACATAGTCTTGTTGATCTGAGTGGATCAGGCCCATGTTGTACCAGGACTCAGCGCATTCGGGTGAAATGGAAAGCGCTGTGTTAAGAGCATTTCGGGCTTCGGATACTTTGCCTGTGGCATGCAACGCGCGTCCCAGTCCATTCCAGCATTCAAGGTGGGAGGAGTTGAGTTCGACGCCGTGATTGAACGCTTTGAGTGCTCCTTCGAAATTCTCAAGGCGAGTTTCGGCGGTGCCGAGTCCGTACCAAATATCGACGTTGGTAGGGGCCAAGAGCACAAGGCGGCGAAAGAGATCGCAACTTTCCTTGTTTCGTTCGACTATGAGATAAAGTTTGGCGAGATTCTCCAAAATGGAGACGTCTTCCGGTGTGATTATGAGAGCGCGCTTAAACAGGTTGATGGCGTCGTCATAACGCCGAGACTCGAAACAGGCAAGACCCTGAAGTTTAAGACGCTCGGATTGCGCTGAACTGATCGGGTTCATGGCCGGTACCGATTGACGTGTAGGCTTGCCGCTCGTGGCATGATGCAAGTTTTTCACGCCCGGGGCATTCTGTCCAGAGATCCTTAAGCAAGCCCGTAACAGGCCTGCGCTTAATTTTCGCTGTTTTGTCGGCGTGAGTTAATAGGGGCTAAAGGTGCGGACCGAGGTAAACAACTGACTTCCGGGCATAGTTTACTTGCTGCTTGCGAAAGTCAATATCCGACTTATGAACGATAATCTGTCACTGGCACACAAAGTTTTGGTTCTGGTCTGCACGCCGCTGCTGTTCCAAATACTCTTTGTCGGTATTCTGGGCGTCTTGCTCAGCCAGGCCGAATTTGAGCGAAGAGAAGAAGCTCACGCCAAAGATGTTGCAACTAAGGCAACCACAATTTTGCGCCTGATAATCGAGGCGGGCGCTACCGTCGCTATCGAGGATCAGGCACGTCAGTACATCAAGACAGATGGGCTTGTGCGAAAGGGAGAGTTGGCCTCCGAGCATGCGCAAGAGCAGTTTGATATTCTCAAGCAAATGGTGAAGGGGCGGCCTGAAGAAGAGAGCGCAATTGCGCGAATTGGCGTGGTGGAAGAGGACATTCGGCGGTGCTTACGTCGTGCGCGAAAGGCCAATCATCGGGGCGATCGAATTGGTGCTTTGAGCGAGTATGCCCGGGTCAATCGGCTGGTGAACGAATTTACCAATGCCGTTGACGGGATTACCGAACAGCAAGGGTACATTCAGCGCAAGAAAGCATCGGCGGCTGAGCAGTCGCGCAGGCTGATCACCGTGTTTCTGTTGTTGGGCGTGGTGTTCAATATCTTTCTGGCGTTAGCAATTGCTTTTGCGTTTTATCGCGGTGCTGCATACAGACTTTCGATTTTGATGGACAATACTCGAAAGCTGGGTAAGGGGCAGCCCTTGAATCCTCCTGTTGGCGGTAAAGATGAGATCGCGCACCTGGACAGCGTATTTCAGGAAATGGCCATTGAGTTACACGAAGCCAGGCGCAAAGAGCAAGCCGTAATCTTCAACGCGAAGGATGTGATTTGTTCGCTGGATGGCGAGGGGCGCTTCAGTGCTGTTAATCCGGCCGCAAAGGCGGTATTGGGCTACACCCCGGAAGAACTTATCGGTAAGAACTGGCGTGAGTTGATAGTTGAAACTGATCGCGAGAAAACCGAAAGTGCAATTGCGCTAATAGTCAAAGGTGTCGAAAATATCGCAATTGAGAATCGTGCCATTCGTCGTGATGGCAGCGAACTCGACATTGTCTGGTCCGCTCATTGGTCTGCGGCGGATGATTCATTGTTTTGCGTTGCTCACGACATAACGGAGCGCAAGGAAATTGAAAGGATGAAACGGGAATTTGTCGCAATGGTCAGTCATGATTTGCGTACGCCGCTTACTTCTATCCAAATGTACTTGTCCTTGCTGGGAACAGGCGTCTACGGCAATCTTAACGAAAATGGCCTGGAGAATTTGCATTCAGCCGACGGCAGTATCAACAGACTGATCAATTTGATCAACGATTTGTTGGACGCGGAAAAATTGGAGTCGGGAAAATTCGAAATTAACTGCACGGATGTTTCGATGGGAGACGTGCTGGAAGATGCTGTCATGTCCGTTCAGACCTATGCGGAGCAGCAAGGGGTGATACTGGATTTGATACCGTACGAGTGCGACATTAATGCTGATGGCGATCGTCTCATTCAGGTTGTTGTCAATTTGTTGTCTAACGCCGTGAAATTCTCCCCGAGGGAAAGCCGAGTGACAATTTCTGCGATCGATTATCCTGACTGCGTTGAGGTGAGAATTGCCGATCGCGGCCGAGGGATACCGCAGGAGCAAATTGCTACCATCTTTGAAAAATTCACGCAGGTAAAAAAAGGTGACGCAAGGAAAATGCGCGGGGCCGGCTTGGGGCTGTCCATCTGTAAAGCAATCGTGGAGAGGCATGGCGGCATGATCGGCGTCAACAGTGAAGAAGGTAACGGCAGCACGTTCTGGTTCAGGATTCCTCGCGCCGGTATTGTGCCACCGACAGAGCGAGCTTCCGTCTCAACGCAGTGACCGTTGGTGCCGGAGCGCCCTCATCCTGCGTACACCGGAGCGCGACTCACCAAGCTGCAATCCGAATCAGTCGTCAATCAAATTCACAAAATTCCCTCTGTACAAGTTGGCGTTAATGCGATACATTCGGATGATCAGGATACACCGAATGAGGAGGTCGCAAAAATGATGGTCAGTAATGAAATCACTGTGATCTCCGGTCTAGTGTAGTTCAGCTCCGATTTTGATCCCCTAGAAAGTATTCAACGCGAAGCGAATTCGCGATGAATAGCTTCCCTGGTGAAAAGTTCTCCGTTCGGTTGTCGCGGACTGCTGAATACTCCACTTGTGTCGAGTCTTCAACGAACTGGCTACGGCTTGCGAAGTTGTTTTCAGGCGAATCGTTCCAGGGGCGCTGCACCGACCGGCGAGTCAAGCAGCTTTGAATGCCGTATCGATTTCACTGTCAGGAGTGTACATCCATTGGATAGAAATAAATTGGGCTGGTCCCCTTCGTTGGATCAGCATGGCGAGCGCTCTGAATACGAATCACTTGTCAGAATTATTGCCCGCCACAAAGCCTTTTGGCAAGGACTAACAGTAAGCGGGAACCGCTTAAACTGTCATTTGAGCGGCAAGATGTCGCACGAAGCTTTCACCGGCGCTCAGTTGCCGGCCGTCGGAGACTGGTGCGCGACGGGAGCCTCATTTCTCGACGAGACCAATAACAGTGCTGCTGTAGTAAAGGCGGTGTTACCGCGCAGGTCTGTAGTTGCACGAATGGTAGCCGGTGTTGACGCGGACGAACAGGTTCTGGCCGCCAACGTTGATTACGCTTTCCTTGTAACTTCAGCCAACAAAAACTTCAACGTTAATCGGCTTCGCCGCTACATGATTCTTGCTAATCATGGCGGTGCGCAGCCCGTAGTCGTATTGTCCAAAGTCGATCTTGCCGATGGCGCCGAACGGGATTTTGTCGACCGGCTTCAAGCCGCATTTCCGGACGTCCGTTATGTGCTGAGCAGCGCGTTGTCTCTGACCGGAGTTGAGCGCATAGAGTCCATTCTCCGTGAAGGAAAAACAGGAGTGTTTCTGGGTTCTTCAGGAGTGGGTAAGTCAACTCTTGTGAATCTTTTGCTTGGGAGGGAGGCGCAGCGTACGGGAGAAATCAGGGAAAACGACGCGAAGGGACGGCACACCACTTCCGGTGCCGGTTTGTTTTTCATGCCTAAAGGCGGCATGATTATAGATACGCCCGGGTTGCGCGAAGTCCATGTATTGGGCGCGGAAGCCGATCTTGACCGCCTGATGCCATCATTTAGCGAGTTGGCCGCAACCTGTAAGTTCGGCAACTGTACCCATAATACAGAGCCTGGATGCCAGGTACAGAAAGCTCTTGCCGACGAGCGACTGAGCCGGGGGGAGTTGGACTGCTATCTCAAATTGAATAAGGAGCTTGCCTATGCAAGACGAAAGCTAGACAAAAGAGCTGCTATACAAGAGCACGTTCGTTGGAAGAAGGTTGCAGCGCAGCAGCGGCAATTGTCCAAAGAACGAGGCAGGTTCTAGTCCTTCACCGACAGAGTCGCTTTAGAGCTCCGTTACTTGTTCGGCCTCTACGTTGGCAACGGACTTGTGTGACATCAACGACTCGTGAAAGCCCTTGAAAAAGCTCATCCACTCGTTACCGACCAATGACAGGGCTGAGACGTAAGTGTTGGGATTCCACGGATTTTCAAGAAATACGGGGCTGTTCTTCTCAAAAACGAGATGGCCGTAGAACTGGAGAATCCAGCCCACGGCGAACAATGTAAGACCGCCCTTGCGGTTGAAGAAAAACACTGGCAGCGAAAGGATTATCATCGGAACGCCGAACATGTGGGTTACGCGACATCCCGGGGTGCGGTGGTTAGATTCGTACTTGGCTCGCTCTGACTGAAAGCTGTCGGCCCAGTCCTTTTTCCAAGAATCAACATTCAAATCTACAGCCACTATCGTATCCTCCGCTCACACAATAGATTATTCCCGAAAATCCCAAATTTGGCACGCTTTTCACGACAATATCATTGAGGTACATCTTGAAATACTTGCGAAGAGAATTCCCCTCGTGACAATATTGCTCTCGATAACACGCTCTACAGCAGGGCTTTCGGCGATCCTCCTGAGAAGGGACTCGGCGTCGGATATGAATTTGGCTGGAAAGGAAATTATCACGAGAAGTATAAGTGAGGTTCCTTTGGCATCTGTTGCCAAAGAGGTCTGTCCCCTTAAGGACCAGCTTCTATGGCATTTTGATCGCATCGCTTCTGCCACGGAACCGGGCGCCGGGTTACTTGCAAGCATTCTTTTCATTGTTGCTAGCACGTACTGCGACCGTCGCGAAGTCACAAAACGTTCACTTTCGTCGTTCTCGGCTCCGTCACGACCCGCAGCCACAGCTGCGCATCCTCGAGGTTTCAGGGGGACGAAGTTGAAGCCCCCGAAATCGCCAGCGCCGCAGCCTAGTGATTATCGGCACGCCTTGTGCGATCCCGGGACTTGCAATGAACTGCTGACCGAGCTGTTTTCATGGAAAGAGGCAGCCATTGTTGAATGTGAAAGTTCGATATCAAAACAATATGGAAATCTGCGTCGCTTGGATGCAACCGGATGGAACGCTGATGCTGTGCGCGTTCTGATCAACCATGATGAGAATCTCTCTCGTGCGGTTGGACTGACTCCGTTATTCGATAGATTGTTTTTCAACAGAATCAAAGGTGCCGATATCAGGCAAGTGCGTGAATATGCCAGACTTTCCCGCATTCTTGAAGTTATGCCGGAGCAGGACGCAGCCTTGATTCTGGAACTGCTGCACTATTGCCATGGACCGGAGTCCGCTCTCTATATTTTCAATCTTCTATCGCAGCATTTGGACAACTGCTCGGCTATTGCTAACACGCTTCTGCTCTCCGCATTGCCGAAATCGGCTCGCGTCACTTTGATTACGCCCGATGAACTCCGGTCCGTCATGGAGTGTGAAGCTGCTGCCGGCGTCAGTTTTCTGCCTTCCTACTTCGAAGGCTTAGCCAACGGAGTCTCCGCCTCTTACCTCCTTTACGGTTTCAGCATCGCTGCTGAACATCAGCTACGTTGTTCGTTTGATAATGTACAACCTGCGCAAATCAGCAGTACGTATAGATTTGAACTAATCCATAGTCGCGTTAAGGATGCCGAACGCTACTGGTCGTCATTTCCCTTTTGGCTTTGGGAGGCGTATCAGTCGTTTCCCGAACTTAATCAGCTCCTCGGCAAGGATAGTTTGTTGGAACTGAATAGCGACGATTTGCTACATTTGCTGATCAGCCTGGTAAGTGGTGCCACTAGTGTCGATCATCGGACTTTCATCAATCGATACTTTGACAAATTCATGTCCGTGCTGCTGGGGCTTGATGGTGAATTGCGGCGCTACTTCATCGACAAGCTCAGTTCTTTGCTTGGGTTCAGGGCGAAGCATTTAAATGAATTGTTTGCGCGCTTAATTCAACTGTGCGATCACGACGAGGCATTACTCAAGCTTTGGAGTGCAGGGTTCTTTGAAGCCGTGGCCTCAAACGTGATCGATGCGGATTTCAAAAAGTGCTTGAATTTGCCCTTCGCGACAATGAAGCAAATACAGGACTTTTATCGAACGCAGAACCATATTCTTCTATTGGACTGGGGCTTCGATTCCCTATTCAAGATATTGCCGGATTTCTCCATGGAGGCTCTCACCGTGTTTCCTGTTAAGTTACTTCGTGCGGCCAGAGCCCTTGGTACTTTGCCCAATGCGAGTATGGATGCGCTGCCGGTGCGAATGACTTCGCACCGGCTTTTTCAATTGAGCTGGGCAAGACTGAGCGACAGTGATTTGCTTCGTTATGAAATGGACTGCCGAGACTTTGGTTTACGAAGTCCAGTGCCGCGAAAGCTTCATCACCATATCACCGGAGCGGTGCAATTACCTGCGCTCAAAGTAGAGCGCCTGAGGGCTAAGCTTTTGCATAATGCTTTACTGCTGAAGTTAGAATTGCTTGAGAATGCCATCGCGGAGGAATTGACTGCCGGACGCGGAGTTTTAGCAGCAGACCTTCGCATTCGGGAGGCTTTGCAATTAGCCAATTCGGCCGACGGCAACAAAAGGGCGTTTAACAAATTTTTGAGCGCACTAATGGCAGGAAGGTCCGACTACTTGTCGACGCATCCGTTGACGCTTAGTTGGATCAAACGCAACGCCAGTGTGAACCTGAATGCTTTAGCAGACTTGCCTGCACTGCGCGTAGAATTGTCTGATCTAGGGAGCATAAGCATTGCACTGGAACGAGATCCTCTCGAAGCATTAAGGTTGGGTACTGCGCTTAACACTTGCTTGGGCACGGGCGGTTCGTGCAGTTACTCCGCTATCGCGAATGTGCTGGATGTTAATAAGTTCGTGATATTCGCAAGGAATCATCGCGGTTCGATTGTCGCTCGGCAGCTTGCTGCGATTTCGGACCAGGGCGCTCTTGTGTGTTTTGACGTGTACGCGGCATCCTCGTCCGATGAACTGCGGCCGTTATTTTGGCAGTTCGATCGTGCGCTCGCGGATGCATTGAATGTGCCGATTCACGATCCTGCCAAGGACTACGTTGTAGAGTTGATTATTGCTTCTGAGTGGTGGGACGACTTCGCCTGTGGTGTCGGTGATGTTTCGTCAGGGCAAGGATAACGCGGCCGCGGGTTTGATCAATCTCGCAGTGATCGACGACTGGAGAGCACCCGGACTGCGCACTTGACAGCAAATGCAAGTCACGAATTAATCGTCACTTGTAGATACTACTGATATACGGGCATACTGACTTTTCGAAAAGTGCGGCTATTATATTGACTGTCGCGGCTGATAAGAAGAACTATGCTCAAAGAACTAGAGATTAAAGACTTCGCCCTGGTTGAACACTTGCGTCTACCTTTTACGCCCGGCTTCAACGTTCTGACGGGAGAAGCGGGCGCCGGTAAATCCATCATTATGGATGCTCTCAACATCGCTCTCGGGGGACGAGGCGGCGCCGGTTTGATTCGTCCCGGTGCCGACAAGGCAATCGTAGAGGCTGTCTTTGCGGTGACACCGTCTATAGCGGCATGGCTGAGAGAACACGACCTCATAGATGAAGAAAGTGATGAGTTCACAATCACTAGAGAAATTAGCAAAAGCAGTTCCCGCAACAGGGTTAACGGCGTTTCGGTCAATAGCGGATTATTGCAGGAGCTTCGACAAAAGCTAGTCACGGTTCATGCCCAACATGAATTCAGAACATTGATGTCGTCGCAATCTCAACTAGAGTTAATCGACGCGTTAGGTGACGACCAGCACAAGAAAGTCTTGGCGCGAGTGCGTACCCTCTATGCGCGTAGAAAAGAACTTCATTGTCAGCTGCAAGACATGCTCATTTCCGAATCTGAGCGTGAACGGCGCCTGGATTTTGCACGTTTTCAGCTGTCTGAGCTGGAAGATGCACAGCTTGACAGTGATGACGAAGATGCCGCCATTGAGCAGCAGCGCAAAGTTTTGGCCAACGTTTCCGATCTTGAGACGCTACTTGCCAGCGCGCATTCTTTATTGCGCGGTCATGACAATGATGGCACTCGCGGTGTCACCGATATGTTGCAGCGTGCGGCTGCGGAGCTGGAGAAAGCTGCCTGTCTGGACCCTGCACTGGAAGACCTGACTCGAGCTTTGCACGACTGTGCTGAGCAGCTGGAAGATCATTCTCGTGAAATTCGCCGCTATAGCGATTCACTAGATGGTGATCCCGAAACTCTTTCCATGCTTGAGGAGCGCGCGGCGCTGCTGGCGACGATTAAGCGTAAGTACGGACCGGGGCTAGGAGAAGCGATTCGTCGGCGCGACGAGATGCGCACGGAAATAGACAAGTTGGAAAATGCGCAAGCCTCAGTAGACGAGTTTCGCGCGGAGTTGCAGGATGTCGATCGCGATCTTGCCAAACAATCGTCTGATCTTTCCGCCAAACGAAAGAAACTTTCGGCCAAGCTTGCCGAGCAAATTCATGCTGAGCTGGTTGAACTTGGAATGCCCAAGTGTCGATTTGAGATTTCATTGGGGCGGACCGATGACACCGAATCCGCCGAAACTGCTTCGCCGTCTGGACCGACTGGCTGCGACCGTAGCGAATTTCTAATTGCTCCGAACCCGGGTCAGGATTTGCAGCCGATTTCGCGAATTGCCTCAGGCGGTGAACTCTCGCGCATTATGCTTGCCGTGAAGAAAATTTTTGCCAGTGTTGATCAAGTGAACACCGTCATTTTTGACGAAATTGACACCGGGCTGAGCGGAAAGGTTCTTCAATCAATGAGAGATAAGCTTGCCAGTCTTGCTTTGTCGCATCAGATTCTTTGCATTACGCACCAACCAATTTTGGCTTCAGTGGCTGACAATCACGTATTTGTGAGCAAGCAGCAAACTGCACATTCCACTTGCGTTAGCGCAGCAATTCTCGATGAAGAAGGAAGGCTACGAGCGGTTGCTGAAATGGCAAGCGGTCAGGGCGATCACGAAACCGCAATCAACTTTGCCCGATCGCTGGTGTCCGAAGCGCAGAAGGTAAAGTCTGCGCTGATTCTGCCGCACTAATTCGAGGACCGACCAGCAGTCGTACACGGAGTGAATCTTTCGCCGCCCTGCGCGCAATAGGGCCCGGAGGCTTTGCCGAGGAGCTGTAGCTCATACAAAAGGTCGCAAGCGCATAGTTGCGCGCTGCGATATGCTGTTTCTATGTCAAACGCCTTGCCGCGAATTCTGACCGTCGTGTCCCTTGTAGCGGGGCTGGTCCTGTGTTTGCAGTTCTTCTGTTCAGAAAGTAGGACGCCGGCTAATTCTGTGAATTCTTCGCAAGGTTCGAGAGAACCGGCTCAGCCGGAACTTCCAAGAGTGAATCAACATGACTCGGCGAATGAAGAGGGGGTGATCAAGTCCTGGACTAAATCGTACCTGGATGAGGATGACGAAAGATTCCTGAATTCGTTGTCTTGGCAGGAGATTCCCGTTGGCGACCAGTACGTTTTGCGGATGGGGAAGATCTACAATAAGTGGGTTGCGGCAACGCAGCTAAAGCGTGGCGGGGAGATTGTCTTGACTGAGATAACTCCGGGACATGAATACATAACGGTGGTGGATCCGCTCACTGGGAAGGCCGCGGAGAAGCCCCTTGCCGTAGATGTAAACAATGACCGTATCTTGGAGTTAGCATTTCTGCACGAGAAATTGAACGACCCGAAGTACCACATGTACACGGTTTACGCTCTCAAGAAAGATGGTCCTCAACTAATATGGAAGTCCGGCGGTGAACTTGGCGATTGGCTGCGAGCTAATCATAAAGAGGCTCCTGTTCAGTGGACCGGGCGAACTCAGTGAGCGTGGTCTTATTTATCTGCGCGCAGGCTCAGACCGATCAAAGCTTCGCCGCACATTACAACCGGGACTGCTACAAAGCCTCTTGATGGCGTCCCTTTGCGAAGATTTTGCAAAAAATGCGAGTTGTTTCTTTGCATATCTGGCGGGACGTAACTGCCAAAGGCAGAGGTGGCAATAGGTTTCGGTGTTGAGGATTGTAGATGGCTGAGTTGACAATCGAGCCGCCAATTCAATAAAATCCTTTCTTGTAGCTGCGTTGGGGTGTCGCCAAGCGGTAAGGCAGCTGGTTTTGGTCCAGCCATTCCGAGGTTCGAATCCTTGCACCCCAGCTTTCTCGCCTAAATCGGGCGATGAGCTCGCTTCCGGCGAAATCGAATAGAACAAAATTGAGGTCTGATCATGGAAATCAAGCTGAAGCTTGAGGCTCGGGAAACAAAGCTTAAACCGAATCAACTACGTCGCACGGGCATGGTACCGGCAACGGTGTACGGTCCCGGCATCAGCTCTGTATCGGTGCAAGTATGTCAGAAGGAATTCTCGCGCTTGCCGAAGACAGCCTACTCGCAACTCGTTGACCTGGATATGCCGGAAGGTAATGTCAAGGCGCTCATCCGCACGGTTCAGCGTAAAGCTGTGAACCATGAGATATTGAACGTCGAATTCTATCGCGTGAGCGGTGATCGCAAAATTACAGTTATCGTTCCGCTGAATTATCACGGCATTTCGCCAGCGGTTCAAAAAGGCGGACAGCTGGTTGAAATCTTCCACACTGCGACAATTGAATGCATGTCTAATGACATTCCAGCGAGTTTGAATGTTGACATATCGCAGATCGAAAATATCGATCAAGGTTTGCACTTCAGCGATTTGAAGACACCTTCCGGAGTGAAGATCCTCAATCCGCTAGAAGAATTAGTCGCTCGTGTCGTGCCGAAGAAGGCTGGCAAGTAAAACAGACCAATTTGCAAGTATTCGAAGACCGCACGAAAGTGCGGTCTTCTTCCTTTTTAAGCGCTCCGGCTTGTCGGCAACCTAATTCGCCGGGGTGGATTCCTGGTCTCGGACTGCAACAGGCATGGAGCCCGTGGTCGCTCCTGCCGGCTTTTCCTTGCGAGCGCCGCCGTCTTCTGCCGCGGCGAGCGGTATTCGCACCGTAAAGGTCGAACCTTTATTCAACTCGCTTTCCAACTCGATGCTGCCACCGTGCGCACGCACTATTGTTAGCGCAATAGCCAGTCCTAGACCGGTTCCTCCGCCATAAACCTTGCTACGGGTGCGCGAGCGCTCAACTCGGTAAAATCGGTCGAAGATCCGCTGCTGGTCTGCCGGCGCAATTCCGATGCCCGTGTCGATTACACGAACGATCGCCTGGTCGTTATTTGAGCGCAGCGTTACAGTCACTTTTCCGCCGCCTTGAGTGGCTTTAATGGCGTTGTTGGTCAGGTTCAAAAAGACTTGTTTGAGCTTGTCGCTGTCTGCCTGCACGATTACAGGCTTTTGGGGCGTAATGAATTGGACCTCGATGTGCTCCGGTGCAATGACCATCACCGTATCTTCAACGCCTTCAAGCACTTGGCGCAAATCGAGTACTGCTTTCTGTGCGATGACAGGCTGACCGGCGTCTGCGCGAGCCAATTGCAAAAGGTCGGAGACGAGGCGAATCAGGCGTCCTGATTCGTCCGAAATGGTCTGCAGGGCCTCAGAAAGCAGTTGTCCGTCGATGTTTGCGCCACGTCTTTGCAGCAGCTTTGTGTAGCCCTGAATGGATGTGAGCGGCGTTCTGAGCTCGTGCGATGCGTCTCCGACGAATTGGCACTGAATGTTTAGAGACTCTTCAAGCCGATTGAGCAAGCGGTTGAATGCTTTTCTCAGCTCAAGTATTTCGCTGGCTTCCAGGGAATCCACTTCCAGCCTCTGTCTCAAGTCCATGGACGCGAGCTTGGTAGTGGCTGACAACAAGTCTGTGAGCGGGCTGAGGATCAACCCGGACAAGTGCCAGTTAATCCACGCCAGAGCGGGCAGCAATGGCAGGTACCAGAGAAATGCCAGGAGGTCGAGCCCGTGCAGACCACATACAATGATGTGGCAGACCATAATCGGTATTACGGCACAGCCAGTCATGACCAGTGCCATACGTCCGCGGACTGAATTAGACCAGCGAAACTTGCTCATTCCCCCAGAGTCAATGCTCCCTTAGCTCAAGTAACACTATAAAGCCGAACATGCTCTTAAAGATACTAGGAACCGGTGAGTAATTTCAAAGCCGCTTCATGAACGATTGCATTTGATACGAGCGCCGTGCCCGGATAGATATCCGGATTGCCCTGCAAATCGGTAAATTTGCCCCCGGCCTCTTCAACGATGATTCTCATCGGAGCTAGATCCCACGGTTTGACCCCAACTTCCAACCCCAGTTCGGCTTTTCCTTCGAAAACATACCCGAAAGTGAGATAGTCGCCAAATCCGCGGTGTTTATAAGTTGCTTGCACAAGTCGGGAAAAACCGTCGAGCAGGTTGTGCTCCAGAATTCTTGCCGGTTCGCCAAACAAGAAATACGATTCTTGTAAGGTCTTGACTGAAGAAACATGAATTGAGCGCCCGTTCCTGAAGGAACCTCCGCTCCGACTGGCACTGTAGGTTTCATTGGCTGCGGGATTGTGCACCACGCCTGCGACAATTTCGCCGTCTTCTTCAAGGGCCAGCAGAACCGACCAGGTCGGCACGCCGCGGGCGAAGTTATAAGTTCCGTCGATGGGATCGATAATCCACTTTCTGCCGCTTCCGGACGATTTTGTTTCGCCTTCCTCTTCGCCAAGCACATTGTCGGACGGATATAGCTTTGTTATCTTCGCTCGAATCATCGCTTCGCATTCTCGATCCGCCACCGTAACCGGTGAATCATCATCTTTCTTGGAGAATTCGATTCCGCGAGCGAAATAGCTAAATGCTAACTCGCCTGCCTGGTGAGCCAAATCAACAGCAAACTGCAAGTCTTTTCGCCACCGGGATTCGCTTTCGCCCCGGGAGCTTGCTGAACGATTAGATTGTTGCGCCAAAATTTCTGATCCACTCATCTTACGCGCCACCAAATACGATACCGCTACTTTCGCCTGCCTGTACTCGCTTGAGGACAATGAATGCGAACGACACTTAGCCGGTTGATCACCGCGCTGAGTACAGTATATACGTATAATACGTCAGACTGAGCGAAAGAACGTAATCGACCCCTAAAACCTCAATAGGAAACTCCCGTTAGGTTTGTCCCAACGAGAGTTCCCTGGAGATCAGGCCGAGTCGAGTTACGTGGTTCGGGGATTTAGAACAGGTAATCGTACACAGCGCGCGAGCCACGATAGACTCCTACGCCGACATCTCGAACGTCGATAAGCGTGCCTTTCACGAGGCGTTCAAGAATAAATCCCTTTTGCCGTTCGGCATAAGCTAGACGCATATCTTGCTCGATATTCTTCTCTTCAACAGCCTTCATTCGGCGTTCAAGATCGTCTACACGAGCTTTCAATTGGTTTAGCTCACCACGAAACTCTTCTAACAACGCAGCAAATTTTTCCAAATCTGCCTTGTCTGCTTTCTGTGCAAGGCGTTCTGCCATACACTGCTCATACTTGTATAATGCCGCCGCGAGTTCGAAACGCGTGGTGGATTTCTGACCGCGATAAGTGCGGTCAGGATAACCAACCAAGATGTGGCATGGATGATTTACAAGCTCTTTTAATGCGTTATACGCCCACTCGTTGCCTACAACATCTGTTAATTCGCTGATGTTGGTCGCACCTTGTGCAAATGCAGGCGAAGTAGTAATGACAGTGCTTGCACCCAATGCAACAACTGCTGCAGAAAGCAAGGTTGCCAACCTTTTCCTCATACCAGTTATCACTCCCTCTGATTGACCCGACTCTTACGATCCCCAGCAATATACCCCACTTGCTCTGGTGTTTAGTAGTAGAGATTTCCGCAAAAGTAACGGAAGCTAGGCAAATTATCCGAAGACCTAGTGGCTGTGGTCTGTGCAGCTACCTTAAATAACGTTAATTATTTAACAGTTTTCTGAGCGATATATCTGTTTGAATCCCAAAAGTGGTTGTGCCAGCGGCGATTTCATGGCAACCGCTTTTCAAGAATCCGTAATCTGCGATATGTAGCGACCGATATAGTTAGGCCAATCAAGCATTTTGGGCGTTCGTCCCTGACATGTTCAGTCAACCGAGTTTCCAACAGAGTTGTCTCTGCCCCAGATATGGTGGCAACGGATTGCACCATTTGCGGTGCTCTCCGGCTGAGGGCTCGTTTGCGACCCCGTAACGGCGTGTTTTGGTGCTTGGTTCACTACCTGTCCTCCGCCGAGTTCCGCGAGCCTCAGCGGGCAGCCAGAACGCTGACCATAATTCCAGACCAATCTCAGCCTTTCCATATAAGAGGAAACTGAAACGATGGTTGAATGTGAAGTCTTGGAATCGGTATCTCCCGGCCTGCCTTTGCATGAGATGCGAAGCCCCACTGCGTTATGCAATGCAATGAAAGTGAAACTTGTCAGATGACAAGGTAGGGCTGCCCTCCCCGTTATCTGCTTTCGATTTGTGAGGAATTCGAACGTTTTCAGAACTACAATTAGCAACGGCAGGCAAGAGGTACTCCATGTCGCAACAATTGGAATTGAGAATCGCTCATCTATATGCGCATTATTTGAACATATACGGCGACCGCGGCAATATCATCGCGTTGCTAAAACGCTGTGCCTGGCGAGGCATCAAAACAATTGTCAAAGACCCCGGACCCGGAGAAGATTTTTCGCCGGATTTTTTCGATGTCTATTTCATTGGTGGTGGACAAGACAAGCAGCAGCAAGTGGTAGCTGCGGATCTGCTGCGCAAACAAGCTTTTATGAATGAATCCGTTTCCGCTGGCGCTGTGATTCTTTCGATTTGTGGAGGTTATCAGCTGCTTGGTCATTACTATCGACCTGCAGAGGGTGATGAACTCAAGGGCATCTCTTTGATCGATGCTCACACCGTTGCCGGCAACAGACGAATGATTGGCAACGTTGTGATTCAACGACAAGATGGCAGCACCTTGACCGGTTTCGAGAACCATAGCGGGCGGACGTTTTTGGGACCTGGCACCGCTGCGCTTGGCAAGGTGATCACGGGCAATGGCAATAATGGCGATGACGGTTTCGAAGGTGCCGCTCAGCCCGTAGGAAAAGGTTTCGTGTACGGCACTTATCTACATGGATCGTTGCTTCCGAAGAATCCGGCGCTCGCTGATGAAATAATTAGCAAGGCGCTGACGCGAAGGTATGGCGATGTCGGATTGGCCAAATTGGACGATACGCTCGAACTGAAAGCCCATGCGTATGCGGCGATGCTCAAGGCTTAAGGATGACTTGTGAAGAAGCTTTCGATACTGATTCCGGTTTTCAATGAAAACAAAACGCTCATACAAGTGCTTGA